>CAVFXQ010000017.1:0-53261 GCA_963626555.1 Clostridiales bacterium
ATTTCTCCTTTTTTTCCCCATCTATATACGGGAGCTTCTCTGTCTAAGTACTTTCTGCTCAGCTTGTTTGTCCTCTTCCTTGTGTGGTCGCTCAGACCATCGTAAAGTATTTTGCATGCTAAGGAGTGGATTTTTTTTGGACTAGCCATTCCTAATCCTTTAGGAATTTTGCCCTTCTTAGGATTTTTCTTCTTCGTGTCTTGCTCTTTTTTCATAATTTCATTTTTATAGTGTTCTGTATTGTTTGCTACAAATTTATGACAATGAACGACAATAATAATATATTTAATAATTAGTTTTTAACACTTTTATAAATGATTGAATTTCAGTTTGTTGTAATGTAAATTTATCATTGCTTTAACTCTATATTGTTGTCGCTATAATAATATAGAGTTATTGAGCTATCTATACAAATGCCCCCATATACTTCTTGAGAAACCTTGAATAGGATTTTTCTTCAATGATGACGCTGTTATCTTTCTTCCGAGAGTAGCGCATCCATTTATTTGTTTTCGGGTCGTATAAAAACGCCTCTTCTATGGTAACAACTTTTTTGAGAATGTTGTCCATTTTTTGCTGCGCGATTTCTAACCCTTCTTCGCCAACAATCTCTATCACCCAAAGTGCATATTTGAAAGTGGGGTAGTTACCCTTTTGGGGTTTCTCAACAGACTTAAAGTAGGCGATGTTGGGACTTAAAGTGCCGTTTGAGTCGGAGTAGACTGCGACATCCGTGTATAGCAAATCCGCATTGAAATCTTTCCCTTCTGAAATTTCAATTTTGAGTTTTTCATAAATTATTTTACTGTAGTATGCGCAGAAATCCTCAGAGATGGGAATGTTGTCAAGATTATAGCGGACTGCATTTTGCTCACTGCGTTCTCTTGCAAAAAGCTTGTGCGCATATTCTACTCTTCTTTCGTAAGCCTTATCTTCTTCGTCTCTTTGTTTTTTGGATAGACGTAAATAGTCCTCTGATAGACTTATATGAATATCTATATCTTCAAAAAGTTCTAATGAAGTTCCGAAGAAACGTCGAATGTCTTTCTTGAATCTACGAGAATAACTGTTCTCCTCTTCAATGAAACTATTGTCGGGTTGTCTTGTGAAACGGTATAGTCGATCTTCTTCAAAGTTGAATAGGAAAGCTTCTTGCAATTCGTCGTCTTGATGGAAACATGCGATAATTTCTCGTCTTCGTTCATCTTCAACTTTGTTGTACGCTGTATAGATAATAAATTCGCAGTAACAGCAATTTCTATATCTGAAGAGAGAAAAATTAGGAGTGATGCCATCAAATCCGTCTGCAGTTACCTCTAATTCTAAGTAGGGACGAAGCAGATAGTCAATAAAAGCTTCTCTCCTAGTCAAAGTAGTTTGTAAATATCCTTCGCAAACGCTATGAACGGCGAGCTCAACATCTTCTTCAGAAATTTCTTTTAACAAATCTTTTATGACTTCTTTGTATTTCCTTAACTTAATCATAAGGGTATTTCTCTATTAAAGTGTTTAAATGAATTTCAAATATGCTTGAGTAGTCTGTTTTTTCGCCTTTGCGATTTCTAGGAGTATAGCGAGTCCACTCTTTAGTTTCGTAATTGTAAAGAAAAGCCTCTTGGATGCTTGCTACTCTTTCAAGGACTCTAATAATATTCTTGAAAGATCTGCTTTTCCCATGCTTGTCGACTACTTCAATTTCGAAAATAGGTGCTTTGTAAATAGCGTTAACGTCATCGACTCTCGTAATGGATGTAAAATAGGCTACGTCTGGTTTTATTTCTCCTTTTTTTCCCCATCTATATACGGGAGCTTCTCTGTCTAAGTACTTTCTGCTCAGCTTGTTTGTCCTCTTCCTTGTGTGGTCGCTCAGACCATCGTAAAGTATTTTGCATGCTAAGGAGTGGATTTTTTTTGGACTAGCCATTCCTAATCCTTTAGGAATTTTGCCCTTCTTAGGATTTTTCTTCTTCGTGTCTTGCTCTTTTTTCATAATTTCATTTTTATAGTGTTCTGTATTGTTTGCTACAAATTTATGACAATGAACGACAATAATAATATATTTAATAATTAGTTTTTAACACTTTTATAAATGATTGAATTTCAGTTTGTTGTAATGTAAATTTATCATTGCTTTAACTCTATATTGTTGTCGCTATAATAATATAGAGTTATTGAGCTATCTATACAAATGCCCCCATATACTTCTTGAGAAACCTTGAATAGGATTTTTCTTCAATGATGACGCTGTTATCTTTCTTCCGAGAGTAGCGCATCCATTTATTTGTTTTCGGGTCGTATAAAAACGCCTCTTCTATGGTAACAACTTTTTTGAGAATGTTGTCCATTTTTTGCTGCGCATTCTCCAAGCCCTCCTCTCCGACAATCGTTGCCGCCCAAAGTGCATATTTGAAAGTGGGGTAGTTCCCAACTTTGGATTTGTCAACAGATTTAAAGTAGGCAATGTCGGGGCTTAAAGTGCCTTTTGAGTCGGAATAGACTGCGACATCGGTGTACAGCAAATCTGCATTGAAATCTTTGTCTTCTGAAATTTCAGTTTTGAGTTTGTCATAGATTTTTTTACTGAACCAAGTATGAAAGTCTTCTGTTACTGGAATGATGCTCAAATTATTGCGAACTGCATATTGCTCACATCGTTCTTTTGGTATGAGCTTGCGTAGGTGTTCCAATTTCTCTTCGTCTATACTCTTTTTTTTCTTCTTGTCCTTGGCTGGTATTCCTGCATCAAAAAAAGACGTGTTTTTTTCTTTCTCTAATTCTTCTAAAACCTCTAACGAGGTTCCGAAAAAGTATCGAATGTCTTTTTTGAATCTACGAGAATAGCTGTCTTCTTCTTCTATGAAACTATTGTCGGGTTGTCTTGTGAAACGATATAATCGATTTTCTTCGAAGTTGAATAAAAAAGCCTCTTGTAACTCGTTATCTTGATGGAAACATGCGATAATTTCTCGTCTTCGCAAATCTTCAATACCATTGTATGCTGTTTCGATAATGAATTCGCAATAGTCGCATTTCCTATATTTGAAGAGAGAAAAATTGGGAGTGACATTGTCGAACCCGTCTGCTGTCACCTCTAATTCGATATAGACACGAAGCAGGCGGTCAAAGCTCTCCAACCACGTCAGATTGTCCCAAAGGTGTCCTTCACATACGCAGTGAACCGCCAACTCAACGCTTTCTTTAGAGTATAATGTTAAAAGTTCTTGTATGGTCTCTTTGTAACTTCTGGTCTTAATCATAATATAGTTTTTTAATTCTTATCCCTTCATTTTCACTACTGTTATCCCAGCTCCTCCAAACTCTACATGCTCATCGACGGCAGATTGAACTTCTGAAATCTTTTTCAAATAGTCGCGAATCAGCGAACGTAACGCTCCTGTGCCTGTCCCATGTAGGATGCGAACTTGGTCTACATTCAACATAATGGCATCGTCAATGAAATAAGACACTGCTTGCAGAGCTTCGTCGCCTCGCATTCCGCGTACGTCTATCTCGCGTTTGAACTTGAGATTGCGTTCTCGTATGTCTGCCGTGGTTTGCTCGCTGAGGTAACTGCTTTTCTGTGGTGTCTCTTTTTTGAGTAAATTGTTGCTGACGGCTTCTAATTGCGATAGTTTGACATTCGTCTTCAAACCGCCAAAAGCTACTAACACATTGTTCCCTTTTATCTCAAGTACAGTGCCTGGACTTTTTTGCCCTTTTAGTCGGACGGCTTGTCCTACTGTGATTTCTTTTTCTTTGGGTTTCTCTACTCCTTTGTCCTGCTTCTGCCTGTTGCGTTCTTTTTGTTGTAATTTTTCTATCTTTTCATCAACCTTGCTTTTCCCTCCTATTTCGTCGTTGGCTTTCTGTTTGAATGTTTCCAACTCTCTCCGAGCTTCTTTTGTTTTCTCTTTGTCTGCCTGACTCTCTTTTATCTTTCGGATAGTGTTCTCGACGGCTGCGTTGGCTCGCTCTAATATCTGTTTTGCTTCTCCTTTTGCTTCTTGCAAAATTTCTTTTCTCTGTTGGGATAGGCGAGAGAGTTCTTCTTCATATTTGGCTTCTAATTCTTCAATGCGTTTCTCTTTCTGTCTGATATTCTGACGTTTGCTTTCCCAATAGCGTTTGTCCCGAACTACGTCTTGCAGGTATTTGTCCATGTTGACATAGTCTTCTCCGACATTGTTGATGGCTTCTCCGATGACACTCTCGGGCAATCCTATTTTTCGGGCGATCTCAACGGCAAACGAGCTCCCTGGATTGCCAATCTCTAATTTGAAGAGTGGACGCATCTCGTGCCTGTCGTAAAGCATGGCTCCGTTGATGACTCCTTCATGCTCCTTGGCAAAGTTTTTCAGATTGGTGTAGTGGGTTGTGATGACTCCAAAACTTTTCTTCTGATTGAAAAGATTAAGCAATGCTTCTGCTATCGCCCCTCCGATTTTAGGCTCTGTTCCGCTACCAAACTCGTCGATGAGTATCAATGTGCGTTCGTTGCAACTTTTGCAGAACTGCTTCATGTGTGTTAGGTGTGAACTGTAGGTGCTGAGATCGTTTTCAATGGATTGCTCATCTCCGATATCAATGAGAATGTTCTCAAATATTCCCATGATGCTTGTTTTGTGGAGTGGAACGAGTAGTCCGCATTGCATCATATACTGAAGTAGTCCGACTGTTTTCAGACAGACGGATTTTCCTCCCGCATTCGGTCCGGAAATAACCAATATGCGTTTTTCTTTGTCTAAAGAGATGTCTAAAGGTTCGACTTTTTTCCCGTTTGCTCGATGGTTGAGGAAGAGAACAGGGTGCTTTGCCCAACTCCAATCGATGACGGTCTCTTTCTGGATCTTTGGCAGAACAGACTCTGTGTCTAAGGCGAAGAGTGCCTTGGCTCGGATAAAGTCGATATGCCCCAGATACTCTAAAGAGTCTAAAATTTCGGGGATGCGTGGACGAAGTTCATTGCTGACCTGGGTGAGAATCTTGATTATCTCGCGTCGCTCCTCTGTCATCAACTCTCTTATCTTGTTGTTGATTTCGACAGCGGCATCGGGTTCTATGAAGACTGTTTTCCCTGTGGCGGACTCGTCATGTACGATACCTTTTATTTTCCTTTTGAATGCAGGATTGACGGGGATAACCAACCTTCCGTCGCGGATAGATGGCTTTGTGTCTTTGTCTACGAATCCTTCGCTCTGCGCTCTTTGTAGAATAGCAGAGACGGTTTTCGAGATACTGCTTTGTGCGGACATAATCTGTCGGCGGATAGTTTGCAACTCGGGGGTGGCATCGTCTTTGATGTGTCCGAACTTGTCAATGATTCTGTCTATAGCTCGGATAAGGTCTGGAAAGATGAACACATCTTTGGATAGTTCTTTGAGGTAGAAGTAACGTTCTTCTTCTTTCTCTGCAAAGAATTTATGAATTCTTCCGATGGTGTCCAAGGTTCGACGAAGACTGAAAAGGTCTGCCTCTTCAATGAACATTCCCTCTATGTTGATTCTCTCTAAGGGAGTTCTAAGGTCAAAGAAGGCATCTGTCGGAAAGTTTTCCTCTTCAGTGACGACTTGTGTGAATTCGTTGGTTTGATTTAAGTTTTCGAGAATGGTTTCGTAGTTTGTTGTGAAGGCTATATTGTCAATCCACTCATCACCCAATGGGGATAGGGTGAGTGAGTGGAGTTGTTGCCTTATCTTCTCAAATCCTGTTTTTGATTCGAAATTGTCGGGATAGATCATTATTTGAAAAATCGACTGTTGGGTTAGGCTATCTAACCAATGTTATATAGCCCTTCGTTTCTCCTGATTTATGCATTCCTTGGATTTCTCCTTGGTAAGAGAGAACATAACCATAGATGCCTTGTGGACAAGGATTGCCTTTTTTGTCGTTACCGTCCCACTCGGTATGCTCCATATCGCCCTCAAAGACGATTGTTCCAACACGGTTGTAAATGATCAACCTGAAGTCGCTTACGAGAATCTCGCTTAATCCGTTCTCCTGGAATGTTCCGCTGACACGGAAAACGTCGTTCACTCCATCGTTGTTTGGCGTGAAGGCTGTTGGCGCCCAAGTGTTACGCCATACATGGATGTAGGTGTCGCCATGGTAAACACAACCGTTGGTGTCGGTGGCTGCCACTTGTACGAGGAAGGAGTCTTTCTCGTAGGTGTTAGGGAATTTGTAGCGAGTGTAGTTGCCTATTATGGTGTCGGCTACATCTTCTCCAGTTTCCCAACCTGTCTCTTCGCTTCGGTTGATTGTCCATGTCCAATTTGCCTTTTCTGGATAGTCTCCAGAGAGGGTGATGATTGGGTTCTTCTCATCGATAACTCTTGGCGTTACAGAGAAAATCATTGGATCAAAGTCCATAGGCGAGATGGTGATGGTGTCGCTCGCCTCACATCCGTACTCTGATGTTCCAGTCACGGAGATTACAGTTTTCTCGTAAATGGTTGCATCTACATGGTCGGCCACGATTCCATCAATGTCATAACTTGAAGGGTCGCTCGTCCAAATGTAGTCCTTGGCGCCTGTTGCAGTCAGATGTATGTTCGTTCCCACTTCAGGACAACCAGACATAGTGGTCATCGTCAACTTAACTGGTGGAATGTCATGAACGGTTATGTCTACATATTTCTGAGATTGACACTCGTTGTAGCCAGTTACGACTACCCAGTAGCGCATGCTCTTCTTCAATCGTTCTTCCAATTTCTGACTCGTCACTCCGTTGCTCCAAACATATTTGTAACCTCCATTGGCGGTGAGTGATACTTTGTCGCCTGCACAGATGTCGCGGTCTCCTGTTATGGTAATGCTTGGTACGGACAAGGTGTCAATTGGCACGCTGATCGTAGTTGCACATTGTCCTAATTGTCCAGTCAACTTCAAAACATCTGATCCGTTCGGCTTGAACTTATATGTGTAGTCGTTGCTACGCTCGGTCATTGTGATGACGGTGTCTTTTCCATCGTGTACGATAGTCTGATTCCAAGTTCTCTCCCACATATAGGTCTCTGCTCCTTGTCCTAAGAAGGTAACGGCATCGCCTATACATACGGTTCCGCTTCCTGTTGCGAAGACATCAGGAGTGCTAATCGTTTTAATGGTTTTAGACTTTTCTGTCGAACATCCGTTATAGTCAACTCCCTTCACGAAGAGGGTGAGTGTACGGTCTATCATATCGCCAGGAATCGTAATGTATGATTGATTCGTAGAAATGTTGTCTTCGTACTTGCGAATGTTGATACCCCAGTAGTATGTCTGTGCATCTCCTGACCCCATCACTTGCAAGTCGGTGTTCGAGCAAACCTCATCGGCACTGATGATTGAGAAATCTGGCAGTTTGTTGACGGTTACCATCTTAGAGAGAGTCTCTGTACATCCATTTTCTGAAGTTCCTATGACTGTGTAGGTGGAACTCTCACTTGGATAAGAGGTCAACGAGTCGGCATATACATTGTTATTCCATTTGTAGGTCAACGCTCCAGTCGCTTTCAATCCGATCCTCTCTCCAGCACAGACTGCGTCTGGTCCGGAGATGCTCAACACTGGTTTGGCGATGACTTCCACGCTTACGCTCGAGTCTTTCTCACAACCGTTGAGCGATGCCTTCAGAGTGTAGGTTGCTGTTCCTACGCTTTCTGGATAGTCGGTCATTTGGTTTGTCTTTGATCCTGTAGACCACTCGTAGTTGTTACCTCCAAAGGCTGAGATGCTCAACAAGTCTCTTTGGCAGACTGTCGCAGGTGCTACGAAGGTCAACTCTGGGAATGCCTTGCTCTTGATTACGAAATCGCGTTTTGTCGTACATCCGTAGAAATCAACCGCTTCAACATGAACGTTTGTATTCTGCGTTACAAGGACGTTAACTCGATCTTTGGTGTCGCCCATCTCTGTACCGTTTTCTGTCCAAGTCCAGTTGTAAGTGTACTCATCTTCAGCGTTATTTGGAACTGCCTTAAACTCTGCTGTCGAGTTTTTACAGATCTCCCTGTCTCCCTCAACATCGAAGTTAGGCAATGGCTTAACTGTTACGGTCGCATTTGCAGTGTCTGTACATCCATTCTCTCCTGTTCCTGTTACGGTGAAGGTAGAATTGTTGAATGGTGATACTTCTATCTTCTCTGTTACATCTCCAGTACTCCATACATAGCTCTTACCTCCCTGTCCAATCAACGTCATCGTGTCATTCGCACAGATATAGTCGCTACTCATCTTGATAGTTACGTTAGGCAACTCTTTAACGATGATTTCAACTGTGTCTTTTGCTACACAATTGTTGGTTGAACCAGTTACAACGTATTTCGTGTCTACCTTAGGAACAACATTTAACGTGTTGCTCTTGCTCAAGGTGTCTGACGGATCGTTTGCGGTCGTCCAAGCATAGGTATTAGCACCTGTTGCTGTGATTGAGGCGAGTGAGTTGAGACATATCGAACCTGGGGTTGTGCATGTGATTACAGGAATGTCGTTCTTCCGAACTTGCCATGTCGCGGAGTTCTGACATCCATTTGCATCGGTACCAACAACCGCAAAGGTTTTTGTCTCTGTGATGACAGGGTGGATGGTGTCTGTTGTTTCTCCTGTCTGTGTCCACAAGTAGGTGGCGGCTCCCTTACCAACAAGGGTTGCTTGATCACCGTTGCAGGTTGCGTCGTCTCCAACAATGCTTACGTTAGGCAATTGGTTCACCTTGATGGTGATAGAGTCGCGTGCCTCGCAATGTCTTGAGTTTCTTCCAATCAACGTGTATGTGGTCGTTGAGGTAGGAGAGACGTTCACGCCTTGTTGTGCAGAGCCGATACTCCAGATATATTCTGCCAATCCGTCGTTACCCGACAAATATGTGCTTCGTCCGATACAGATGACATCTGATGTCGCCGTAATCTGAACGGTAGGCAAGTTGATCTTCTTTATCGTCTTTGTAACTTCTGCTGTACATCCGTTGGTTGTACCATAGAGGACGTAAGTCGTCTTCTTCAAGATGCTATCGTTGAGCATGTTTGAAGTGGAAAGCGTGTCGCTTTCGTTCTGACGCATCCATACGTATGAGGCTGCTCCTGTTGCGGTAAGGTTGGCTACTGTTCCGTAGCATGCCTCGTCTACGGCAGAAATCTGAACATCAGGGAACGATTTCGTCTTCACGGTCTTCTGTGCGATGTACTGACAACTGTTCGTGTCTGTCGCCTCTACGATGAAAGTCGTGTTCTCATTGATCTTCGTGATGAACGTGTCTGTGATCACATTAGAATTGCTCAACCATTTGTAGGTAGAGATCTTCTTTCCTCCGCCGTAGTCAACATACAGGGTGTCTGGCATGCCTTCACACACAAGGTCGTTACCCATAATTTTGAACTCTGGCAATGGATTCACTTTCAAAACGAATTCTGCAGTGTTCTTACATCCGTTTCTATCTATTCCTTCTGCGGTGTACTTGGTCTGAACAAGAGGCGAAACCTTAATGTTCGTCTTTGTATCTCCTGTACTCCAAACGTAGGTCAATGCGTTCTTTGCAGTGAGGATGATTGAATCACGTCGACAAATGGCGTCTTTGCCTGTGTTTGACTCTATGGTTACGTTAGGCAGCTGTAATACGCTGACTTTCACGCTATCCTTAGTCGTACATCCGTCTGTTGTTCCTTCGACTACGAATGTTGAATCCTTCGTGATTACTGCTGTGAAACTTCTTTGTGATGCGTTTAATCCTTCCCATTGGTAAGCATTGGCTCCTTGCGCGGAGATGACGGTTGTCGATCCATAGCAGACGTCAACTGGAGAGGCTGCTACCGATACGCTTGGATATGCCTTGGCTTGTATCAATTTCTCGGCTTGCTTGTAACATCCGTTCGTGTCTGTTACTGTTACCGTGAAGTTCTTGTTTGATGTAATCGCCGTCGTCAAAGTGTCGTCGGTTACGTCAGGGAAGTTAGTCCATGCGTATGACTTGATGGCCTTCTTGTCGTCAACCACTGCTTTCAATCCGAACGTGTCTCGGTTACATATAGCATCTACTGCCACGATTGAAACATTCGGCAATGGCATTACGATGAGTGTCGTGTCGGCAGTGCTTTGACAACCGTTTTTACCGTAGCCTGTTATGCGATAGATGGTAGAACTGCTTGGCGCAACTCTGATCGTGTCTGTTGTCTGCTTAGTACTCCAAATGTATTTGCCAGAAACTCCGCCTGTTCCAATCATATAACGGTAGTCTTGACCCTTACAGATTGCATCGCTGGCTGCTCCTTCTGCTGTGGCAATGTCGATGCCGATAGTCGGCAATTCGAGTTTGCGCACTTTGAACGAGTCGCGAGAATGACAGCCGTTGGCGTATCCTGTTACATAGAAGATAGTGTCTTGTGTGATGACATCCGTACGGAAACTCTTTGTCGATCCGTCAATGTCCCATCTGTAGGTACTTGCGCCTCGAATCGCGAGCGATGCTCTTGAGCCGTCACAGATTGAATCAACATACTCTTTCTCCAAAACAGGAGGGTTGATGTTGCTGATCTTCTTGCTAGTGAGGTATCTACAGCTATACTCGTTGACAGCAAGCAGGTAGAAGGTGGTGTCTTGTGTGATGACTGCCTCCAACTGTTCGTCTTCTGTGTACTTGTATTTCTTGATGAAATTCTCTGCTTTTGTCGTGTCGGCAGACGAATACCAAGTGTACTCTCTTCCTGTCGTTGACTGTGCCTTCAACTTGAGGGTGTCATTCTTACAGATAGATGAAAGCGCATCTATCATCACGTCGGTTGGCAATGGACGTACAAGGACGTTGGCTGAAACCTCCGTCTTACAGTTGTATTGGTCTGTTGCCGTTACTGTGTAATCTCTTGTTGAGGCTGGCGATACATAGATGACATTGTCGCTCGATCCGTTATGCCTCCACTTCAATGTAGTTGTTCTGTCTGCTACTGCATTGTCGCTGACTTTGAGCTCTGCGTTGTCGTTCAGACAGATAACTGCATTGTTGACAGTGAAGACTGGCAACTGTAACGTGTCGATTGTGATATCGTAGTCGGTTGAACATCCGTTCTTCCAACCTGTTACGGTATATTTCTGCTTGGTTGTCAACTGCTCGATAGAGAAGGTGTTGCTATCGTCTAATCCTTCGGCATCTGCTTGGTTCCATTGGTAGGTCTCTGCTCCGCTTACATAGATTATGATATTGCCTCCCTTACATACGCTGTCTCGTCTCGTACTTGTCCTGTGTGTGATGACAGGGAACTCTTTCGCCTTTAAAGTTGTCGTCGCAGAGTCTACACATCCGTTTATGTCTTTGACTACTAACCAATAGGTGTAACTGTCATTGTCGATGGTAGGCTGGAAGGTGGCGTCTATAGCACCTTCTATCATCGAACCATCTTCGTTATGCCATTGGTAACTATCAACTGCAACATCGCTTGTTACTTTGGCTTTCAACTCTGTAGCGTAGCCACGGCATACATAGTCGCTATCTTGTGCAATGGCTACGACTGGCAACTTGTTGACGGTAACGTCAATTTCGGCACTGTTCTTACAACCGTGAATGTCTTGTCCTGTTACTGAGTAGGTGTTTACGCCGCTTCGTGTAGGTATGACGGAGGTCTTGGCATCTACAGCACCATTTGTCCACTTGTATTTGCCATCAATGCCTCCGTGTGCCTCCAACTCTGCAGACTTGCCGAAACAGATAGGTGCAACGGCATCTATGGTGATGATTGGCAAATCCCAAACCTTAATAGCCGTGTCTATCGTCGTTGTACATCCATTGGAGTTTCCTACGACATGTATCTTCTGACGATCAACGACGTTCTCCAAACGATAGTAGTTGTTGGTGTAATTGTTGCCGTCTTCGTTCTTGATGACTTGTCCGTTTACTTCCCAAACATATCCGTTTGTTGCTCCTGATACATATATCGTCCTTGATTCGTTGTAGCAGACGGTGTCGCTCTCCATTCTCATGCTGAGAACAGGGTACTCCTTGACTTTCACGGTCGTCTTCATACTTGAACGACAACCATGTTCGTCTTTCGCCCAGACAATGAATGTCGTGTCTTGTCCTACACTGTGCGTGTATGTGTTGGCGGCGGCGTAGTCGTTGCTCTCTTTCTCATCTACCCAAACGTATTCAAGTGAACGGCTGTCGCTTGAGGTGGCTGTGATTTCTGTCTCGGTGTTGCGGCATATTGGGGTCGTTGCCGAGAGGGTGAATACAGGCAACTCGTAGATTGAAACGGTGGCGGTTGTCTTGTTGGTACAACTCTTTCCATCTGTTACTTCAACTTCAAACGTCGTTGGGTTTGTCAATGTGTTCGTAGTGAACTCTGCTCCCTCGCTCTTAGCATCTGCCCATCTGTAGGTGATGTCGCCTGCGTTGCTGCTGGTTGCAGTGGCCGTGAGTGTCGCTGTTGTGCCATAGCATACAGTCGTTCCGTCGGCAGTTACAACTGGCAACTCCAATACGTTCACCGAGTAGGTCTCGGAAGATGAACATTGGGTCGTGTCGGTCGATGTCGCAGTTACAGTGAATGTCTGTGTCGCACCATTCGCAAGATTCAAAATAGGGTTGATGTAACGTGTGTCTTCTCCTGTTTCCCATTGGAAGGTGGCATCAACATTGGCACTTACTTCAATGTAAGCGGACGTTCCATCGCAGACTTCCATGTCTTGCTTGCTCACTGTGATGACTGGTGTGGCGTTGACTTTTATGCTATGCTCAACCTCTGTGTAACAATTCTTTTGGTCTTTGTCGTATCCGCGGACTACGAGAACTGTGTCTTGGGTTACCTTGATAGACATTGCGTCTGTGCCATCTGTCTGCGCAATCAACTGTTCGTGGGTGTTATACCATTCGTATCTGTAATTCAAAATTCCCGTGTTCGTTGGAGTTGCGTAGAGGTAAGAGGTCTTGTTGACGCAGACTTCCTTGTCGCCTTTGACCGAAAACTCAGGTTTAGGGTTGAGTGCAACATAAATTTGGTCTGTGTTGATACACCCCTTGAGGTCTTTTCCTGATAAGGTGTATAGAGTAGCCTTGCTAGGATAGATGGCGTAGGTCGTATCGTCTACTGTATAACTTCCATTATCCCACTTGTAACTCCATCCTAAGGTAGGATTGTCTACTCTTAGAGTGTCGTCATTGCCTTGACAAACTGTCGTGCTTCCTTTTATCTTGATGGTTGGCAAGCTCCATGCCGTAACGTAGAATGATGAGTCGTTCTTACATCCATTCATCGTGCCGACTACATAATAGCCTGTTTGGTCATCTTTCAAACCTTCTGTTGTTGTGTAGCTGCTTGCTGTCGACAACGGAGTGTCTTTGTCTTTTTCGCTATACCAAGTGTAGCGGACGTTTTTGTTTTGTCCTGCCATGATTGTCTTCGAGCCGATACATGTGTCTCTGAAGGCAATGTTCAACTGTGGTATCTCTTTGGTGTTGACCGTTATCTTCGTAGAGTCTTCGCATGAACCTGCCGTGCTGGCTGTTTTCGCATAGATGGTGTATGTTTCGACGTTAGGATATTCTCCCACTGTGTAGTCGTGGCTGAGGTCGCTGCCGTAGTTGAGCGAACCATCTGATTCACGATTCCATGCATAGGTCAGAGCTTGGTCGGATACCGAAACGGTTACTGTTCCGTTTTCGCAAACCGTCTTTTCGTAACTTGACTTGATGACCGGCAACGAGTGTATGGTCAATGACGCGTGTGCAGTGTCGTAACATCCGTTCGCGTTCCATCCGACGACGTAGTAGTTGGAACTTAAGTCTGGTGTGACAGTGAGTTCGTTTTCAGCGTCATTTATGGTAACGTCTTTGCGAGAGGTCTCGTTATACCACTTGTATTTATTTAATCCTGCAGTTGTCGTGAATGTGTGTGATTGTTTGTAACAAATCTCGGCATTCTCTAACTCCATCTTAGGTAACTCGTTCATCTTTATAGTGAACTCTTGTGGTGTCGTACATCCATCTAATGTAGAGTAGACGTAAATCGTTGTGTCATGGTCTACCTTGACGCTGATAGAGTAGGTGTTAGACAACTCTACGCCAGATTTGTCTTTCCAAACGTATTTCTCTCCACTTCCGCTGACAACCAACGTGGCCGTTTGATTCTTACAAATCTCGCTTACACTGGTTACTGTTGTGATCGCAGGGTTCTCTTTTGCCTTGACGGTGATTGTGTACGAAGAGTCGCAATTCAGTTTTGTCTGGTCTACCGCAGACACTTTCACCTTCAAGTCCGATTTGAGTATGTCCTTCGGCAAAGTGAAGGTGTTGTTATTTTCACCAGAAATAGTGGCACTGGCAATGGCATTTCCGTCTTCGTCTGTCCAATCATAGGTGTAAGTGTTGGTCTTGTCGACTGGTGTGGCGGTGAGTGTTACGACAGAGTCTATACAGAACGATCTGTTCTCCGAAACTTCAAACTTAGGAAGTTCTTTGATAGTGATCGTGATGTCTTCTTTGGTTGCGGAACATCCATTCGCATCTGTAATCTCAACAGAGTGGTTCTCTCCATCTGTAGATGGTACGAAAGTATAGGTCTCGTTGTTCAAAGACGACTTGCCGTCCCACTTGATGCTCTTGATGTCGCTGTTCGTGTAGGTCTTTCCGTTTGTGACAGAAAGCGTCACCTCACTGTTGCTACAACCTGTTACATTATCAACTGCTGGTTCTGGAGTAGGGAAGTTGTCTATTTCTATTGTTCCTTCCGCTATACAGCCGTCCATTGTTGCCTTTACGGAGAATGTTGTCTTTTTATCAATAGCCTCAGTAGTGTAGTTCTGTCCAGTCTTGCTCTCGTCGTTCTCCCAAACGTATCTTGTACTGCTGGTCGAAAGTCCACTATTGGTGTTTTCAACTTTCAAACTTGCCTTGCTGTCATAACATACCATATTCTCGGCGTTGCCACTGGTGAGTGTCAATGCTGGGTTGGCTTTTGATACAAGCTTGAACTGACGCTCGGTAGATTCACAACCGTTCTCGTCCTTTGCCCATACACTATACGTTGTCGTTGTTTGCGCAGCGGCAGTAACCTTAGTCGTGTATTTCGCGCTTCCGCTATAGTCGCTTTGCGTATCCCATTTGTAAGACAAAGTCTTTTCTGCCGTAGCCTCAATGGTTACGGTGCTGTCTTGACATACTTTCGTGATGGCAGGAACCTCAAAGTCTGGCAATGTGTTGACATTCACAACAAGTGTGTCAGATGCAGAACATCCGTTTCCATCTTCTCCTTTGACAATGTAGGTTTTGCCTTGGGTTGCAGTGTAGTTCACAACATCTGTCTCTTGCGAGTTGTCTTCCCACACATATCTGTTGATGGTGTGAGCATTGTCGGCTGTGGCCTTCAGACTGAAGTCTTTGTTATAGCAAATGGCGGTCTGTTTGCGGTTATTAACTTTCGTTATTGTCAATGCGTCGCCTGTCGCATCTTGACCATCGTATGCCGAGATGCTGACTGTTGGTAACTCGTAGACACTCAACTGAACATCCTTATGCGTTTCACAACCGTTTTGCTTTCCTATTACGGTGTAAGTAGTAGGTTCGGTTACTTCAATATTGACAGAGGCGGAGGTGAACTTGGTGTCGTTGTTACTGTCATTCCAAATATAGGTGGATGCTCCTGTGACGGTGAGCTGTGCAACTGACCCCTTACATACTGTAGTGTTACCGGCGATTGTTAGTGTAGGGTTCTCCTTGACATCCACCGTTACCGTCTTGTATACCGCACATCCATCGTTGTTCCATGCGTAAGCACGAATTGTTTTCTTCGTAGTTACATTGTCCAACGTCAATGTGGTCTCATATCCAATGGTGTCCGCTTGTGTGAGTACGAGCGAAGCATCGTCTGTCTTTCCTGTGATATCACACCATCTCACTTGCTTCAGGTTGTTTCCGATGACGGTCAATGTCGCCTCTGTGCCATCACAGACAGATGTAGGTGCATTGACGGTGAAGGTTGGATTCGTGTATGAACCGAGCTCAAATGTCGCCGAACTTGAACAGTATTTCTTGTTCGTTGCAGTTGGATCTATTGCATACATACCTTCCACTGTGTAGGTGGTTGTTCCTGTTGCCGGCGCACTGACGGAGATCGCATCTTCGGTCTCTCCGTTGCTCCATTTCCAAGTGTTTGCCTTAGAAGTGGCATCTACGGCTTTGAGTTCTGTCGTTGTCTCTTTACATACGAACGCAGGACCGGAGATTGAGAGTTCTGGCAACGAATACGATGTGATAGTTGCCTTAACTGTTTTCTTACAATCTAATGTTGTGTTTGAAACAACGTGGCGAAGGATTCCTGTTACGTTGTATTCGTTTGTTCCAACATTCACATTGGATGCTGTCCAAGATGTGTTTGGCGTTTCACCATCTGTCGGCCAGATATAGCGGTTGGCGGTGTTTCCTGCGTTGGCAGTGAGTTTCGCAGTTTCTCCGTCGCAGATAACGACAGGGTCTATCTCAACTTCAGGATTTGCTTTTACTGCTATAGTCTTTGAGATGTTAGCGGTACATGTGAGATTGCCTGCGTCTGCGTATGTCTTTGAAGTTTCAAGCGTGATTGTTTTGTCTGTCGTTCCCGCTGCTTCTTCAAACTCGTTATTCTTGCTATCTGTTCCATTCCAGGTGTATGTGTCAGGAGCAGACTCAGTGCTGTTGGTATTGGCTACGACTTTTATCGTGCTGTCAGCACAGATAGCAGACACAACGTCCAAAGTAACTGTTGGGTTCTTCTTGACTACGACAGTGAATGCTTTCTCACTGCTACATGCTGTTTGGTTGTCGGTTACGGTTACCGTGTATTCTGTGTCTTCTGATGGGGTAACGGTATTTTCTGCTGTCGTTTTGCCGTTATTCCAAGAGTAGGAGTAGTCTCCTGTTGGAGTGGCAGTCAATGTGGCTGAACTGTTCTCACAAATATACTCGTCTCCTGTAATGTCGACTAAAGGAAGTTCGTTCACCTTGATTGTGAATGAAGAGTCGGTTTGACATCCGTAGCTGTTCGTTCCTTTCACATGATATGTGGTGGTCGTTGTGTTACTGAATGTGTGGGAAGTTCCGTTTACTCCTTGCGCCTCTTTGCCTTCTTCGTACCAAACGTACTTGTCTGCGCCTGCGCCTGCGCCAGATACGGAGAGGGTGGTGCTTTGTCCGTTACAGATGGTGCGTGCTCCGGAAATGTAGAGTGTTGGACTGTTCTTCATCGTCACTGAGAAGTCTTTGCTCGTCGCCACGCATCCATATCCGTCGGTTCCTGTTACATTCACTTTGAGGTCTGCGTTGACTGGCAAAGAGATAGGGTTGACGTCGTTCTTTCCATCTTCACCCGTTACACTCCAAACGTATGAAACATCAGTGTTCTTCGTGCTTTCTGTTGTGGCTGATGCTGTGAGAACTACGTTGTTGCCCTTACATACATTTTTGTCTCCACTGATGGTGATGACAGGGTTTATCTTCACTTTCACCTCCATAGTGTCGATTGCGGTACATCCGTTGTTGTCTGTTACGCTGACAAAGTAGGCGGTGTTGTTGTTGAGTTTTGCGGTTGTCGTCGTTTCTCCGTTGTCTCCGTTTGACCAAGCGAATTTATACGGCGCAACTCCATTTTGGGCTGTTGCTTTCAATTTAGTCAGACCACCCTTACATACCAATGAGTCTCTCTGACGCAGCGTGTTGTCGTCATCCATGGTGATGGCAATGGTTGGTTTAGGATGCAACGTCGTTGTCACTTCGGCATTCTTCTTACATCCGTCTTTCGTAACGGTTACATAGTAGGTCGTTGGCTTATCTACAACAACGTTGTATTGACTGGACCTGCTTAATGTCGTTCCTTCTCCGTCTTTCCACTCATACTCTGAAGAGGTAAGCGAAGAGGTGGCAATTAATGTCGCTGTGGCATTCAAGCAGACAGGGTCAACCGTTGCAGTAACGGTTGGATTAGGCTTGGTCGTAACTGTGATAGAAGCATTGTTTACACATCTTAATGCCGTATTGTCTGTACACTCAACACTATAGATGTATGAGTTTTCTGTTCCTAATTTTACATTCAGCGTATTGCCACTGATTGCAGAACCGTCAGCGTTGCTTGTGATTGTATTTCCTTCGTTACTCCAAACGTAGGTGTATCCATCAGTGTATGGAGAAATGGTGAGTTCTGCAACAGAGTCTTGACAAACCGCACTGACTTTTGCAATGCCAACGCTTGGCAACTGCTGGATCTTTACAGTGTGGAATGCAGTGTCGCTACATACCAAGTCGTTTACGAGTCCTACAATCTGATAATGCTTTTTACCGATAGCGAAATATTTTGTCTCCACTTTTGGCGACACTGAAATATTCTCTTTTCCAGAAGCAGTTGTACCTGTACTCCAAGTGTATTCGGAAACCTTATCTCCTCCAGAAACTTGAAGTTCTGCACTGCTATTCAAACAGATAGTCGAATTTCCGTTCGTTTCTCCATTGATTTGGATGGTTGGTAAGTCCATTACCTTGATGTTCAAGTCTCTCTCAAACTCACAACCATTATTGGCGGTGAAATGGAACGTGTATTTTGTGTCTGCCACAGGAGACAACTTGTAGTTGTAGCTTGACGTGGTAGAATAGCTTCCATCCTCCAATTTCTGGTAGATAGACTTCATTGACTGTGTCTGGATAGAAATTGTGGTGGCACTGTTCTTACAGATGACAGAATCGCCCGAGAATGTAACTGTAGGCAAATTCTTAACCTTGAGTTCTACGAGTTTGTTGTTGCTGCATCCTTCTGTGCTAGTTGCAGTAACGTAGAACACTGTGTCTGAGGTTATGGTAGGAGTGAATTTGTCAGCACCGCTATGTATTGCGTTTCCTGTAGGTGTTTTCTTGTCTGCACCTACTGCATACCACTCAATTCCATTTGTATAGTTGCTCAAGGTCAACTCTGCTTGAGTTCCCATACATACGTTCGTCTCCCCATCCACCTTAATCTCTGGCGCATCTATGACGTTGAGTTCTATAGACTTAGAAGTAGAACACTGATTGTTTTCGCCGAATGGAACGGTTGCGGTGTATGTGCGTGTTCCTATCATTGTTGGCTCAACATAGATAGTGCTACTTATTGATGGGTTTACAACAGTATTTGTGTTTGTAATGCTGTTGTTGTCTCTGTTTGTAGCCCATCTAACCGTTGAAACCTCTGCACCGTTAAGTGTACCCTCCAATACTAATTGGGTATTTCCGTTCAAACACAATGGATTGTCTCCGTTGTTAAGAATTTCGGAAAGTGCAGGTTCTGCGAATATCGTCGGTGTAATCTGCTTCTTAAGTGTACAATGTCCGAGTGTACCTACAACGGTGAATGTCGTCTTTCCGTCTGTGGCAACTTCTTTGTAAGATCCTGCATGTTCTTTATCCCCTTCGCTATCTGTCCAACTCCATTTGTAGGTGGTGTTGGTAGAATTAGAATTCTCTACCTTGATGGTTGAATTTGCGCCTGGACAAACTGTCTTTGCAACTAAGTCGAACGTTGGCATGTCGCTCTTGGTTGCGGTGTAGGTGGCGGTATTCGTACATATTACATCGTCGGCATACTTGATAGCTCCTGTTACGGTGAACGTGGATGTCGTGTTTCCGTCTGCTATCTTCGCTTCAAGGGTGTTGTTCAACGTACCTGTTGCGTTGCTCAGCGTTGTGCCGTCTTGATCCCAAACGTAGTTTTCTGTCGCTCCGATTGCACTTGCAACCAGGGTGATGGCTGAGTCAGCACAGACTTTCTTATCGTCACTCCATGCGTAGTTGCTTCTCTCAATTGTAATCTTAGGCAACTCCAGTCTCTTGATTTCTTTTGTCGCTGTTCCGACACATTTGTTGGCATCTGTCTCTGTGACGGTGTATATACCTTCACGGTTGATGTCTGTCAATGTCGCACCATCGCCTGCCTTAGGTCCACTCCAAGCAAATGTAGAGCTTGTCCTGCTTGCGGCATCTTTGACTGTCAATTCTGCGGTGGAACCATAACAGAAATTCTTACCTTCTATCTCTGGGGTAGGAAGTGCGTTGACTTTTACGCTGACTGTTTTTTGTGCCTCACAGGTGCTTCCTTCTGAAGTTGTTGTGTATGCGTTGACCGTCAATGTAGAGTCTTTCGTAGGTGCTACAGAGTATTCCAAGTAGCCCTTCAAACCGCCTTCCCATTGAATCGTTGCGCCTGCGGTTGGTGATGATGCGGTAACGCTGACAGCGTTCCCTTTACATACTTCGACTTTGTCTGCTACTGTAATCTCAGGTTTTTTCTTGACGGCCACTGTATAGATTTCAGAACTTGTGGTACAAGATGGGGTACCCTCGTTACCTGTTACCGTGGCTTTGATTTCACCTATTACTTCGGCTATAGTCACCGTCTTCATATCTGCCGAGAACTGCAATCTGCTTGCAGGGATGGTCGTTCCATCTTCGGTGATCGCCCAACTGATATTTGAAGATACTCCACTTGCGGTGAGTGTCGCATTTGCATTCTCGCAAATTTCAACATCGCCAGAGACAGTGATAGGGTTTGGCGTAACCACAGTCACCGTTTGTGATGCGCTGTTCACACATCCGTTCTCATTGGTGGCTGTTACACGGAAAGTAGTGTTGTTGGAAACATTGCTGACTGAGTTTGTCTTTCCGCTTCCTGTCTCATTATTCCAACTCCACGCGAAGTTTTTGTCTTGGGTAGTAGAGTTGGTCTCTTTGTCGCTGACAGAGAGATTAACCACGCTTCCTTTACAAATCTTGAAGTCTTGATTGTTCTCGTCTGTGAACTCAACGATTGGTTTATAATTTGGTGTTACTGTTACACTTGTGATGTTATCTACATCACATCCGTCTAATGTTGCGCCAAATGTGTAGGTATATTGTTTTCCTGCAACCAATCCTTTGTCTTCGTTCGTGGTGTAGGTGCTTGGATAAGTGTTAGTCTTGTCTGTGCCTACATAGAACGTGTTGATGTTGCTGTTCGCTTTGTCAACTACGAAGATAGCCTGCTTGCCGTCGCAAACGCTGACATTCTTGAACGCCAAGGTTGGCAATGGTTTCGCTTCAATGGTTATGCTGTTACTATTCTTACATTTGAGTGCGTCGTTGGATGCCGCAGTCAATACGTATGTGGTTGTCTCTGTAAATGGTGATACGGTGTATGTGCTTTGCGTAGCTCCCGTAATGGTTTGTGTATCACCGTTGGCATCTACATAACCCCATTGATAGTCCGTTAGGTTGGTTTTGCCATCCTCTTTCAAAGTAAATGTTCCGTTCGTACAATACTTGTTTGCTCCGTCTTCTGTTGCGATAGTGATGGTTGGCAAATCTTGTATGTTGACCTTGAACTCTGCTTTGTTGCTTCTACAGGTTGTGGTCGCTGTTCCATGGGTGTGTGTGTCGGTTACATAAAGCGAGTAGGTCTGTCCTTTGACGAGATTTGTTGCTTCGTATGTCGCAGCTCCTCCGCTCCATGAGTATCCTGGGTTCTCCCATGCATAGTTCTTATTGACATCAGCGTTTAGGGTTATGTCACCGTTTTTACAGATGGTGGCTTCTGTCGCATCTTTGTCGTTAGCGTCGACATAGATGTTAGCTTCTGGCTTTGGATAAACGTAGACTTTGAAAGTTATATCTGCGGAACATTCTCCTGATACAGCGTTTACAGCGTATTCCTTGTATTTGCGAATGCCGTTAGTTCCTGTTAAATCGTTGTAATTCAATGTCTCTTGCAATGAACTTCCCGTAATACCTTCGCTTGTCCAGGTGTAACTGTTAGCACCTGATAGTCTGATAGTTCCAGTCGCTCCGTCGCAACGTACTGTATCTCCTAATACGGCGATTTCTGGCTTTTCTACACGGTTGAACGTGTATTCTGCGCTTCCTGTACAAGTCTTATGGGTTGTAGTCTCTACTGCTTTCAACCATACGGAAATGCTATTAGGTGAACTCTCGCTGATTTGATACTCAAGTACGCCGTTATTATCTGTCATTTCTTTGGAGAGGGAGGCGTCTTCATACCAGGTGTATGAGACGGTGCTTCCACTTTGTGTGATCTGCAAGCCTGGCGTCAATGTTACTGCGTTGCCGATACATGCTGCTCCGTCTTGTGTTACTTCTGGTTTTGGAGAGTTGACTACATTGACAATTGCAGTTTTAGTGGCAGTACAACCGTCGATAGACGTGGCTGTTGCCGTATAGACTGATCTTGTGGCAGGTGTAACGGTAATCTTACCTGAATTGTCTCCTGTTGGTGTCAATATGGTTTTATTTGCGTCCGTCCATACAATGGTGTATTTGTCTGCATCTGTTGCTACCAACTCTGCCGACTCTTGGCCTCCGCTACAGATATAGAGATTCTCTTCTTCTACGCCGAAGGTCGGTGTAGAGTTGGCTCTAATCGTTTTCTCTAATTCGTATGTGCATCCTGCTTTTGTCGTCGCTGTTACTTTGTATGTGCGATTGCTTGCCTGTAATGTCACAGAGGTTGCGTTGGCAAGATTGATGTTTGAAGGCTCAGTGTTGCCTTCGTCCCAATATTTCCATGCGTAGGTGGTGTTCTCTGTAACCGCCATGTTCGACAAACTGATCGTCATAGGGTTACCCTCGCAGACTGGGGTAGAGGTGAACTCAAATGTAGGGATTGGATTGACTGTAACGGTGTAAGTCGCACTTCCCGTACATTGGGTCGTATTGTCTTCTGCTGTCACTTTATAGGTGCGTGTGTCTGTTGCATCGTTGATGACAATTTTGTTGTTGGTTGCTGTTTCTGCACTATAAGTTCCATCTGCTGTTTTTGCAGAAGTCCAACTATAAGCGACATTCGTGTTTTCTACGTTGTTCGTCTTGGCAGATGGTGTCAATGTGACATTTGCGCCTGCACAAACGGATGAGTTGTCGCTCGTAATGGTAACGGTTGGGTTGCTGTTAACTATCACTGTCCAATCTGACTCGCTTGAACAGTTGTCTGCCGTCGTTGCCTTTACCGTGTATTTCGTACCATATTTAGGTGTCGTTGACAAGTCTGCTCCGTTTCCATCGTTAGCATTCCATTTGAATGTTGTGTTGCTGATGTCCGATTTTGCCGTCAATCCAAAAACTTCGTTCAGACAGATTTCGCTTGATCTCTCTGTCGTGTTGATGTTTCGTCCTGCTTTGTCTGTGTTGAATGTGATTGTTGGTCTCTTGTTTACAGCTACTTCAACAACTGCGTCTTTGCCACATCCATTGTTGTATGCGGTAATGTAGTACTTAGCGATGCCATCTGCGTCGTCATCGGTGATGTTAGACAAGGTACGAGAAGGTCCTGTTGTCGCATCTATCGTACTTTTTGTCGCATCTGTATACCAGTTGATTGAGGTTGCACCAGAAATCGTGATAGTGGTGTTTCCTCCTTCACAGACAGTTGGATTTCCGTAGGCAATCGTGATGTCGTCTTTTACTTTTATTTCGTAGGTCGTGGCAGCACTTTGACATCCGTATCCGTCTGTGCCTACAACGCTATAGGTTGTGGTTGTAGTGAGTGCGTCTGTCGTTAGATTTGCTGTTTCGTTGCCTGATATCTTCGTTCCTGTAGCAACGTCTCCTTTGTACCATTGGTATGATGTGGCAGTGGTTGACGTGGCTGTCAAATCTGATGTGGCTCCATAACAGATGTTGTTGTCTCCAGAAATAGAGACGCTTGGAATCGCATTGACGGTTACTTTTATAGACTGTTGTGCGGTACAGGTCAACGTGTTTGTTCCAACTGCGTAGTCCTTTTCTCCCGTCACTGTGTATTGCAACGTACCTGTCGTGTTAGGTGTGAGGTTGGCGATATTCTTTTCAGTGGCTGATGGCACTAAGCCAACGGCTGTTGTCCATACATAGCGAGTTGGTGCTACTGCTCCGTCTGTCAGTTGCAACGTCTTGCTTTCTCCATAACACATTTTGACATCATTAGGAACTGTAAAGTCGGGGTTCTCCTTGACCGTGGCTTTCACTTGTTGCTCCTTAGTTGTACAACCGTTTTTTGTGGCTGTCAAGAGGTAGGTTCTATCTTTTGTCAGTTTCTCTGAATATGATGAACCTGTCTTTGGTGTGACGTTCTGTCCATCTTCGCCTACCCATGTCCAGGAATAGTAGTCGGCTGCTTTGTCTGCATCGGTGGCAGTCGCTTTTACAGTTGCGACTTCTCCGCTACAGATAGTGACATCGTCGGCGGTGAAAGTAGGGTATGGTTTGGTGCTGATCGTGTAAGTTGCACTTCCTTCACACCCCATAGTATTGGTGGCTTTGACGGTTACAACAGATTCTGCATCTATCGTTGGTGTTGTGAAGGTTGCGCCTGTCTCACTTTGTTGTGTGGCTCCAATCAACCAAGTGTATCCACCGTTGAGGGTCATGCTTGTTCCATCGTAATTTTTGGCTGTCGAGAAACTTGCGTTCAATGTTTTTTGGTCGCCTTGACAGATAGTCTCAGCCCCTGCAGTTTCACCCTCAATCATCAATATTGGGTTGGCTTGAATATAGAGGTCTTTGGTTGCTTCTGCGCTACAATTGTTGGCATCGGTATAGGTTACCTTTACCGTTGTCGGACTGGTTGTTGGCAGAATTGTGTTTTCGTTGCTGTTGGTGTTGTTGATGTTCCAAACCCATGCGTTGGAAGTGGCATCTGCAGCATTTCCTGTCTTTGTAGCGGTGAGTTTTAATCCTTCTGTTGAACCTTGACATACATAGTCGTTTCCAGACAGTGTTACTGTCGGTCTTGCGTGTACGTTGATTGTCTTTGTCGCTTCACTCGTACAACCTGCCACCGTAATAGAGGCGGTGAACTCTTGGTTGCCTGTGCCTATAACGGTTACCTTTCTTGCTTCGGAAACTTTTGTGTTTCCATTGTTCCCGTATAAGTTGTCTGTCCAATATATTGGTGTCTCGGTCGACTCTTTTGAAGAGGATGCGGTCAACTCGACAGTTGCACCTTCACATGCGTTGTCTACCGCGGTGATGGTTAAGTCAGGTTTTTCATTGACGGTAACCTCATCGTAGGCAAATTCTGACTGACAGCCAAAGATGGCTAATTTGCCAGAAACCTTGTATGTAGTTGTTTGGGCAAGGTCGCTAATGTTGTATTGGTTGCTTGTGGCGGAATTGTCTTTCGTGTCTCCGATATACCAACTCCATCCATTTTCATCCATTCCTGTTGAATAGTTTGTCGCTTTTGCAGTTAGGGTGACATTGTTGTCTCCCGCACAGATGTTTCCTGTAGGGTGGGCGAGGGTAACAATCGGTTTCGCCTTGTAGTGAATGGTCAATGGATCAACTGCAACCGCACATCCTTCTGGTGTTGAAAGTGTGAGACTAAATTCTTGGTCTGCATTGATCTGCATTGCGCTTGTCGTCTGTCCGCTTCCTCCTTGTGGAGCCCAAGTGAAGAGGAATCCGCTTACATCTGAAACTTCATTGCCGTTTTCATCCTTAATCTTAACCTTTAGTTGGAAATCTTGGTCTTGGCAGACGAAGTATTCGTTGTTATATGCTGTAACTCCATCTTCTGCTAATATCTCAGCTGTGTAAATCGGCTGATACTTGATTTCCTGCTCGCCGAAGTTCGTACACCCATAGTTTGTTTTCGCTACGGCTTTGAACTTGTTCGCATTTTCCAATGTTGCGGCAGAAAGTGTGATGTAGCTTGATGTACCCGCAAGTTGTGTCTCCTTGTTGGCATTGTCTATCGCATACCAAGTCCATGAGTTGACAATCGCGCTGCTCACTGAGTTGCTGGCAGTCAAACTGGTGGATGTTCCTTGACAGATTTTTGCAGGATCTGCAATGGTAACCTCTGGGTTTGGTCGCTCATTGATTGTCTTTTCTGCCGACGATGTACAAACCTTAGTCTCTGTAACGCCGTCGTACTCGTCTGAATGTGTTTCACCTACTGAAACAATGTATTTGATAGTTCCATCTATGGTGTTGATGGTAGGATTAATCTCATTGGTTGTGTTGCCGCTTCCTGTGAATTTCGTGTTGGCATCGCCTTCATACCATTGGTATGAGATGTTTGTGTTTCCAACTGTGGCAGGAGTGGCGGTAGCCGTGATTGTAACCACGGAGTCTCTACATACGTCGTCTTTCGCCGTAGCGACTGCAGTTGGTGCTTCGTGTACTTTTACTGTATAGGATGCCTCTCCCGTACAACCTGCGTTGTCGGTAACGGTTACTTTGAAATTGGATGCTGAGGTCAACGCTGTGGTTGTCATGGTCTGATTGTCTTGACCATTGCTCCACAAATAGGCTGTGGCGTTGGCATAGTTGGCTGTCAACTCTATATCCTCTCCTAAACAGTAGATGTGGTTACCTGTTATGACTGGGGTTGGCTGTGGATTGATGTCAAGTTCCACCTCTTTCTGAGTGTAACATCCACTCTCTTGACCAACGACGTAGAGCGTGTATTTGTCTTGCCCTGTGGCTATTTTCTTTTTAATGCTCTCCCAAGTCTCTGTATATTTTGCTCCAGAAGACAAGGCACCTGCGCCTATCTTGTAGTTGCTTTCATCTTGTTGCGTGCTATACCACTTATAAGTGGCCGCACCAGTAACGGTAACGCTTAGATTCTTACCTTCACAAAATGCGGTTTCTGTTTGCTCAATTATTGGTTTCTCGTATACAACGACAGATTTTGTCTTGATAGAAGAACAAAGGTTCTCGTCTACAACACTGGCGGTGAATAGGGTGACCTCGTTCAGTATCGCTTTGATGGTTGTCTTGTCTGAGTTGTACTCTATGTTGCTGTTGTCGACTGTTGGGGAAGTCGCCCAAGTAACTGATTGAATGGCTTTGTCTGCGGTTATGTTGAGCTCTGTTTGCTCTCCTCCACAAATGGCCTTTCCGCCTTCTATGGTGATGTTGGCAGGTGTGTTTACTTTGACGGTTGCGGATGCCCTACCAGCACAGCCTGCATCTGCGGTTGCGACGATATTATAGGTTTGGTCTGTCAACGGAGATACGGTGATCTCGTTCGTGTTGTTGTTTTGTCCTGTCCAACTCCATGATTTAATGTTGACTCCTGTTGTCGTACATTTTGCCTTCAGTGTCGTGTTCTCTCCTTTACATATTGTAAGGTCACCCTCGATTTCAATCTCAGGCATTGGATTGATAGTGATGGTCTTGTAGGTCTCTCCCTCACAAGCATCTTTCGTACCTCTTAGGAAATAGGTTACTTTATCATACTTCTGTGCACCCATCGATGGCGTTACAGTAACTCCATCTCCTGGCTCAGTTCTGACGGCTGTCCTTTTGGAAGGGTCTGCTATCGCATCTGTAGGGTCTCCGTATGCCATATACCAAGTGTATGTGCCATCTTCGGCTCCTGAAGGGACAAGGTTCATAGACTCTTCATCGCAGATATTGTCGGCGGAAGAGATTTTGAGTGTCGGCGTTGTCTTGACGGTTATGCTCGTAGAGAAGGTGTTCTCGCAACCGTGATAGTCGCGACCCATCGCAAAGACTTCTATCGTCTTTTGTGTTTTTCCGTCTCCATCTGCCGTGAGGGTATAGGTGTTGAAGGTATTCTTCATATCCGTGACCGTTTGCCAGTCGGTCAACCATGTCTTGTTGCCGTTCTCCATAGTGTAGAATCTGAACGCTTCCATACCCACGGAGTCTGCCGTGATAAGGTCTTTCTCTCCTGGACAAACGCGGGAACTTGCTGGCGTAACGGTGAACACTGGCAGATCGCGTACGATTACTTGCTGCGTCTTGGTAGACGAGCAGGAGGTCGCATTCGCCCCTATTCCGCTTGTTACCGTTGCGGTTATGGTGTAGACTGTAGAGAAGGTTGGCGTGAGTTTCAAATCGGCTCCCGCAGCATCGTTCTTATTCCACTTGTAGGTGACCGTCTTGTTGGCTTCGTTGTTCCAACCTGTGTAGATGGCGGTGTCTTGAGCGACTAACTCAAGTTTGTCGTTCATACACAGGTCTGTGTCTCCCTCAATTTTGATTTCAGGAATCTTGTTGGTGGTGACCTTTTTATAGTAGGTAGACTGACAAGTCACGTCTGAGTAGTTGCGGAAAGCCGTTACTTTGTAGGTGTAGTTGGCGGTCGGCGGTACCTCGTTGATGGAACTTGGCATCTTGTCTTTCTGAGTGCGTGTAGACCATAAGCAAGAGTCTGCTCCATAGGCATTGATAATCACGTTCTGCCCTTGACAGATGGCGGCAGGATCGGAGATGGTTGCGTTCGGCGTGTCTCGGACGGTAACCTGCACATCAATGGTGTCGCTACAAGCGAACTTGTTGAGTGCAGAGAAACTATAACGGTATATTTTAGATGTCGATCCTGCTACGCTTTGGAATGGTCCGACTTCTAATGTGGTTCCGTTCTTTCCTGCCAATTCTGTGCGGATGTTTCCGTCTTTGGTGTACCACTTGTAGTTGCTGACTGCCTCTGTCCTGTCGTTGCCAGATGCCTTGTGCTCCAATGTGGCAGACTCGCCAACGCACACAGCTTTGGGCGCGTCAATGGTGAGTTCAGGCAATGGCTTCACATAGACGAAGATAGAGTCGGTTGCAGTACATCCGTTGTAAGTGGCATTGGCCAAATACTTCGTGGTGTCTGCGGGCCCTAAAGTTACCTTGCGAGTTCTCTCTGTGTTACTCCACACAATATTGGAAGAGGTCGCATCAACACCATCGTCAGTTCCTTTCAAATCTCCAGATACCGTGTTGCCACTGTTGTCTATGTATGAATAAGTACCGATAACTGCGACATCTTTCGTTTGCCCTTTACAAATTTCAACTACTTTGCGTTCTCCATCCTTTGTGTAGACGATATTCGCATTGGCTTTCTCAGCTTTGTCGTAGAAATCAAATTCTGGTATGTTCTTGATAGAGACGTCAAATGTCTTCTCGTATGAACAGAGCGTAGAGGTGTCTTTCAGTGCTACTGTTCCAGAGTAGACGGACTCATAACGATAAATCTCGGTGAGGTAGTGTCCTGCATTGTCTGCAACGCTGCCATCAATTGTGAATGAGTTGCTGTTGACTCCTGCAGTAGAATCTTGTTTTATGGAGCATGAAGTCAAATCATTAGTGTCATCACATTTCTTCCAAACGTAGCGGTTGGGTTTGCCACTCACTTCAGACATGTAGTTGTTGATGGTGAGGGTGGATTTCTCATTGGCACAAATGTCTGTAACACCGTTCATGTCGACTGTCGGAGGTTGCATGACCTTGAACTCTACGCTCGTACTTTTCTCACAACCGTTGACAGTGGTTACTGTCAAAGTCATAATATACTCTCCCTTATTGGTAGCAGTCCAAGGGAAAGTCTCGTCAAAACTTGAACTCTTCGTGAAAGTATTGTCATAAACAGTCGTTCCCGTGGCTTTTTCCTCACAAACCCAATGCCAAAACTTGATGGTGTCTAATTGTGTCAATACAGGGTTTGGGTTGGAAACTAACACCTTAGGTACCCATGAAGTATCGGAGAAGGTGACTCTGTTATAGCAAGAACGCAGTGCCTTTACTTCCGACTTGATAGGCTCTTTGGCGATACGAGTCTTGGCAGTGATGTTTGCACAAGAGGTGTTTGATCCCGTGATAGTACAGATATAATCAATGTCTTGTATCTCAGAACGCTTAACGTAGGCGTAGTAGTCGGTGTAGGCATTGCCATTCTCGTCCTTTAATATAGTTCCGTCGCTTGTTTTCCATTCGTAATTCTCAAAGCCTTCGGGAACGTAAATACGTACTTTGTCATCTTTGGGACAGTTATCCACGTCAATGCGCATTTCTTGAGCAGCACCAGTTATGTACATGTGTGCAGAGTGTCCTCCTGGCATTAATCGTTTGTACCGACCGACGTAATTTTCTACCAGACAATCGTGATTGTAGGCTTTTATTTTTATTGTCTTTCCTATGTGTTCTCTTAAGTCATAAATGTTGGTAGTCCATGGTTTATAAACAACTTTCTCTCCTCTCCGCGAACTTTTCAAACAAGATTCGCCTGATTCAATCGTTGTAAGCGTTTTGTCGGACGCATTTGCGTTTCCGAAATAGGTTGCACAAGGCAATGTCGTGTTTCCATCAACTAAACTTACTGAAATTCCCGCACCAGGATAAGCATCTCCAGTGTGGCTATCGTTGGCAGGTTCAACAAGTACAATCGCATATGCGACTTGTAATATTGTACTCTTTTCTGTAACTTCAAATGTATATTCTACTTTTTCTGAAGTAGCTCCATACTGCCATGCAACGTCAGTTCCACCTATTGCACTCCAACCTGTTTCGCATTCTCCTGGGTTTCCTAAGCGTGCAGCACCTTTGAAATTGCCGTTTCCTGGCAGTGTGTATAATGGTGTGCAAGATGTACTCCATCCTACTTGCATCAGTCCATCAACTTCCGATTTGCTGAAAATAGAGAACGATCCTAAAAATGAACTGGTTGCATTTATATTCCTAACTCCCCACTCATCTTGATTTTCTACGTCGGAACATTTGGGATAACCTCCGTCAGCGGCAGAGTTTGTTTCGTATCCACCATGCCCATCACAACTTCCAGCAGATGTGGAACCATCTTTACACTGATAAAGTCCAGATGCGCATGTTCCGTATCCTTGTAAACTTTGATTGCGGACAGTTCCTGTCCCTGCTAATGTATATACGCATTTTGAGTTTGAGTTTCTGGCATCTTGGGGCCTCCAATACGAATAATATTGAGTCCATCCGTCCCAACCTTTGGAGAAATCGAGGTTGAGTTGGTCTCCGTCCTGGGCTTGGGTAGACAATGCCACAGACGCAACCGCAAGTGTTGTGATAATTCTTCGGATAAGTCGTTTTAACGCGTACATATTTTGTTTCATAAGTTTCTATGTATCAGTTCAATACCTGTTTCTGCTAAACCCTATTACAGATTTTATCCGCAAATTTAAGAATTTTTCTATGATTAAGGCGCAGTTTATAGTAACGAATTTTCTATGCTTGTGTTGCTCTATTCCCTTTTTTATTTTGCAATGCGAATGGACAACAGTATTTCATGGGTGTTCGACGGCAGTGTGCTGCGACTTCCCAACCCGCATTCATAGACGTAGCCGATACGGAAAATGTGGTGTTCTATGCCTAATAATACCGATAGATAGGAGGGATTGCACCCATTGATGAGGTCGGGTCTCCATGAAAATCCTCCCCACACAAAACGGTCGTAGAAGGCTAAAAGTCCAACTTCTGCTAAGTGTACTTTGTTGCGATTCATATAGGCGAAATTTGTCATCAAATCCCATTGCTGCTGTAGGTTGATGGCTCGCATTGCGTAGGCGTAAAAATGTCGGTCGGAACGGTAACTTGTTGATTGTGTGTTCTGTATGTGTGTGCATGATGCGCCAAATGTCCAGTCTATGGAGGTAACCTCAACGCCTACGTTAAAGTCGGGCGTGATTTTCCTTTCTTTGTCTTGCAGGTTGTCGTAGTCTTTTCGCTCGCTTTCGTCGGTGAGTTTGTTCTCTCCTGGATTATAAACACCGACAAAGATGCCTGCAGACGCTCCTAACGACAACACCCACTTAGGCGTGAGGTCTATCTGATAGGAATATTCGGCTTTCACCTCGGTGGTGCGATGCCCAACGCCTAAGGCATCATAGGCTATCGTCAAACCGACTCCCGATTGTATTTTAGGTATGTAGTTGGTTGCATTGAAAAGTATCGTATGGGGTGCATTGTCCACTCCAATCCACTGCAGCCGCCCCAAAAGAAAGAGATCTACATCACCAGTGTTGCCGACTCCCGCAGGATTGATATTGCCTCGTGAGAACTGTTGCTGTGTGAAAAACAAATCTTGCTGGGCATTGATTGTTACAACACTCATCAATAGAAGCAGGATATGTAATACTCTGTTTTTCACCAGTATTGTTTCTGTTTTTACGGCTCTACTCCTTAACTGATATGACTACGCGACGATTGAGTTGGTGTTCTCGCTCCGTTTTGGCATTGCGAATGGCGGGTTCTAACTCGCTTCGTCCGATGCAGGTGAGCCGTTTCGGGTCTACGCCTCGCTCAACGAGGGTTTTGAAGAGTTGCTTGGCTCGTCGCTCAGAGAGGGCTTGATTGTATGCCACAGAACCTCGTTCATCGGTATGTGCCGTCAGTAAGAAATTTTTACCTTTGTGATAATCAATGAATTGAAGGATTGTGTCTATCTCGGCTGTATAGTCGTGAGTGTAGTTGGATTGATCAAACTTAAAGTATAGAACACAAACCTTTGGCATATTAGGTTGGACTGTAGGTTTGTCTTCTTCGTCGTTTTCTTCACTACTTATTTCATTGTCGTCTAATGTTTCGTCATTTCCTATAGAGTCATTTTTTGCAATGAAAGTGCTGTCGGGAATGGTGATGATTATTGAATCTTTTGCCAATTCGTCATTCTCTTTTTCTTTTTGATTGTCAGTGATTTGAGGATAACGCCAACTTCGGTAGAAGAGGGAAGAACCTCGCTCGGTGATGCGTGTTTTTTCTTTGGAATAAGTGCTAAAGGAGAATAATGTGATGAAAAAAATGAGAAATAGACGAATAAAGCCAGTCCTATTCAAAAGCGAGTGGGGTGCAAAATGCTTTTGAATAGTGTTGTAAAATATTTTTATTTCTGTCGTATTTTTCATCATCTTAATGGAAGTCAATGTTTGGGCTTCGTTTACACGCACCGTTCTTCGTTACGGCAAAACCAAGTAAACTTGTCTTTGCTCGTTTGGCTTAATGAGAAGGTTCTTTGACTGTCTTCTTTTTGAATGTGTGGATCTTGAAATCACGGCCGAAGAATAGATAGATTCCGAAGGAGTAATCTATGCCTGGTTCTGAGAAATCGTAGTAGGCCTGGGCTTCGAATCCTAAGATCTTGTTGAGGCAGTAGGTGGCTTTGAGAGTTGCCATATCTCTGTATTTGCGTTCGAAGTTATCGTCAAAATAACTGCGCGATTGGAAAAGGTAACTGCCTCGTCCCGCTATGAATCCTTGTCCGTGCCAATAGCCGATGGTGGCAGACCAATGGTGCTTAGGGTGGTTGTTCTGCACGGTTACTTGAGGGTAGACGCCCCAACCATCTTTGAAGTGTGTGTGGATATGTTCTTCATTAGAACGGTTGGAAAAGAGAAAGAAGGGCACTTCCATGCGTGTCTGCGTGCGTGCTGTCTCAAACTGAAAAGCGAGTCCTGCAGCGATGTTTGCCAATGTCTCCAAACAGGTGTCTGGCAATGTATTGATTTGTCCACCGCGATGGTTCATCATCAGGTGGAGAGGTATTTCAAAGCGAGTTGTCGTGTCTCGGAATGGGGTGATTTTGAAGTTGTTAACCCAGCCGAAAGTGAATTTTTCTTGCCAATCGGAGTCTATTTCAATAAAGTCTTCCCAATTGCACCAAACTTCTGTGTTCCAATGCTTTGTGTGGGCAAAAATCTGCAATCCCATTTCTTGATTGTCTCGATAGTAGCGGTCAAAACCGTACATGGGTTCGTAGAGGTTGTGGCAGAGGTTTCCAAAGAGAGAACCTCCGACGAACGAGATCCATTCTGCGGGGGTGTATTGCAGACGTACGATAGGGGCAACTTCTCGTATCTTCGTATGATCGCCTGCGATGCCTGTCAGATGAACTCCGATGGTAGCCTCAAGAGCCTTGTTGGCACGATAGGTGATGGTGGGATTGAAATGGAATCCTAATGCGGTGTACCCCTCGGTGTAAGGGAGGAAATACTCTGCATCCCGAGCAAAAGTGGTGATCTCTGGTGAGAAATAGAGTGTTCGGTCTTTGTCTCGTGTGCTGTTGGTTTGCTGCTCGACTAAGAATGGGACTTGTCGAGAGTCATAAAAATGACGGGGGAAGACACTTGTGATTGTGTCTTCCGCCATCATTAAAACATTGTTTAAAAGAAGCAAGAGTGATAGGATTGTGATTTTTCTCATTGCTGTTTTAAATTTTTATTTTGTCTACTAACACGCTTATAATTAGCGTGTTATCATTAGTATGCTCTTGCGAAGAGTGCGCGACATTTGGAAGGTTTACCTGTCATCATGTCGACACCTGCCTCCTTATCGCCAGAAACGTATGAGTCAAACGGGATACAACGGATAGTGGCTTTTGTCTCTTCCTTTATTTTAGCTTCTGTCTCGGCAGTTCCATCCCAGTGGGCGAGGATAAATCCGCCTTTTTCAATCTCCACTTTAAACTCGTCGTAGGTGTCGACGGTACGGATCATTGAGTTGCGGTAGGTCAACGCCTTTTTGTAAATGTTCTTCTGTATCTCATCTAAAAGGTCTTTGACGTATGTCTCGATTCCATCCATGCTGATATTGCTTTTCTCCAAAGTGTCGCGGCGTGCCACTTCGATAGTGTTGTTATCAAAATCACGCGGACCGACAGTGAGGCGAACAGGCACACCTTTCAACTCATATTCGTGGAATTTCCATCCTGGTGTTTTGGCGTCTGTGCTGTCATATTTCACAGAAATACCCAACGCTTTGAGCTTTGCGATGATTTGGTCGATTTTCTCGTTCATTTCTGCGGTCATTTTCTTCACTGCGATAGGCACGATCACTACTTGGATAGGTGCTACGTTTGGAGGTAGAACCAATCCGTTGTCATCTGAGTGGGCCATGATGAGTGCTCCCATCAAACGGGTAGAAGCACCCCAAGAGGTTGCCCAGACATAGTCTAACTTGCCTTCGCGTGTTTGGTACTGCACATCGAACGCCTTCGCGAAGTTTTGTCCGAGAAAGTGGGATGTTCCCGATTGCAAGGCCTTTCCATCTTGCATCAAAGCCTCAATAGTGTAGGTATCTACCGCTCCTGCGAAACGCTCTGTCTCCGACTTCACTCCCTTGATGACAGGCAATGCGAGGAAGTTCTCGGCAAAGTCGCCATAGACGTTTAGCATCTTTTGAGCCTCAGCCTCAGCCTCTTCGTAGGTCTCGTGGGCGGTGTGTCCCTCTTGCCACAAGAACTCGGCAGTACGGAGGAAGAGACGAGTACGCATCTCCCAACGAACGACATTTGCCCATTGGTTGCAGAGGATTGGAAGGTCTCGGTAAGACTGAATCCAGTTCTTATAGGTACTCCAGATGATGGTTTCAGAGGTGGGACGAACGATGAGCTCTTCTTCCAACTTAGCGTCTGGGTCTACTACGACACCCGAACCGTCTGGGTTCGTCTTCAAACGATAGTGGGTAACAACGGCACACTCCTTAGCAAAGCCTTCCACATGGTCGGCCTCTTTGCTGAGGAACGATTTAGGAATGAATAAAGGAAAATAAGCGTTGACATGCCCTGTCTCTTTGAACATGCGGTCAAGTTCGCGCTGCATCTTCTCCCAGATGGCGTAGCCGTAGGGTTTGATGACCATACAACCTCTGACTGCTGAGTTTTCAGCAAGGTCGGCCTTGATAACTAAGTCGTTGTACCACTGTGAATAATCTTCACTGCGTGGGGTAAGTTCTTTTGCCATTGATTATCTGTTTATTTTGTTGTTTCCTATTTTTTGATATTATGAAGAAGGTTCATAGCTTGCCCTCTTTCTCTAATCTTTTTGCTTCATTCCAATATTCATCCATCTCTTCTAATGTCATGTTTTTCAACTCTTTGCCTTCTTTTAGCGTATGTTCTTCTAAGTAGTTGAAACGACGGATGAATTTGCGGTTGGTCTTCTCCAATGCATTTTCTGGGTTGATCTTATAGAGACGTGCCGTGTTGATGAGACTGAAGAGAACATCGCCAAACTCTTCTTCCATTTTCTCTTTGTCTCCTTTTTCAACCTCGGCTTTCCATTCTTCTATCTCTTCATAGACTTTCTCCCACACTTGAGAACGGTCTTCCCAATCAAAACCGACGTTGCGTGCTTTGTCTTGTATGCGATAGGCTTTGATAAGGGCAGGCAATGCTTCTGGTACGCCTGAAAGGACGCTTTTATTGCCATCTTTTTCTTTTCGCTTGATCTGTTCCCATGTTTGTTCTACCTCGCCTGCTGTCTTGGCTGCTCCGTCGCCAAACACGTGAGGGTGGCGGAAAATCAACTTTTCACAAAGGGAGTTGCAGACATCGGCAATGTCGAACGTGTTGGTTTCGGAAGCCAATTTAGAGTAGAAGACAACGTGAAGCAGCACGTCGCCTAACTCCTTACGTATGTCGTTCATGTCTTTCTTCATGATGGCATCGCAGAGTTCGTAGGTCTCCTCAATGGTGTTGGGACGAAGCGACTCAAATGTTTGCTTTTTATCCCATGGACATTTTTCGCGCAACTCGTCCATGATGTCTAACAGACGAGCAAATGCTTTTTCCTTATCTTCTAATGTATTCATGACTATTCGTCTTTTGATACTCTAAAATTCTGATTTATACTCTGTTGCGTGTTTTCGTTCTTCCAAACGTCAACAGATGCAATGAGATGAATGGAAGTATGAAGTCCAACAACGGAATGCTAAAAAAGAAGTTTTTCTCGTCCAATAGTTTAGCCGTTCTCCGAATAATAATCACCTGTGTGATATATCTGAAAAGGAAGATATGGAAGGCGATAATCGCCATAATCCACTCTTGCTCTACTAACATAAAAGCCAAAAGGGCGATGAAAGCGAAATAAAAGAGAGTCCGAGTCAGATTCTCCATGAAAATGCTGAAGAGAATGCTCTTCTTCGATTTACATAGAGCCTTGAGTTGGTCTTCTTTCTGAAAGCAATAAGATTTTTTTGTTTCCTCTCTATGGCTGATTGTTGTGGCTGTGGGTCTGGTTTCGCAGCGCACGTTCTTCTTGGTTGCCACGTCTTGGATGAAAAGGCTGTCTTCTCCTGCGATAAGGTTGAGTTGGTTCGAGAAGCCTTTCCCATTGAAGAAGAGACTCTTTTTGTAACTTAGGTTTCTGCCTGTGCCACGGTAAGCGTTGCCTCGGAATGCCATACCCATGAAGTGCATGGCGTTGGTAACACTATCGTAACGAATCAAACGACCTAAGAAATTACTCTTTGTTTCTCGTTTGCTATAGCCTAAGACAATGTCTGTGCCATTGACATAGTTGTTCATCATCTCGGCAATCCACTTGTCGCTGCTTGGCTCACAATCTGCATCTAAGAAGAGTAGATGTTCGTATTTGGCGGCTTTGATGGCTACTGTCAGACACATTTTCTTGCGACTGGTGTACTTGGCATCCATCGGAAGAAACGTGGAGTAGAGGTTGCTGTATTGCTTGCTTAGTTTCTCCAACAATTCGCTGCTCTCGTCTGTCGAACCGTCGTTCACCACGATCACCTGAAACCCACCATCATACTTCTGATCTAACACCTTGGGTAGGTATTTTGCTAAATTGTCTGCTTCGTTTTGAGCGCAGATAATGACGGATACGGGTGGTTGGGTGGTCGTGAAGAAGACTTTGTTCTTTCTCTTCTTTCGGTCGTATCTGAGAATTTTGTTGTAGTATCTGAAATAGTAATACATCTGAATGATGAGGAGAAGTAGGAATCCCCCCATCATCAACCAATATTCAATAGGTGTCTGCTGTAAAAAGTTTTTAATAATAACGTCCATCAAAGTCGTTGATTTTTAATCTATTAGAATTCTGTAGAGAGATATCCTTGTGGTAATTTGCGAAGATTATAGCCTGAAGCCATGATTTCTCCGTATGCGCCTGCAGAACGCAGTGCCAAGTAGTCTCCTCTCTTCGTGCCGTTCAAAATGTGGTCTTTCACGAACACATCAGACGATTCGCAAATAGGGCCGACCACGTCGTATTTTTCTTCCTCTGCATCGGAAGTGATATTTTCTACTTTATGGTAGGCTTCGTAGAGCGCAGGACGAATCAAGTCGGTCATACCGGCATCTACAATGGCGAATTGTTTCTCCATGCCTTTCTTGACGTAGGTGACTTTGGTGATCAAACTACCGCATTGTGCTACGATAGAACGGCCTGGCTCACAGTGCAATGTCTGACCTTCACGCAACTTCAGATTTTCTGCGAAGATTTTGAAATAGGTGGCGAAATCAGCGATAGGGTTTGTGTTAGGATCTTGATAATCAATTCCTAAGCCTCCGCCAATGTTGATGTTCTCCAATGGAATATTCCATGCCTCAAACTGGTCTTGTAGTTGGTTCACTTTCTCGCAAAGGGTCTTGTAGCAATCTAACTCCGTAATCTGAGAGCCAATGTGGAAGTGAAGTCCGATGAGTTTAAGGTTGGAGGAAGAGGCGACGATGTTGGCTACTTTTTTCAAGTCTCCTATGTTGAACCCGAACTTATTCTCGTTCAAACCAGTGGTGATGTAGTGGTGTGTGTGTGCATCAACGTTGGGGTTGACACGCAACTCAATGCGAGCCGTCTTTCCTTTCGCCTTTGCCAATTCGTTGATTACCTCCAACTCAGGGATAGACTCTGCGTTGAAGCAGAAAATATCATTGTCTAATGCAAGGTTGATCTCTTTGTCTGTCTTTCCAACACCTGCAAAAACAATTTTGTTGGCAGGAAATCCCGCGTTGATGCAGGCTTGCACTTCGTTTCCACTTACACAATCCGCTCCTAATCCTGCTGCTGAGATGATTTTCAAGACTTTAGGGTTTGCATTTGCTTTCACTGCATAGTGAACTTGAACATTCTGAACGGCTGCGTTAGCCTTTACCGTCTCTAAGGTCTTGTTCAGCAAATCTACGTCGTAGTAGTAGAACGGAGTCTCAAATTTTGAAAACTTCGATGTTGGAAATAATCCTTTAGTTGTCATGTTATTGTCGGTTATTTATTTTTTAGAATAGTTTCTTGCTGAGGGAGTTAAGCACTTCCGCCTTGTCTTTTGTATGAATAAGCAAAGAGATGTTGTGTGTGCTTCCTCCGTAAGAAATCATGCGGATTTGAGTCTCTTTAAGGGCGGAAAGTATGTCTGCCTGAAATCCGACATTGTCTTCGGGAAGATTGCCGATGACGCTCACAATAGTCATGTCTTTTGCGTATGACACGGTGCCGAATTTCTTCAAATCGTCTAAAATGCTGTCTAAGTTTTTGCAATTGTCGATTGTTACAGAGACACCTACCTCCGAGGTGGTAATCATATCAATAGATGTCTTGTAGTTCTCAAACACCTCGAAGACACGGCACAAGAAGCCATGGGCAAGCAACATGCGACTTGATTTAATCAAAATCGATGTGATGCCGTCTTTCGAAGCCACTACCTTGATGTCGCCTGCTGTGCGATTGTTGGAGATGAGCGTGCCTTTCTTGTCTGCTTGGTCTATGTTGCGGAGGTGGACTGGAACGTTTGCTAATTTGGCTGGCAAAATGCATGTTGGGTGCAACACGCGAGTGAGAAAGTAGGAGAGTTCGGCCGCCTCGTCGAAACTGAGGGCGTCGACAGGTTGAGCCTCCTTGACAACCGTTGGGTTGATGTTGTAGATGCCGACGGTGTCGTTCCAAAACTCAATGACATCGGCTCGTAGTACGGCTCCAATCAAGGCAGCTGTGTAGTCGTTCCCTCCTAATCCTAACGAATCGACCTCGTTATAGAAATTTTGACATATAGCACCTTCGGTGATGAAAGTGTTGACTGCCTTTGCCTCCTCTTTGTCGAGCAACTCTTTGAGATTCTCTTTGATGTAGTATTCGTCTGGTTCTTCGTTCTTGTCAATTTTCATAAATGACAAGGCAGGCAGGTTGAGAGATTTTTCATTTTGACTCTTTAAGTATTCAACCATCAAGAAAGAACTCAACTGGCTACCTAAGGCGACAATGCGCTTCTCTTCGAAAAGGGTGAAGATGCCATCAGAATAGTTTCTTATCTCGTCAAATTTCTCTGCGATATGTTTGTGTATCCCTTTTTTGTTGGCTTCATCGCCGAACAACTCGTTGACACGCTCTTGATAGACTTGCTCTAAGTTGGAAATCAACTCCTTGGCTCCGTCTGCGTTCTTCTTATATAGGTAGTCGGCAATTTCAGCAAGTTCTTGCGAAGTGCCTTCCATAGCCGAAAGCACTACGATCTTCTTCTCTTTGTCTTTGATGATGATATTGGCAACATCACGGAATTGCTTGGCTGTAGCCAAAACAGAACTTCCAAATTTTAGTACTTTCATCTTGTTTCGTTTTTATTTATAGTATGCACGCCTTTGAGGTGTGCGCTTGCTTCTTGTTTTGTTGTTAGATTTCGATTTTGAGTGCGCTATACATCTTACGCACTTTCTCTTTCGCTTCTTCTATGTTTTCGCCTCGTGCAAGGAGTACGGCCATGCGACGGTGGTCATGTACTTCTGGTTTCCCGAAAATACGGATCTGCGTGTCGGGAATTGATAAAGCGTCTTCTATATTGGAGAAAGATACGTTTTCGCTATCTCCAGTGACGACCACGGCTTTAGAAGCGGATGGTCCGTGGAAGGCAATGTTCGGAATGGGTAGTCCGAGGATGGCGCGCACATGCAGAGCGAATTCTGACAGATCTTGCGAAATCATCGTAACCATACCTGTGTCGTGCGGACGTGGAGACACTTCGCTGAAGATGACCTCTTCTCCTTTTACGAAGAGTTCTACCCCGAAGATTCCCCAACCTCCTAAGGCATCGGTGATCTTTTTGGCAATGTCTTGTGCTTTGCTGATAGCAATGTCACTCATAGGTTGTGGTTGCCAGGACTCTTGATAATCGCCATCTTTCTGCCAATGTCCGATAGGTTGTAGGAAACTAGTGCCGTCTTTGTGGCGGACGGTGAGCAACGTAATTTCGTAATCGAATTCCACGAAACCCTCGACAATGACTTTCCCTGCTCCTGCACGGCCACCTTCTTGTGCTATGTGCCATGCTTTTTCAATGTCTTTTTCTGTTTTGACGACACTCTGCCCGTGTCCTGATGAACTCATGATAGGTTTCACTACGCAGGGTGTGCCGATGACTTTTACAGCCTCGGTGAACTCTTCGTAGGTAGAGGCAAAACGATAGGGGGAGGTTGGTAGTTTCAATTCTTCAGCTGCTAAGCGACGGATGCCTTCTCTGTTCATTGTCAGAAAGGCGGCCTTGGCTGTCGGAATCACGTTGTATCCGCTTTTCTCCAATTCAACGAGGGTAGACGTGGCTATTGCTTCTATTTCTGGAATGATATAGTCGGGTTTCTCTTGCTCGATGATCTCGCGCAACCTATCACCATCCAACATTGACAAAACGTAAGAACGATGGGCAACTTGCATGGCAGGTGCGTTTTCGTATTTGTCTAAGGCGACAACCTCAATACCTAAACGTTGCAACTCGATTGCTACCTCTTTGCCTAACTCTCCAGAGCCACACAAGAGGGCTTTCTTTCCACCTTCCTTGAATACTGTTCCGAATTTTGACATATCGTTTCTTTCTGAATTAACGTTTCGCAAATGTACTAATTTAATTAATAAACATAGCCACATTCTTGCTTGGCTATGTTTCCTTTTTGACCGCTCTTTGTATATATGTTATAATGTATACGAGAATAGAATACGGCGAATGCTTTTGAAGTTGTTTTTGATATTGGACTTCCTATTCGTCCGAAAGGTTGACTAACAATTCTCGATAGGAACTGAATATTTTCGATTTTGATACGTAGCCGACGTATTTCTCATTGTCATCAATGACAGGGAGATTCCATGCTTTTGTTTTCTCAAACTGATACATCACTTTCTCCATAGAGTCGTTGAGCGAGACGAACGCAGGAGGTGAAACCATCAATTGAAATACACGAAACCGTTTGTATAATTCGGGACGGAACATAATGTTTCGTATCTCGTCTAAACTGATGAGTCCTATCATTCGTCCGTGTCTGTCCAATACGGGGAAAAGGTTTCTGTTTGATTTTGCCACCAACGAAATGACATCTCCTAAATACATATTGGGTCGTAGTGTCTGAAGATCTGTCTCGATCACATTTTCCGTCTTCAGCAAAGTGAGAATGTTCTTGTCTGTGTGGTGGGTGAGCAATTCTCCTTTCTTCGCCAAACGCATGGCATACAAACTGTGGGGCTCAAAGAATAGAATCGTGATGTAGGCGATGGTCGATGTAATCATCAATCCGAGAAACATACCGTAACCTCCCGTCAACTCGGCGATTAAGAACGCTCCCGTCAATGGCGCATGCATGACCCCTGCCATGACCCCAGCCATACCTGCCAACGCAAAGTGCTTCTCCGTAAGTCCGACCATGCCGAATTTGTTTAACACATACGCCATAAAGAAACCAGTGATGCAGCCCACAAACAGACTTGGGGCGAAAATTCCTCCCGTTCCTCCGCTACCATTCGTCGCCGCAGAGGCGAAAATCTTAAAGAAGACAATCAAGAAAAGATAGAGCGAAATAATCCAAAAGTTGTCTCGGAAATTATAGAAGACACTGTTCTGGGTTAACGCTTGGGCATCTCCATTCAAGAGGGAAGTGATTGTGTCGTAACCTTCACCGTAAAGAGGGGGAAGGTAGAAAATCAAGACGCTCAACATAATACCTCCGACTACTAATTTTTGCGTAGGGGTCTTTAGTGTTCCTCCAAAGAATGTTTCCAATTTGTTCATGCCTCGTGTGAAATAGAGTGATACGAAACCACAGCAGACACCTAACAATACATAATAAGGTATGTTCTCCATCTTCAGAACGTGGCCCATCACGAAACTGAAAAGATAGTCCGACCCTGAGAAGAGGTTCGTGAAGACGGCTGCCGTGGCTGCCGAGATCAGCAGTGGAACGATTGATGACATCGTCAAATCAAGCATCAACACTTCGAGCGTGAAGACCACACCTGCAATGGGGGCTTTGAAGATTCCTGCAACCGCTCCTGCCGCTCCGCAACCGACGAGCAACATCAGATTTTTCTGCTCCATACGGAACAACTGCCCTAAGTTGGAACCGATAGCGGAACCTGTCAGCACGATAGGAGCCTCCGCTCCGACAGAACCTCCAAATCCAATAGTGATGGAACTTGCGATGATGGACGACCACATATTATGCCGTTTGATACGTGCCTTGCGTTGCGAAATGGCAAACATAATTTTCGTAACTCCGTGGCTAATATCGTCCTTCAAAATCTTACGGACATAGAAACTCGCAATGCAGACACCTAAGATTGGCGTTGCTAAATAGAGATAGTTGAGTCGACCTGCAGAGAAACTGTTGGTGACCAACTCGTGTAATAATTCAATAAGAAACTTCAACAGGTGTGCTGCTATCGCACAAAACAAGCCGACCAAAAGACTGAGAACCAATACAAAATGCTTCTCGCTGATATGCTTCTCTCTCCAGCGAAGTATTTTGATAAAAATTTCTTCCATTTTTTGTTTAATCATCTGAAAATCAACAAACTCTCTATTCCAGAACCTTACGAAATCATCAATATTTATTCTTGCAAATTTACAACAAAAAACGTATGTATAGACGGTTTGCTCGTTGTTTTTATTTTTCGTTGCAATCTTGTATTTACCTATATTTGTAGACGTAATTTATTTTTGTTTTTAAACGCTCCAAGAGGGGATATTCAAGTATGAAAGTTTTAATTATCGAAGATGAAAAGAAGTTGTCGGATAGTATTGTTGATTACTTGAGCAGTAACAAATACCTTTGCGAACAGGCTTTTACTTTCTCCGATGCAAGGATGAAAATCAACACATACGACTATGATTGTATCGTGTTGGATTTGATGTTGCCTGGTGGCGATGGACTTGATTTGTTGGCGGAAATACGGAAAAAAGAGAGTCCCGTGGGGGTGATCATCTGCTCGGCTAAGGATTCTTTAGACGACAAGGTGAAGGGTTTGGAGTTAGGCGCAGACGATTATCTTCCGAAACCTTTTCATTTGGCGGAGCTGAGTGTACGAATTTATGCCATTGTCCGCAGAAAGCAGTTCTCTGCCAGCAATGTCTTGGAATGTAATGGCGTAAGGGTCAATTTGCAAGAAAAATCGGTCAGCGTGAATGGTCAACCTGTCGTCTTGACAAAGTCGGAGTATGATTTGTTGCTTTTCTTCATCGGAAATAGTAATAGGGTGGTTACGAAAAGTGCCATTGCCGAGCATCTAAGTGGCGAGATGGCTGATATGATGGATAGCCACGATTTTGTTTATACTCATATAAAAAATCTGAAATCAAAACTGTCGGACTTAGGTTGTAAGGATTGTATCCGAAATGTTTATGGAATGGGGTATAAATGGGTGAAATTGTAAAACTCGTAAAAGTAAAGAAAGGGTGGAAAAGCGTAGTCTGATAGATAAAACACTGTTTTGTTTCGTAGGGTGCGTGTTCGTCATTCTGGTCGCTTCGTTTCCTATCTACTATATAGTTACGAAGGGTGTCTTTACAGATGAAGTGACGAACCTTATCAAGATGGTGCGTTCTGGACACCCTCATTCAACGACGGAGTTACAGGATGGTCTCATCAAGGAGGTGTTGGTGCAGTTCTTCTTATTGTCGGCGACCTTGGTGGGTGGGTGCGTCCTCACAATGAGTTTCATTATGAAGAGGTTTAGGAAGCCTTTTGATGAGACTTTGGAGAAGATTGAGGCGTTTCGTTTGGAAAGGAATGAATGCCCTATCCTGCAAGAAAGCGATATTGAGGAATTCAATCGCTTGAATGTTACATTGAAGAAATTAATGGAAGACAGCCTTTTGAGTTACAGGGCGCAGAAAGAGTTTGTTCAAAATGCGTCTCACGAGCTGCAGACTCCTTTGGCTATCTTTCAAAGCAAATTAGATTTAATGCTGCAACAACCAGAGTTGACTGAAAACCAAGCAATTATAATACAAGATTTATATAAGATAAATGCGCGGTTGACTCGTCTGAACAAGAATCTGCTGATGTTGGCGAAGATTGAAAACAATCAGTTTACGATAACGGAGAAGATTGATTTGGTGGCTGTTTTAGACGATATGTTGCCTCATTTGGAGAGTATTGCGGGCGGACTGACCATCAAGGAGAATATAGAGTTAGCTCCATTCTATGTGGTGGCTAATCGAACTTTGTTAGAGACGATGGTCAACAATTTGGTGGTGAATGCTGTGAGGCACAATAGGGAGAACGGGGAGATTGTAGTGACGGCAAACCCAGTTTGTCTTATTGTGGCAAACACGTCTTCTAATGAAGAGGAATTGGATTATAAACAAATCTTCAACCGCTTTTATCGCCCTGATAGACAGGAGATTGGCAATGGATTAGGACTCGCTATCGTGAAAGCTGTATGTGATTACCACGGCTGGGATATTCGTTATAAATACAATAAGGGAATGCACGAATTCGTGGTCGACTTTAAGTGAAAATCTTCAATTTTGTTTGAAATCTTCAAAATTTCACCAAATTGGCAAAATACCTTTGCCTCAGTAAAATTAAAAAGAAGAGGTTGAAAAACCTTAGAGATTTTGAAGTAATGTTCAACTAAATCATATCTAAAATGAAGAAGTTTTATTTACCATTTTTGGCAGGTGTGCTTGCAATCGGATTTGCAGCCTGCGGAGGAAATCAGGGTTCTGCGGGTCAACAACAAGAATCTGTTGAGTTGTCGGGCGCAGGTGCTACATTCCCTTTGCCATTCTATAATATGGCATTCGAACAGTACGCTTCCTCTACTGGCAACAATGTTTCCTATGGTGGAATCGGCTCTGGTGGCGGTGTTAGAAGTTTGAAGGATGGTATCGTTGATTTTGCGGGTAGTGATGCTTTTATGAGCGACGATGAGATGAATAAAATTTCGCCTGTTGTTCATGTTCCTACATGTATGGGAGCAGTCGTTTTGGCTTATAACTTGCCAGACGTTGCTAATTTGAATCTTTCGGGAGATGTAATCGCCGATATCTACGCAGGCGTGATTAAAAAGTGGAATGATGATAGATTGAAGTTGTTAAACCCAGAGACGACTCTTCCTGAGAAAGATATTATCGTGGTTTACCGTTCGGATGGTAGTGGTACGACTTTCGTTTTCTCAGACTACTTGAGCAAGGCGAGCGAAAGTTGGAAAGAGAAATACGGAAGAGGTAAGACGATTGACTTCACTGTTGGACAAGCCGCTAAAGGAAATCCAGGTGTCGCAGGTATCATCGCCAACACTCCTTATTCTATCGGTTATATCGGATCTGAGTATGCTTTCGCTCAGAAGATTCCTTTTGCAAATGTGAAGAACAAAAATGGCGAACTCGTAGCTCCTTCGACAGAAAGTATCTCTAATGCTGCGGTTGTAATTCCAGAAGATACAAGATGTTCAATCACTGATTCTGATGCTCCAGGTGCTTACCCAATCAGTTGCTTCACTTGGTTGATTGTCTATAAGGAGCAAAACTATAGCGGACGTAAACTCGCTCAGGCTGAGGCTACAGCCTCTTTACTGCAATTTATGTTGAGCGACAGCGTCCAAAATTCTGCTCCTATTGTCAACTATGCTCCGCTTCCTAAGAAAGCTATAGAGTTGAGTCTGAATAACTTGAAGTCGTTGACTTTTGACGGTCAACCTATCTTGAAGTAGAGTGGTGTAATCTTTAAGTAACCTTGAAGTAATTACCAATATGGCTGATAAAGTATATAGAATACTGCTCATCATATCGGCTTTGGTTATACCTTTCGTCTGTGGGGGTATCATCTATACCCTTACAGTCGATTCGTCCTTGGCCTTTGAACAGTTCGGATTCTTCAATTTCATCGTCTCCGATCAATGGATTACCACTGCGGGACGTGAGAGCTACGGTGCTTTACCATTCATCACGGGTACACTCCTCACCACATTCCTGGCTTTGCTGATGTGTATCCCGTTTTCTCTCTCTGTCGCTCTTTTCACGGGTGAGTATTTTCGTGGAAGAAAAATTGCGAGCATTCTGGGTACGGTGGTCGACCTGCTTGCTGGTATTCCTTCTATCATCTATGGTTTATGGGGTTTCTATGTGTTGCGAAATGTCTTCATCTACTTGGATTTGTCTCCTCAAGGATCGGGTATTTTGACTGCCGCTTTCGTCTTGGCTATCATGATTGTCCCATACGCCGCTTCTTTGAGTGCTGAGTTTGTTAAAATGGTGCCTTCTGAAATGAAAGAGGGCGCATACGCAATGGGCGCAACAAGAGCTGAGGTCATTCGAAGGGTTGTGTTCCCAATCGCAGGTTCGGGTATCTTCTCTTCCTATATCTTGGCTATCGGTCGTGCCTTGGGCGAGACAATGACGGTTACAATGTTGATCGGAAACACAAACCAGATTCCTGATACTCTTCGCACTACAGGTAACACGATGGCAAGTGTCATAGCCAACCAGTTTGGCGAGGCAGGCGGACTGAAACTCTCGTCGCTCATCGCCATTGGTTTGCTTCTGTTTCTTATCACTGCTGTGATTAATATGATTGGTAAAATTCTAATTAGTCGCGCAAGACACGTCTAAAAGTCGGTTTAGTTATGCAAAAGTATAATAATACAAAAATTAGACTCTTTAAAAACGACTTGCTTTATTTCGGAGTCTGTTTCTTCGCTGCTGTCGTTGCAATTCCTTTACTCGCGATTCTGGGTGAGGTCTTTGTCAAGGGGTGGCAACAGCTGGGTTGGTCTTTCTTGACCGAACCCACGCCTAACGCCTACAAGGCAATGATGGCGGCTAACGCAGGTGAACCTATCCCTGGGGGTATCGCAAATGGGATAGTGGGTACGTTTTTAATGTTGTTTTTTGCTGCGATTGTTGCGATTCCTGTTGGAATACTCTGTGGTATTACACTCTCTGAACATAAAAAGAACAAATTCTCTGTTGTCGTCAGCTATATGACCGACTTGCTGCAAGGCACGCCTTCCATCATCATTGGTATTTTTACCTATATCTGGATTGTCGTTCCTATGAAGGGATATTCGGCTTGGGCTGGTAGCGTCGCTTTGTTCATCATGATGTTGCCTATCATCGTGCGTTCTACCGAGGAGACTATGAATGTGTTGCCAACGACACTCAAAGAGGCAGGCTTGGCTCTTGGCGCAAGCGATTGGCGAGTGATGACCAAAGTCCTTCTCCCATCGGCAATGGGAAGTATCGCAACAGGTATCTTGTTGTCTATCTCTCGTGTGGCGGGTGAGACGGCTCCGCTGATGTTCACTGCTTTAGGGGGTATGGCTATCTCCTGGAACATGAGTAAGCCTATGTCGGCTGTCCCTCTTTTGATTTGGGATTTCTTCAACGACCCTAACCTTCAAGACCTCATTTGGGGAGCTTCTCTCTTCCTTCTTATCTTCGTGTTGTGTCTCAATTTACTTGCAAAAAGAATAGCAAAAAAATGGAAAATATAGTTAATCCAATATTAGAGATTAAGGATGTATGTGTCTCTTATACTTCAAATACTATGGCGGTGAAACATGTTTCTGCTTCTATCGAAAAGAACACGATCACTGCGATTATGGGACCTTCTGGCTGTGGTAAGAGTACTCTTCTTCGTGCTGTTAACCGTATGCATGAACTCTACAAAAACATTAAGGTTACTGGCGAAATCCTTTTGAATGGCGAAAATGTCCTACAAATGGAGCCTACCGAAGAGCGTAGACGTATCGGTATGGTCTTCCAACGCCCTAATCCATTCCCTACGATGAACATCTACGATAATGTCTTGGCTGGCTATATCCTCAACGGCATCAGTTTGTCAAAGGCTAAAAAGGACGAGATTGTCGAGAGAAATCTTCGTAATGTCGCTCTTTGGGACGAGGTGAAGGACTCTCTCACCAAACGTGGTACTTTCCTCTCTGGTGGTCAGCAACAACGTCTATGTATCGCTCGCTCTTTGGCTTTGCAACCCGACATACTCCTAATGGACGAGCCTACTTCCGCTCTTGACCCTATCGCCTCTAAGTATATCGAGGATTTGATGGAACACCTGAAAAAGGAGGTTACGATTCTGATTGTTACCCACAATATGGGACAAGCCAAACGTGTGTCGGATAGGTCTATGTTTATGTTTTTAGGCGAATTGGTAGAGTTTGACGACACCGACAAAATGTTCTCTAATCCTACCGATGAACGTACTCGTAACTACCTCACAGGTAAAATGGGTTGATGTTTTTTGATAATTAAACAGTTATACTTTCTTCATTCATCTTTTGGTGAATTTGTCGTTTTCTTAGTTCCTATCTAAGTTGTGAAGTTCTGAATGTTGGTAAATATTCAGAACTTTTTTAGTGTAATTTGAAAAATCTCATATTGCCAACTATTAAATTTTTATATATTTGTGAGTTAAGCGAATTTTAAATACTTGCTTAGCTTGCATTTCGTATATCTTGTTTTCTCCACTATGATTTTCTAATAGTGATTCTGAAGTGATTGTGAAGTAATTGAAGCCGGAGAAAACTTATTCTATTGAAGAAAAAAACTATATATAATGGTTAATAGATGGAATTACGTTCCTCTGACCATCGAGCAAGAAGACATTAAAATGAGGCTGTCCGAAGACCTTGGATGCAGCCCCGTCCTTTGTCAACTGCTTGTGCAAAGGGGAATTACGAACTTCGAACAAGCGAAGGGCTTTTTCCGCCCTCAATTGTCCGACCTCCACGATCCTTTTTTGATGAAGGATATGCATAAAGCCGTCGACCGTCTGAACAGTGCTATGCGCGATAAACACCAGAAAATCTTGATCTATGGTGATTATGATGTGGATGGCATCACTGCCGTCGCTTTGGTCTATAAGTTCCTTACCGCCAACTATGCGAACGTCGGTTTCTATATTCCCGACCGCTACATGGAAGGCTATGGTATCTCTAAACATAGTATTGACTATGCCGCCGAAAACGGCTACAACCTCGTCATTGCTCTCGACTACGGCATAAAAGCTGTCGACGAGGTGGCGTATGCGAAAGAAAAGGGAATTGATTTCATCATCTGTGATCATCATACGCCCGATGGTGATTCTCTGCCCGATGCTGTGGCTGTCCTTGACCCTAAACGCTTCGACAACACCTACCCAGATACCAACCTCTCTGCTTGTGGGGTCGGCTTCAAACTTATGCAGGCGTTTGCTCTTAGCAATGGTATCGATTTCAAGCTCCTAAAACCGCTGTTGGAACTGACTGCTGTGAGCATCGCTTCAGACATTGTTCCTATTAACGGGGAAAACAGAATCTTGGCCTACTATGGTCTGCAGCAGCTCAATTCAAACCCTACGTTGGGTATGCGTAGCATCATCGATGTGTGTGGTTTGACGGGTAAGGAAATTACGATCAGCGACATAGTCTTTAAAATCGGTCCGCGCTTGAATGCGTCTGGCCGTCTTCAGTCTGCCAACCAGGCCGTTGAACTGCTTATCTCGAAGGATGTGGAGAAGGCTCAGGAGAAGAGCCACTATATCGATCAATGCAACAACGAGCGTAAAGAGTTGGATAAAATCACTACCGACGAAGCCAACCGCAAGTTGGAGGAGATGGGCGACTTCAGTAGCCATGCTTCTATTGTCATCTATAATCCCTCGTGGCATAAGGGGGTAATTGGCATCGTCGCCTCTCGTCTCACAGAGAAATTCTACAAACCGACAATCGTGTTGACGAAATCAAACGGTTACGCAACAGGGTCTGGACGTTCCATTCAGGGCTTTGATATCTACAAGGCGTTGGAGTCTTGCCGCGATATTTTAGAGAACTTCGGAGGGCATACATACGCTGTCGGACTAACTCTTAAAGAGGAGAAGGTGGACGAATTCACCGCTCGTTTCGAGGACTATGTGGCGAAAAACATAACTAAAGAGCAGGCGAATCCTCAAATCGAAATAGATGCGTATATTGATTTTAAGGAGATTACACCGAAATTCTTTAGATTGTTAAAAGAATTTAGTCCTTTTGGTCCAGAGAATCCGAAGCCTGTCTTCGTTACAAAACGTACGTTTGACTATGGTACGAGTCGCACGGTCGGGAAAGAACAGGAACACCTGAAATTGGAGTTGATCGATTCAAAATCTGAGTGTATCATGAATGGTATCGCTTTCTGTCAGTCTGAATACAATGACTACATCAAAGCGCTTAACCCTGTCGACATTTGCTATACCATAGAGGAGAATAATTTTAATGGAAATTCTTCCATCCAATTGATGATTAAGGATATAAAAAAATCACAATGATGGTGGAAGCTTGTTAAATATTTGAACGAAATCGCTCACGATATGAACCGTGGGTGATTTTGTCTTTCATTCGACACAATTTTTTTCTAAAATATATTATGGATAATTCTGCCTTATATCATCAAGTTTTGCAAAAATATTGGGGTTATACCTCATTTCGCCCACTTCAAGAACAAATCGTAGATGCGGCCTACAAGGGTCAAGACATTCTCGGATTGATGCCGACAGGCGGCGGTAAAAGTATCACTTTCCAAGTGCCTGCTCTATGTAAAGAGGGTATCTGCCTTGTGGTTACGCCTCTTATCGCCTTGATGAAGGATCAGGTGGATAACCTTCGTGCTAAGGGGATTCGTGCTATTACGGTCTATTCTGGTATGGACCAGAAAGAGATTGTGCAGGCGTTAGATAATTGTATATTAGGTGATTACAAGTTTCTTTACATTTCTCCTGAGCGACTTGGAACGGAGCTTTTCTTGGAGAAAGTGAAGCGTATGAAGGTCTCTATGATAGTGGTTGATGAGTCTCATTGTATCTCTCAATGGGGCTACGACTTTCGTCCTGCTTATCTGAAAATTGCCGAAATACGTAAAGTCCTGCCCGAAGATATCCCTGTGATGGCGTTGACGGCGACGGCGACGCCTGAGGTGGTCGAGGATATCCAAAATCAATTGCATTTTCGGGAGCGTAGGGTTGTGCAGAAGAGTTTCTCTCGAAAAAACATTGCTTACGTTGTGCGAAAGACAGATGACAAGATAGGTCAGATGATTCATATATTGCACTCTGTACCAGGTACTTCCATCGTTTATGTCCGCAGTCGTAAGCGTACGAAGGAGATCGCTGATTTGCTAAAAGAGGAGGGCTTCACTGCTGATCATTTCCACGCAGGATTGTCGCAAGAGGCGAAAGACCGCAAGCAAGAGGCCTGGAAGAAAGGGGAATGCCGTGTTATCGTGGCAACGAATGCTTTTGGTATGGGTATAGATAAACCTGATGTGCGTACTGTCATTCATATTGATTTGCCCGACACGCTCGAAGCCTATTTCCAAGAGGCGGGTCGTGCGGGTCGAGATGAAAAGAAGGCGTATGCCGTTCTTCTATATAATAAATCGGACATATCTAAATTAAAAAAACGTATCGCTGATAGTTTCCCTGAACGAGACTTTATCGTGCAGGTTTACAGAGAGTTGTGTTGCTATTTTGAAATTGGTGTTGATCAAGGTGAAGGCTTTATGCACGATTTTAATTTGTTTGATTTTTGTGCAGCCTATCGTCTCCCTTCTATTCAGACACACAGTGCTTTAAAAATCCTTGAACAAGCTGGTTATGTGGAATTTACAGAGGAATTGACGCTACAGTCGCTCGTTCAAATCATTGTTACGAAAGAGAATCTCTATAACCTTCCAACGGAGAATAGCCCACTTTTGGATGATATTCTTAATCTTCTTCTACGTTCCTACACGGGACTCTTCACCGAACCTGCTCATGTCGACGAGGATATGATCGCTCATAGATTAGATATCAGTAGAGATGAACTCTATCATAAAATGGTGGAACTTAGTAAAATGGGTGCGATTTCGTATGTCCCAGGGAAAACCGCTCCTTTCATCTTTTTCCCTCGACGTCGGGTAGACGACAAATATCTGAGAATTACCAAGGATGTCTACGAAACTCGTTTGGAACGGTTCAAAGATCGTATTGAAAAGGTCATTGCCTACGTTCAAGATGAAGATCACTGCCGTAGTCGTATGCTCCTTCAGTATTTTGGAGAATATTCTTCTGAAAATTGTGGTCAATGTGATTATTGTCTTGCCAAGAATGAGGTTGGAATCAGTAATGGTGAGTTTGAAAAAATCAGAACTTTTGTTTTATCTACGCTCAAAGAAGCAGCGATGGATTCGCAGTCGCTCGTTCGCACCGCTCCTTTTGTTGAGGCTCATGTCCTTTCTGTAATTCGTCTCCTCTTAGACGAGGAAGAAATATCTATCAACGATGATGGTCGTTTATGTGTTCCTTAGATTTTATTAACATTTGAACGCAATTTCTAACTCGTTTTTTGTTTTTTTAAGAAATATATTTAACTTTGCTCGCTACGTGAAACGTACTTTGTGTAGACTTTTATTACTAATTCGATGAAAAACGTATAGACGATGAAATCAGTATGTCGTATATTTGCTATTGTGGCACTGATTGTTGCCTCTCTGCATGTGCATGCACAGGACGAGATTGTGTGCGATCAATATCATTTCAATTACTATTTGGTGAACCCAGCGGTAGCGGGTGCGGAGCGTT
>CAVFXQ010000018.1:0-43681 GCA_963626555.1 Clostridiales bacterium
CAGAACCCTTTCGGACAATCTCGGAGAAATCGGTTTCCCTTCGGAGGTAAAAATTTGACCTATAAGTCAATAATTAAGGTGTTTTGGTTTGTTTTATCGCTACTACGCCATATTGATTGGTTGTGTGGTTCGCGCTTATTTAGGTGTGTCCTTTTGTATGATAAATCAATTGTAACTTTTTGAGTATCAGATACTTTGTTTTTGTTAAAGAATTAATGCAGAATTAAGGTTTTCTTTCATTCACAATGTTCCTTAAAAATATTTCGTTAACTTTGCGATTCTGACAATTATTATTGATTCTGAAAGGTTGAAATGAGATCGTTCTTTCGTCGCATCGTTCTGTTGATGGTATTGTTACTTTCTGCTCTATTGGGAAGTGCGCAAGATACTGTGTCGGCAGTTGACGATTCTCAATCGGAGGATGTCTCCCCCTCTATCTGGCCCACCATCGTCTTTGATTCCATAAAGACCTCTGATTTGCTACCTCTTTTCTCTGCAAAGCCTTTCCGGTATGAATATCAAAATGAATTGCCGTCATTCACAAAGTCAAGCTTTGAAAAAAAACATGAAATTTTGGAAGGTAACACGAAATTGAATCGTCGTATTGTCAGTAAAATCTCGTTGGATGCGCCAGAGGTAATCGACTACTGCGACTTGCAAGAATATGACGCTTCTATTGATGATGTGAAAGGGGGCGACCGTGAAATGCGTATTAGCGGATTGGAGCCAATGGGCATCGTCGTTCCTCCAGCAGATGATCTGAAAAAATATCTTAAACAAAGAGAAAAATCAGCTTGGGCTTTCTTCGGAAATCTGGCAGTTCAATTCTCTCAGTATTATGTTACAGACAACTGGTATAAAGGTGGTACGCCCAATGCCACTTTCTTGACGATTTTTGACTATAACATTGATTATACTAAAGATCGTCTCTTATGGGAAAATGATTTTGACGTCAAAATTGGATTCTATAATACGAGCGAGGATACCATTCGTGCTTTCCGTGTGAACAATGACCTCGTGCGCATCTCTTCTTTGTTGGCTTACCAGACGTGGTTCTCCAAGAAGGTTTACTACAGTGCAGGGGCAGATTTCAACACCTCACTCTTCACAGGCTACAAAACGACTAACTCTAATGTTGTGGTTACTGGTTTTTTGTCTCCTTCTCGTCTCTTCCTTAGTTTGGGTATGGAGTGCCGCTACAACAAGAAGACAACGCTACGTCTTGCCCCATTCGCTTATAAACTCATTTTTATGACGGATGACCGTATTGACCATCTGACGGTGGGCTTGGACAGCACCGAAAACCACACTAGTTATTTGGGTTACCTTGTTCAAGCAAAATTAGATTGGCAATTCTCCAAAGAAATTAATCTTACTTCGCGTATCGACTTCTTCAGTTCGTATGACAGTCGAAACATAGAGTTTGATTGGGAAGTCGTCGGAAAGTTTATTATCAACAGATTTTTGAGTACGCGTTTGTCTCTCATTATGCGTTTTGATAATACTCCAAAGAACGAAGAAGCCCAAATTCAGGTACAAGAGCAGCTCTCGTTCGGCTTCAACTATGTGTTTAGGTAGCTTAATGGGCGATCGTAAGGTAACTCCTACAATCGCCCATTGCCAATCTGTATAAGGATTGTTATACTAATGTGAGCATAACATGTCCTGCTTTCACCTTTTCGTTTTTCTCTGCACATGGACGAACTTTTCCACAGGTTATCCATCCAATCAGATTGTCAATCAAGACGATTTTAGGTGCGTTAGCAACATCTCGTACTAAATAGACTTGATAGTTGAGGCTGTTGCTCAAACATGCGTTCCACTCTTCTTCGCTCAAAAAGAATATCTTTCTGTTGTCTTTTGCGCCTTTGCATGCGATGAAATATTCCGTCTCTTTGTTCTCAAATCCAGTAATCTCGAAGTCGTAGCCTTTGGTCGCTTTGTTGTTTTGGTTGCACCATTTGACACGACCAGGGTATTTTTTCTCCAAGAAATCAAAGAGAATTTCTTCGCTTGCTCTGGACGTAGCTTCACGTTCCTTTGCGTCCAAGTCGATGATGACGTTCCTGTCGCGGTCTTGCCACTGCTGGATGGTTACCATCAAGTCCTCTTTATTGCTATTTAAGGCTTCGATTTCTTCCTCTTTGTCTGCAACGATAGATTTAAGTTTGTCTATGGTTGTTTGTGCATCGGCAATCGCTTCTTGCAATTGTGAAATTGCATCTACCTGCTTCTTCTGCGCCTTTTTTAATTCTGCAATTTCATTCTGCGCGCCACCTTGTGCCTCCAAAGCCACTGTCAAAGTGGAAATGTTTGCCTTCAACAATTCTGCAATCTTAGCATTTGTACTTTCCATCTCATTGATGAGTGTCGCACCGTTGACTGATTTGAAATCTTCTGAGACAACAGGAACTTCCACTTCAATGTGTTTTGTCTTGAACTCGTCTAAGTTCACTTTCTCTGTCTTCTTTGCCTTGACAGTTTTTCCTATTTTCTCTGTCTTTTCAACTTTCTGTTCTTTTTCTTCTGTCTGTTTGGTCTCTGCAATAGGTTGAGGCTCAATTTTAACTTCTGTTTTTTCTTCTGCCTTTGCCTCAATTGGGGCTTCCACTTTCACCGCTTCTTTTATTTCACTGCCTTTGCCTTGAAGAATTTCGACGACGGAAGCGACCGCATTCTGAATGGCGAAATTGTTACCATAGTCGCTTTCAAGAATGTTAACACTGACACCTCCGGTTAAAGAGGCAACTTTCTGTGCTTTTGTCAATCCTTCATTGCTCATTCCGATACCTACGATGTTGATTTGAACGTCTTCAGGTGCTTCGGTTTGAACATCAAAAGCATAGTCGCTACCATCAGTTTCTTCACCTGCGGTTATTAGGATGATGATTTTCTTGCTGTCAGAAATGTTTTTAAAATCTTTTAAAGATGCTTTCACCACGCCAGACAAAGGAGTCCCCTGGTTGGGTTCGGGAAGCGAGTCAACTTTTTCAATGAACTCGCTCTTGTTGTTCGCTCCCATGTCGAACGTGTTGATGATGACAGGAGAACCAAAAAGAGATAAAAAAGTTCTTACTCCGAAATCGTCTGAATTTCTCAATGCGGGAATCAATTCTTGCTTGAGAACATCTTTGGCAACTGCCATCCTTCCCTCCATATTATTGGAGACATCGATAAGGAAATCTATTGACTGTTTCATGTTATGTGGTGAATTTAATTACACGTTTATCCTTGTGATACTTAATAATCAACAATCTAAACAAGATGTGCGAAATATTAATCAAAGGCTCTTCTTTATGGTTACGAATGTACAAAATAATTGTAAGAATATCAATTCTTTCGTGTAAAGGATAGGCATTTGACTGAAATATTTCAAGACAAACCTTTTTATCTTGTTACATTTGAAAACAAATAGGTGTGAGAAAGATTGACTTACTGTGGTCAGAAAACGATGTCGACTGACTTAAAATGTTGAGGAACGAGTGACAGAAGAAATAAATGACAATTTTTGTGAAATTTTTGACACTAAAATTTGCAAAAAAAAAAAAAACATTTACTTTTGTCAAAAAATAGGAAAGACCCTAAATTGTGTTGTTCTATATATTTCGGAGTCGGTTTGCTGAGAAGCAAGTTGGCTCTTTTTTTGTATGTATGATTCAATCTTTTGTAACTGATTGATACATTAATGATATCTAAAAAACGAATAATATAAAACGAAAAAAATATGGAGAGATTGAAACTTAAAAAATTAACAGTGATTGCTGTGACGATAATGCTTTTTTGGGGCTATAGTGCGTCAGCAACTAATGTGGTCAGCGTCATTAGAAAAAGTACGGGAGAAATCTCGTTTTTTGAATTGGATGATTCGGGTAAACTCTATTTCTCGGATGATGATATGATGATTCAAACATCAGCGTCTTCGTCTCCAAAATCGATTACTCTTTCGGACATTGCTAAGGTCACCTTTAAAGAGGAGACTTCTGTCAACGACATCCTTGCAGATGGTCAGTCGGTTTATCCTAATCCAACGAGCGATTACGTTTACATTTCGTATGTAAAAGAAGGCGCGAGGATTGACGTTTATGCTTGGAATGGTATGTTGCTAAAATCTGATAGTTATTCTCAAGTGAACGGTGTTTCATTGGTTGAGTTGCCTGTCGGTATGTATGTTATACGTGTAGATGGTCGGTCATTTAAAATTGTGAAGAAATGAAACAGAAAATAATAGCATTGTTGGCAGTGTCTGCGTTGTCTCTCACTGCTTTAGCGGAATATGTGCTTTACGTCAATGTTGGCGAGACAACTGTCCGCTCGGATAAATGTGAAGATATTGACAGCATAAAGACTAACGCAACAACAGTTTCTGTCTTTAAAGCTTCGAAAAATTACACCTACGATAAGGGGGATGTCTCTTTGACATTCGAGGAGATTATCTCTGCTACCGATACGGTGAAGATTACTTATGGAACTGAGGTTTCGGTGATAAATCCATATCCAGAAACAGTAAAAATCACGTTAGATGATAATTATGTCTCTGTTAAATGTGTCAGTCAGTTGAAGGATGTTGTTTATCTGCTCTCAGGAAGTTCTGAAGATGGTGGCTTCGAAATTGATTGTCCGAGAAAATTCACCGTGGTGATGGATAACTTGACTTTGAAATCTCAACGTGAAATGTCAACATTTCGTTCATTCTCAGGTTCTACTATGGCGATAGAGTTGCCAGATGGAACTTCTTCTTATTTAGAGGATTGTATCGCTGATACTTGCAACGCTACACTACGTAGCAAGGGACAGATAGAATTTAAGAACGGGAATGGAAATTTGGAGGTTGTCGCTAATGCAAAGCGTGCTATTCAAACGGGCGATTATCTGTTGATTGAGAGTGGTAACATCAAGGCTTCTTCTACGTTGTCTGATGTGGTTCGTGCCAATGACTATTTTGTGATGAAGGGCGGTACTCTTTCTGTAAATGGTACAGGTATTGAGGTAGAAGAGGGCTATATGCAGGTGGAAGGCGGTGAGATCGTTGTTGTGTCTACAACAGACGACACTAAGGCTATCAAGGTTGGTATTGACTCAACTGTGGCAGTTTCTTCTACGAATGGAGCTTTTAATATGACTGGCGGAACTATAAACTTGACAGTTAATGGTAAGGCTAGTAAGGGAATTAAGACTGTTGGCAATATTAACATAAAAGGAGGAAAGGTAATTGGTACGGTGGGTGGAACTGTAATTGATAGTGGTGATGATATCTCGTATGCTGCATTGTTAAAGTCCGACAAATATATTGAAATATCGGGGGCAGAAATTTCTGTCTCTTTAAAGGCGGAGGCTTTAGGATCAAGAGCAATTGCTGCTGATTCTGGTATCTCGGTTAAGGAAGATGCTTATATCTATATTGATGGTGCATGCGAGCCTTTTGAAACATCGGAAGGAAAGAAGAAGAAAGGATACGGATTCAAGACTGATGGATCTGTGAATTTCGATAAATGTACGGTTGAATCGTCCGGAACCCGTCTGATTTCAATCAATTCAGAAAGCTCGTTCTATGTGAATGAAGGTGCGAAGGTTTATTTACAAAGTGATAAACAACCTACTTCCGAGTCAAGGGCTGTTATCAATGGTGGACTTCTTATAGAGTCTTCTCAAGAGATAAATGGCTCAATCTTGTATTATGGAGGATATTATGTTGGAGTGTGCGATGTGTTGACTACCAACATGAGAGCTTTCTATGTGTCTACAAAGAATGTAAGTTGTGCTGTGGCAGATGCTACATTTACTTCTGGCAGTTCGGTTCAGGTGAGCGATGCAAACAGTGTGGTTTTGCAATATGCTAATCAAGGTGCTGAGGGTACAACCAAGCGTCTTCAAATGATTTTCCCTATGACGAGCGGTGCATCTTATACCTATAATATAGGTGGAACGTATGCAACGGCAGACAATTTCCATGGTTTCTATCAGCCAGGAACTGCGTCCTATACAGGAGGAACGGATTACACCTATACAGCGGCTAATGTTGGTCGAATAGTAAGTGTGACGAAATAATTTCGCGAAAGCGAGATTATAAAGAAAAGGAGAGACATCGCAGTAGTAATCTTGCGTTGTCTCTCTTCTCCGTTTATATGAAACGCAGATTCAAATAGGAAGTGCAAAATTTCTGTTTGATAGAATTTGTGAAATAAGAATATTAGTTGTAAATTTGCAATCCGTTAGAAAAGTGAAATTTACTAATCTAAAAATAATAGTATTTTATGTTAAATCAGTATGAAACCGTTTTCATTTTAACTCCCGTTTTATCTGAGAATCAGATGAAGGAAGCGGTTGACAGATTTAAGAACCTTCTCGTAGAAGCAGGTTCAGAGATCGTTAACGAGGAGCTTTGGGGGTTGCGTAAATTGGCTTACCCAATTGAAGGAAAGACAACAGGATTCTACGCTTTGTTGGAGTTTAAGGCTGAGCCTACTGTAATTGCGAATTTAGAAACTCAGTATCGTCGTGACGAAAAGGTTATTCGTTACTTGACTACGAAGTTGGATAAGTTTGCTATTGAGTATTCAGCAAAGAGAAAGAGTTTGAAATCATCTAAAGAGAAGGAGGCTTAATTATGGCAGCACAGAATTCATCAGAGATCAGATATTTAACTCCACCATCAGTAGAAGTTAAAAAGAAGAAATATTGTCGTTTCAAGAAGAGTGGTATCAAGTATATCGACTATAAAGATCCAGAGTTCTTGAAAAAGTTTTTGAACGAGCAAGGTAAAATTTTACCTCGTCGCCTCACAGGAACTTCTTTGAAGTACCAAAGAAAGGTTGCTCAAGCAGTAAAGAGAGCCCGTCACTTGGCTTTGCTCCCATTCGTAACTGATTTGATGAAATAATAAGGAGGTTTGACAATGGAAATTATATTATTGCAAGATATTCATAATCTGGGTTACAAAGACGATATCGTCAAAGTAAAGGATGGTTACGGACGTAACTATCTTATCCCTCAAGGATACGCAAAGTTGGCAACTCCTTCAGAGAAGAAACAATTGGCTGAGGTTCTGAAACAACGTGCTCATAAATTGGCTAAGATTAAGGCAGACGCTGAGGCTTTGGCTGAGAAATTGAATGGCGTTTCATTGACTATTCCAGCAAAAACTAGTGCGACTGGCACAATCTTCGGTTCCGTTAACAATATTCAAATTGCTGAGGCATTGTCTAAGCAAGGTTTTGATATAGATAGAAAGACTATCGTTATCGGTGCTGTTAAGGAAGTTGGAAGCTACAAGGCTACTGTTAAACTTCACAAAGAGGTTTCTGCTGAGATTAGTTTCGAGGTGGTTGCAGAGTAAGTTTGTTTATAACTATATCTATCCTAATATCAAGGGGGACAATATGTTAATGTATTGTCCTCTGTTTTTTTATTATAATGTATAATAAAATGAGAGTTTTGGAGTTTGAATTGCGTGAGGGGGAGGATTTTATTCCTTTGGCATCTCTAATTAAGGCGTTAAATTTGGTTGAAAATGGAGCACAAGCTCTTCATGTTGTTGAAGAAGGTTTTGTGAAACGTAATGGTGAAGTAGAGCTTCGAAAGCGTGCTAAAATAAGATCTGGTGAGGTGATAGACCTGAATGGATATCATATAATAGTGAAATGATGGGTGAAAGTCGTATATTCTTTGATAGAACGTTGATTAGGAAATTTTTATTGCTGATTTTTCTGTTGTTTCCTCTTTTGACTAATTGCAAAAGTGATGAGTCTTCTATCGGGGATTACGCTGTTTATGTGAAAACGACTTATAGCGAATATCAGACATTGCGAACGCCTAATCGTGCGGTTACCTTCACAACAGATAGGGTCTATTCTACGAATTTTCAGTTAGGATTTGGTGGAGTTTGCATCTTTCGAGATATTAATGGGTCTTTGGGTTGTTGCGATTTGGCTTGTCCCTATGAAAAATTAAGAACTACACGATTAACTATCAAAATGCCGTTCGCCACCTGCGAACAGTGTGGGTCTAAATTTGATCTTTCGTATGGTGTTGGCAATGTGATGAATGGACCGTCTACTTCTATTTTGAAAATGTATTCGAAGGTGGTGGATCGTGGAGATTATATATTGGTGACCAACTAATATGAAGAATTTTGGTTGTTTAGTTTTTCTGTTGTTGTCATTGTCATCCTCGTATGCTGAACTGCGTATTAATGAGGTGATGCCAGTGAATATAAATTATTTTGATGAAGAGAACAATCTGCCTGATAGTTGGATTGAGCTTAGGAATTGCTCAGATGAGCGTGTTTCGCTGAAGAATTATTCAATTCAGCGAGATACGGAAGATGACGTATATCACATAGCTGTAGACACTTTTGTCGCTCCTAATTCTTTTATTGTGCTTAATTGTGATGGTATAGGTCGGGATTTGCATGCGAATTTTAAACTTAAATACAAGAATAGTGCGACAATTCGTCTTATTTCGCCGTTGGGCGAGATTGTTGATGTATTGCGTGTCCCCACTAATAAACAAGTTGGTGTCTCATACGGTTGTGGAGTGGATGATGAGTTAGGATGGTTGATAGAACCTACTCCGATGTCTGAAAACGGAAATACAAGTAAACGATTTCTGACCGCTCCACAGTTGACGGTTGAGTCGGGTCTTTATGATGTTCCGTTCGTGGTAAATCTGAAGGAAACTAAGTCTGACGAAACGGTTAGATATACGATGGATGGAACAACTCCCACAGAGGAGGATTCTGTTTTCCCCCCGATGGGACTTGAGATAAGTAGAACTACCAATCTAAGAATCAAAAGTTTTGCGAATGGGTGTGCATCATCTCTTAATGTTGTTTATTCGTATCTGTTTCATGAAAGAGAGATTACGTTACCTGTTATAGCTTTATCTGTTGATTATCAAGATCTTTATGGTTATAGGGAAGGGATATTATGTGAGAAACAATATTGGAAATATGCCAATTATTTCTATGATTGGATTAGGGAGGCAGATATAAAATATTTTGATGAAAATGGGAGGATGGAGATTAATCAGAAAGGGCATATTAGGGTTATGGGGAATACTTCTCGACAACATCCAATGAAGTCGTTCGCTCTTTATTCGTCTGCTCGCTATGGTGCAGAAAATTTTGAGTATCCCTTTTTTAAAGAAAAATCGCATGTTGAAAAATATAATTCTGTTTCGTTACGTAATGCAGGTAATGATTTCCTTCTTGCTCATTTACGTGATGCAGTGTCGCAGACTTACATTGCTTCAGTGATGAAAGATGTTGATTATCAAGCCTATCAGCCTGTGATTGTCTATCTGAATGGCGAATATTATGGATTGATGAATCTTCGTGAACGTTCTAATCATTCAAATATAGATGCGAATCATCCTGAATGCGTGGATAATATTGACGTGGTAGAGAATTGGACAACCTCGAATTCTGGAGATATGAAAAATGCGATGACTTTCTATCAGCATTTTATGAGTGATACAACGACGTACGAGACCTTAGCTCAGGAGATGGATATTCCTGAGTTTTTGAATTATTATATTGGTGAATTGTATTTTGGAAATGCTGATTTTCCAGATAATAATGTTGTGATGTGGCGTAGTAGGAAGGAAGGTGGTAGGTGGCGATGGATCTTGAAAGATTTGGATATGACACTGAATTATCGTTTTGAGTACTCCTATCCTTACATGTTCTTCATTTCCAATTTCTTTGAGCAACATTTGCTGCCTCCTGTAGAGGACTCTGATAGTGTGGGGTCATACGAATTTTCAACGCGTTTAATACGTAGATTGTGTAAGATGCGACCATTTCAACGCTTATTGATTGAGAATCTATCAGTTGATTTAGGAGACATTTTTCTTCCAGAGTATGTCGTTGCTCACATTGATAGTTTAGCTCGCCAAATTGAGTATGAATTTCCTTTTACATACGATTTATATCATGAGTATAGGGACAGTCTGAATGTGGATTGGTATCAAGAAGTGCAGTTTATGAAAGATTATTTAGTAGGACGAAATAGAATGTTATACAATTCTATGGGCAATTTTTTCAAATTAGGCACTGTTTATGCTTTGACAGTCAACAAGGAAAGACAATATGATATTTCTTTGAATATTAACGAGGTAGAAATGGTACATTCTGTCTTTGATGGCTATTATTATGCGGATAGACCTTTGATGATAAAAGCGAAGATGAAAGATGACAGTTGCTCAATTGCTGGGTGGAAGATTGATATGGTCGGGAGAGACACCATGTCGTATCTCGTCAAAGGAGATTCTTTGCGCTTTTTGTTGTTTGATGAGAATATATATGAATTAGTAAAGATAAACCCTATAGTAGGTTTTGATGTGCCAGAAATTGCTGAAATGCAGGTGTACAATGTTGATGGAGGACTGATTGTAGTGGTACAGAAGGGGGCAAAGGATTTTTCTGTCTATGATTTGTTAGGTCGAGACTATCTGCATCGACAATTACCTGAAAATTCAATGATATTTTTGCGGTTGCCCAAAGGGTGCTATATTCTCCATAGTGGTGCGGAGAGGCGTAAGGTTATTGTGGATAGATAATATGTAAAAAGGCTCAGATATATGGTTATCTGAGCCTTAAAACGCCATTGCTTGAGTATTCTTTCCTTTACAGTGATTTACTTGATGATAATATCTTTTGCGTATACTCCTACGGGGTATTTTGATGCTTGAATATTCTTGACATCAGCCTTGTCTAAATATTTGCTGACTTGTCGTAAATCGTATGGAACTTCTGCTGCTACCAATACTAAGTTATTCAATCCTTTAGGCTCATAAAAACCAATCGGGAACGTCGTTAGGTCGATTGTGCAGTGAGCAGGAATTAGAAGGTGAGAGAGCGTCGTTGCATCGTCGATTGGCAGGCAAACTGCTTTCTCGTTAGATGTTTGGTCAAAGTCTAAAATATTGACATATAATGCCATGTCGCTTTTGTTTTTAATCCTTACGATGGCTTGGCTATTGGCTTTGATAGAACCTTCAACGGGTTGCAATGTGTTGCGGTCTAAAATGTCAAATGAAATAGCATAGTCGGTCTTTGCATTGTTGAAATCATTGAAAGATACGCCTTGTGCTTTGTAGATGAGAGCCTTAGCTATGTCATTCTCAATAATGTCTCCACGGTAAGTACAACCAGCAGCGTCATTGCTGATTCTGTCTGAACCTCCGTTGAAGAGAGACTTGGAAGCGTGGGCTACGAAATTGGCAGAATAGTTCTGCTTGCCTTTGTAGTTGGCAATCAACTCACTGAGTTTCTTGCTATTGGTTTGAGAGAATGAGTATAATTTCTCTGCCGTTCTGTCTAATACGGAAAGGGCGGAGTTGTCGGAAACTCGAACAATGTCGCTTCCTGAGAGTTTATCTCTCTTTTGGAGCGATTGCCACTCTCCGTTTACTTGTTTCTCTGCTTGACCAATCACGCTATATACATACATATCTTGTGCGGATAGCATGCATGCCAGCATGCCAAAAATCGCTGCAAAAAATATTCTTTTCATACGCTATCCATTATTATGTTAACACTATTTCTTCTCGAAAAGGATAAAGTTTCCTTGTCTATTCTCAAATATAGGCATTTGTCTTCCATTGGTGGCATTTCTCACTTGATTTCTGATGTAAAGTTCAAGTGCGTCTAATGTTACATTGCCATTTTCATCTATTGCTGCGCCTTTGATACCTTCGAGCAATGCTTTGGTGAAAATTCCGTTTTCCCATTGTTCTGATTCATTGGACTTTTGAGCTTCTGTGCTTGAATAGAACCCGATTATGTCTGGGTCTGCTAATGAGAATGTCTCTACGGTTGATTTAACGCCATACATTGAGCCTGAGTGACATGCATCCATAAAGATGATAATTCTACACTTTTTGTCTTTCAGCCTTTTTAAGGCACTCTTAATGATATCGAAATCTACTGCTGTGGCAAAAAGGTCATTGCTCTCTGCATTGCACGACAGGAAGTAGGTCTCTGCTCCTTCTTTTGCTCCGTGTCCAGAGAAGAACAGGAGAACTACGTCTCCTTGTGTAACGGAGTTAACTAATGATGAGAGTCCTTTCTTGATGTTTTTATCTGTTCCTGCCTTGTCTTTCACTAAGTTGGCAGTTTTGATTTGTTGAAATTGATTTAGATTGCATCCTTTGATGGTGTTCATGAAGTCTTCTGCGTCTTTTGCCGCATGTTGTAATTTGAGGTCCGCTTGGTCATAGTCGCTGATGCCGACTGAGAAGATGTGAAGATTTGGTTTTGGACGGTCTCCTTTGTAATGCAATGTCACAACTGCGGGGTCGCTATTTTGTCCCTTATTGTCTTTGGCAATTAACTGCACTCTACAGGTGGATGCGCGTGGCAAAGTGAGCGACAAAAGCTTCCCTACGGGTCTTACTCCTTTTGTGTTAGGATATTTTTCCCCGTTGATGTACGCTGTGATGTCTGGTTCGCTTCCATCGTAAGTACTTGTCTCGTAAGTGAATGTAACGTTTGGATTTGAGTACGAAGAGCCATCTTTCGGACTCAAAATCTTGATGGTTGGCATTCCTTCTGCTTTTGTTGTTACGCCTTGGTTGTTATTGTTGGTCGGAGCAATGGTAGAGTTGCTATTATTGCTTGTAGATGAGTTTGCGTTGTTTGTTTGCTTGTCTGCTACGGATTGCTCTGCCGCTAAGTTGGGTGTTTTATAGGTGAATACCTCTAAGTTAGGGACGTTGGCAGCGGATATTTTTGCTTTTGGAGTTTTCCTTTGCCATGCGAAGGCAGCTGTCTTTGCCTCTGCGGCCGTGTTGTACGTTGGCTTCACGACAAAATTGCCTGCTCGGTCAATGGCACACCACTTTCCTTTGTATTTGACAACGGCAAAGTATGTGTTGGCGTTGAACATTGAGTTCTTGTCTAAGTTGTCAAAAACAGGCTTCATCACCCAATTGCCTAAGTAATTGATGAATCCAATTTTCTTTACAGAACCTTTCATGCCGATGTAGATGTTCTCTCCAACAACGGCATTATTATTCCATTCATTGATAGCTTTCTTCAGGTCTTCTTTAGAGGTAAAGAAAGGATTGATAGCCATAGCGCCGTCATTTCCTAAACATCCCCATTGTCCATCTAATTTAACTATAGAGTAGGAAAGTCCTTTGCTAAAGTTCACTTCAGAGTCCACCTCTTCATAGATAGGACGGAAATACATATCTCCAGTGTAGTCTACGAATCCCCATTTAGAGTAGGTTGCGTCGTAGATGGGGTAGAGGAATTTTTCTTTTGAAGCTTTTGCAACAGCAAAACGTGTTGCTTTTAGTGCTAATTCTTTAGAAGTCCATACGGCTTTTGTTAAGAAGTTGCCTTTTGCATCAATACCTGCCCATTTCCCATTGTATTTTACGATGGCGTATTTCTTTCCTTGAAAGGCGTTGGAAACGTCATACTCTTCAAATTTAGGCTCCACAACCCATGTCGAACCATTCATAAATCCCCATTTCCCTGTCTTAACGCTCTTGCTGGCTTTCTGCGCAGAAAGTGGTGTCAGCAAAAGTATAAGAAAACAGACTGTCAGAAAATAAAACCTTCTCATCTTATATCATTTTTTTATTATCTCTAATATGTTAGTTTGTCTCGTCCTTACCCGTCCATTTACGCCATTTCAACAATAGGAAATAGAATATTTCGGCTGCATAGCCTCCCATTCCTGTGCCTAACAACGCATAAAGCATTCGGATGTTATATTGCTTCTCTATAAAGAAATAGCCTGAAATGAAGACTAAGCTCATCATCACAATGATTTGTGTTGAAGTGGACAAGAATCCAGAGTAGTCATTGTATATTTCATTAATCATAACATAGATAACGCAAAATATAAAGGAAATAATCAAACCTAAAATAAGTGCATCTCTTTCACTCATACTGTCAATTAATCGCCCTTCTTTGGTTAGTGTTGAGATAGAATAACCGTGTATCGTGGTTCCACAGATACGTCTGCTGCCGTCTATCTTTACGGGTATTTCGTGGAAATCTCGAAGGTCGGCGAAGTCTCCCATCAAGAAAATTTTACCTTCTACCTCTTCTGGAAAGAGAGGGTCATAAATGTGTATTTTGTTGAATAGGGTTTGTTTGTAGTTGATAAGCTCTGTGTTGTCTGGTCTTGCCTCCCATTTCTCGTATATGTCGGGATATGCCATCTTGATTATCTCGTGAACGTAGGTGCTAAGGGTAGTGTCGCCAAATTGAAGTGTACGACTGAACGTGCGAACAGTCTCGTTTTCTACATTCACGCATGCTTCAACGCATCCTGTCTCCTTGACAAAATAAGATTCCTCTTTGACGAATGTGTCGTAGTTTGGTACCATTCTACAGGCGGCGATAACATTTTTGCATCGTGCTATCGTTCGTTGCAAACTGTCGTTGGCGATCGTGTCTCTGCCGTTCGGACCAAAAATCACATCCAAGGCGATTACTTTTGCTCCACAATCATGCAATCTCTGTATGCCGTCTGCGATTTCGGCACGGTCATAGCAGTTTGATATGTCGAAAAGGACGACATCGTCATTAAAGTCCATCACTTCATCTGCATTTTGATTCATAATTTCAAAGTAGGAGTCGGTGATGTTGAATTTATTGAGTACGACACTCACAGGATCAAGGTAGGACGAACTAAATCCGATACTTCTCACGACGAGGCACAGTGTGATGATAACAATCATCACCCCTATTGCATGAGGAATGAATTGCGTGAAAAATTTCTTCATGGTGTCAGTAGTCAGACTTCGTTAAAAAATATGTGTTTTTACAATGTTGTTTGTCGTAACTTGATATTACTATTTTCACAAAAATATAAAACTTTGGTGTACCAACAAAAACAAAAATGAGAGGCGTTGGAAGCAACCGTTTCCAACGCCTCTTTTTATAGTATGAATGAAGATTGTTATTTTACGTTTCCTACCTTGATAAGGTATTCTGCGATCTGGACAGCGTTTAAGGCTGCTCCCTTCTTGATTTGGTCGCCCACCAACCAAAGTGTTAATCCGTTGTCGTTGGCTAAGTCTTTGCGGATACGACCAACATAGACGTCGTCTTTTCCTGCTAAGAATAAAGGCATTGGGTATTTCTTGTTTGCTGGGTCGTCCATTACTTGAACTCCTTCGCCTTTAGACAATGCCTCGCGAGCTTCTTCTACCGAGATTGGTTTTTCTGTCTCAATCCATACTGCCTCTGAGTGAGAACGCAAGGAAGGAACCCGAACGCACATCGCAGAACAAGCGACGTCGCTGTGCATAATCTTGCGAGTCTCGTTGAACATCTTCATCTCTTCTTTCGTGTAACCGTTGTCGGTGAAGACATCAATTTGTGGAATCACGTTGTATGCGAGTTGGTAAGCGAACTTGTTAACGGTTACGGGCTTGTTGTCGAGTACTTCACGATATTGCTGCTCCAATTCCGCCATTGCTGCTGCTCCTGCTCCACTTGCTGCTTGATAACTTGCAATATGAATACGTTTGATGTGGCTCAGTTTCTCCAATGGTTGAAGAACGACTACCATCATAATGGTAGTACAGTTAGGGTTGGCGATGATGCCACGAGGACGGTTGAGTGCATCTTCAGCGTTGCACTCTGGAACAACCAAAGGAACGTCGTTATCCATTCTGAACGCACTCGAATTGTCAATCATCACTGCACCATATTTAGTAATGTCTGCAGCATATTCTTTGGAGATTCCAGCTCCCGCAGATGTGAATGCGATGTCAATTCCCTTGAAATCATCTCCATGCTTAAGTTCCTTGACTGTGTATTTCTTTCCTTTGAACTCGTACTCTGTACCTGCACTTCTTGATGATCCGAAAAGAACCAATTCATCGATTGGAAAATTTCTTTCTGCTAACACGCGGAGGAACTCCTGTCCTACTGCACCACTGGCTCCTACAATTGCTACTTTCATTTAGTTGACAATTAGTTGTTAATTAAATTTGGTCTTGTTTTGGAATTTATTTTTATCTTTGCCAAAACCTGTGCAAAGATAAAATTAATACAAAAAATATTTGAGCAATGAGGCTAAGATTTTTACCTGTTTTGGTGGGGATAGTGCTGTCTGTCTTCTCCGTGTATGGTCAAGTGTCTGATGATTTTGTTGGGAATCAGCTAAAATCGATTTGGGAAGGTGATGTTTCAAAATTCTCTGTTTCGTTTGGAAATCTCTGTTTGTCAGATTATGGAAATAGTGGGACGGCTTGTTTGTCAACTTATTCCACTGCAATGGACAATTGTTCTTGGATGGCTTCTATGCATCTTGACTTCTGCCCGTCAAGTGCTAACTTCGTTCGTCTTTATTTGGCAAGCGACAATGTCGCTCTTGATGGTGCGTTGAATGGCTACTATCTTCAAATTGGCGGGTCAAAAAAACAGGTGATGCTCTACAGAGTGAAGAACAAAACCTCAAAAAAGATAGGTGAAGGTGCTGAAAATCGACTTAATCGAACAGATGTGAAGCTATCTGTCATGGTGGTGCGATCCCAGACGGCAGAATGGAAAGTCTATACGAAATTGGATGGAGAAAAGGACTATACAATGGATTTTTCAGTAGTGGATTCTACTTTTTTGACCGCCTCGTTTGTGGGTATCTATTGTAAATATACGAAAACGAATGCGTCAAAGATATCTTTTGACAAGTTTGTTGTCGCAGGTAAGTCTGTTGTTGATGTTTCTTCGCCTCGTGTGGAGAAGATGTCAATGACAGACTCTTTATTGACTTTGTCTTTTGACGAATGGGTGGACAAAGACAAAGTAGAGATTACGTCTTATCCAAGCGTGAATTTTTTGGCGGAATGGGATAAAAGTCGGAAATCTGTTGAGCTAAGGATTGATGATGAATTGTCAAAAGGGACAAGATATGAGTTGTATGTGTCTAATTTGACAGATTATGTTGGGAATGTGGCGAACGATACGGTTTTGACGTTCGCAAGAACAGAAGAGGTGATACCTAAAGATATTTTGTTCACGGAGGTGCTTTTCAATACGCAAATGGGGGGAAGTGAGTTTGTGGAGATAATCAATGTGAGCAAAAAAGTCCTTGATTTGTCTGAATTAAAAATTTCCACGCGGAAATCGTCAGATTCATCCATTTATTCTGCAAAGAAAATATCGTCTGAACCGATTTTGTTTTTTCCTGGTGAGATAAAAGTGTTGACGGACAATGTTAATGGTGTTTCCTCGTTCTATAATTCGAAAGTCAATGCTTTCATTGAACTTCCTTCTTTCCCTTCTTTACGAAATGAGACAGGTGCTATTGTGTTGTTTAAATCAAAAGATTCCACGATTATAGATGATTTCTACTATGATGCAAATATGCATGTTGAGGGTGTACCCGACAAAGGTAAGGGCGTTTCTTTAGAAAGAATTTCTTTAGAAGGCAATGAGTGGACGTCTGCGGCTGCAGTAAATGGATATGCGACGCCAGGTTATTTAGGTTATGGAGAGTCGGGTTCTGTTGAAAATACGGGTTTAAATCTGTCTGCAAATGAAGTATGTTATCCTTATCAGGACAAGGAAAAACATTTTCGCATTCATTATGATTTTGATGCACCCAATTATCTCGCCTCACTTAAAATTTATACGTTGGAAGGTCGGTGTGTACGTAGCGTATTGAACAATGAGTCATTATCTGTATCGGGTGAAGTTGAGTGGGACGGTTGTGATGATTATGGAAATGTTTTGTGGGTCGCACCGTATATTGCTGTTTTAGAAGTACATAACCCTACGAATGGATGGCGGTCAAGACGATCTTTTGTGGTTTTGCTATCGAAATGATGTTTGTCGGAAATATGTCAAAAGTCAAGGCTTCGCAATATACAAATGTTATCCACTTAAGAATAATTTAGAAGAAATAATAAGCGAAATGAAATGAAAAATCGCTATTTAGGGTTTTGTAGGTATTGCCTTTAGTGTCTTTTCGTCTGACATTGACGAACCCAAATTCGTATCCTAACCCTAAGCGAATATTTTCAAAGATTCGTAATGATGCACCAAAATGCAATCCACAATCAAAACGACGATATCGCTTGTTGCCATCTTTGTTGTCAAATATGTCAACATTTTCCCATTTGCGTGTATAAGTGTAGTTTCCAGATTTGTCGATTGAAGAGCTTGTTTTGTATCCCACGTTTTTACCTAATGCTGCAAAAGCAAGGTAGGGACCAATTTGTGGGGTGAGATGAACTTGAGAAATAGGAATTTCGTAACCAACGAGAAGGGGTACTTCTAAGTACAGTAAACGGAAGTGCTTTTTCTCGTATTTTTCAAGTCCTGTGTTCTCTTTTCTGTAACCTTTGTGTTGCAAGGTCAAGCCAGTCTCGGCTTGCCAACCGTTAGAAAATTGGAAGTCAAACAATGCGCCTGCATAAAAATTGGCCGTGTATCGGTTGTCTATGCTCTCAGCGTCATTCTCTTTCAACCAATTGGCGACACCAACTCCTGCGACTGCGGCAAGGTGGTAGTCGCATTGAGTTTTTTGATTTGTAACAGTGTCTATCTCCAATGGGTGAATCTGTTCTGATGTCATTTCTATCGTGTTTGTTGATTGTTCGGCATTAGAAAGAAGACAAGTGAATGTAAGGGTGAGCGTTAAGAGTAATTTAATTTTCATGTGAATTTGATAGTTATGAAAGTGGGTGGCAAAGTTCGGTAAAAAAGATGAGGTGGAAAAAAGATGAGTGAAAATCTTAAAGGTTGTCCTTCTGTAAATAATATAAAAAACTAAGAGGCGTTTCACAACGCCTCTTAGTCAATCTAAACCTTAACTATGAAAAAATCTACCTGTTTTGTTTGCACTACAAAGTTGCAATTTAATTCCTAATTATCCAAGAGAAATACAATTTTTTTTGGATAATTTTTGTTTGTTATTTTAATTTATTGAGTATCACTGCTTTAATTTTACGCATTAGCTGAATTCTTTCTGGTCCACATACGTTATGAGGGTGTCCAGGAAAGATATAATAGTCGATTAGGTGGGCAAAATCGTACTTTTTATGGGCGATTTTGAGCAGAGAAAGGGTGTGTTGCCACAAAACTACGGGGTCATTGTCGCAATGGATGAGGTAAAGGGGCGTGTGAAGTTTGCTGAAATCTGCTTTTATACTGCATGCTTCGTAGTATTCTTCAGTTACGTTGTTGCGGATGCCCATGTATCGTTCTGTGTACATTACCTCGTAATAGCGCCAGTCTGTCACCGCTCCTCCTGCAATGCCTATTTGGAAGGTGTGCTTGCTTCTTAATAGCATTGTCAACGTCATGTAGCCTCCAAAACTCCAACCGTAGACTGCCATTTTGCTTGTGTCTACTTTGTCTCCGAAATTTTCCTGCAACCAATCAATGGCGAAATCATAGTCCTCTACTTGTGGTCGATTTATCTGTTGATAGATGACGGACTCGAATTGTCGTCCTCGGTTATAAGAACCGTGTGGGTCGATATAGAAGGTGGCAATACCATTGCTTGCCATCATCTCTTCAATACCTTTCGTTCCACTGCCAAATTGGTTGGTAACAAGTTGCACGTGCGGTCCGCCGTAGACGTAGAAGAGAAGGGGTACTTTCTGACCGTTGGCGTTGTTGGGCAGTGTCAGATTGTAATAGATTCGCTCTCCGTCTTTCTCAAAAAATCCAAATTTCTTGTTTGGTGTTTCGTAGCCTTCTTTTACGTAAGGGTTGCGAAGTGGCAAAATATAATCGTTCTGAAAATGGACGAAGCCTGGTTTAAAATGATCTTCGTAGAAATCGATTGTTTCTCCTGTGTTTTTATCGACAAAGAATGTGTGATAGTAGCCAGTGTCGTGAATTTCTTTGAATGTGTTTGGTTCTCCGTTTATAGAAATTTGAAGAACCTCGCGATTGTTTGCTCCCGATGTAGTGGCGTAAGCATAAACGATTTTTGCCTTTTCATCGTAGAAAATGACCTCTAAGACATCCCAATCACCTTGTGTGAGTGGGGTGGTGGTGTTTGATTTCGTATCGAGCTTATAGAGGTGATTATGCCCTGTACGCTGGGAGAGGAAAAGAATCGTGCTTTTGCCGACAAGGGTGAAAGGTTGGTCGGGTTCAACGTATTTATCAGAGGATTCGGAAAACAAGAAATGCTTGATTTTGCCCGAGTAGGCTGAGTAGGTTTTGGCTTGAAAATATTGCTGAGAACGCTCCAACTCGCAGAGACAGATTTCGCTTGAGTCTGCCGACCAGGTCAAAGCCGTGTAATAAGCCTCTTTGTGATTGATGGGTGGTGTTCCTTGGTTGCTCCCCAAACTGAGAAAAGTACAGCCTTTGGAAGTAACGTCAAGAATTCCGATGGAAACGCTTTCGCTGCTTTCTCCTGCCATTGGATAGTCAATTAAGGATCTTATTGGCTTTGGATCTTCAATGGTGATGAGGGGATAAACGTCTACTTTCGTGTTGTTGGTGCGATAGAATGCGACCGTACGGTTGTCTGGGGCCCAATAGAAGAGGTCTTTGATGCCAAATTCGTCTCTTGAAGGTGTGCGACTGATGATGTACCTTTCATCTTCTTCTGTATAGGCAAGGAAATATCGTCCTGTGAAATGATCTATGGCGTAAATTTTTTCGTCGCAAGAAAAGACTATGTCTCCACGGTTGTTCGCTTTCGGGAAAAGTACCTCTTTGAACTCTTTTGTCTCCCACTGAACGAGAGTGTAATCTTTCTTGATTTGGAGTTGAAAAAATTTATTGCCAGACAAGAAAGTTATTACAGGAGTAGCGTAATCTGCCACATGGATGAGTTCAAATTTCTCCTTGAAAAGATGTGGTTTTTCCTCTTTCAGAGAGTCAAACGAGATGAAATTCTCGGCTATAGCATCGTCGAAGAAACCGTCTCCGACCATCAACTTTCCTTCGGTGGTACTTCTCTCAATAATGCTGATTCCATCGGGGAAAATAAAAAGGTAGTTGCTCTCTGTGAAAACAACTTTCTCGGGTTTCCTTGGAACGAATCGCTTGAAAATAGGTGAACCTGGGGTCAACTCATTTTCCGTCAATTTTTTAGTTGGTTTGTCGTCTTTTAAAAGTGAAATCATAATATTGTTATTCTGCTAATTCGCTAAGTTCAAGCCAACGCATCTCTTTCTCTTCCAATTCGTTAATTATTTCGGCTATTCGTGCAGACTTTTGCATCAACTCATTGTTAGAGAGAGTTCCTGTCGACATGGCTGTTTCAATGTTTTTCTTTTCTTCTTCTAAAGCACTGATGGAGGCTGTCAATTCTTCGTACTCCTTTCTTTCTTTGAAAGACATTTTTTTAGGTCTTTCTTTGACCATTCTCTGTGTCTTAGCCTTTTCTGCTTGTGGCTGATTATTGATTTTCTTCTCTTCTTGTTCAAAATATTCTTTCATGTCTCTCCATTCGCGATATTCACTGTAGTTGCCAGGAAAGTCTTGAATGTCGGCGTTGCCATGGAATACAAGCAGGTGGTCGACTACTTTGTTCATGAAATATCTATCGTGAGAGATGACAATGACGCACCCCTTGAAATTTTGAAGATATTCTTCTAACACGTTAAGGGTAACAATGTCCAAATCGTTGGTGGGTTCATCTAAAACAAGGAAGTTAGGACTTTTCATCAGTACAGTGCAGAGGTAGAGTCTTCTACGCTCGCCTCCACTCAATTTCTCAATGAAATCCTGTTGTTTTGAAGGTGAAAATAAAAAGTATTGTAGAAACTGGGAGGCACTCATTCTTCGTCCGTCACTGAAGCGAACTTCTTCTGCGTATTGTTTCACCGCATCGATTACTTTCATGCCTGGATTGAAGGACATTCCTTGTTGACTATAATAACCAAAACGAACAGTTTCTCCAATGTCAAAAGACCCTTTGTCAGGTTCTATTTCGCCTAAGAGCATCTTGATGAAAGTCGATTTTCCCGTTCCGTTGTTGCCGACAATTCCCATTTTTTCAAATCTGCCAAAGTTGTAATAGAAATTATCTGTGATTTTTAAGTCTCCGAATGATTTTGTGACATATTTTGCTTCAAAAATCTTAGACCCGATATAACTGGCTTTCACATCCAATTGAAGAGTGCTTGCTTCACGAGTTTTTTTTACTTTTTTCTCAAGTTCGTGAAAAGCATCTATTCTGTATTGTGCCTTACTTCCTCTGGCTTGTGGTTGTCTACGCATCCAATCCAACTCCTTTCGGTAGATATTACTTGCGTGGGCAATTTCAGCAGATTGTTGGTTGAGGCGTTCTTGTTTCTTCTCTAAATAGTAAGAGTAGTTTCCTTTATATGAGAAAATTTGTTGCTGGTCTATTTCAATGATTTCACTGCATACTCGGTCAAGAAAATAGCGGTCGTGTGTAACCATCAAAATAGCCATGCGAGATTTCCGGAGATAATCTTCCAACCATTCTACCATATCTAAATCTAAGTGGTTGGTAGGCTCGTCTAAGATGAGCAGGTCGGGTTGTTTCACCAACTCCATAGCGATGGCAATGCGCTTTACTTGTCCACCTGAAAGTGTGTCGGTTACAAGTGATAAGTCGGTGATTTTCAATTTGCTAAGGAATTGTTTCATTTGAATTTCAAAGCCTGACTCTACACATAAGTCCAGAATTGTCCTGCCTTTTCCTAATTGTGGATCTTGAGGAAGAATGCCTACTCGGATTCCGTTTCTGAAAGTAATAGTGCCTTCATCGGGCGACTCTTTTCCCGCTATGATGTTGAGTAGGGTCGTTTTTCCAGCACCGTTTCGTGCGATTAATGCGGTGCGTTGTCCCTCAAACAAACCAAATGAAACATGCTCGAAAAGGAGTCTGTCTCCAAAAGTTTTGGATAGATTATCAACTTGAAGATAATGAAGTGCCATTTTGTAAAAATTTTCTATTTACAAAGATAGTATGTTTTTATTAACTAAATTTACGCAAACATTATATGAGAAAAATGATAAGATTGATTCACACGGCAGACTGGCATTTAGGACAGTCTTTCTATCGAATGAGTAAAGAAGAGGAACACGATGATTTCTTTCGGCAGTTGTCGGACATTGTAGAAACGGAAAAACCTGATGCGTTATTGGTGAGTGGCGATATATTTCATGTGGCGATGCCTGCTGCGTCTGCAAAAAAATTGTTCGTGAATGGAGTGGTCAATCTACACAAGAAGCGACCCGAGATGAAGATTATCATAACGGCTGGCAACCACGATAGCTTCCAACATTTGGAGGCACATCGTGAATTGTGGGATTGTGCTAACGTCTCTGTGATTGGGTATCCTGAGTATGATGAAGATGGTGTTTCTGTGTCCTATGATAAGATGGTTGTAGAGTTGAAAGACGAAAAAAATGCGATGAAAGCCTATATTATTGCCGTCCCGTATATTCATCCAAGCAAGAATGGTATCTTTAAAGAGTTGCTTTCAGAAGTTGAGAAACGCAATACTCAGCAAGTGCCTGTTGTGATGATGGCACATTTATCCATACGAGATACACAAAATGAAGATTTGGATGATAATGTAGGTGGAATAGATTGTGTTAATCCCGATGAAATGGGCGATTCATACGATTATTTAGCCTTGGGACATATTCATATCCCGAAGTTTGTGAATGGGACTAACAAGAAAGCGCGCTATGCAGGAACGCCTGTGCAGACAAGTTTTGATGAAACCCGAGGACATTCCGTTTCGTTGGTTGAGATTGAAAAGCATAATGCGCAGCCACAGGTGCGAGAAATAGAAATCACTAATAAGAAGGAGTATCTCACGCTACCAGAGGAAGCGAAACCATTTGAGGAGGTACTGGAAGAAGCACGGAAAATTCCTGATGAAAAGGAAGGTTTTTTGCGTTTAAATGTTTTGGTGAAGGATTCGCTCCGAGTGGATGCGGAACAACGAATTTTTGAGGTTCTGAAAGACAAAAAGATGAAGTTTTGTCTTTTCAATATACAACGACCAGAATCAGAAAGTCGAAAGACTCAGGTCTTTTTCACGCCAGAACAAATTCGCACGTTGGACCCGCTTGACTTGGCAAAATCATTTTATGAAAGACAGAATAAGACAGAGATGCCTGAAGAGTTAATAGCGCTGTTTGAAGAAGCAAAATTAGCCGTTTCCATTGAAGAATAAACAGATTAATAGAAAACAAATATGATATATCACAAGTTAATTATTCACAATATTGCATCAATTGAACATGCAGAATTAGACTTTGAAAATGGACCACTTTATGACAACGACATTTTTTTAATCACAGGAGAGACAGGAGTCGGCAAAAGCACAATTTTGGATGCGATATGTTTGGCTCTTTATAAAAATGCGCCTCGATTGGAAGCCTCTCCCAGTACGAAGTTTGATGATGATTCCTTATCGGGAGGAAAGAAAGATGTTGCTTTGAACGATGCTCGTTTGTTGATGAGGCGAGGCACTGATGAAGCATCGGCAATTTTGGATTTTGAAGGCAATGATGGTAAAAACTATCGAGCAGAGTGGTCGGTGAAACGAAAGGGCCGTAATGCCAAAGGTTTGCATGAAGTTAAAAGATGTCTGTATGATTCTGAAGGAAATGCAATAACCGAGAAATCAACAGAGTTTAATAACTACATAGAAAAGTTAGTAGGCTTGGATTACAAAGAATTTTGTCGTACTTCGATGTTGGCTCAAGGTGAGTTTACGGAATTCCTAAAAGCAAATGATGATCAAAAGGCTTCGATTTTGGAGAAAATGACCTCGTCGGAGATTTACTCGAAGATTGGTGCTAAAATTTACAACAAAACGCAAGAGGCTGAAGGTGTTGTGAAAACGTTGGATATCACGGCAAAGGCACAGCAACTTTTAGAACCGCAACAAATTGAAGAGAAAAATAATCGTCTGCAAGAGATAAAGAAAAATGTAATTGCTCTGTCTGAAGAACAAAAAGCGGTTTCAACGAAGAAAAAGTGGATTGAAGATCTTAAAATACAACAAGAAGAAAAAACCAAAATAGAGAAAAACTTGCAGGAACGAACCCAGTATTCGGAGAGCGATGAAGTAGAAAGAGAGCGTCGCTCCTTGAAAGCGTGGAATGATACTTCAGAGATTCGAACAGTCTACACTTCCTTGAAGGAAGATCAAGAGAAATTTGATAATAACAAGAAAGAAAAAATTAAACTTCAGAAAAAAGCTGTTGAAATTTTCGGTGGAATCGAATTTTTCAAGAGAAATCTATCTGAGCAAGAGATGATATCTAAATTGCTAAAAGCAGTTTTGGAGTCGCAAGCGTCGCTTGTGCCTATGTATGAGCAAAGTCAGACAATTATTGCTGACTTGAAGACATTGTCTGAGAAACAAACAAAAATAACTCGGAACAATAAACAATCTGCAGATCTTGACAAACAGTACAAAACTTTTGAAGTGGATGTTGAAGCTCAGAAAAAAGATTATTCTGTAATTGAAACTAAAATAAAGGAGATAGAAGGGAACATTCAACAGAAACAGAATGAAAAAACTGCGATGAAAGCGGAAGAAATTCAAGCATCGCAAAGGAAGTTGAATGAAATAGCGTCACTCGTTAAGGATACTCAACGAGCTGTTTCTGAATGTCTCAAACAGAAGAAAACATACGATGGGAAGGAGGAAGATCTTCAAAAAGTAGAGAAGGAAGAGCGACGTTTTTATGAGACAGTGTCTATTTTAGAAAAACAAAAAGTTGAGGCAGAGTCAGCCTATAACCTCCAAAAGGAATTGTACGAGAAAGCCCAAATGAAAGTGGGCGATGTGGTAAAGCAACTGCGACATAACCTAAAGTCTGGTGATGCTTGCCCTGTCTGTGGACAGATAATCGACCGAGAATTAAGCGATGAACATTTTGAATCACTTTTAGCTCCTGTCAAAGCAGAATTAGAAAAGACGGAGAGATCCAAAAAAGCGGTTGAAGAAAATTTGCAGAAAGCAAAGGTGGATTGGCAAACGGCACAAAATCATATAAAAGGCTTGCGAAAAGAAGTGGAGGATTTGACTGCTAATATTCAGGTGGAGCAGAAAAAGTGTGATGATTATTTGCAAAAATTAGGTTTGCAATGGTCGGATGAGATTCAGTCTGTGCTTGAAAAAACATTAGAAACAATTCAAAATGAAAAACAGACTGTGGAAGCTCGGTGGTCGAAGGTAACCGAGTTGTCAAACCAACTGGATGTATTACAGAAAGAGAAGGACGAGCAAATAAAAAAACGTGATGAAATGCAGAAAAATCTGCAAGAGTTGCGAGAGAAAATTTTAACAGCGAAAAACGGCATTGACAATCTAAAGCAAGATACAAACAATCTTCAAGCGGAGGTGAAAAATTTGCAGTTGCAACTCACTTCTTTCATTCTTTATAAAGATTATGATTGGCAGTCTGATTTAAAGTATACAATAGCTCGCCTCACGTCTGACGCAAACAAGTACAAGGAGGATAAGGATGCTCTTCAGAATTTAGAAAATGATATTCAAAATGCCCAAAAAGATTTGGCTCGTTTGAATGAAAGCTTGAAAGCATTTTCTTTAGAGAACATAAGTGTTGTTCCGAAGGAGATAGAAAACTTGTCGGATGCAGTTGGAAAATTGAGTGAGAAACGCATTCAGTTGGAGGCGGATGCGCAACATTTATCTGGTGAAATCGAAATAAAGAAGAAAAAATTAGAAGAGTTTCTGTCTGCCAATAAGGAGATAAATGAGGAACTTTTAGAAAAACTGGTGCGTTGGACTGGTGCAGAGGAGACTCGAAAGAAATTAGAGGCTCTCAAGTCGGAATTTGATAAATTAGAAGGTCGGTTAACGGGTGTTGCAAAGAATTTGGTAGAGTTGGAGAAGAAGAAACCAGAAGGATTAACGGAGAGTGATAATGTAGATTCTCTTGGTGAACGTAATCAAAAAATCATTGATGAAATCGCAAATTTAAATAAAGAGTCGGGCGAGATTTCTGCAGCACTGACTGAAAACGAAAGGAAGAAATCAGTGTATGAGGAGGCAATAAATCAGTTGGAAGGGGCAAGGAAGAACCATAACAACTGGAAACGGTTGGCAGACATGTTTGGCACAAAGGAAGGTGCTCGTTTCAAAGTGATCGCTCAAAGTTATATGTTGCAAAACTTGTTAGAGGCAGCCAATGGCTATCTGAAGACGTTGACGGATAGATATGAACTCTTTTGTCAGTTGGGGTCTTTTGCCATTTTGGTAGAGGACAAATACAGGGGAGGAGAGCCTCGTCCTGCTTCTACATTGTCTGGAGGAGAGAGTTTTATCGTGTCGCTTGCTCTTGCATTGGGTTTGTCTCGTTTAGCGGGTGCGACGGTAACCTCCAACATCATCTTCATCGACGAGGGTTTTGGAACTTTGAGTTCGGATGCTCTTGAACCTGTGATGAAGACCTTGCAAAATCTTTCACAGCAGAACGGGAAAAAAGTGGGTATCATCTCGCACGTTGAGCAGTTGAAGGAGCAGATTAAGACACAGATTAGAGTAACTCGTCAGTTGGATTGGATGCCGAGCGAAGTAACGGTGGTGTAATTTTTGTTTTGTGCGAGAATAGGAGTATCAGAGTGTTGGCAAACTCATACCTGTTAATTTTTGGTAAAGGTCTAATGCGTAAATGTCTGTCATTCCAGATATATAGTCTAGTACAGCGATAATCTTCTTATAGGGGTCGCTATGGCTGATTTCATACTGGTTAGGAATTCGTGCTAGTAAAAGTTTTGAGTAGGCTTCATTCGGACTGAAAGCGGCATTGATGGATTTCTCTATCAATGTGTAGATGATGTTGTAACCCGCAATCTCCACGTCAACCACGTCTTTTGAGTGGTATATTTTCTTCTGCGAAATGTCTTGACAATTTCGATAGGCCTGGCGCACGCTTGGATTAGTCTTGTCAATGAGTGTCGACTCAAATGTGCCTGCCATGATTGTTTCTTCATTGTCGGCAAATGCTTGTGCGCATTCTTCCACTAATTTGCCAATTACGATAGAACGAAGATAAGCCACTTGTTCATTTTCGTCTAAAATATGTGATAGATGTTGGTGTTTTTTCTGTTGTTGCTCTTCGCTGAAATAGTTGAGCAATAAAGACTTACATTCAACAGAACCGATGAGTTTCATCTTATGAGCATCCTCAATGTCCATGATTTCATAGCAAATATCATCTGCTGCTTCAACAAGGTAGACGAGTGGATGTCGTGCGTATTTGTAGTCGCCCAGCCGTGCGATGCCTAAATCGTCTGCAATCTTTACGAAGTCATCTTTTTCCGACTGAAAAAAACCAAATTTTTTCTTTTGACAGTCAACATAGTCTGATTTGTATGGGTATTTTACGATAGCGGCAATAGTCGAATAAGTGAGGACGAATCCCCCTTTGCGCCTGCCGTTAAATTGATGTGTCAGAAGTCGGAATGCATTCGCATTACCTTCAAAGTTGATTATGTCATTCCATTGACTATCTGTTAGTTGATATCGTTCTTTCAATTCTTTTCCTTTCCCTTCTGAGAAATAGGAAGAGATGGCAGTCTCGCCAGAATGACCGAAAGGAGGGTTTCCCATATCGTGGGCTAAGCAGGCAGCGGAGACGATGTCGCCAATTTGAAAGATGCTTGGGTCTAAGTTTGTGCCGTATTTGCTTTGTAGAAGGGTGACAACACGGTTACCTAAAGAACGACCCACGCAGGAGACTTCCAGACTGTGTGTCAAGCGGTTGTGAACGAAGATGTTGCCTGGAAGAGGAAAAACTTGTGTCTTGTTCTGCATTCGTCGAAAAGGAGCAGAAAAAATCAGACGGTCATAGTCGCGTTGAAATTCCGTGCGATCTTGACGACGAGAGTCGTGGTAGTCTTCCAAACCAAAACGTTTGGTTGAAATGAGTTTATCCCATTGCATCATAACGAAAATCTTTTTACAAAGATAGAACAAAAATTAATGAAAAAGGAGTTGGAAAGGGATAGCGGAGATATGAGAAAATAGTCGAGGTGTAGGCTCGGTCATTTATAGTATATCTAACGGAAAAATGCTAAATTAGCAGTCTCAAAATTCTTGAATAGAATGGACGAAAATATAGTAGACAAGGTAACCCAAGGCGAGTATAAATATGGCTTTGTTACCGATATTAAAACAGAGATTATCCAGAAAGGTATTTCTGAAGAGATTGTGCGACTAATTTCTCAGAAAAAGGAAGAGCCAGAGTGGCTACTTGACTTTCGATTAAAGTCCTATCGACATTGGTTGACGTTAGAACAACCCTCTTGGGCTCATTTGACTATTCCTCCGATTGATTATCAAGATATTTATTATTATGCTGCACCTAAAACCGCTGCACCTAATAGTCTTGACGAGGTAGACCCTGAGTTGATAAAGACTTTTGATAAGTTGGGTATTCCTTTGGAGGAGCGTAAGCATCTGTCGGGTATGGCCGTTGATGCTGTAATGGATAGCGTTTCTGTGAAGACTACCTACAAGGAGAATTTGGCTGAATTGGGCATCATTTTTTGTTCGATTAGCGAGGCTGTCAAGAATTATCCAGATCTGGTAAAAAAATACTTAGGTACAGTTGTCTCATACACAGACAATTTTTTCGCCTCCCTCAATTCTGCAGTCTTTAGTGATGGCTCATTTATCTACATACCGAAAGGTGTACGTTGCCCGATGGAGCTCTCCACCTATTTCCGTATCAACGCTGCTAATACGGGACAATTTGAACGCACTTTAATTGTTGCAGATGATGATAGTTATGTATCATATCTTGAGGGTTGTACAGCCCCGATGCGTGATGAAAACCAGCTACACGCTGCGATAGTTGAAATCTATGTACACGACCGTGCTGAAGTGAAATATTCAACGGTGCAAAATTGGTATCCTGGGGATAAGAATGGGAAAGGTGGTATTTACAACTTTGTAACAAAAAGGGCATTATGTAGAGGAGTTAATTCAAAAGTCTCGTGGACACAAGTGGAGACAGGTTCTGCCATTACTTGGAAATATCCAAGTTGTGTGTTGATGGGTGATAATTCTGTTGGTGAGTTCTATTCTGTTGCGGTGACAAATAACTATCAGCAAGCCGATACGGGAACGAAAATGATTCATTTAGGCAAGAATACAAGGAGTCATATCGTGTCGAAGGGCATTTCTGCGGGATTCAGCCAAAATAGTTATCGTGGATTGGTGAAGGTTTCTAAGAATGCTAATGGCGCTCGTAATTACTCACAGTGTGATAGTCTGCTGTTGGGTGACAAATGTGGTGCACATACCTTCCCATACATGGATATCCAAAATGATAGTGCGATTGTTGAACATGAAGCAACGACATCCAAAATCAGTGAAGATCAAATTTTCTATTGTAATCAACGAGGAATTAAAAATGAGGATGCGGTAGGATTGATAGTCAATGGTTATGCCAAGGAGGTAATAAACAAGTTGCCTATGGAGTTCGCTGTAGAGGCTCAGAAATTATTACAGGTTTCGCTCGAAGGGTCAGTCGGGTAGAAACTCCTTATATATTCATCTAATTTAAGGATAACAGTGTCATGTTAGAGATAAAGAATTTACATGCTTCCATTAATGGAAAAGAGATATTAAAAGGAATAAACCTTTCAATCAAAGCGGGTGAAGTGCATGCAATTATGGGCCCGAATGGGTCAGGCAAGAGTACATTGTCATCTGTGCTTTCGGGACATCCAGCCTATGAAGTAACGGATGGAGAGGTGACATTCAATGGTAAGAACTTGTTGGAGATGACACCTGAGGCTCGCTCGTGTGAAGGTTTATTCATGAGTTTTCAATACCCAGTTGAAATACCGGGTGTCAGCATGGTGAACTTTATGCGTACTGCAGTTAATGAACATAGAAAGTATAGAGGTGAAGAACCATTGACTGCTGCTGAGTTCTTGAAGATGATGCGAGAGAAGAAAGAGTTGGTGGAGTTGGATAGCAAATTGGCAAATCGCTCTGTCAATGAGGGCTTCTCGGGGGGAGAGAAAAAGAGGAATGAGATTTTCCAAATGGCGATGTTGAACCCGAAGTTGGCGATTTTAGACGAGACGGATAGTGGGTTGGATATTGATGCATTAAGGATTGTCGCAAATGGTGTGAATAAACTTAAAACACCAGAGAATGCGAGTATTGTCATCACGCATTATCAACGTTTGTTAGACTATATCGTTCCTGATTATGTGCATGTGCTATACAAGGGAAGAATTGTGAAATCTGCAGGAAAGGAGTTAGCATTGGAGCTGGAAGAGAAAGGTTACGATTGGATTAAGAAAGAACTCGGAGAGTAGTTTTTCAAAGAGAAAGTGTATAGAGGAATGTTGCAAAAAGTTGTGTCTATGGCAGTTGATATAGAAGAACCATATAAGAAAATATTCTGCGACTATCAAAATGTCTTGTGTGGAAAAAGTACGGATGTCTTGAATAGTCAACGTGAAAAAGCATACGAATTGTTTGATAAGATAGGATTCCCAACTATCAAAACAGAAGCCTACAGACACACCAATTTGCGTGAGGCTTTGTCTGTTGATTATGGAATGAATGTCAATCGTGTGAATCCTGTTGTAAACTCAAATGATTTGTTCAAATGTCAAGTACAAGGTATCAACTCGTATGTTTTTTTTGTTGTCAATGATACGTTCTATTGTCCAGATGAAAACTTGGAAGATTTGGAAGAACTTCGTTCTATGGGTGTATTGGTGGGAAGTCTGGCAGAGTATGCGAAAAACGAACCTGAAAAGGTGGCAAAATACTATAATAAGCAAGAACTGAAGAAAGATCCATACGTTGCATTCAATACGATGTTCGCACAAGATGGTTTCTTCATGTATGTGCCAAAAAATGTGAAGTTGCCTCGTCCAGTTCAGCTTATTTCCGTAATGTATGCTAATAGTCCGCTGATGGCGAATGAGCGAGATTTGATAGTTTTGGAAGAGGGTGCACAAGCTCAACTGCTTGTTTGCTCACATGTAGTTGGAGAGACAAACACTTTTTCTAATCGAGTAACGGAAGTGTATGTAGGGGAGAATGCGACTTACGACCATTATAAATTAGAAGGGACAAACATGCGTACAATTTCTGTAGGTTCTGTATACGTTCGTCAAGAAGCTAATTCAAATGTTTTGCTCAATGACATTACTTTGCAGAATGGAATTACCAGAAATAATGTCGTAATGGATTTAGAAGGAGAAGGGTGTGAAACTCAACTTTGTGGTATGGCGGTAACTGACAGAAAAGAACACATTGACAATTTTACTATACTCAATCATAATAAGCCTAAATGTAAGAGTAGCGAAATGTATAAATATGTGTTGGATGGCGAGTCTACAGGTGTTTTCTCAGGAAGAATTTATGTGGAACCAGGCGCACAGAAAACAGAAGCCTATCAGGTGAATAGAAACGTTTGTTTAAAGCCAACAGCAAGAATGTTCACGCAACCACAATTGGAGATTTATGCTGATGATGTGAAGTGTAGTCATGGAGCGTCGACAGGTGTGATGGACGATAATGCGATGTTCTATTTACGGTCAAGAGGAATCCCAGAGGCAGAGGCGAAGATGTTGCTGATGTATGCTTTTGTCAATGATGTTGTTGAGAATGTAAGGATTGATGCGGTTAAGGAGAAAGTTAAACAATTAGTGGAGATGCGTTTTAGAGGAGAACTCTCAAAATGTTCGGGGTGCTCGGTTTGTAAATAAAAAATATAGTAGAGGTGATGTCGTTGAGGTTCAATGGTGTCACCTTTTGCTTTGATAGAGCAAGGAAAAATAAAACAAAAAAATAGGTGATTAGTAAAAATAAAACAACTCAAATAGTAGAAAAAAGAAAAAATCAATGTGTTTAATGTAAAAATTATGGTTCATTTGAATAAAAATGTCTTGTTTGAGTTAAAATATATGAAATTTTTGTATTTATTGTTTGCAATATTTTTTTGTTTTGCCCGATAAATGTATATTTGATTTTATTAATTGTTTTAAAGAAAAAAGTAAGAAAAATAAAGTATAAAAGTATGGAGAACGGGTTTTATGAGCGTATTTGCAGAAGCTTTGGCGAAGACGCAAAAAGTCTAAGTCTTTCGGATGAATCCGCTAAGTTGTTAAATTCGAAGACTCGTGTGATTCAATTAAACAAAGGGGAATATCTTCAGTTGGAAGGCGATGTTAGTCGTTTCATCGGAGTTGTAGATACTGGGTTGGTAAGAATTTTCTATCGTAAGGCAGGCGAGGAGTATACTGAGTTTTTGGCGAGCGAAGATGAGTTGTTCTACGATTGTGAGAGTTATTTTCGTCAGTGTCCGAGTCGTCGTTATATTCAGATGTTAGAGCCTTCTGTGCTTTATCTCTGCACGAAGAGTGATTTTGATACTTTGTGTAGGGAGAACAAAGAAATACGAGTTTTCTACAGAAACCTAACTGAGCAGTTGCTCAGGAAAATGAAGCAGAAGACTTTAAATTGCCTGTTTGAACAGGCAAAGACACGCTACGAGAATCTCATTGAGCAAAATTCAGAGTATGTTTTACGGGTGCCATCGATTTTCATTGCATCTTATTTGGGGGTAACGCCAGAAACATTGAGCAGAATACGTGCTAAGGTAAAGTGATTTGTTAACTGTTAGTTTGTTTTTATGAAAAAAGTAGTTTTGAATAAAAGGCTTATCATGGCCGAAATAGATAGAGTGTTGGGCGGAATGGAGTTGTCGTTGGATGCTAAGAGAAAGATCAACGCGATTTGCAAGCAGGAGAAGGTAAAGAAACATGAGACTATTCTTGAGGAGGGTCAGGTATGCGATTTTTTTGGAATCGTTCAGAAAGGCGTCGTTCAAGTGTACCATACGAAGGAAGACAAGGTGGTTTCTGATTTCTTCGGAACCGAAGGGTATGGTTTCTTTGACATTGAGAGTTTCTTGACAGGAACTCCCTCAAAGTCGGTTATCAAGGCTTTGGAACCAACTGTATACATTAAGATTGAGAGAAAGGATTTCATGAAGTTGTGCGACGAGAACATTGAGATTAACACCATATATCAGAAGATGTTGGAGTTTTCTTTGATTTTATGTCACAATCGTTTGGATTCTGTGTTGAATGAAACAGCAGAAGAAAAGTATGAGAGTTTGGAGAAAAGAATGCCCGGTCTGATTTCTCGTATTAGCGCCATCAATGTCGCTTCCTATATAGGAGTAACGCAGGAGACATTGTGTAGAATAAAATCAAAAGAAGAGGAGTTTTTGCTTTTTTAGAAAAAAACAAAATTTTTTGAGAGAAGAGGCCAGTTTTTTGCTGGTCTTTTTTATACCTTTAGCGCAAGTTAACTAAATAAAGGGATAAATATGGCATCAATAGCAGATTTAATAGCAAGCCAGGTGAAAGCCGCAGCATCTGGAAAGAGTGAATTGACAAGCAACGTAATTAGTGGGCTGTCGGATTCTGTTTTGAACAGTTTGAAACAAACAGCAGCCTCTAAGGATGGAATCTCACAGATTACCTCTTTATTGTCTGGCTCTACCTCGGCATCAAGTAGTTCAATAACAAGTTTGGCCTCTTCAATCTTTACATCTCAGTTCGCTTCAAAGTTGGGGTTGTCATCTTCAACGACTAGTTTGGCAACTAGCCTTTTGCCAACTATCATTAGCGGAATTGTCTCTGCGGTGCAGAAGAAAAGTGGTGGATTAGACTTGTCGTCAGTTCTCTCTGCCTTGGGTGGAAGTTCAAGCACAGCTTCAACATTAGGCAAACTTGCTGGTTCGCTTGGAAGTTTGTTCGGAAAGAAATAGTCCGTCATATTTGAACGAAAGAAGAATATTGTCAGAACGAAGCAACTATGACTTCGTTCTGATTTTTTTAGCCGTAAGAGCTATTCTGTTTTTGCACAATAGACGGTAAAATATCAGGGTTTTACCTTGTGGCAGCTCCCCTGAAATTATGTTTAATTCCATTTTTTACGCTAATTTTGCGAATCAAGGACATGGAAACCAATAAAAACTGATAAACGTACTCATGGTAAACAAAGAGGATAAGTTATACATTGCGCATACCGATTATGAAGGAGGAGAGAATAAGGCGCTAATTTTAGAACCCAAGATGGCAAATCGCCATGGCTTGATAGCAGGTGCTACAGGTACGGGAAAAACGGTGTCGTTACAGGTTTTAGCGGAGTCGTTCAGCGACTTGGGTGTGCCATGCTTTATGGCGGATATGAAAGGAGATCTTTCTGGAATCTATAAAGCAGGTGTCTTGACTAAATTTATCGAGAAGCGAGAAGCGAAGTTTGGTGTTAAATTTGAGTTTCAACGCTATCCTGTTCAGTTCTTCGATGTCTACGGCGAGCAAGGAACACCTTTGCGAGTAACAGTAAAGAATTTTGGAGTAACGCTTTTTTCGCGAGTGATGTCGCTCACTGACACTCAAGAGGGTGTATTGAATGCAGTTTTTCGCATTGCAGATAAAGAAGGGTTCGTCTTGGATACACTTGAAGATTTGAGGGTGTTACTTAATCGTGTAGGTCAGAAGGCTAAGGACTATCAAACAGAATATGGAAATATCACTACCTCCTCGGTCGGAGCAATACAGCGAAATCTGCTTTTGTTGGAAGATCAAGGAGGAGACAAATTCTTCGGATATCCAGAGTTTGATGTAAAGGATTTGATTGGGTTAGAGAAGGTTAATGATATAAAGAAGGGAATTGTCAATATTTTGGCAGCCGACAAACTTTATAATAATCCGCGGCTTTATTCCGCCTTTTTAATGTGGTTGTTAACCTCCATTTACAATGCGATGCCTGAAGTTGGAGATCTGGACAAACCAAAGTTCATTTTTTTCTTTGATGAAGCTCACTTATTGTTTGACGATGCATCTAAATCTTTGTTAGAACAGATTGAAAAGATTGTTCGATTGATTCGTTCTAAGGGGGTTGGAGTGTATTTCATTACTCAAAACCCGATGGATATTCCTGAAGATGTGTTGGGGCAGTTAGGTAACAAGATACAACATGCGTTGCGTGCGTTCACTCCGAAAGATCAAAGGTCTATTAAAGCGGTTGCGGATTCGTTCCGAAGAAATGAATCCTTTGACACGCAGACTGCATTGATGGAGTTGGAAACAGGAGAGGCTTTGATTTCATTTTTAGATGAAAAAGGTTCTCCTCGATCTGTTGAGCGTGCCAAGATGCTTTGTCCGCAGGGTCAGATTGGTCCGATTACGAAAGAGGAACGAGCAAAAGCTATTCAAGATTCGGTTGTAGAAAAGAAATATCGCGAGTCTGTGAATCGTCCTTCAGCGACAGAGAAGATTGCGGAGGAGAAAGAAAAAGCAGAGGCTGAAAAAGCGGAACAAGAAAATGCTGCTGAGGACGCAAAGACAGCGAAGGAAAAAGCCGCAGAAGATAAACGGAAACAAAAAGAGGAGGCGGCCGCCAAGAAAGAGGAGCAACGACAAGCGAAAGAGCGTGAGAAGCAAGAAAAAGAGGAAGCGAAACTGAAAGCACAAAGAAGCAAACAGCGGTCTGAAATTTTTTCAAAAATCATCTCTTTCTTCACACCGATTTTAAGAAGATTTCTGACGGAGTTTATAGTAGGTTCTTCAAAAACAAGAAAACGTTAGGTACACGTTTGATAAGGTAAAAGTAACACTGGTAGCCCATGGTAGTTTCCATGGGCTATATTGATTAGTAGTCAATTTGAAATTAATTGAAGATAAATGTCAACCAAAAACTTGACTGAAGGAAGCATAATGGGCAATGTCGCCTCGTTTGCGGTTCCTTATATGGCTGCCTATTTTTTGCAGATACTATATGGTTTGGCCGATTTGTTCATTGTGGGTCAGTATTGTGATGTCGACAGTACGACGGCGGTGTCGAATGCAGCGCAGGTTATGTATATGTTGACGGTTGTGGTGATTGGTTTAGCTATGGGAACAACGGTACGCATAGGGAGAGCAGTGGGTGCGAGAGACGAACGACAAGTGGCACGTATTATTGGAAGTACGTTCGTGTTGTTTTTGTTATTGAGTGTAATACTCTGTTTCGTGTTGTTCTTGTTACGTTCTCAGATTGTTACGCTGATTAACACTCCTGTTGAAGCGGTAGAAGAAGCGACAGATTATCTGACAATTACGTTTATTGGTATTCCATTTATTGTTTGTTATAATATTATTGCCTCTATTTTTCGAGGGATGGGAGATTCTCGGACACCGATGTTTCTAATTGGGTTGACGTGTGTAGAGAATATTTTGTTAGATTATCTTTTCATTGGCTTCTTGGGTATGGGAGCGATGGGTGCAGCAATGGGGACGACGATTTCACAAATGTGTAGTGTCCTTATTTCTGTGTTAGTCATTCGTAAACATCGCTCGATAATGAAAGTTTCTAAAAATGATTTTTGTTGGGATAGTCAAACTATCTCTGAAATATTGAAGATTGGCGTTCCTGTGGCGATGCAAGACGGATTTATTCAAGTGGCATTCCTCACAATAACGGTGATTGCGAACAGCCGAGGACTTTATGATGCTGCAGCTGTAGGTATTGTGGAAAAATCCATTGGACTTATTTTCATTATTCCTTCGGCGATGTTGTCAACTGTGTCGACAATCTCGGCACAAAATATTGGGGCAAAGCAGATGAAAAGAGCTAAAACGACGATGAAATATGCTTTGTATATTACGATGACGTATGGGGTTTTAATAGGCATTGTATTACAGTTTGTGCCAGAGACACTTGTGCGACTATTCACGAATAATGAACATGTGATTCATGCGGGAGGTGAATATTTACGAGGTTACGCATGGGATGCCACTTTGGCAGGAATGCATTTCTGTTTCAGCGGATTTTTCACAGCGTTAGGACTTTCCATTATATCGTTTTCTCATAACATTGCTTCTATTATTCTTGTAAGAATACCATTGTCCTATTGGACCTGCATAGCCTATCCAACGACGCTTTATCCTATGGGTTTGGCTATTCCTGCAGGGTCGTTGTTGTCAGTCCTTATTTGTATGATCGTCTATTGGCGTTTATTCAAGAATGGCAGATTTGTTGTTGAAAAGTCATAAAAATAGATTTTGATAGATGTTTTTGCAAAACATAATAATTCCTAATTAAATGGAAAAATTTTAAATTTGCGTTTATGGAACAGTTGATAGCCGACATACAAGCAAATTTCCCGATAACAGACCCAATCTTGATTTTTTCGGTGGTCTTGTTTATCATTCTCTTGATGCCGTTGATGCTCAATAAGATTCGTGTTCCCCACATTATCGGATTGATTTTGGCGGGAGCAGTGATTGGTGAGAGTGGTTTAGGCATTTTGCGTCGCGACGTGAGTTTTGAACTCTTTGGAGCAGTGGGGTTGCTTTACATTATGTTCTTGGCGGGTTTGCAGATGGACTTGACAGATTTCAAGAAGAATATGAATAAAAGTATCTTCTTTGGAATGGCTACTTTCTTGATTCCTATGCTTATTGGAACGATAAGCAGTTATTTTCTTTTGGAGTTGATATATGAACATATCTATCCGCATGGATTTGTGGCGGAGATTTATGGGCCTTTCTCGATGAAAGGCTATATTTATTTGTCGGCTGTCTTAATTGCGAGTATGTATGCGTCTCACACATTGATTCCGTATCCTATTGTGGGGCGATATGGTGTTACGAAAGAAACGTCTGTGAATGTATCTATTGGTGGTACTATGATTACCACTGTTCTTTCGTTGATGATATTGGCGGTCATTGTATCAATGACGAAGGGCGAACTAGGGTGGAATTTCTGGCTTAAATTCGTCGTATCGTTGGTTGCTTTTGGCTTTATTATCGGTATCGTTTTCCCACGTTTGACAGATCGATTTTTCAAGCATCATGAGGATAATATTCTGCAATACATATATGTATTAGCAATGTGTTTTTTGGGTGGCTTTATTGCTAAGTTGGCAGGATTAGAACCTATTATTGGTGCATTTCTGGTAGGACTTGCATTCAATCGACGCATTCCGAGAATATCTCCGTTGATGAACCGTTTAGATTTTGTTGGAAATGCGCTTTTTATTCCTTTCTTCTTGATTGGAGTCGGTATGTTGATTGATTTTCGTGCAGTCTTTGCTGGACCAAGCACGTTGATAACGGCTATCGTGATGTGTGTCGTAGCAACAGTGTCGAAGTATTTAGCGGCAGTGTTGACCAAGCATACTTTTAAGATGAGTAAGGAGGAAGGGTTGATGATGTTTGGGCTGAGTAATTCTCAGGCAGCGGCGACGTTGGCAGCTGTAATGATTGGTTACAACATTGAAATTGGCAGAACCGTGGATGGGGGCGTAATTCGACTCTTGAATGAAGACATTTTGAATGGTACTATTGTGATGATTCTGGTTACCTGTACGATTGCATCGTTCGCTACCGAGAAGGCAGCTAAGAAATTGGTGCGACTGCAGGATCAGTTAGAAGATCAGCTTTCAGAAGATAAGTTGGTGGATAGAATTCTCGTGCCGTTATACAATCCAGAAACTTTGAGAAGTCTGATGGAGTTGGCCGTTCTGCTCAAAGTGGATAAGAGTCGTGAACCACTCTATGCTTTGACCATCTCCAACAAAAACGCAGCCCATTTGACATCAGAGGATAAAGCTAAAAAGTTGTTGGAAAAAGCTGCAAAGATTGCTGCAGGAACAGACAACCACGTCCGAATGTTTAATCGTAATGATGCAAATGTGGCGGGAGGAATTGTGCAAACGATACGCGAAAACCATATAACGGAAGTCGTGATAGGACTACATCATAAGAACAGTTTTACGGACTCTTTCTTGGGCGATAAAACAGAGAGTTTGCTTCGTGCTACCAATCAGATGACTTTCGTTTATCATGCAATGCAACCAGTTAGTACGATAAGGCGAGTTGTCGTTGCAGTACCACCGAAGGCCGAATTTGAAATAGGCTTTGTGAAGTGGTATGATAGGGTAAAGAATTTATGTAAACAAATAGGTGCAAAGGCAGTTTTCTATGCACATACGGAGACTCTTGAAAAAATTAGGATTTTAGCGAAAAGAAATAAGTTTGGCGTTGAAACACAATTTTGTGTGTTGGATGATTGGGACGATTTCTTGATGTTAGCGGGTGTGGTAACGAGTAATGATTTGTTTGTGGTTGTGTCTTCTCGAAAGACAGCTATCTCGTATGACCCTCTTTTTGAGAAATTGCCAAGTCACTTGTCAAAATATTTTGCCAAGAATAGTTATATTATTCTTTATCCAGATCAGTTCGATGAAAATATGTCGGATGGATTTGTGGCAGATACCAATAGTGTAGTAAAAAACATCTAAAAAACTCGTGAAATGACACGTTTTTCCAAGACCACGCTCTACTATCGTGTGTTGAGAGTTTATTCAAATTTTATCTATCGGAAGTGGTTTAGTTCGATTGAAATAAATGGAGAGTCGAATATACCTGAGGGGCAGCCTGTGATATTTGCACCTAATCATCAGAATGCGATGATTGATGCAATGGCGTTGTTATCCTCTTCTCCTCAGCCTGTTGTTTTTTGGGTTCGTGCAGACTTGTTCAAAAATAGGATTATAGGCGCATTGCTTCGTGGTTTGAAGATGATGCCTGCATATCGAATGCGAAATGGCATACAAAATCTGAAGAAGAATGAGGAGTCTATCAGTAATTCTGATGATGTGTTGACGCATGGACTCTTTTTGTGTTTGATGCCAGAGGGAGGACAGGATGAAAAGCGCACCCTTCGTCCGTTGGTGAAAGGAATTTTCCGAAGCGCATTTTCTGCTCAAGAAAAATTGGGTGATAAAGAATGGGTGAAGATTGTTCCGACAGGAATTGATTACGGAAATTACGATAAATCAGGAAGACATCTGATTGTAAATTTTGGAAAACCTATTAACATCAAAGACTTTAAGGCATTACATGACGAGAATGTACCGGTGGCACTCAACACTATCCGTGATGAATTGTCCAAACGTATGCGTCCATTGATGTTAGATATTCAGTCGAAAAATCATTATCAGACATTCTATGTGGCCTCTTACCTTTATAACGTAGAGATGCTTGAAAAACTGAATCTTTCGGATAATGAAACAAACCGTTTAGTTGCACGTCAGGAGATTATTAAGGCATTGGAGACTGCGGAGATGGATGAAGGCATGGATTCGTTGGTTAATCAATTAGACCTTGCATGTACGGCTTGGGATGAGAATAATAAAGATACGGCTTTCTCGGCGCGAGTCCAAGAATATAAGGGTGTAGATATGGACTTAGTAATAAAAATCTTATATCTCATCGTTACGATTCCTTTACAACTGTATGCCATTGTGATGAATGGTATTGAGTTCGTCATTAGTAAGTTAGTTGCAAGGAAAGCAAGAGGAACGGGCTTTGAGGCAACGCTCAAGTTTGCAATGGCGGGTATTCTTTATCCTATCTTCTATGTCGCTCTAACGATAGCTTTTGCTGTGTTATGGTCGCCTGATTGGATAACAACTTTTGTGTTTTTCTTGTCGCTACCCTTCTCGTTCTTTTTCTTCTTGCGTTATCGTTGGAAATTGCAGTATGTAAAGGAAAGACTGAAAAATATCTTTAGAAAAGATGATACCGCTTCGCAAGTGAAACACCTTGTAAAACAGATAATTGACAAAATAAACTAAAAAAGTTGAAGAATGATCAGTGCTGCAGAGTTGAAAGACGAATTGTTTGCGTTGGCGGTGCCAGGAAAGAGGGATATCCTTTCTCGCTATTTTAAAACGGGCAAAGGAGATTACGCGGAAGGCGACCAATTCATTGGTGTTCCGGTGTCTGCGCAGCGTACTATTGTGAAAAAACATGAAATAATGCCACCGTTTGATATAGAAATAATGTTGAAAGATCCATTTCATGAATGTCGATTTTCAGCACTTTTATTTCTCGTGAAGCACTATCAGGAAAGTGAAACTTTTGAGGAGAAAGTTAATGTATTTAACTTTTATATGAACCACACGGATGGAATAAACAATTGGGATTTGGTAGACGTGAGTGCCCCCCCGATTGTTGGAGATTTCCTATTGAAAAGAAATCGAGCATTGTTAGATGAGTTGATTCAGAGTGAGAATGTGTGGGAGAAAAGGATTGCTATCGTCTCGACACTGACATTCATAAAAAATAATGATTTCAAAGACACATTCCGTTTTGCTGAAATTATGGAGAATGAGAAATTTGACTTGCTACAGAAAGCGATGGGGTGGATGTTGAGAGAGGTAGGAAAAAGAGACTACCAACAGTTGTACGATTATTTGTCGGAACACTATAAGAAGATGCCACGTACAATGTTACGATATGCGATAGAACGTTTTGACGAAGAGACAAGAAAGAAATTCCTAAAAGGGGAAATATAACAAGCCATGTCCGATTTTAACATTAGGAATAGTGCTGCTGAGAAGGAAAAGGAGTTTGAGAATGCTCTTAGACCTCTTTCGTTCGATGATTTTTCTGGTCAGTCGAAGATAATAGAAAATTTGAAGGTCTTCGTTCAAGCAGCAAAGATGCGAGGGGAGTCATTGGATCACATATTGTTTCATGGACCTCCAGGGTTGGGGAAAACCACTCTCTCTAATATTATAGCTAATGAATTGGGAGTTGGATTTAGGGTGACTTCTGGTCCTGTGTTAGACAAACCTGGCGACTTGGCAGGGATTTTGACTAATCTTGAACCTCACGATGTACTCTTTATTGATGAGATACATCGTCTTTCCCCTATTGTTGAAGAGTATCTTTACTCTGCAATGGAGGACTATCGCATAGATATCTTGATAGACAAAGGTCCGAACGCTCGTTCTATTCAGATTGACTTGAACCCTTTTACGTTAGTGGGAGCAACTACAAGAAGTGGATTGTTGACAAGTCCGCTGAGAGCGCGGTTTGGAATCAATTGCCACCTAGAGTATTATGATGTTGATGTACTGAAAAAGATTATTATTCGTTCAGCGTCTTTGTTGGGGGCACCTTGTGAAGAGAGTGCGGCTTTAGAAATTTCGCGGAGAAGTCGAGGGACTCCACGTATTGCCAATGCCTTGTTGAGAAGGGTTCGCGATTTCGCACAGGTGAAAGGCAACGGAACAATAGACCCTGAAATCACGCAATTTGCTTTAGAGGCTCTGAACATTGACACATACGGGTTGGATGAGATTGACAATAAGCTGTTGAATTTAATGATTGATAAATTCAAAGGAGGACCCGTTGGACTTAGCACTATCGCGACTGCCTTAGGTGAAGATCCAGGAACTGTTGAAGATGTTTACGAACCCTATTTGATTAAAGAGGGTTTCATTAAACGTACACCGAGGGGACGAGAAGTAACAGATCTAGCTTATAAGCATCTCGGAAAGACTAAAACACCTCAAATGGGATCCCTATTTGATTGATTCTTGTTAATGGAACATATATAGTATTGATAAAAATATAAAAATGCATATTGTTAGTGCTTTTTTCTTGCGAATGTTTGGTTCGTGAGAAGAAAATCTCTATCTTTGCACCACGATTTAAGGAAATCGGCTATATGCGGAGTGGAGCAGTTGGCAGCTCGTTGGGCTCATAACCCAAAGGTCGTTTGTTCGAGTCAAACCTCCGCAACGTTAGAGAGAAGATGGGAATCTTCTCTTTTTTTTGTGCCTATAAAAAAATTGTTTCAGAAATATTGAAAAGTTACTTTGGGAAGCCGTTCGGAGAAGGGTTAGTGTTTTGGTTGCCCAATGATTGTTTAAGAG
>CAVFXQ010000018.1:43691-51793 GCA_963626555.1 Clostridiales bacterium
GTTTAAGAGCATTTGATATTTTATTTTCTTTGTGAAAAACAATTCTCTTTTTATAGTGTGCCAATTTTTTTTTTACTTTGCAGACGATTACGATATCGGTGACGAACATGCAAAAAAATTTGGTTATAGTAGAGTCTCCTGCAAAGGCAAAGACTATTGAGAAATTCTTAGGAAGTGATTATAAGGTAATGTCTAGTTTCGGTCATATCCGCGATTTGAAGAAAAGAGGTATAGGCGTAGACATTGCGAATCATTTTGCGCCAGATTATGAAGTTCCGAGCGACAAGAAAGAGATAGTAGCTGAACTAAAAAAGCAGGCAAAAGGTGCTGAGATGGTATGGCTCGCATCCGATGAAGACCGCGAGGGGGAGGCAATTGCTTGGCATCTTTATGAAGTATTAGGTTTGGACAAGGAACATACGCGACGTATTGTTTTCCACGAAATCACGAAAAATGCCATTCTTCATGCTATCGAAAATCCCCGAGAAATTGATAATAATCTTGTTTGTGCCCAGCAGGCTCGTCGTGTACTAGATCGTATTGTTGGTTTTGAACTTTCCCCGATTCTTTGGCGTAAGGTTAAACCTTCGCTTTCGGCGGGACGCGTACAGTCGGTAACCGTCCGTCTTATCGTAGACCGAGAAAGAGAAATCCAACATTTCGTCCCAGAGTCGTCGTATCGAGTTCGTGCCGTTTTTGGTGTGAAAGATAAAAGCGGTAAGACTATAGAGTTGGGGGCGGAATTGGCTACGCGCTTGAAAACCAAAGAAGAAGCTCTTTCATTCTTGAAATTGTGTGAAAACGCAACTTTCACTGTTGATGGCGTAGAAAAAAGACCAACAAGACGTAGTCCTGCTCCTCCGTTCACAACGTCAACCTTACAACAAGAAGCTTCGCGAAAACTTGGTTTTTCAGTTTCGCAGACGATGATGGTTGCGCAACGGCTGTATGAGTCAGGAAAGATTACCTATATGCGTACGGACTCCGTCAATCTGTCTTCATTGGCTTTAGGTGCGGCGAAAACGGAGATTTTGGAAATGGCAGGTGAAAAATATTTGCATACTCGTCAGTTTCAAACAAAGTCGAAAGGAGCGCAAGAGGCGCACGAAGCCATACGTCCCACCTACCTTAATAATCATGAGATTGAGGGTACTGCACAGGAGAAGAGATTATACGAATTGATATGGAAGCGTACTATAGCCTCGCAAATGGCGGATGCTGAGTTGGAGAAGACTATCATCACAATATCGGTTAGTGGAGATGATAGGAAATTTATTACAGAGGGAGAAGTCCTATTGTTTGATGGATTCCTGAAAGTTTATATGGAGTCTGCTGAAGATGAAGAAAAGAAAGATAGTCAGAAACTATTGCCACCGATTGCAGTTGGTGATAGATTGACAGATGTAAATTCAATAGAAGCTTGTGAGCGTTTCACTCAACGTCCGCCACGTTATACTGAGGCTAGTCTTGTACATAAATTGGAGGAATTGGGCATCGGTAGACCATCAACTTATGCAACAACGATTTCAACGATACAAAATCGAGGATATGTTATAAAAGAAGATAGAGAGGGGATTGCTCGTAACTATAATGTGCTGACGCTTTTGGGTAGTCAGATAAAAGATGAAACGAAGACGGAGAATGTCTATCAAGAGCATGCAAAATTATTTCCTACGGATACTGGAATCGTGGTGAATGATTTTTTAAAGGAGTATTTCCCTGATATTTTAGACTATAATTTCACTGCGAATGTTGAAAAGACATTTGATGAGGTGGCAGAGGGCAAAGAGGAGTGGACAGCGTCTATTGATTCTTTCTATAAGACTTTCCATCCAACAGTTGAAAATGCAGAGCATAATTCTGAACGGAAGGTGGGCGAGCGTCAGGTGGGTGTAGACCCTGTCAGTGGAAAGCCTGTCTTTGTGAAAATTGGACGATTCGGTCCAGTGGCTCAGATTGGTACGGCTGAGGATGAAGAAAAACCAAGGTTCTCACCATTACGCAAAAATCAGTCTATTGAGACGGTTACTTTTGAGGAGGTGATGGATCTCTTCAAACTTCCAAGAGACTTGGGCGAGTTTGAAGGGAAAACAATGACGGTTGCCGATGGCCGTTTTGGTGCATACATCAAGCATGACTCCAAGTATGTATCTCTGAAAAAAGAGGACGATCCGATGACGATTACGGCTGAGCGTGCCATTGAGTTGATTAAGGAGAAGCGAGAAAGAGATGCTAATAAATATATTAAAACATTTGAAGAGGAGGGTATTGAAGTCTGCAATGGTCGATTTGGTCCGTATCTAACTTTCAATGGCGCAAATTATAAACTGCCGAAGGATGTTGATCCGAAGTCACTGACAGTAGAGGAATGTAAGGAGATAATAGCGAAACAAGGAGAGAAAGAGCCCAAACGTTCTCGCTCGACTTCAAGAACAAAATCAGCAACAAAGAATGTTTCTAAGGAGGCGACTGCTGAAGCGAAAAAGAAGTCAACTACAAGAAAAAGTACTACAACTGCAAAGAAAACAAGCAAGAGTAGCGCAACGAAGACGAAAAAGTCTATTGAGTAATTTTACTAATTGAATAAATTATAATGGTCTTGTTTTTCTGTGAAATAAGACCCTATTTTGTTATATAAAAAACATTATGGAATCTATTGTAATACGTTTTTTGCGTTATGTGGGATGTGAAACGACCTCGGATGAAACGCAAACCAAATCGCCTACAACCAATGGTCAGTTTGTTTTAGCCAATGCTTTGAAAACAGAATTGGAGGAGTTGGGTGCAATGAATGTTGTCGTTGACAACAATGGATATCTTACTGCTACCATTCCATCAACTTCAACAAAGAAAATACCTACAATAGGTTTTATCGCTCATTTAGACACTAGTCCTGATGCGTCTGGAAGTAATGTAAAAGCACGAGTTGAAAAATACATAGGAGAGGACATTTTGTTAGGTGAGGAGAGTGGAAAGATTTTGTCTGCCTCTCAGTTTCCAGAACTGAAGAACTATGAAGGTCAAGAACTTATAGTGACTGATGGAACCACGCTTTTGGGTGCAGATGATAAAGCGGGCATTGCCGAGATTATGACAATGGCAGAATATTACCTGCAACACCTAGAACTTGAGCATGGAGTCATTCGTATTGCCTTCACTCCCGACGAGGAAATCGGTCGTGGCGCAGATCTTTTAGATGTGAAAACATTTGGCGCAGAGTGGGCGTATACGGTCGATGGTGGGGCTGTTGGAGAGTTGGAGTTTGAAAATTTCAACGCTGCGTCTGCAACGGTTCACGTATATGGGCGAAATGTTCACCCAGGCTCTGCGAAGAATAAAATGGTGAATGCGTCAAGAATCGCTTCGCAGATTGTTTCTGCGTTGCCACAAGATGAAACACCCGAAAATACAGAGGGGTATGGTGGCTTTATCCATCTGACATCATTCGAGGGAGATGTGGAGCATGCTCAACTAAAATTTATAATTAGAGATCATGATGAGTCAAAGTTTGAGGAGAAAAAAGAGACTTTGAAGCGCGTGGTCAATGAGGTTTGTGCTTTGTTTAAAGGAGCTAAAGTAGAAATCAATATAAAAGAACAATACCGAAATATGATAGAGAAAATAAAACCTGTCATGTTCGTGGTGGATATTGCCAAACAAGCTATTGAAAATGTTGGAGTGACACCGAAAGTACAGCCTATTCGGGGTGGAACGGATGGAGCAAACCTCTCGTTCAAGGGTTTGCCTTGTCCTAATTTGTTCTCTGGTGGCGAGAATTTTCACAGTTGTTATGAGTATGTTCCGGTTCCATCTATGCTAAAGGCAGCGGAGACATTGATTGAGATTGTTCGTTTGGTTGCACTACGTTGATTCTTGATGTAGATGAATTGTATAATTCGTATTTTGGTAGTCTTGTATGTTTTTAGTCTCTCTTTTGTTACACTCTTTGCAAAGGAATATACTACTGTGAAGTTGTGGAAAAGGACTCGTAACGTATTGGAGATTTGTCCAGAGCTTCGAGTATACTTTCCGAACGACAGCGTAGAAAGGCAGAAAACTTGTATACTAATTTGCCCTGGAGGAAGTTATCATCATTTGGGATTGCACAATGAGGGTTCTGAAGTGGCCGAGATTTTCACTACATGGGGTGTTACGGCTGTTGTGTTACGATATCGTGTCTCTTCTCGATGCAATCATCATCCTGCTATGATTGAAGATTTCCAACGAGCGATGCAGATAATTCGTGAGCGCGCTTCTGAATGGGGTATAGAAAAGGTGGGGGCGATAGGTTTTTCAGCAGGAGGACATTTGGTGGCTTTAGGAGCGGAGTTGCACGAAAATTTTCTTGCGAAGAGAGATATAAACATTGATGACAATACCATTCGCCCAGATTTCGTTTGCCCGATATACCCTGTCATTTCTACAGACGAGACAATAGCGCATAAAAAATCAATCAATAATTTTTTTGGTGGTAGATGTACCGAAGAAGAAAAAGATTTCTTTTCTTTGGAAAAGCATGTCCCCTCGGATATGCCTCCAACGTTTTTGTTGGCATGTAAGGACGATGACGTGGTAGATTATCGGAATAGCGTTTTTTTGTATAAAGCGTTAATTCAACAAAACATTCGTTCTGAATTTTATTTGTTGGATAGTGGAGGGCATGGATTCGGATTCACTCGAACAAAAAGTGAGGAGACAAATCAGTGGTATAATATCTTGAAAAAGTGGATGATAAAGAATGATTTTTTGAAGTAATAAGATTGATTAATACGAATAAACACAAAAGATATGAATAGTTTCGAACCAGAAATTGAGTTTCAACCCCGTGAAGTTATAAAGGCTTTTCAAGAAGAAAAATTGAAAGAACATTTGGCATATCTCAAGGCAAAATCACCTTTCTACCAACGAATGTTCATGGAAAATAATATTGAAATCTCCGATATTAAAACATTGGAAGATCTTACACAAATTCCTGTAACCACAAAGGAGGATTTGCAGAAGTACAATAAGGACTTTATTTGTGTGCCAGCTTCAGAAATAAGGGATTACATCACTACTTCGGGAACATTGAGTGATCCCACAACATTTGTTTGTACGGACAAAGATTTAGATCGTTTGGCATACAACGAGGCTATCTCTTTTGCTGCCGCAGGAGGAAAAGCAGGTGATGTATATCAGTTGATGACCACCTTGGATAAGCGATTTATGGCAGGTTATGCTTATTGCTTAGGTATTCGCATGTTAGGAAGTGGCTTAATTCGTGTAGGTAATGGTATCCCAGAGTTGCAGTGGGACACTATTCAGCGATTGAATCCAGACACTATAATCTGTGTGCCATCGTTTATTTTGCGAATTGTAAAATATGCAGAAGAACACGGTATCGACTATCGCAAATCAAGCATTAAGAAAGCGGTTTGTATTGGTGAAAATCTTCGTAACGACGATTTCAGTCTTAATCTTTTAGGCAAGAAAATCAAAGAGAAATGGGATATAGATCTTTATTCAACCTACGCTTCTACGGAGATGGGAACCTCTTTCTGCGAGTGTTCTGCAGGTCAGGGTGGGCATCACCATCCCGAGTTGATTATCTGCGAGTTGCTTGACGAGAATAATCAACCTGTCAAAGAAGGGGAGGTTGGTGAATTGGTGGTGACGACTTTAGGGGTTGAGGCTATGCCGTTGCTTCGCTTCAAAACAGGAGATATTGCACGTTTCCATTATGAGAAGTGTAGTTGTGGAAGAACTACTATGCGTATCAGTCCAATTATAGGAAGGAAGAAGCAAATGATTAAGTTCAAGGGTACGACTCTCTATCCTGCCTCTATCTTTGATGTGTTAGACAATACAGATTATGTGGTGAACTACTATGTAGAGGTGAGTAGCAATGAGATAGGTATGGATCATGTAACGACTTATATTGGAGTGAAAGAACCTAAGGATGAGATGATTAAGGATATGAAAGACCGCTTTAGGGCAAGGCTGAGAGTCGCTCCAGAGGTTGTTTTCAAGGAGATAGACGAGATTCAGAAGATAGTTCTTCCTGAAATCAAACGTAAACCGATGAAGTTTGTGGATTTAAGGAATCAGGATTAGTTATTTAATAATAGAAAGCAAATATAAATGGATAAAGGTTTTAATTTTGATGCGTTACGCCCTTATCGTGATGAGGAAGTGCCTCAGGCTATTTTAACAATTGTGAATGATGTCTATTTCCCATTGGTAGTTAATTATTTACAGCCTGGGAAAGATGTTGAGATGGTGAAGAGGAATCTTTTGCAGATTAAAACAGTGAAAGAATTTCAGGAACAGGTTATGCTGATGGCTATTAGTGCAATTGTAGAGAAGACAAGCGATGGCCTGACGAGCGATGGGTTTGAAAATATAGACAATAACACACGGCATATCTTTATTGCTAATCATCGTGATATTATGTTAGATGCGGCATTATTGGATGTACTGCTCTATCAACATGGCATAGACACATGTCAAATAACTTTCGGCAGCAACTTGATGAAAGGGGATATGGTAATAAATGTCGGAAAGTTGAATAAGATGTTTCGAATTATCAGGGGTGGAAATGCACGCGATTTTTATCGGAACTCATTAGAGGTTTCTGCTTATATGCGACACGTTTTAACAGTGCAAGACGAGTCTGTGTGGATTGCCCAGCGAAATGGTCGAACCAAGAATGGTGTTGATCAAACGGAAATAGGGGTGCTGAAAATGTTTTCGTTAAGTAGTGAAAAGGATTTCGTTGACAATTTAGATGAATTACATATTACTCCGATTTCTATCTCTTACGAATATGAACCATGTGATTTTTTAAAGACAGCGGAATTGTATATCTCTCGTCATTTGCGTTATGAGAAAAGTGAAAATGAGGATTTTAATAGTATTCTGACGGGAATCAGACAAAAGAAAGGCAAAATGCATTTGTCGGTAACGCCACCTATTACTCGTGAAGAGTTAGAATATTGCGATAGGAAAGAAAAGAAAGAGAAATTTGAAGAATTAGGTCGCATTATTGATGAACGGATAAATGGGCATCATAAACTATTCAAAAATAATTTTATAGCCCATGATTTGTTGAACAACGCCATGAATTTCAATGAGTTCTATACGAAAGAAGACAAGGAGAAATTTGTTGATTATATGAAGACAGGTTTGGATGCGATGAAATTGGACGGCGAAAGAAATGAGATAGAGAAGGTGTTTTTGGAGATATATGCGAATCAGGTGAGATAAAGAGAGATTACAGGGAAATGCTACAGTTGAAAAATAACGCACAAACATTATGACCAAACTCGAAAAACTATACACAAGCATCAAGGAGCTGCAAGACCTTGGCTTGCCACTCAACGAAGAGACGCTGAAGGCGGTAGACGAATTAGAGGAGAAACTTATCAAGACCGAGATTCTGCCTGCTATGTCGAAGGATATTGAGCCTATGCTCTCGCAGATACAGCGAGAACTGGTGCTCGTGGTGGAGTATAAACCGGGCGTTCCCATCAGTGTGGCTCTGTCGCGCAAGACGAACATCACCGAACTCATAGATGCCAAGAAATTAGAGATAGACCCCGAAGTGGAACATAAAGAATTCGGTCCGAGAAGCAAAAAGGTGGAGGGACGCGCCGCCCCCACCAAACTACGTGTGGTAAAACCCAACGGCACCATCATCGAAGAGCGCAACGCCGCAGATACTTTAGTTGAGGCGTTGAAGCAAGCGGGATTGATGAAGGTGAGGGATTTAGGGATAAAACACTGCCGCATCAACATCGTTTCCACAACAAAAGACAAAAAATACGGAAGTTCGCAACAAGAAGCTGAGCCCGGCCTTTATGTCCTCACCCACAGCAACACTGAAGATAAAAAGAAAACCTTGGAGAAAATCTCTACAGCGTTGCAGTTGGGGTGGAAAATAGAAATTGTGTGAGCTGGTTATACCAATGTTTTTCATTAATGATAGAAGAAATTTGCTGTCAAATTTGTTTGATGGCATAGGGAACTTTATCTAATCTTGTTTCATCACTTATGGAGTATAATTTCCGACTTATAGGTCAAAATGGGTGCTGAAAAAGACGAAATTTTCTGTTTTGTCGTTA
>CAVFXQ010000019.1:0-50195 GCA_963626555.1 Clostridiales bacterium
TTAAAACGGCACTTTTTTGCCCTTATTTTCGCTTAATTTGCAGTTATAAATTATTATAAATCAGTATAATAGATAGCGTTTGCAAAATAAGCAGATTTAAGTCTGCTTATTTTGCAACACTGTCGATAAGGCGTATTTTCCCCGTCAGCAGTTGCTGCATCATTCCTTGTTTGAGGGCGACGTACTTAGCCTTTTTGACTTCGAGGGCAGCGAGTTCGTCGTCCATAGCGGTGAGGACGGAGGCGATGGCGCACTGCTCGGGCAAAGATGTCGGTATAAAAAACATTGAGTCTTTTAAATACTTAAAATGTCGATTATAACCTGTACTTGGAATATCCAACGTCAAACAATAATAATAAAGGAAAGTAGCGTCACTTTCAATACAATGAAGAACCTGAACTCCATCAGCGCCAACAAAAAAATCTTCCTTTGATATTTTGAAAATTCTTGTATGATCTCCAAATATTATCACTCCATTTTCGGGACAGACAAATGGATTCGGATTATTACTATAACCAACAATGTCTTCTTTTCCCTGATCTATTATCTTTGTTTTTCCGAAATGACAATACTCAGATGTTTTCAGTTGATGTTTCCGGGCATTTACACATTCAAAAATATCGTCAAACCTCACACTCTTCCACTCTTCCCTAAACCCCTCCAATCTTCTCTTTCCGCTCAACAGTTCCTGCATGATGCCGGTTTTAATGGCTTGTTTTTTTTGGATGAGGTTATCAAGGGCGGAGATTAGACCGTCGATGGAGGTGAGGGCGGAGGCGATGCGGCGCTGCTCGGGGAGGGGGGGGAGAGGGAGTTTGAGAGATTTTAATTGCTGAGCATTTATTCCTGGTTGTCCAGACCGCATAGACTCTGATAACACCCACATCTTATACTTTGACGTTTGTGTGAAATAAAATACATATCGTCCATCCGCCTCACAAACATTTGCCTTTATCAAGAATCCAGCATAAACTAGTCGTCCATCTTTGGGATTATACAAATATGTTTTTCCAACTGTTGCTCCTGTTCTAGCTACCAATAAATCATTTTCCTTAACAATATACTCCTGACTAAAGAAAGAAGGAGAAGTTATAGGGTTGGGCTTAAATGCACCGTTATCATCCGAAATATCTGTTATTCGTAAATATCGATTTTTTCCGTCAAAAGCGATTGCCTCTGCTGCAACTCCGTACGACATATCCTTTGATATTTCGCCAAGTGTCACCACCGACCAGTCTTTTGGCACACTACCGATTTCCGTATCAATAAAATTAGTTTCGAGCATAGGGGAAAAAGAGAGAAAAAGTTATTAAAAAAGCGTGAGCGAGGGAAAGAGGCGTTTTTCACTGATACACCGACATTTACACCGACATAGAGCCATTAGGACGTTTTAGAACGAGCCCAATGTCCAGATTTGTCGCTACCCTCGCGTTTGATATAGCCAGAGGCTTTCAGCGAAGAGATTTCGCGTCGGAGGGTGTCAATCGATATTTTGAATACATCCATTAGTTCTTCACCATTGATAAAAGGATTTTCTGACGGTAGACTTTCATTGATTAGCATAGGACAACATTTACATTTCAAACCCCATCTGCGCCAATGAAGCCATCACCTGCGACTCTAAATCATTCACTTGTGCATTGGCGTCGGCAAGGGTGAAGGCATAACGCTGAGACAAAGTGCTGACACTATCGGTAATGCTCTGCACCACAGAGCTCATCTCGTTCTTCAGGCGTGAGGTGATAGTCTGCATCCACTTCTGATCGACCACCAAACTCTTCACCTCCTCTTCGGTGAGTTGCTTATATTTCTCCACCACCAACTTCGTCAGCTCGGCAACAGCATCCTTAAGGTCGCTCTTCACCTTCGAGAGCTGCTCGTCTAACTTGACATACTGTTCAAAAATCTTCTTTCTCTCGGCATCCAATTTTTTGCTCGCATCCTTTTCCTCCTCATCCGACTTCAAGACCTTCTTCACGTTGGCAATCGTTGCCTTGTCTAATTCGCTAAACTCCTCTTCATGCTCTTCTAAAAATGTGGCATAGTCTGCTTCAAGAGACTCACGTTCAGCAGTCAACTCATTGATTTTTGACTTCTTTTTATCAAAATATTTGCCTATTACTATATTAATGGGCAGCAAATCGCAATCCAAATCGTTGTAATCGTAATTTCTCTTCACTACCCCTTTACCCGTCATTGGAAAAGAGAGTTCTACTTTCCAGCCCTTGATAGAGATCAAATAACAATCGTCTTGCATCGTCTCAGACCAGTAGTTCATCAGTTGGTCGTAGGCGTCATAGCCATCCACCAGACAAGGAGAGGCGTTGATGGCGGAGAGCAACGGTTCGCTGATCTCGACGATGAGACGCTTTGGGTGCAGGCCAACGCCCTGATTTTTGAGGTGTGCGGAGGTTTTTTCCTCCCAACCCTCGATAGCATTGTTAAACTCCTGCTGTTGCTGTTTGAAAGAAGATTCGTTGTCAATGGCATTGCGTAACTCCTCTACCGACGGTTTAAGCTTGAAATAGCCAGGACGAAGCGTGTCAAAGAGTGCATTTTTCAACGTCGGACAAGCAGTCCAGATATGAGCCAACTGATCAAGGTCGTGTTGCGGCACCCCACCGTGAAGATGAGCGTCGATATCCTGCACCACCTCATGGTCTTCTGCCTCGATATAACGAGGGAGGTTGAGGTTGAAATCATTTTTCTCAATCTCCTCGTAGGTGACGAAATGAGAATAGTGAGGCACCTCTTTTTGTTCGTTCCACACATCGGCGACGCGTTTGATATCTTGTTCACGCAAACGGTTCTTCGGTCCATCCTTGGCAAAGCCTTCGTTGGCGTTGATCATGAAGATACCCTTGCGTTCAAGCGCATTTTCCTTGTCGATTACAATGATACAAGCAGGAATACCCGTACCAAAGAAGAGGTTCGAAGGCAGTCCGATGATGCCCTTGATATAATGCTGCTTAACGATGTACTTACGAATTTGAGCTTCTGCATTGCCACGAAACAGCACGCCGTGAGGGAGAATGCAAGCGCCCTTTCCTTTGTGGTTGAGCGACTTGATGATATGCAACAAAAAAGCATAATCGCCACATTTCACAGGAGGCACACCGATACCAATGCCGTTGCCCCAACGTTTGTAACGATCCTCTTCGCCTGCGCTTTTCAGCCATGATTTGAGTGAGAAAGGCGGATTAGCGACCACATAGTCGAATTGTTGCAATTCCTCATTTTTAACGTGTTTCGGATTGTTTATCGTATCGCCTTGTTGAATATCTGCACATTGTTCACCATGGATAATCATGTTCATCTGGGCCATACCCACGGTGCTAACATCGCTCTCTTGACCGTTCAGACTAACATTTTTCTTAGCCTCGGCCTTCGCGCGAAGCAAAAGTGAGCCAGACCCGCACGTCGGGTCATAGATACTCACCTGAGGACGCTCGTCCTTATCAATGCCGACCACCTTGGCGACTAAACGGCTTACCTCGGCAGGAGTATAGAACTGCCCCTTACTCTTACCACTCTGCGTGGCGAAATTCTTCATCAGAAATTCGTAGGCATCGCCAATCAGATCATCGTCGGCTTCGCGGTTGCTACCGAAATCGAGACCCGAGTTTTGGAACACACCAATCAAACCACCGACTGTCTCAACAAGGTCTTTGCCTGCGCCCAATTTATCAGAGGCACAGAAATCCGCATTTCGGAAAACACTTAACAGTTCGGTGTTTTCTTTACCGAGTTCCTCTAATTTCTTGTTGATTTCCTCACCGATATTGTTTTTATGCTTCAGGGCGACTATATCGTCGAACGTGCAACCAGGAGGTATTTCAATCAGTAGGTCAGGGTCAACTTTCTTCTTGTCGCTGATATATTTTAAGAAGAGGACAACAAGAACGTAGTCCTTATATTGGCTGGCGTCCATACCGCCACGGAGTTTGTTGCAGCTTTCAAAGATAGTGCTGTATAACTGAGATTTCTTTATTGCCATAATGTTATTTCATATTTACAAAACGATGTTCTCCCACATTCAAATATACAAAGAAAAAACGAAATGACCCGACAAAAAAAGTCTACCAAAACGGGCAGACGACAAGAGGGAGAAAAAACCACGCATAAAAAAAATCCCGAAGGAAAACCCTTCGGGACATTTTTTGCTTCTTACGCAAAAGATTAGATGTTCTCTGCGAAGTATTTGATAGTTCTTACCATTTGAGAAGTGTAAGAGTTCTCATTGTCATACCATGAAACAACCTGTACTTGGTAAGTATCGTCGTCGATCTTAGAAACCATAGTTTGAGTAGCGTCGAACAAAGAACCGAACTTCATTCCGATAACGTCAGAAGAAACGATTTCGTCTTCGTTGTAACCGAAAGACTCAGTAGCAGCAGCCTTCATAGCAGCGTTGATACCTTCCTTAGTAACGTCCTTACCCTTAACAACAGCAACCAAGATAGTAGTTGAACCAGTTGGAGTTGGAACACGTTGAGCAGAACCGATCAACTTACCGTTCAATTCAGGGATAACCAAACCGATAGCCTTAGCAGCACCAGTTGAGTTAGGAACGATGTTCTGAGCACCTGCACGAGAACGACGGAGATCTCCCTTACGTTGAGGACCGTCGAGAATCATTTGGTCTCCAGTGTAAGCGTGGATAGTAGACATGATACCTGATTGGATAGCAGCGTACTTGTTCAAAGCGTCAGCCATTGGAGCCAAGCAGTTAGTAGTACAAGAAGCAGCAGAGATTACGTTGTCGCCCTTCTTCAAAGTCTTGTGGTTTACGTTGTAAACGATAGTAGGAAGGTCGTTTCCTGCAGGAGCAGAGATAACAACTTTCTTAGCACCAGCTTGGATATGAGCCTCAGCCTTAGCCTTAGAAGTGTAGAATCCAGTACACTCGAGAACTACATCAACACCAAGTTGACCCCAAGGGAGTTCAGCAGCGTTTGGTTTTGCGTAGATAGTGATTTCTTTTCCGTCAACTGTGATTGAACCAGGAACAGTAACAGTTTTACCATCCTCAGCCATAACAGCGTCTTTGTAAGAAACAGTGTGCTTTCCTTCACCGAACTTGCCAGCGAAACCACCTTGAGCAGTATCGTATTTCAAGAGGTGAGCCAACATCTTAGGGCTAGTCAAGTCGTTGATAGCAACTACTTCGTAACCATCTGCCTCAAACATCTGACGGAATGCAAGACGTCCAATACGTCCGAAACCATTAATAGCAACTTTAACCATTTTTATATATATTTATGTTAAACAAATCTTCTCTTTCTTCTAAATGACAAAACCTCATTAGAAACAGCCACAACCTGATTTGCAAGAAATCACCATGACTGTCATCATAACGAGGGCTATCACTACTTTAATATACTTCACTACATTAAGCATTCTGTTGCAATTCTAATACTTCAGTATGCAAATTCCCATACCCAGGACACAACTGTTGCTTGCACGCACTCATAGCAAGTAACATTAACGCAGCTGCAATAATAATCTTAATAGCCTTCATCACTTATATTATTTTAGTTGTTAACTAACCTTTTCCTTACGTGAAGCAAAGTTAATTTTTTTTCTCTTTGTCTTCTAATTTTCAAACATTTTTTTTTGATGTCCTGAATCCTAAGATTTCAGCACCGCCACGTTGCCAAAACCAGTAAAGACTCCGCATAGCCATCAACGCCGCCAGTGGAAGGGTCGCTATATTCATCGTCTGTGGGAATATCCAATAGCCAAGAATGGAAACCATACACGCTACAGCATTTACTACAAGCAATATACAGAATATCTTAGTCAGTCTTTTCCAACAAACCAAGATTGGAAACAACAACTGCAACGGATTGCTCCACAATAGATTCAAGTTTGGGTTCGTACATGGGTGGATAGACACAAACGCCAGAAAAGCCAATACCACACCCAACAGACCATAACCAACAAAGAACACATCATCTAATATATATTCTACCACAGAATTACTCTTCCCTTGTCGCTTCTGCCGTCTCACACGCAATATCGTTTCCACGAGAAATGCGAGAAATAAAACCGAGAAACAGAGCATTGGGGTGAAATAATGATGCTCCTTCGGACCTTTTTTATGCACGGGCTGTACAATCGTTATCTCCTTTCGTATCAGCGGTTTCCATTCTCCATCCACCATTCGTTCAGCCCCCGCATAGGCTCGGTGAAGTTCCATTGGAAGGAACATAAGATCATAGTCGGGAATGCGTTCATCGGTAGGGACACCCAAGCAGAGGTCAATACCGAAAGTGAGCCAAGGCGACGATTTCGTCAGTTTATAGATTTCATCGCGATAGGTCAACTTATTGTTGATTTTCGGGTAGCGTATTTCTCCCAAAGATTTTTCAACAATGTTGCGAGCACGCGTGGCACAGTTGTCATAGAAGAAATTATAGCGATATACCCTGTTTTCAGGCTTTAGATTTTCCTCTAAAGCCCGATAAAGCGTTTGCGCCTCCTCTTCCGACAAGTTTAACGTCTGCTGGTAGAGGTAGACATTCTTATACATCGCCTCGTAGTTGGTCTCTAAAATCGTTCCCGTGTCCAGCCAATAATCAGTCTCCCCCTTTACAAATTTGTAAAGGAAGCCGTCGTCGAACAAAAAGACCCCATAATTATACACTTTATCCACTGAGTCATTATGCACACGTAGCGCCGTATGCCCCCACATCGTATAAACTTCATTCTGAGAAGGAGACATCGTCAGCAAATATACCTTCGTGGCGAAAGCCTCAACAGAAACCAATTGGGCGAGCAAGCAAACAACGAGCAATAGGCACTTTTTCAACAGATATATTTTTTTCTCTTTTCTCATCTAACTACAATTCTTTGCAAGTGGCTACCGACCCCGACAATGTAGACACCTCGCTTTAGGGAGACAACGATATGACCGTCTTTCGATTTCATCGTAGCTACAAACAACTTCGTCCCCAACACATTTTTCACTTCAACCTTCGCTCCCTCGTAAGCATTTGATATATAAAGTATTCCATTGATATAGTAGACATCCAACACATCTTTCTCACTTTTCTTCGTCCTTTCTTGCGAGGCAATCGGAGGCAAATCATCGTCACAAACCGCCGACTGCGACATCAGACTCGTGCCGAAGAAATGCAAAATCAACAATATCGACAAGATACGCCTCATTATCTCCTTGTAAGGTAACAAAGTTAAAGCTTCCCTCTCAGTCGTCAAATTTTATTATCACAAAAAAAGTTAACACCCCAAAGCAATCATAATAGCAACTACTTGTTCTCTAATTGTTTCTGTATGACCTCACCCTCAAAGCCTGTGATTAAACGTCTCCATTCCTCAGAAATCAATGTCGAAGTGTTGGTATGCACATCGAAGCCACACATTACAGCATCGCACATTGATTTTATCTGCTTCGTCTTCTCATCATACAACACCTGGATCAGTTTCACACTCTTACGACCAATTTCATAGATTTTAGTGCGCACGCGAATGTCATCACCCATGAAAATAGGGACAAAGAAATTAATATTAAGATTTACGATTACCAACTCGGCCTCGTGCCAATTGATAAGACCATGCTTCATCGTCTCAAAATATTTCATTTTCCCATAATCATAGTAATTCAACTGCACGGCATTGTTAACATGCCCTAAGACATCTATGTCGTTGAAGCGAATCTGAATTTTTTCTTCGTGCTTAAAACTTACTTTACCTATGTTCTCAATTGCAACACTCATACTTTATATCGTTTTTAAATTTTACCATTTATATCTTATTAATGCCCCATTACTCACTATCTTGAGATATAATTCTATAAAAATCAGGAAGAATCATATAACATCAAATGAAAACGACATCATCGATAACAGGCGCACCCACAGACTCATTTAATTTTTCCGTCAAAAATTTTCGTTGCATAGAAAGGTTGGATTTCAGCATCGGGGACGATATTTTCACAAAGAGTTTTCTATTTTTCACATAGACTTTCTCCGTGAAACGTTTCGTCATCTCGTCAGCCACCTTATTCCACTCTTCGACCGCCCTCGCCTCTTCTATTCCGGCACGCAGATGTCCCGACTGCAACAACTCTCGCAGCACCTCACCTAAAGTTTGAGTATTCTGACGTTTCATGCACTTCCTTATTCTTTACACTCTCTCAGTTCAACATTGCCACCCTCCACGTTATATAAGTGGTAAGGACAATCAATTTTTTTTAAGATAATCGACAAATGTTCTCGGTCGGTGTCGGAGATGAAAACCTGACCAAAACGATTATCTTTAATCAACTCGATAATCTGGTTCACTCGTTGACCGTCCAATTTATCAAAAATATCATCAAAAAGCAAGATAGGCTTTTCATTGCGCAAGCGGCGCAAGAAATCGAACTGAGCCAATTTCAATGCGATCAAAAATGTTTTATTCTGGCCCTGCGATCCAATTTTTCGGATTGGCAGACCATCCATCGTCATATCCAAATCGTCGCGATGTACACCCACGGTTGTATAGCCAACGACGAAGTCCTTTTCCCTGTTTTTCGCAAAGAGCTCCGTCTGAGAATAGTCGCCTTCCAACTGCGATTTGTAGTTTAGCTCCACCTTCTCCTTCTGCAAGGAAACCGTTTGATGAAATTCTTGGAAACAAGGCAAGAAATCATTGATAAAAGCACGACGAGACTCATAGATCTTTGCCCCATGCGAAGCCAACTGCTCTTCTATCGCCTCATAGAGCAGTATGTCGCGTATCTCGTTGCGAATCATAGCATTACGCTGTGTCAGCAATGCTTTATAGTTTAGCAGATGAATAAGATAATTTCTATCATATTGAGCAATAAATCCATCGATAAACTTGCGACGTTCCTCACTGCCACCAAGGATTAACTCCTCATCAGATGGAGAGATTAGAACAAGCGGAAGAAGTCCGATATGCTCAGAGAGCTTTTCATACTCTTTTTTATCCTTTTTGAATTGTTTTTTTTGTCTGCGTTTCACACCACAGTAGATACTTGTCTCCGAGCCATTCATATTATACAAACCCTCGATCATAAAGAACTCACGCTCGTGCATAATATTCTGACTATCCACCGAATTAGCATGGCTTTTACAGAATGAAAGATAGTAGACCACATCCAAAAGGTTCGTTTTCCCCTCTCCATTGTTTCCGATGAAACAATTCACTTTCGGGGAGAAGGACAAATCAGCCTCTTCTATGTTTTTGTAGTTCAATACTTTAACCCTTTTTAGGTACATACCTTTCAAATCCTCAACAAATTCGTCTAAATCAAACTAATAAAAAAAGAGATGGAGAAGACGAACCATTCCTCTTCCCCATCTATGTCAAAAGAAATTATTTCTTCAAATATTCAGTGACATTTTTCTCAATACGAGAAGCGATAGCAGACACATTCTGTTCACGAACGAAATTCTCGCCCACGATGTTCTCGTATAATTCGATGTAGCGGTCGGAGATTGATTTAACGATTTCGTCAGTCATCTCAGGTACCTGTTGACCTTTTTGACCTTGGAAGCCGTTGTCCATCAACCACTCACGAACGAACTCTTTTGAAAGTTGCTTTTGAGCCTCGCCTTTTTCAAAACGCTCTTGGTAGCCATCAGCATAGAAATAGCGAGAAGAATCTGGTGTGTGAATTTCATCCATTAGGATGACCTTGCCATCCGCCTTACCAAACTCATACTTTGTGTCGACCAAGATCAAGCCACGTTTAGCGGCAATTTCAGTACCTCTTTGGAAGAGGGCTAACGTATATTTCTCGACGATAGCATAATCTTCAGGAGAGACGAGACCCTGCTTCAAGATCTCTTCTTTAGAGATATCCTCGTCGTGCGTACCGATTTCAGCCTTAGTAGTCGGGGTGATGATTGGAGTTGGGAATTTTTGATTCTCACGCATACCATCAGGAAGTTTCACGCCGCAAATTTCACGAACGCCACTCTTGTAGGCACGCCAAGCACTACCACAGAGGTAACCACGAACGATCATTTCCACAGGGAAACCTTGGCAACGAATGCCGACAGTAACGACAGGATCAGGAGTTGCCAATTTCCAGTTCGGACAAATATCTTGAGTCGCATCCAAGAATTTAGCGGCGATTTGATTCAAGACCTGACCTTTGAAAGGAATACCTTTCGGCAATATTACATCAAAAGCCGATATACGGTCTGTTGCAACCATCACCAGTTTGTCTTCGCCCACGCTGTAAACATCGCGAACCTTACCATGATAAACTCCCTTCTGACCAGGAAAGTTGAAATCAGTTTTTGTTAATGCGTTCTCCATTATTTTGTATATTTAACCTTTATTTTCTAATTGAGTTGACAATTGACAATCCGTCAAAATTTTCATTTTATCAAAAGTCTGATGATTAGGAAGTTCTAACGCCTTTTCAGCCTCACGACGAGCTTTTCTCTCCTCGTCCGACTGCTCGTAGGCGTCGACGATACGCTGCACCAAAGGGTGTCGAACAATATCATCCTTCTTGAATTCGACCTTTCCGACACCTTTCACACTGTGCAGGACACGCAGGGCATCAATCAGCCCCGAGCGTTGATTGCCAGGGAGGTCAATCTGCGTAACATCCCCTGTAACAATCACCTTGCTGTTCACTCCCATACGAGTGAGGAACATTCTAATCTGCTGAGTAGTAGTATTTTGAGCCTCGTCTAAGATGATGACAGCATCGTTCAGTGTCCGACCACGCATAAAGGCGAGCGGAGCAATCTGAATGACTCCATTTTCCATATAATCCTTCAACTTCGCACCAGGAATCATACTTTGCAAAGCGTCGTACAAAGGCTGAAGGTAGGGGTCGATTTTCTCTTTCATATCGCCAGGAAGGAAACCTAACTTTTCGCCTGCCTCGACAGCGGGGCGACTAAGAATTATCCTTTTCACCTCTCTATTTTTCAAAGCACGAACGGCTAATGAAATGGCAACAAACGTCTTACCAGAACCTGCTGGACCTACTGCAAAGATCAAATCCTGCTCATCATAAAGGCGCACCATTTCCCGTTGGTTGGGAGTGCGAGCCACGATTGGCTTTCCACTCACACCATATATAATGAGATCTTTCTTTTCGGTGCAAACATCCACTTCGTTGCCCTTGACGAAGTCGACTACCGTCTGTTCGTCTAATCGATTGTATTTTGCGCAATACACATCCAACTGATGCAGAATCTTTTCAAAAGCCTCCACTTCGCTGTCTTCGCCCATACACTTAACGACATCGCCACGAGCCACTATTTTAAGTTTAGGCAACAAATCCTTCAGCGTCATAATATTAGTATTATTGACACCGTAAAAAATCACAGGGTCTGAATTCTCGATCAAAAACAGTTTTTCAATCATTCGCCTCTAAAAAAATTGCTAACACAAAGATAAAACATTCACACAATTTATACCCCCCTAATACGGATAAAAGAACTAAATTTGTAAAAAATAACATTAGACACAGCAATGGCAAATAAACCATCCATTCCCAAGGGGACAAGGGATTTCTCACCTATCGAAATGGTGAGGAGAAACTATATATTCAATACGATCAAAGATGTCTTCAAACTTTATGGTTTCCAACAGATAGAGACCCCCGCCATGGAGAATCTATCAACCCTCATGGGTAAATATGGAGATGAGGGAGACAAGCTTTTGTTCAAAATCCTTAACTCGGGCGACTATCTTGCGGATGTTGACGGCGAGACTTTGGCGGCACGCAATTCCATTAAACTGATTAATAAGATTTCAGAGAAGGGATTGCGGTATGACTTGACAGTGCCATTCGCACGTTTCGTGGTGATGAACAGAGACAAACTATCATTCCCCTTCAAACGTTTCCAAATTCAGCCTGTTTGGCGTGCCGACAAGCCACAGAAAGGTAGATACCGAGAGTTCTATCAGTGCGACGTGGATGTCGTAGGCAGCGACTCATTGCTCAACGAGGTAGAGCTGATACAAATCGTCGACGAGGTATTCCGTCGTTTGAACGTGAATGTCGCCATCAAACTAAACAACCGCAAAATTCTTTCTGGCATCGCAGAAGTGATTGGAGAGGCAGACAAAATCGTAGACATCACCGTGGCGATTGACAAGTTGGACAAAATCGGCTTGGAGAACGTCAACGCTGAATTAGCGAGCAAGGGGTTGCCACAGGAGGCAATAGACAAGCTGCAGCCTATCATTCAACTGCAAGGCACAAATCACGAGAAGTTAGAAACCATAAAGAGTGTGTTAGCGACTTCAGAAACTGGACTAAAAGGTGTTGAAGAAATCGCCACGATACTTGGTTTCATAGAGAACCTCAACATTCAGACGAAGGTAGAATTAGACCTCACCTTAGCGCGAGGACTCAACTACTATACAGGAGCTATCTTCGAGGTGAAGGCTTTAGACGTGCAAATCGGAAGTATCACAGGAGGAGGGCGATACGACAATTTGACAGGTGTCTTTGGACTTTCGGGCGTGTCAGGCGTAGGTATTTCATTCGGTGCAGATCGTATCTACGACGTTTTAAACCAATTAGACCTTTATCCATCCGAAGTCTCACAAACCACAAAGATTCTCTTCACCACCTTTGGAGAAGCAGAGTTGAGGTTTGCCGTTGAATGTGCGAAAGTTGTTCGCAACGCAGGCATCTCAGCGGAAGTCTACCCAGAGCCATCAAAGATGAAAAAACAGATGAGTTATGCCAATGCGAAAAACATTCCATTCGTTGCCATCATTGGAGAGACCGAGTTGAACGAGAGAAAAGTGATGTTGAAGAATATGGAGAGCGGAGAACAGAAGCTACTCAGCATAGAAGAGGTAATTCCGCTGTTAGGATAGGCGAACATTTCTTATTCATATAACAATTAAACAAAACAAAGGATTATGTCAAAAGTTCTCATTATCGGTGTTGGCGGTGTTGGTACCGTAGTATGCCACAAGGTAGCGCAACACACAGAAATCTTCAGCGAGATTGTCATTGCAAGTCGCACGAAATCAAAATGCGATGCCGTAGCAAAAATCTTGAAGGAGAAATACAACGTGAATGTAAAGACAGACCAAGTGGATGCCGATGAAACAGCGCAAGTAGTAGCTCTTTTCAAGAGACATCAGCCAGAGTTGGTTATCAACGTAGCGTTGCCTTACCAAGACCTCAACATTATGGACGCATGTTTAGAGTGTGGCGTAAACTACTTAGACACAGCCAACTACGAGCCAAAAGACGAGGCTCACTTTGAGTATAGTTGGCAGTGGGCATACAAAGACAAATTTGAGAAAGCAGGGTTGACAGCCATTCTTGGATGCGGATTTGACCCAGGCGTTTCAGGAGTCTACACCGCCTATGCCGCCAAGCATCATTTCAAGGAGATGCAGGTGTTAGACATTGTGGACTGCAACGCTGGAAACCATCATAAAGCCTTCGCAACCAATTTCAATCCAGAGATCAACATTCGTGAGATTACACAAAAAGGATTATACTATCAAGATGGGAAATGGATTGAAACAGAACCATTGGAAATCCATCAACCGCTCACCTACCCAAATATCGGTCCACGCGAGTCATATCTGATGCACCACGAAGAGTTGGAGTCTTTGGTGAAGAACTATCCAAGCATCAAGAAAGCACGTTTTTGGATGACCTTCGGCCAGGAATACCTGACTCATCTACGCGTAATTCAGAACATTGGAATGGCGAGAATCGACGAAGTTGAATACAATGGAGTGAAGATTGTTCCACTTCAGTTTTTGAAAGCGGTGCTACCCAATCCACAAGACTTAGGAGAGAACTATGAAGGCGAGACCAGCATTGGATGTCGTATCAGAGGAATCGGCAAAGACGGCAAAGAACTCACCTACTATGTCTACAACAACTGTAGCCATCAAGAAGCATATAAGGAGACGGGAATGCAGGGAGTAAGCTACACGACAGGAGTGCCAGCATGCATCGGAGCACAAATGTTCTTCCGAGGTTTGTGGAAGAAACCAGGAGTATGGAACGTAGAGGAGTTTGATCCAGATCCGTTCATGGAAGAGTTGAACAAGCAAGGGTTACCATGGCACGAGGTGTTCAATGGTGACTTGGAGTTGAAATAAGGAAACTCTATAGAAAAATCAGAAGAATAGAAAAGGTTGGAATCTGCTTGATTCCAACCTTTTCCTGTTATACCAAAAATGCTATTGTCGTTTTATTTTTAGCTTTATTTTTTTACTGCCTTAACAAAACGGTCTACATCCATAGAGATACCCAATGACCAAGTGCGACCTTTCGTCATACAAGAACTCCAGTAATAGGCTTCTGGCACATAGTTGAAGAGGTTATCAATATTGAAGTTGATGCTGATACCGTCGAAGAGACGTTGTTGCAACGTGAACTTCCAGATTTGGTATGCGCCGTCATGTTTCTCCTGATCTGTGTCTGGTTCAGACAAGAAACGACCCGAAATGGCTGCGTTCAATCCGTATGCTGTACAGAACTGATGGTCATAGTCAATTCTCCAGGTTGCCGAAGAAGGACGAGGTTGGGAGAACTGAGAATCAACAGTACGACCTGTCATGTGAACATAATTGTAGTTGAACTTCAATCCCAGACCCATATCTGTGCGGTATTGAGCACTTGCATCGATACCCATCACGTTCACACCATCCTCATTCGTATATCGTGAAGAAGACTTCTCATTTCCATCGTCATAGTCATCCGTAGTAATTCGGTTCTCATAAATGTTATAATAACCCATTACATTGGCACTGTATTGACCGCTGAAGAAATTGTTTCCTTTAACTCTTCCCGCATGTTCTAAGGCGACATTGAAATTGTGGCTTTTTTCTGGCTTCAAATCAGGATTTCCATAAATCATCATCATACCAGCCATATCAAAGCACATATACATCTCCTTCAAAGTTGGAGCACGGAATCCTCCAGCGTAGTTAGCGCGAACAGAAATATATTTCCATTTCGTCATCAAAGCCAAACGAGCCGTTGTCGCACCATGTTTAGAAGCCGAATAGTAGTCGTGACGGACACTACCCACCACATTCAACCATCTCAACGGATTGTAGTCGAACTGAACGTAGCCATCCAAAGAAGACTGACTATGATCCTCGTTATCCAAGAACTGGTAGGTCGTAAGGTAGTCGTTCATATAATCGCCACCGATCGTCAATGTACCGACCTTGAAGATATGCGAATAAAGCGCGTGAACCGTATGCTGGCGGTTGCTATAATCATGATTATGCGTGCGCACCATCTCGGTTGTCGTCTTCTTTGTAACAGAATCCTTTGTCGTAACACTTTCGTACCTCAACTTGTCATACTGATCGTAGGCGTATGAAACCTCCAAGTTGTCATTCTTCGAGATATCAACGACAGCTTTCAAACCACCGCTGTACCCTTTATAATGGTCGTCATAATTAGAACGATTGCTGACACGGTCGAAATAACTACCACGAGCTATGAACTTCAGACGATCAGTAGCTTTGAAAGTCAGCCGTTCCTTGATATTCAAAGATTCACCACCATAAATGCTAACGATGTAAGATTCAGTGTCAAACGGGCTAGTCAGTTGGACGGTCTCGGAGGTTGTACGTTGAACACTCGTTTGAGAATTCCACTTTTTTACATTGAACGACACATTTCCACCATAACGCCATTCATCATTGAATGCACTATATCTAGAATTCACATTCACCGTCCAGGGTTCAGTGTTTTCGCGTGTGATGATGTTCACAACACCTCCAACAGCATTCGCGCCATAGAGAGCAGAGGCTGCACCTTTGACCACCTCAATACGACCGACGTTATCCATATTCAGACGATTGTAGTCAACATTATTCATTGTCTCACCAGCCAAACGCTCGCCATCAACCAAGAAGAGGACAGCGTTACCACCGAATCCATTCATGTTGAGGGAGGTCTCTTGACTCATTGCATAACCGAACTCAACGCCAGGCAACTCTTCCGTGAGCAAATCCTGCACATTTGTCGCATCAGCAATTTTAATATCTTCTGCAGTGATGACACGAGTAACGACAGGCGCATCCTTCAAAGCTTTCGGAGTACGCGTTCCTGTAACCACCACTTGCTCCAATGCAGCGGCATTAGGAGACAAACGAAGCGTGTTACTTCCATTCCCAGAGGATTTCAAGACGAAATATTCAGACTGAAATCCGACAAAACTTACTTTAACCTTTAATGCATCAGAAGAGGTAGATGAGAGACGAAAATATCCGTCATTATCTGTCGTTGTGCCCGCGTTCTTATCGTTAGACACTTGGACATGAGCACCCACTAATGGCGCTCCTGTATCATCAAGAACCCTACCAGAGAAAATTTTAGCCAGTGCGACCGTGTTTTCAGTCGCACTTCTAACTAATTCAGAATTCTCTGCATAAATATCTCCGAAAAATCCACTAATAGCAAGAAAGGTGAAAAGCACGACTTTTCCTTTCATTGTAATTACTCTGCCTTGCTACCAACAAAATCATAAGACATTGCCATCGGCATTGATCCATAAGTAAGATCGTACTTAACAGTGATGTCTTTATCCTTTACGTTTACAGAAAAATTAGAGATTGAATAGTTCTTCTCAACACCATCAACCGTGATAGTTGATTTGAAATCATCCTTTGTCAAAGTGTACGAATCATTTGAACCAGAAACTACCACACTATCAATTGTAAGGGCAGGCAGACTCATTCCACTATAGTTTGCTGCTGGAGCAGACAAAGAAACCAAAGTATCATCAACAACAGAAACCTCGTATGAAACGACACCCAACTTGATAGACTGACCCATAACAGAGATCGTCAACGAGTCTGTACCATTATATTTTCCAGACACTTTCTTAGACACAGATTCTGCGACAACATTCTGCGCACCTTTCTGCCCCTCAAACTTAATAACCATAGCCATTGGCATGTTACCATACTTAAGGCTTCCGTCAACTGTCAAAACACCATCAACATATTTTCCAGACATTGTACAAGAATATGCCTTAATAGATCCATCTTCCTTTGTTACAGAACCTGCATACTCACCAGAAAATGTTCCATCAGAAGCAACAGAAAGTCCCTCAACAGGAAGATCTGGGTAAGACATTGCTCCTCCACCACCGCCAGGGATGATGATTGTGATTGTAGATGCACCTGTCGCTTCTACCTTGTACGTAGCAGTCTCAGTGTCTCCAGAACCCATCACGGTAATTGTCTCATTCCCCGTGTACTCTCCTTCGATTGTCTTAGCGATTCCTGATACCTCTTCGCTACCACCGTTGTTGCTACCATTGTTGCTGCTGTTGTTGTCATCATCGTCATCTCCACATGAAACGAACGAAACTGCACACACCATGGCCATCATGATAGCCAACATTGATTTGAATTTTTTCATTTTGTAACTTTTTTTGTAAAACTGTTTATTATGAAATTATTTAACTCTCTTATTTATTTTCCCATTATTCTCGTCTTTCCTTTAAGACTCCTCTTGTTTTTTTTCTTGAGGGAAAGAAACTTCCGTTGTCCTTCCATTCCTCCTTTTTTTCTGTCTATGATAGACGATATATCCCGAAACAATCACCAACACACTGAGCGTTCCCCAAATGAAAACAAATAGAGAACTCAATGGACCGAGGAATGGGCTATAACATCTTCCGACATGCAGTTCTAATCCAAGATGCCACAAACTCATCGGCACATTAGTAATGACCTCCGGTTGTGCAGGCAATTCCTCTGCTCCCGTTGAATATTCAAAAACGAGTCCATTTCCTAACGTCTTCACTTCAAAATCCTCTGAATAACCTGTTACCGTATGTCCTGAGAACATTGCAGAAAAACCGCTCTTAGGCTTTTCCCCGAAAAAGTCAGTAATCGTTCCATTCTGGCGATTCCATATAAACAAACCGCTGAAGGAACCAATCAACCAAGTATTGTCCATCTGCTGACGAAAGACATTTACCCCCATCGGACTAACCATCGGCGTTTTACCCATTATCTTGATAGGTTGATTTTCAAAATTTCTATCCACACACAAAAAGCCATCCGAAGTACTAATCAACCATTCATTTTGCACAGCATCCCAACGAAAAGCTCTCAAACGATCTTGCCATACATTGTCCGAAAAATTAACAGGAGATGTCTTCCCTAAAATCAAAGGAATCATCAATGGAGGACGAAGACAAGTTCCCGTGATTGTTATGAACAAGGTGAAAACCAAAGCGTAGAAACCAAAACGATTGTGCCATTTCTGGTTCCACACCATTCTTTTCGCACCTCTTCTACAACTCTCCTTCTTTTCCTTCTTACGATTCCACTTAATATTATAAGGAAGAATAAAAAGGACTATTCCAGTCGCACACAAGATAATCAATACAATTGCGATAGCATCTACAACCAAACGACCAACGATACCAAAAATTTCCCCACTATGCAACTTCCACACCGTACGGAAAAGGTAATCTTTCGGTTCAAAATTGATAGACGCCTTCATCTCTTTACGTACGTTTCCACTCGACTTCATCTCGTATACTGCGTCACGAGAAAGTGCCACTACGTATGTGCTATCTGGAGAAAGTGCCAAATCTGTCAATCGTTCGCCATAATGTTCTAATTTCTGATCTATCCACTGACCTCCATTATGACGATAGACCGCAAAATTAGTCACACACCACAACGCACCATCTTTCGTACGAACCATGTTTCGGACACTTCTGTTATCAACACCCTTTGGGAATCCTAAACTCCAATCTTTCCAAGTCGCCCCCGTTCTCTCTGTCAACCACACTCCATTGCCATACGCAACAATCTGACCATCCTCAAGTGCAATCGTACCTTTCACAACACCATTGTTAAAGTTTTTCACCTGATAATCCGACGGCAATATGCAACGAGGCACATCAAAACCACTAAAGAAGGCACGATGATTCAAGATGATTCCAGAAACACAGAAAACGATCAAGAAGAGAGCCATAATAACTCCTATCCATTTATGGAAGTTTTTCCAAGAAAAAATCTTACTCTTCATCTCAATCAATCCTCTTTACTAATCATTAACACGACTGCTTCTATTTTTAGTTTTCTGGCACATAAATGATCTCTCCATTATCCAATTCGTAGGCGATACCTACTTTCTTTCCTTTTCTGCCAGACTTGCTGTTTTGATCTTCCGAAGGAGTGTATTTATTAATCTTCTCACCTTCTTTGGTGATGATTTCCATATTTTCCTTCCCTGGATTCTTCACCATTGTGAAATCTTCCTGACTGAACATTTCTGTCATACTGTATCGTGTTACAAGAGCCACCATCAAGGCAACCGCAAACACCATCGCCACATCGAAAAGATTACTCACAACGCTCATCGGATCATCATCTTCCTCTGGAGACATTCTGCTTCTTCTGTTCCTTCTCATAATTATTTGTTTTCATCAATTAAGTCTGCAATAAACTCCAAGTGTCCCATGTCTTCTTTGCTCCAACGCATTTTCGTCTGTTTCACCACGAAACCGACCGCTGCCGCAAAAATTCCTACCACGGTTGTCGCAAACGCCACCTGCATATTGTATGCCATTGAGGAAATATCCCCCGTTGACAACCCTACCAATGCAGGACCCATAGGGATCAATGTTCCCATCAGACCTAACATAGGACCCATCTTCATCAGAGTGGTTGGCAACGACATCTCTTTCTCCATATATTGAGCGAAAAGATCGAGTGTACGGTTTACCTGCGCAACACTCTTTCTATTCTCAACAACCTTATTGATATAAGAAACAATCACCGCCTGTTTGTTTTTTGGCAAACGATCTGGCAAAGTATCTAAATTCTCAATTGTCAATGCATTCATTTGCTCCCGAATTTCGGCTCCAGTCTTACGCTTCACCAAATACTGTCCGAAAAAGCCTCCCAATAAAAGCAACGCACGAACAAAAAACCATATCAACAACACGATTACGGGCACTAACAACCCCGTTGATATCCAAAACAATACATCAGAAATGTAATTCATCTCTCCTTTATATTAGATTATTTTTATACTTTCATTCTTTTCGTTCTCACACTATAATAGACATACCCTATTGCCATCCCAGCCAAGACCATTCCGATGACTGCCAACAAGGACTTCACATCCACTTCACTGATTCCTTCAACCGCAGTTCCACCATTGACTGTTCCGACAACTCCCATCAGTGCCAACAACACATCAACAAGAAAAAGTAATTCTAATCGTATTGACCGCTCGGGCAACAACCAACGCAACCCGTATATCGTCAACGGCATCAAAACGAACACAACAACCGCTAATCCCCATGCAATCAACTGAAAAGACGCTCCAGGAAAGAAGAAGATTAGGGAAACCAAAACAGCGAAAAGGACAGGGAAAATCAACAATCCCGGAAAATACTTCAAGAAGATATAGGTATAGAATTTAAGTTTACTAACCTTTTCTGCAGTTTTAATGTCAACATGAACGATACAAAAGAAAATTGTCAAAGAGACATCTACACTCATCAGCACCGCCATATCCAACATCAACTTTGCATCTGATATCCAGGCGGCTATCTGTGTCTTCGACTGCTCTATGGCAAACGTCCACGCCATTCCGACGAAAAAAGCCAGTATAACTGCCATTACCATAACTTCCTTGACTCCATGGAACGTCTGCTTCAACACAAAACTGAAGCAAACTAAAACCATCATCACTATCAACAATGTCTCCATTCCTACTACTCCTCGCTTATGTTTTGACGGCGTCGACGAACCAATAGGAAGATTCCTACCAGCGAAGCAACCACAATCACAGCCACCACGACTCCACTAATAACTGTCGTCGCATTTTGAACCTCACTATTGAGTGTCTCTTTCTTCATCACCACCCCATTACCATCATTGCTGTTCTGTGTCTGAGCCTCTCGAACCTGTTTCACATTTTGCTGATATACCTTAGACGACGATTCATTGGCATTGGAGGCTATGAAATCTCGAAGTTTTGCATTATCACAAACGAATTCTGAACATGACGGTTTGAACTCGTTGACAGTCGCAGTATGCAACTCCGCTATGTCTTTAAGCTGTTGGTCGGTCGCCTTCCAAAGCCCCTTCCTTGCACTTTCCATCATCACCGCAGTCATCTCCATCAAGGCTGCAGGATTTTGCTTGTCGAAAAACTCCTTCGTGCCAAGATGGTACTTGTCTTTCACATAAACATTGTAAATCTCATTCCACATTTCATTATCAATAGCCGATGGCTTCATCACATTCCATCCGTATGTATTAGTGATTATCTCTGCAAAACCACCTGCACTGCTTGCTCCGCCCTTCATTTTCTCTTTGATGTAAGCAGGATTGAAGATAGTCGTACGACTCTCAACACCGATGGCTTCCTTTACTTCTTGCATTCTCATATTGCTGTGGTTGCGATAGTCTGACAAATAGGCATCTGGGTCTTTGCCTGTCACATTGCGCACCGCCAAGTTCATTCCGCCCATAAACTCATAGACATGATCAAGACTTAACGCCCCCCAAGTATTGCTTTGGCGTGGCTGAACTACGACATCTGTACGTGTAAGAGCAGCCTCAAATGCATCCTGACGAACTGCTTCCCAATTTTCCTCATCTCCGTAGTACGCACCCATATTATTCAGGTAAACCTCAGCTATCTCGCTCTCCTTCTCCCAACGGTCGCCAGCGGTTACCATTCCTTGGATTCCTGTTCCATAGTTGCCGTCCACTCCTCCGAAGACACGATACATACTTACCTCGCGCGCCTCCTTTGGCGACATTCCTTTCTCTACCAAAACTCGTTCCGACTCTACAACACCTGCTTTCACAAGATTTTCATAATCCGCATCATCTGCATTAGCAGCCATCTCTATTGCTTTGTTAATCAAAAATAATCGAGACGCAGCCAAATCACGCAATTGACCAGAAGTCTGCACAACTACATCGATACGTGGTCTTCCCAACTGTTTAGAAGGAATAATCCTCAAGTCAGACACTCGGCCAAAAGCATCTCTGATAGGTTCAACCCCCAACATATAAAGCACCTGCGCAATCGTCGCCCCTTCCGTCTCAATAAACTCGCTACTCCACAACGTGTAACTGACCTTTCGAGGATACTCTCCATTATGCCGTTGTTGATACATCTTAATTGTATTATCACATAACTCCTTGGCTTTTTCCCATGCATTCTCAGTCGGCGTATTTTCAACATTGACAGAAAATAGATTGCGACCTGTCGGCAATGTGTTAGGATTGACGATTGGATCTCCTCCTGGAGATGGCTTCGTATACCCTCCAGAAAGAGCATTTATTAGAGAAGCAAACTCAGCATTCGGACAATCACGCAACGCCTGCGAATATTTACCAATATTCAACAATGCATGCTCGACTGTCGTAATCGCCTGAGCCAAATTAATTTCTTCACGAGTATATTTCGGAGAACCTCCCATCATACCTGGCATTCCTCCTTTTCTCTTTCCTTTTTTCTCTGTTTCTGCGAAAGAACTGTCTTTCACAACATCCACAGAGTCAACTTTCGCTATTTTAGCATTCTCGGCTTTCTTTACTGAATCAGCCTTTTGCTCTTCAATATACCACTTCTGACCTTTTCTTATAGCTTCCATCATCTTCTCTGGGAAACGACCACTTTGTTCCATCTTCTCAAACGACTCTTTGCTCATCTGAGGCACTTCTCGTTCGTGGGTCACATTTGCGGCACGGAGCTCGCTCACTGTGCGAGTATCTTTTTTCTCTTCTTTCTTTTTCTCCGCCATTGGCATGTTTCCTGCCATCTGCATCATCATAGAAATTGCATCAGGAGCAGACTGCATCTTCTCTATCTTACGAGCCATCTCCAACTCTTCTGGCGTGACACCGACAAACTTGCATATAAAATCATCCGACACATCCAAACTGCCATTGAGCAATTGGGTTACCACTGCGCTTGCCTTGCTTAAGTAAAGTTTCGCAAACCGTTGCTTATGCTTTTCTACATCTACCTCAACTCGCCCCTTCATCTTATCCACTCCCAACATTCCGTATGCAATCGGGTCTGTTCCCATCGCATAAACACTCGTCTTTATGTCATCTTCATCGTATGGAACTCCCATCGTATAGAGTCGCCCCGTTATCTTTTCATTCACTAATTCCTCCGAAAAAGTCTCTATGCGTCCAATCTCTTCCTCACTATACGGAATATTCAAGCTCACCGTATCTAAACTCAACTCACGAGCAATCCCCATCTCAACAGTAATTGCCTTTACCTTTAGAGACAAATCTTCGGATGGTTTTTTGTTATAGGCTTCAATGGCATCACTCAACTTACGGTAGGTATCGCGCAATTTACTCTCTTTAAAAGGAGGTGTCAAATATGAAAGCAACTGGGCGTAGGTTCTGCGTTTTGCTATCATTCCCTCACCAACATTACTGATAGTGTAGACGTAGAAATGAGGCGTCGTACCAATCAAACGGTCTGACCAATCGTTATCGCACAAAGCGACTTGCTTGCGTGGCGTATACTCCAACGAACCGTGTGTTCCAAAGTGAATCAAAGCATCAGCACCAAACCCATATTTTGTCCACAAGTATGAGGCAATATAAACATGAGGAGGTGCTTGGTTGGTTCCATGTACAATCTTGAACGAATCATCACCCTCGCCCGCCATCACTTGCGGCAACAAAACGACATTTCCAAACTGAAGTCGAGCCACGGCTAAACGCCCATCCTCAGTCGACATATACTTACCAGGAAACGGTCCGTTGACAAGGTTCATATCATCAATCTGATTTTTAGATAACGCCTTGCCCGTCCACTCTGCATATTGCTCTGACGTTATCATCACTGGATTCCCATTTGCCAAGAAATTTGTGTACGCGCCTTCCGCATACGTTCCGAACACCGCTCCCTGACTTTGAATCATCTTCGCCAACTCCGCTTCTGAAGATGGCAATCCCTCAACCTTGAATCCTTCTTTTTTTAGATGTAATAGAAGATTATAAAGAGACGGTACAACCTCCATTCCCGAAGCAACCAATGCATTCTGTCCTGGTCCTTTTAGATAGAAAATCGCTACTTTCTTCTCGCTGTTGGCTTTTTTCTTTAAACTGACATAGTTTTGGATGTTCTCAACGAAACTCTCCACACGGTCGGGTATGCCATACACCTCTTGTAACCCATCTTCATTAATCCGATGCGCAAAAACGACATACGGACGAATGGCACCATCAATTTCTGGAGTAACTATGCTCTGCGACATAAATCCTCCAAACATTCCCTGTTTGTCATTTTCCCATTCTTCCGCCAATTTATTGACATTCAACGGAGAAAACAAAGGAATGTTCCTTTCCGAAATAAACTTCACAAAATAATCGCCCAAACGCCCATGTGCCAAATTGACAACCGCAGAAACATTGACACTATCTGCATGGTGTTTTTCAATAAAAGACTTTAACTGATTGACACGGTAGACAACAAAACCTTTGTCTTCTAAGGGTTTTTCTAATTCATCCGCCGAACCCATGAAGCCTGCAATCAAAACTACTGGGGCATCTTCCTTATAAAGCCCGTTTTCTACCAAAAATTGACTGTATTCAGATACACTATTAAAACCTTTTCTATCACCATCCTTATCTTTAGGATCATAGTGAGTCAACATATAGTCAGGATGTTCTTCTACAACCTCTGGTTCTGGTGCCATAAATTTCTTTCCATCGATAAACTTTCGGACATACTGCAACATATTCCGATAGTTCTTCTTCCCTCCATTAGAAACATATTTGGTGATATATTCCGCATCAAATCCCGTTACGGAGGATATATTATTATCTGGATTAGTTGCCGCACGTGTTAAAACAGGAACTTTCTCCGCAGCGTTTTTCAATTTCTGACGTTGCGCTTCATCAATTCGAAGTCCCATTCCATTCACGAAAATCATATCATAATCATCAAGATTGTCGAAATCATCTGTCGTAATCTCTCTGAGTTTAATCATTCCGCTTTCGTTGGCTTTCGAAAGCAAACCCAACTCCGTTGCTTGATAATTAAGAAAAGCTATCCGCGTCGGACTGACCCAAGCTCTCCAAACGCCTACTAAAGACAATAAAACAGCAATGGCACACAATGCCACTAACACTTTTTTCTTCACTTTTGTAACTTATAAACTTTGTAACTTGTTTCTTATGTAACATTGCAAAGTTAAAACAAATATTTTTAACTTTATATTATAAAATAGTGCTAACCAACACAAAAAAGACATTTCAAGATAAATTTCCACAAATTCTCCACAAATCATGCCAAAAACCTCCTATTTTTCCACATCACAAAATTGCATTTTTTAAAATTATCCACATAGTTTTCTATCTACTGAACATACCTCAACCTGTCCTTCTATACCTTTGTAGCAAACGATAAGGTTATATCGTTCATAAAATTTGACCCTATTATATAAATATACTATATCTGAGTCTGACCTTTACCATTGGGAAATGTTTTGAATGTCATACAAAAAAATCCGAAGCCTTTTGAGTCTCGGATTTTTTGTTTTTTCACGCTGTCAGCAAGAAATATTTTTCTCTTTACTTTACAATGCAAACCTCCGGCTGTAAGTCAATTTGAAATTTCTCTGCAACTGATTCTTGCACTTGTCTCATCAGATTTACAACCTCCTCGCCCGTTGCTCCTCCTCGATTCACTAATATCAAAGGTTGCTTCTCGTACACACCCACATGCCCTATGTTTATCCCTTTCCAACCACACTGACTGATTAGCCATGCTGCTGGTATCTTATATCCATTTTCCACTTCAAAAAATGGCATGTTTTCATACGATTCACTTACTCTTTGGTACTTTTCTTTTGAGACAACAGGGTTCTTAAAAAAACTGCCCGCACTACCAATCTCCGATGGAATCGGCAATTTTTCTTTCCGTATCTTCACAATCACTTCGCGAAGATTCTCCAATGTAACCTCTCTATCATCCAAAACCTCCTTCACATTCCCATAGTCAACTTTGAATGTATGTGCTACCAACTTGTCTAATTTGAAAACTACAGATACGACTATCCAGTGTGCATTCTTTTTGAAAATGCTTCCTCTGTATTCAAAGTCACACTGAGCATTATTCAGCACAAAGAAACAATTTTCTATTGCGTCATACACTTCCACCTCTGCTATCACATCTTTTGCTTCCACTCCATACGCCCCGATATTCTGAACAGGCGACGCACCCACCATTCCTGGTATAAACGAAAGATTTTCTACTCCTCCTAACTGATGTTCAATAGTCCACTCTACAAACTCATCCCACACATAACCTGCACCTACTCTGACAAAAACATTTTTATCGGTTTCATCGGCAATTTCAATCTCTTTCATAGCAGAATGCAACACCGAATAATCTATGTCCTTTAAGAGTAAAAGATTGCTACCTTCCCCAATACAAAAAAATTTCCGCAATGCTCCTTTTGCATAGAGTTGCCGCAATTCTTCTTTTGTTTCGTATTCATAAAAATCCTTACATTGAACATCAATACCAAAAGTATTATGCTTCAACAGAGAGTATGACTGATAATGTTTCATTCTTTTGTTTCTTTTTTACAAAGATAGATATAAAGATTTGTAAATTTGCGTTCCGCATTACAACATCGACTTTTCAGAATGTCAAGCAAAAAAATCATTTTTACGGTTACCAACAATTTAGAAGCGGATCAACGCGTACACAAGGTGGCCAGTTTTTTCTTCGAAAAGGGTTGGAAGGTCCTTGTCGTTGGTTCCACTCATCGTCTATGCCACGAATACAAACAACCGTACAGCACCAAGCGTCTGTCTGTTTGGTTTAAGAAAGGTCCTCTATTTTACGCGGAATTCAACGTGCGACTATTTTTCTTTCTTCTTTTCAAAAAAACAGACAGGATTTGGGGAAATGACACAGATACAGCTTTAGCGACCTTTCTCGCTGCAAAAATCAAGCGTGTACATTACTCACTCGACCTTCACGAACTCTTTCCTGAAGTGCCTGAAGTAACTCACCGCAAAATGGTCAAATGGGTATGGACAAAAATTGAAGATTTCGTTCTTCCTCATGTTTCAGATGGCTACACTGTCTGCCAATCCATCGCCAACTACTACAAAGAACGCTACAACATTTCTTTTAAAGTATTACGCAATGTTCCTCTTTCTCAACCATACGCCCGAGCAGACAAATTCAACTGGACAAACAAAAAAGTCATTCTCTACCAAGGGGCTATCAACGAAGGCCGTGGCATTGAATGGATAATCCGTGCCATGCAATTCATTGACAACGCCATCTTCGTTGTCATCGGAAAAGGCGACAAAGACCAAGAAGTGAGAAATTTAGCAAATGAGTTAAACGTCAATGACAAAGTTAAATTCTTAGGATTCAAATGCTTCTCCGAACTATTTGAATACACCAACAGTGCCGACCTCGGTGTATGCCTTTTGGAGGAGAAAGGATTAAGCTATTACTACGCTCTTCCCAACCGAATATTTGACTTTATGCAAGCACACGTTCCTATGTTGGCAACTGGCTTTCCTGAAATCAAACGTGTTTTGGAAACGGAACGTACCGGCATCTGCATCAACCACTACGAACCAGAATATTTGGCAGAGGTCATCAATGGAATGTTAAGCCAACCTATCGACCATAATCGTTTTTCCGAAGCCTCTCACAACAATTGTTGGGAAAAAGAAAGGGAAATCATCCTCATTGAATAATCTCCCTCTTCTTTGACTTATATTACCTTGCTATTTCTTCTTCGTCTCTCCTGATATTTGTAAAACTGGACGTTTTCCTCCTGCATTAGAGTAGACCTTCACAGTTTTATGGAAGGCTCCACTCACCCTACTTTGATAGTACACATGCACCGAACCAGTATCGCCTGGCGCAACAGGGTTCTTCGTCCACGTAGGTGTCACACACCCACACGACGGAACAACATTGGCAAGCACCAACGGTGCATCTCCAACATTCTTATAGACAAACACATGATCCGATGTCTCTCCCAAAACATTATCCGTCATCACATATTCTGTCTCTTGGAACTCTATTTTCGGCTTACCCGCAGCCACTACACATTGCAAACCTGCAACAGCAATCATTAACAAAATAATCTTCTTCATACGCACTATTTTTTACTCAATGAAATACTCCCAAATGAACAAAACGCCAGTGATAATGAACATCAACGCCAAAATCTTTCTGAACCAATACTCAAATTTTTGAAAACCTTCCCACTCTTTTATTTTCTTTTCAATTCCATTTTGGAATATCCACGCCACAAAGATAATTGGAATCGCCGCTCCTATGGAGAACAACAGGGGAATCACCCATCCATACTCCACATTACATGCCATCGGTATCATCGCTCCAAAATAGATGGCCGCGCTATAAGGGCAAAAAGCGAAAGCCAATAGCAACCCCAACAAAAAGGCACTCCTTTTAGAATAGTTTTCTCTAAATATCTTATTCATCCATATCACACAACGGTTCTCCAACCCATGCACATGGAATATATCCAACAAAAATAATCCTATCAAAATAAACAACGGACCTGCGATCTTTCCTATCCACTGCATCAACGTGTCTGAAAAACGAATGTGTTCCACAAACGACATCAACAACCAACCTACAACAACGTACGCCACTGAACGCGCTACCACATACGCCCCGACTACCGACAAATATTTGCTTTTACTCTGCCTCAAAACACATGTCAACACAGATACATTCGCCGCCACAGAACATGGACATACCGACACAACTACTCCTAATACAATCACCGTCAAATACGGTATTCCACTATGCATTAACGTCTCTATCATCTTTCTACTTTAAATTCACCCTCAGAAATTTCTCCAACTCTCTACTCGTAGGATTTATCAACGCAACCTTGCGTTCTGGATTTACCAAAACTCCATACGGCAAGACCTGAACCCTGTAATATTTTGATATTGGACTTGACCAATATTTAAAATCACACGCCAAACGCCAAGGCAAAACTCCTAATGAGGTAACATACGAACGCCACTCTTTTTTATCTTCATCTAAAAAAACCGACAATACCTCAAATCCTTTTTCTTCATACCGATCATACTGTTTCTTCAACCACCCTATTCGTTGTTCTGTTGTATTACACCACGATGCGCCAAAGTCTATAAACAAATATTTCCCTTCATAATTGCTCAGCCTCACAGTGTCGCCTAAGAAGGTGGGCAACTCAAAATCTGGCGCATTCATTCCTACTGAAAATTTCTGATGTAAGACCAACTCCCCACGCAAATACCGCACATAAGGAGACTGTTGTATGGACGCATCAAAAAGCGATATAATCTCCTCTAACTTCGTTATGTCCTGCGACTGAGACAATACGCATACGAAATAGGCTGCTCCCATAGAAGATGGATTGTTCAAAACAAACTGTTTTGTCATCCATAGCAACGAGTCAGGGTATGTATTGTAAACTTTCGTCAAACGAGATACCTCTCTGTTATTTCGCTGAGTACGCGCATTTGATAAATGAATCAATACCGAACTTTGCCGATCTTTCAAACGTTTATACTCCTTTGATAGTGAATTAAAATCATCTTGCGAAAAAGAACCCGACACATTTATTTCCTCAGGCAAAGACATTGACCCAGAAATCTTAATGTTGCTATTCTCCACAAAAACTTCAAACGGCGGGCGTGTTCCTATACGAATGAACCGCATTGTTGGATAGTCTACATGACCACGGAAACGAAACTCCCCCGAGTGTATCACCGCACTATCCACCACCACAGGCAATCCTTGCTCCGTCAGCTCCATCAAATACGCCTTCCTTTCTCTTACGCAACGCAGATTGCCATGTATGGTGTACGTCTCACCCTTTCTACATGAAAGTATAGACAACATCATCAGTGAAAGAAAAAAGATTTGACGAATATGCTTCATCCTACGATTTTTAGATATTACAACCTACATATATATGTTAAGAAAGCGACCGACGTACTCAAAAAGAGTCGCCTGTCGCTTTTATGATTTTTCTTAGTCTTAAACAGTTGTGATTACTCTGCTACTTCACCATTCAAGTTTACGACAAACGTACTTCTGTTAGGATCGTTCGATACAATCGTCAATCGTTGAGAGAACTTACCAACTTTCATACCCGTAGTGTTAACCTTGATGCGGATAACACCCGACCTACCTGCCTTTACTCCTTTTGAAGGGAATGAAACAACCGTACTGCTTGCAGGGTCAATATTCACAGAACGCAAAATCAAAGCTGACTCTCCTTCATTCTTCAATGAAATCTCAAATGTTTTAGAAGCATTAGCCTTGATTGAACCCAAACTCAATGAGTTTGAGATAGAGATAACTGGAGCTTTTGCTTTTTCCTCTGCTGTCATCTTTGAGAAATCCTCTGCTACATTTCCAAACAAATTGATAACTTGATCTGAATACTCCTTTCCATCAACTGTCAAGACAAGACTCTTCTTGAAAGAACCCCATACTCCTGAATCTTCAGTTTTTGCGACGACTATAATCTGTGCTTTCTCGCCTGCTGCCAATGAGGCTGGAACAGTCACATTGAATAACTTATTGTCTGCTTTCGCACTAATTGAAACAGCCTTGCTTCCGTTGTTGATGATTTCAATCTTCTCAGTTTTAGACTGTGGATAGAGTACAGTGTTGAAATACACGTTCTTCTTCATCAAACGAAGATTCCCATACTGATGTGGGTATTTATCCTCAATTTTCTGAGCCTTTGGAACAACCTCACCTTTGATAGAAAGTCTCTTCTCTCCTACGTTTGTAGTTACCGTGATAGTCTTATTGAACGCACCTGGACGACCACTTGGGTTGTATGTGGCTTTAACGATGCCTTTCTCACCTGGCTTTACAGGTGCTTTCGTCCAATCAGGAGTTGTACATCCACAAGAAGCACGCACCTTCTGCAAAACCAAATCTGCCTTTCCTGTATTTGTGAACTGGAATTCACAAGAAACCTTCCCGTTTTCTTCTGGGAATGTGCCGAAATCATGTGTAATCGTCTCAAAAGTGATCTCCGCAACATCTTCCGCGTATGTTGCTACGAATCCACTAAGCAACACCACCAATGACATTAACAATTTCTTCATATCGTTTAAAACTTTAATTTTCGTTTTTCAACAGTCGAAACCTCCTCTTGTTTCGGCGGTTGCAAATTTATAAAAAAATCGTAGAAAGGTATTTTTTATTGTGCCGTTTTCCTTAATATTTCTTAAAATCATTTTTTTAGCCCTTACATTGTCTTCTTGTCTCATTCTGAATATTACTTTTTTGATAACTTTGAAAAACCATATACTAAAGTGTTTTTAGCATTCTTTTAAGATGAAAAATCGTGTTTTCTTTCTTATCGGACTTCTTTTTTGTTGTCAGTTTTTCCACATAAATAATAAATCTATTAATGCCGCATCAGCACAAGAACTGAAAGATTGGGAGATTGCCTCTCCTCTCGATTTTGAGACCACTTTGAGTGGTAGTTTCGCTGAAATGCGTAAAAACCATTTCCATGGTGGATTAGACCTCCGCACGAACGGGGAGGAGAACAAGCCTGTCCGCGCTATTGATGATGGCTACGTCGCTAAAATAACAATCTCACGGACAAGCTATGGAAAGTGTGCTTTCATCAACCACCCTAACGGCTACACCTCCGTCTACGGTCACCTCAACGGATTCGTTCCTGCCTTGGACTCTCTTCTGAAATCGAAACAATACGCAGAACATCAATTTGAAACAACATTAGAATTGGACTCTTCTCAATTTCCTGTCAAAAAAGGGCAAGTTTTTGCGAAATCTGGCAACACAGGGGCGTCTGGAGGACCTCATGTCCATTTCGAAATCCGTAAAACAAGCGATGGGACAATGCGCAACCCCTTAGAACTCAAAAATCGTCCTTATGGATTTTCAGATGATAAAAAACCTCGTATCTTCGCTATCAAACTATATGGCCTCAACAATCAAGGAGTTGTAAATGGCGAAAATCAGAAAGTCTTCAATGTCATTGTTGGAAAAGACAAATCTCGCAAGATTCAAGCCCTCAACGGAATATCGGCATGGGGGAAAATAGGTTTCGCTGTTAAAGCCAATGACTATATGTCTGCTACCGCATTCAAATATTCGCCCAGACACCTTCGCGTTTATGCAGATGGAAAACTAATTTCCGACATTAAAATCGACAGCTTCCTTTACAAGGACATTCGCGCCTGCAATAGTTTCGTAGACTACGCTCAATGGTCGAAAACCAGAGATTTTTTTATGAAATCATTCAAAGATGAAAATTCTCCGCTCATCTTCATGAAAGGACAACCTTACGGAACATTGATTATCAACGAAGAACGCGATTATAGAATCACCTACTTGGTAGAAGACGATTTTTGCAACAAAGACAGCGTCTCTTTCATTATCTCTGGTAAAAAAGAAGAAATCTCATCTGAGGGAAAGGCCTCTACTCTTTACATAAAATGCGGTGAAAACGTCTTCTTTGACAAGAAAACTTTCGCCATGAAATTTGAAAGAAAATCACTTTATGAAGACTTACGACACAACTTCAGCAAAGACACATCAGCAAACAATTTCTTCTCCGCAGTCTACTCAATAGGTGATGCCACCGTTCCTCTTCATAATCTTTGCCCCATCTCTATAAAGGTAGACAAAGACACACTGACGGATAAAAGCAAATACTACATTGCGAAATTGAACAACCATAACATTGCCTCGGGTTCAGCAGGTGGAGAATACATCGACGGATTCATCGTTGGAAAGACAAACACATTCGGTAAATTCGCCATCGACAAAGATGTTACTCCTCCGGTCATCGCTCCTGTTCACACGAACCAACTGCGCAACCTGCCCTATCTCAGACTGAAAATCTATGACACACAATCTGGTATCGACACATACGACGGATATATTGATAATGTATGGGTGATGTTTGAATATGACGCAAAAACGCAGCAAGTCACCTACTGGCTCGACAAAAACCAAATAAAAGAGTTTACAAACCACACATTTAAACTCATCGTGAAAGACTATTGCGGCAACGTAAAAGAGTATACGAAACAAATTTATTGGTAAACATGAACAGACAATAATCCAACAAAATTTTTGAAAAATGAAGCATCTATTTTGCACAATTTTACTCCTTGTCTACTCTCTCTTAGTTTTCTGTGGAACGAACATCATCGTTGGCAAAAACGCCTCCACGGATGGCTCTACATTCTGCACCTACTCAGCAGATTCATACTACCTTTATGGAGACCTCTCTTTCTTTCCTTCAACCGATTATGCAAAATATACACAGACAAAGATTTATGGTTGGGACACTCACCGCTATCAAGGACTCATTGATCAGGTGGGTTCTACTTTCGCCGTTTTGGGCAATATCAACGAACATCAAGTCTGCATCACGGAATCCACTTTCGGCGGACGAAAAGAACTCATAGACACCACAGGTGTCCTTGACTACGGAAACCTCATCTATGTAACTTTGCAACGTTCGAGGACAGCACAAGAAGCCATTCAAGTGATGGCAGACTTAGTTGACAAGTATGGCTACTGTAGTTCTGGCGAGACTTTCTCCATAGCCGATCCTAACGAGATATGGATTATGGAGATGATTGGCAAGGGTCCAGACATCAAAGGAGCCGTTTGGGTGGCAATGCGCATGCCAGACGACTGCATTAGCGTACACTCCAACCACTCTCGAATCACCACCTTCCCTCTCAACGACAAAACCACCTGTCGCTACTCAAAAGATGTTATTTCATTCGCCAAAGAAATGGGATTTTATGACGGAAAAAACAAGGATTTCAGTTTCTCTGATGCCTACGACCCCATGTCATTCAATGCTCGTCGCTTCTGTGATGCTCGCGTGTGGAGCATATATAAGAATGTGAGTCAGTCTACAGCTAAATATATTGACTATATATTGGGGAAATCAAACGAACGACTTCCTTTATGGGTAAAGCCCGACCAAAAAGTTTCTTTGTTACAACTGAAGAATCTATTGCGCGACCACTTCGAAAACTCTCCTCTCTCATTAGCCAACGACCCAGGAGCAGAACCTTTCGGAGCGGAATATCGCTATGAGCCAAGAATTTGGGAATACAACGGTAAAAAATATTTTAATGAAGAACCCATCGCAAGCCCCAAAAACGCCTTTTCTTTCGTTGCACAAATGAGAAACTGGTTGCCCGACAAGATCGGAGGCGTGCTTTGGTTCGGTGTCGACGATGCGACATTCACCGTCTATGTGCCAATTTACTGCGGTACTACTCAAGTTCCTAATTGCTTCCGAAAGGGAAACGGAAGTCTGCTTAATTTCTCATGGGACGCTGCCTACTGGGTATTCAACTGGGTATCAAATATGGCGTATGCGAAATACAAATACATTGCGCCAGACATTAAAAAGGTACAATCTGAATTTGAACAGAAATTAGAAGACAACCTTCAGGTAGTGGAAGAGGCTGCACAATCACTCTTCAAAAAATCACCCGATTATGCCAACCGTTTTCTCACCGAGTATTCTGAAAACCAAGCCAATCTAATGATGGAGCAATGGAAATCGCTAGGACAGTTTCTGATGGTTAAATACACTGATGGAAATATCAAGAGAGAACGCAAAGGCAAATTTATCGACAATGGATGGGGTGTTCCAGACGGAATTCAATCGCCTGGCTACTCCGAAAAATACTACAAAAGCATAGTAGACAGCACAGGAACACGCTTTGAAATGATAGAAGAGTAGGTCTAAAAAAAACAGCGAACTCAAACGGGTCCGCTGTCTTTTTTTTCGTATTGTCTTACTTAATGATTTTCTCCAATTTTGAAACATTGTTTTGGATTACCTCATCGGGCAATTCGTAATTTGCCAAATCTCCCGCCAAATATTGATCGTATGCTGTCATATCAATCAATCCGTGTCCTGAAAGGTTGAAAAGAATGGTCTTCTGAACACCCTCTTCCTTCGCTTTTTGAACCTGACGAATCGTAGCTGCAATAGCATGCGCAGACTCTGGAGCTGGAATGATTCCTTCTGCCTGCGCAAAAAGGGTTGCCGCATTGAACGACTCCAACTGTGGAATATCAATTCCCGACATCATTCCGTCTTTAATCAACTGACTCACAATGGTTCCTGCCCCATGGTAACGAAGTCCTCCCGCATGAATATGCGCTGGTTGAAACTCATGACCCAAAGTGAACATTGGCAACAACGGCGTGTAACCCGCCTCATCTCCGAAATCATATTGGAAAATTCCACGTGTCAATTTAGGACAAGAAGATGGCTCTGCTGCATAGAAAACAGTCTTTTTGCCATCAAGCAAGTTGTGACGCATAAATGGGAACGAAACTCCCCCGAAGTTTGAACCTCCTCCGAAACAACCAATCACAATGTCAGGATATTCTCCTGCCATCTCCATCTGCTTCTCCGCCTCCAAACCGATAATCGTTTGGTGCAACGTAACGTGATTCAAAACGCTTCCTAAAACATATTTACAATTTGGTGTCTCCATCGCCAACTCAACAGCCTCTGAAATGGCAGTTCCCAAACTTCCTTGATAGTTAGGAGTCTCGGTCAATATCTTACGACCTGCCTTCGTACTCATACTTGGAGAAGCAATAACTTGCGCACCGAAAGTCTGCATAATAGAACGGCGATATGGCTTCTGATGATAACTAACCTTCACCATGAAAACAGCCAATTCCAAACCGAATGCCTTTGCTGCGTACGACAAAGCGGCTCCCCATTGTCCAGCTCCCGTCTCTGTAGTGATATTCGTAACACCCTCTTTCTTACAATAGTAAGCCTGCGCCAATGCAGAGTTCAACTTGTGCGATCCAACTGGGCTTACGCTCTCATTTTTGAAGTAGATGTGGCAGTTAGTGTCTAACGCTTTCTCCAAACCGTAGGCACGAACCAACGGGGTTGAACGATAACTCTTGTAAAGTTCTCGAACCTCATCTGGTATCTCAATCCAAGCATCCGTCATATTCAACTCCTGCTCCGAACATGCACGGTTGAAAATACCCGTCATCTCGTCCACCGTCATCGGTTTCTTCGTTTGTGGATTCAACATCGGCAACGGCTTGTTAGGCATATCCGCCGCTATATTGTACCACTCATGCGGTATCTCGCTCTCCTGAAGAAAATATCTTTTCTGTTTTTCCATCTTTATTATTATATTTTTCCAAAGATAGGGAAAAAAAGCAATATTGTTCGGTTGTAAGTTTCATTTTTTCATAGCCACACTATTTGCAACAAAAAAGGTCCGCCTCTTACGACAGCGAACCTTTGCTTTTAAATCTATGCAAGATTTCCTACTTCTTGCCTTTCTTGAGTTTTTCGTTTTCAGTCTGCAATTCCGCAATCACCTTACTCTGAGCCTCAATAGTTTGCATTAACGAGTTCAACTCCTCATTGTCAACACCCTCTGGGAACATAGAATTAACACGATCTACAAAATCACTCAACACATTCATATAATTCATAAATGCATCGTAAGGAGAGTCGTACCAACAATTCTGACGATGAAATCCACTCTTGGTCGACATAAAATATAAATGGTCACTCGACTGCAAATAGTACCAATCCTGCAACAACGATTTATTATATGACAAACGAACTCGTTCACCTATAGAATACAACTTATCGAAAGCAGAATGTTGTAAATCATTTCCCAACCATGCAGAGAGGTCTTTCTCCTCGTCCGCCCACGACATTGGGTACGGTACGCTCACCTGATCTACTGGCTTACGCTCAAAAATCTGGGATGGTGTCTCAAAATCAATTCCCAACTGCTCGGCAAACTGAGGTAATGCTTTCAAGAATTCAAAAATACCCGTCTCCTTTTTCTGAATTTCGCCAAACGTCTCATATCCCATAAAAAGATTGATGACATCCTCCGTCTCTGGCTGATTCTTAATCCATCCCATAAACTTATCGGCTGTCAAAGGAAACTCATTCCAACTCCAGTCTGAAAAGCGGAAAGTAATATCATCACTCAACGTCGAATTCTTCAACAAAAGCTTCAAGTTCGGACGACTGGCACTGCAATAAACATAGTTCGGACTCTTCCAACCCAAAACATGTTTTGCGCCCTCCGTCAACATTCCTTTGAATCCCATATCCGCCACACGGTCGCCAATCTCGTCCGAATAAATCATTTCCGTATTACGGAACACAGATGGCTTCACACCAAAAAGATTTTCAATTTTCTTGACATGCTCCTTCACCTGAATCTCAAACTCATCCGTTTCCCCCTTCAAACACGCAAGCGAATGAGCGTATGTCTCCGCAAGAAACTCAACACAGCCCGTCTTTGCCAACTCCTTGAATGAATTAATCACCTCTGGACAATACAACTCCAACTGTTCTAAAGCAACTCCAGAAATAGAAAACGAACACTTAAACGCACCTTTCGTATCCCTTATCATCTGGAGGAGCGTCTCATTGGCAGTCAGATAACAATTATGAGCTACGCGAGAAAGGGTGTCTTGATTCGTATAATCATCATAATAATAATGGTCGGAACCTATGTCAAAAAATCTATATCTCTTCAACCTGAATGGTTGATGAATCTCAAAGAAAAAACAAATTGATTTCATATATTATTGCTTTTTATTCAAAATAAACTATTTCCAACCCAATACTTTGTTGTAGACGGTTCTCACTTTCTGAGCCGCATATTCCCATTTTATCCCATCAACTTCTTTCTTTCCTTCTGCACGAAGTGTCTCATACATAGAAGGATAGGAAATGATGCCATAAATAGCATCCGCCATTGCATCTATATCCCAATAGTCGATTTTAATGACGTGCGAGAGAATCTCCGCACAACCTGACTGTTTTGAAACAATGGTAGGAACACCCATCTGCATAGCCTCCAACGGAGAAATTCCGAACGGTTCAGAGACTGACGGCATAATGTAGACATCGCTTGATTTCAACATCTGATATACTTCCTTACCTCTCAAGAATCCCGTAAAATGAAACCGATCCGAGATATTGCGACTTGCCACCAAATGAATCATCTTTTCCATCATATCGCCACTGCCAGCCATCACGAAGCGTACATTACTCGTTCGCTGCAACACACGATAAGCAGCCTCAACAAAATATTCGGGACCTTTCTGCATTGTAATACGCCCTAAGAACGTTACGACCTTGTCCTTCATCCCTTGATTACGTTCAATAGACAAAATATCAGGACTTAACGGTTCAACAGCGTTGTGGACAGTGGTAACCTTCGCAGGATTGATTCCATAACGATTGATAACCGTGTCGCGGGTCAAATTGCTCACTGTGATAATATGGTCGGCATGGTCCATACCCGCCTTTTCTATATTGTAGACAACTGGATTCACATTGCCACGGCTACGATCAAAATCCGTCGCATGAACATGAATCACCAACGGCTTGCCAGAAACATACTTTGCATGTATTCCAGCAGGATAGGTCAGCCAATCATGCGAATGGATAATGTCAAAGTCTAAAGCACGACTCACCACGCCTGCCACTGCATCATAGTTACGAATCTCTTCTTGTAGATTGTCAGGATAACGTCCAGAAAATTCCACAGAACCAATTCCATTCACGCCAATGCGATTGTTGTCTTCTTGAATACAATCTCTATAATGATAGTATTCTTCTTTAGACATTTGTCCACTTAGAATTTCATTTAAATAGTTCTGATCAGGGTCTCTCCAACACACCGGCACTTTATTAGCCGCGATTATCTTCAGAAAGCTCTGATCCTCGTCTCCCCAGGGTTTAGGCAACATAAAAGTAATTTCCATATCCTTCTGCATCGACATGCCTCGGGTCAGACCATAGCTCGCCGTCCCTAACCCTCCAAGGATATGAGGTGGAAACTCCCAACCAAACATTAAAGCTTTCATATCTCTTATTTGTTGTAATTTTTCAAAATCTTTAATGCTCTCAACAACTCAGCCACATTCATCGCATACGAGATGCCGCCTCGTCCTCTAAACGGAGGATTTCCATCATACATCTCCGAAAGCGTACCTATACATCCAACGTGCATCTCCTCCTCAAAGCCCTCAATCCGCCTCTCTACAAACGACAAACCACTGTTTTTATAGACATTGAGATAACCTTCAATATACACTCCCATCAGCCAAGGCCATACACAACCCTGGAAAGAGGCATACACTCTGTCTCTCTCTCCTCCATCTGCGTTTCCATGATAATTCTGACTCTTCGGACTCAAAGATCTGAGTCCGCGCGGCGTCAACAATTCTTTTGTAGAAATGTCTATTATAGACTTTTTCTGATTGTTCTCCAATGGTGAATATTTCAAAGCGACTGCCCATAGCATGTTCGGACGAACTGACTGCTCGCGATAGTCGTTGATAACATAATCGTACAAATAAAAACCTGTCCAAAATACTTCCGTGAAACTCTTCTGTGCTTTTGCTGCAACCACCCTCAACTGCTCGGCATAATATTCGTTTCCCGTCTCTGCCGACAACTCTGCCACAAAACACAATGCATTGTACCACAATGCATTAAACTCAACCACATAGCCTCGTCTTGGCGTTAGCACATTTCCACCCCACTCCGAGTACATCCAAGAATGAGCGCTTTCTTCCCCATCGGAATAGACCAAACCGTTCTCTTTGAGTATTAAGTTTGGATGCTTTCCTTTTAAGATAAATTCTATAATTTCTTTTAGAAAATCCCCATAACGTTGCCAAGCCCTTCCATTTGAGGTCGCCTTTGCATACTCTTGAATGTCCCAAATAAGCCAAAGTAACACATCAGGATCCGTCAAGCCAACCACCTCACTTTCAACAGGCTTTTCCTCCATGAAAGAGCGAAGCTGCGGTATCATCGTATCCATTACTTTCTCAAAACTTACCGTATCGTCAACAGCAAGAGATACTCCTGGCAAAGAGATGAACATATCTCGAGCAACGCACTTAAACCAAGGATAACCCGACAAAAGATAAAGTTCAGAATCACTCTTCTTGTTGTAGAATTGCTGCGCCGAGTTTTTCAAGCAATTAAAGAAACTCGTACGAGTAGTACGTTTCGTAACCTCCTCGTAATATACAATATGCAAGCATTCTGTGTCTGTTTCACTGATTCCCGCCGAGAAGATGACAGATTCTCCTTGTTTGATTGAGACCTCAAACGTACCTGGTACAAATAGGTCTTCTTTATTGTAATATCCTCGCTCTGCCTCACGGGGGTATTCAATACCCTTGTTCCAATGAGGATTCGGAGTGAACGTAACTGGCTTGTTAAACTGCATGTAGAGCGTTGGATAGCCTTGATACAAACAAGTAGAAATTCCATTTTTTATTTCTCTATAGGAAGAGTCCAACTGATAGTTTTCCACACATAAATCATTTACACTTCTAAATGCAAGGAAAGGACTAAAACGCAGTGTCGTTGGCGAATTTGCCTGCAAAAGGGTATACTTGATGAGTATCCTATTCTCATACGACACAAAAACTTTCTCCTTTGAGAGAATAACACCACCTACACGATAGATTCCACAAGGCAAAACATCACAATTGAACTCCCGCATATATTTATGCCCGTTGGGTGCGTAATTATCTCCCCAATACTTATGCAAGCCTAAATTAAACTCCGCACCATGCTGAATCACCGTCTCGTCCAACGATGAAAGAAGCACATGGTTTCCGTTGTCCAAACTTGGCACTGGAATCACCAACAAACCATGATATTTCCTTGTGTTACAACCAACTAACGTTGTGCAATGATAGGCTCCCGACTTATTGGTTCGCAACATTTCTAATGAAAGGGACTGCTCCAAATTGGTCAGAATCGTTTTGTCATATCTTAGGTAACTCATAAATACTCTTTTACTTTCGTTATATCCTTCTTTTCCATTCGTAATTGCTCTACACCACAAATGTACTTTAACGCCTAAATTTAAGCATTTCTAACGAAAAGGGTATCGTTTTATTTTTATATTTTTTAACAAAATATTATCGTTATTTTATCGGTCAATAATGGTCTATTTCTCAATCTTTTTCTTCTACTTTGTAAATTTATGTGCCTATGGGTACGGACTAATAATAACCAAAATAACACAAGTCAATGAAACTAATCATAGATAGTGGATCTACGAAAAGCGACCTGGTTTGGATCAACGAACGGAACATTGTCGAACAAAAACAAATCGAGGGAATCAACCCTTTTTATCAGGAGGTAGAGGACATTCGTTCTTTACTGTTCAACAGCAGTCCAGCTTCGTCAATAGTCTCTACTACAGAAGTGTATTTCTATGGAGCGGGGTGTGTGTCCGCCAAATGCGACATTGTCAAAGACGCAATCAAGAAGGTATTCGGAAATGCGAAAGTGGAGGTGGAGAGCGATTTGTTGGGAGCAGCAAGAGCTTTGTTACAACATAACAGTGGAATCGCTTGCATATTAGGGACAGGCTCAAATTCCTGCTTTTTTGATGGAGAGAAGATCATCAAGAACGTTCCTGCGCTCGGATTTATCTTAGGAGACGAAGGTAGCGGGGCCAGTTTAGGCAAGCATCTCGTATCCGACATTCTGAAAGAGTATGCTCCTCAAGAAATTCGGGACAGATTCTTCAAAGAAGAGAATGTTACCTCTGCAGAAATTATGGATCATGTCTACAAACAACCTTTCCCCAACCGTTATTTGGCACAATTCACGAAACATATTTTTCGCCATAAAGAAGAGATCTTTTTCCGTAATATGCTGCATGATTGCTTCACTCAATTTTTCGAACGTAACATTCTCCCCTACGATTCCTACATAAAAGGGCAACGCACGCTACACTGTATTGGTTCAATTGCTTGGTTTTTTCAAGAAGAAATTCAGTCTGTTGCGAAGAACTACAAGTACAGCCTCAACGTGATGCAAGCTCCAATATTAGGACTGATTCAATATCACAGTGAAGGCTGATCTATTTTCCTGTTTTCACTTTGTTCTCAAGGTAACTATAGGCACAAACATCTCTTCTAACGAGATGCCTCCATGCTGAAAAGTGTCCTTATAATATTGTACATAATAGTTATAATTGTTTGGATATGCCATGAAATCGTCATTCCCTGCGAAAATATAAGTTGAACTGACATTCAAAGATGGCAATCCTACTTTCTCTGGTTGTTTTATCTCCAAAACATCTTTAGGGTTGTAATCTAAGTTCTTTCCCACTTTATAACGCAAATTGACACTGGTATTTCTGTCGCCCACCACCTTAATGGCATGATTCACTCGTATTGAACCATGATCGGTAGTGATGACCACCTTCGCACCCTTTTCGGACAATAATTTGAAGAAATCTCCAATCTGCGAATGCTTGAACCACGATTTCGTCAACGAACGATAGGCAGCTTCCGTTGATGCCAACTCACGTATCATCTTAGAATCCGTCCGCGCATGCGACAACATATCCACGAAATTGAATACTATCACATTCAACTGATTCTTCTCATATTTTGAAAAGTCTGAAATCAATTTTTCGCATGCCGAAGAATCATTGATCTTATGGTATGAGAACGTATATTTTTTTCTGAACCGTTCTATCTGCGTCTGAATCAAATTCTCTTCAAAATTGTTCTTCCCCTCTTCTTCATTCTCGTCTACCCAATACTGCGGATACATCTTCTTTATTTGATTAGGTAGCAGTCCAGAGAAGATGGCATTCCGCGCATACTGCGTAGAAGTCGGCAGAATCGTACAGTAAAGGTCTTCCGACTCAACGACATAATCATTTCCCAATTCTTCCCTCACAATACGCCACTGGTCAAATCGAAAATTATCAAAGACAATGAAAAACAGCTTCTCACCCTCATCCATCAATGGGAAAAGACGCTTTTTAAAAAGATCCTGACTCATCAACGGACGATCTGCTCCCTCTTTAAACCAATTCTCATAGTTTTTCTTAATGAACTTTACAAAAGTTGAATTGGCTTCGTCTTTCTGCATCTGAAACATCTCCGTCAGTTGATGCTCCGTATGTTCCAACTCTAACTCCCAGTAAACCAATTTCTTATAAACATCCATCCAATCATTGAAAGTCAAGGAATCGTTAATTTGCATTCCTATTCTTCCGAACTCAGACCGATATTCATCCGTCGTCATAGAGGAAATTATTTCTTTTTTATTAAGATTTTTCTTTATAGACAGCAATATTTGGTTGGGATTGACTGGTTTAATCAAGTAGTCTGCTATTTTCTTTCCAATGGCTTGGGTCATCAAATCCTCCTCTTCACTTTTTGTAATCATCACAACAGGGACCAGAGGATCTTTCTCTTTAATCTGCGTCAGCGTCTCCAACCCACTCAAGCCGGGCATATTCTCATCTAAGAAGATAATGTCAAAATGTTCTTCCAATGTGGCTTGCACTGCATCTTCCCCATTGTTGACACAAACTACTTCGTAACCCTTGTTTTCCAAAAACAGTACGTGGGCTTTCAACAAATCTATCTCATCGTCTGCCCAAAGTATTTTCGCATTTCCCATACTATCTTTTTTTTCAACTTCTTAAGTTTCCTTGACTATCTATTCAGATATAATCGTTTATATAACTCCATGTAAACCGCTATATTGCCAGAAGATTTCAATACTTCATAATTATCCATCGAAATCACAATGTTTCGATACGGAACATTATTGAACGACGCCTTTACCTCCGAACTCTTCACAATCTGCTTCAAATAAGAAACTCCCAACTGGGCATTGGCAAATGTGCCAACAATGTAGATTTGAGGGAATTGCGAAGTTTGCTCTGTTACAACATTGAGATTCAATAATGGTTGATTAGTCGAATTATACTTATTGAACGCATTTGCGACATTCTGTTCATCCGACTTTCCTGAAGGCACAATCACGACAAAGTAATGAGCCGACTGCGGATCGTATGTGTACAATCCCTTATATTTTTTTAGTTGCTTCTTCGGATGTGAAGTCTTCTGTTCTGCTGTATTCACAGAGTCCTTGGGCTGTTCATTAGGTGCGACAGTAGACTTCTCCTTGTCTTTCTCTATGGAATTCTCAGGTTGAGGCAGAGAGCCACTCTTCAGCTCTTCTATAGGCTTTGTGGTTTGTTCAGACTTCCTCATCGGCTCACCTTCCTTCTTCTTAGACTCATCCACCTGCTTATCTTGAGCTTTATCTTCACTCGGAGAAGTCTTGTTTTCTATCACCTCTTTATTAACAAAGGAAGCTCCATTCAAATCATCGCCCTCTTTTACGTTCAACTTTTGCTCTGACTTTATCTCCTCAATTTCTTTTTCCTCACCAACCAACTGCACACTCACATTATTGTTTCGTTTTCGTGTCATAATACTGTCATGGTAGAACTTCTCATACTGCTCTAACGTATAGCCATGTCCTATCAATTCTAAATTGTCTGGCGTAATTAAGAGATACTTGTAGGTACTACCATAAAGTGTTTTTTGAATACCCTCATCGGTAATGACTCCATTAATATACCAAAGAGCCTCATCGTAATTGTCTAATCCAGAAACGGTCAGCACACCCTCTTTCACATTGATTTCAAAATCCTTAATTAAGAATTTTGTGAAATTATACATTGCCGTCTCATAAAGTAGCTTGTTTTGATCTACTTTTAAAGTATCGGTCATCAATTTGAACAAGTAAGGTGTTTGATAATTAACTGAGAATCCATGACTCGCCGTAACGCCACTCGCTTTTTCTTCCTCTAAGCGTGTTTCTTCACGCAAAGCTATAAGCCCACCCACCGAAGTTCCTTCCGTAGGCACTTTCCCTTGATTGATCAACGCAAGTATATCTTTTGCCATAGAAACCACATCTGCATTTGGATAACGTTCAATCAAATGATTTAATGAAGCAGCAAATGTATCTTGACTCATGGTTTTTCCTATTCCCAACGTATTGAGCAACATAAATTTAGGCAACAAAGAAGAAACGGGATAGTTCTGCTCCATATATTGCGTGTTCCTTGACACTGCAAGGAAATCGCCCTTCAAGAACGCTGCGTAGGTGTTCTCGTAGATAGAATCTTGCTCGCCTTGCATTTTCTCCAAGCGTTGACGGAAATCTGGATTAGACAAGATTTTCGCATATTTGCTATCTGGATATTGTGCGATAAGGCTATCACGATATTTTCCACTCATAGCCTCGCCATAGTTCTTTCCTGCGATACGATAGCAACAATAGTAGGCATCAGCCGCACGAGAATCATTTGGATAACGACGAACAAACTCCTCAAAAGTCTCAAGTGCCTTCGGATAGTCTTGCAATTTCTCTTCATACACGACAGCCATATTGAAGAGGGCGGAAGCCAACTGTTCATGAGCGACAACCTTCTGATCGTCTGAAAATGGTATCTGACGCAAATAATACTCCGGGCGTTTGGGATTCTGCTCGTTGGAAAGATTTCCCTCTGACATCTCACTTTTCGCCGTATCCGTGGCAAATTCTCCCATATCGAACTTGTCTGCTAAATTTTCCTCGGCAAACACCATGATATTCTTATTGCGACGATTCCAATTGTCCTCCAATCGGCGAGTTCCAAATTTACGACGGAACTCTACCTTTCCTTTCTCCACCGTACTCTTTGTGTAGAAATACCAAGTAGACTGTTGCGTATTTCCCAACGCACGGTTGTCCATCACCGCCATATTGTCGATTTCCAACTCCAACTTTCGTTGCTCTTCTCGTTCTTTGATCAGTCTCTCCTGTTCTTTTCTTTCTTCCTCTTTCACCTTCTCAATCTCACGGTTCACCGCTGCTGTCAACTCTGATTTGGGCGCTGTTGAAAGTGCCAACAAACTATCTTGTAGTTTGAAAGTCGTATAATTGCCCACCAACTCATCCAACACCTGAGACAAATTTGAGACTCTCTCATAATCATCATGCTTCTGATCTATTAGAGAATAGGCATCTGAATAGCAAGGCTGCGCTTTCACATAGTCCTGCCTTCCATAGTAAATATCTGCCATGGTGATAAGTGTCTGCGCCTTCTCCAAGCCATTTCTCGTGCTTGTATCTGCCGACGTACGGTAAAGACGCAGAGCCTCCGCCGTGTCTTTACGAGCCAAATAGATATTTCCCATCGCATAATATATCTGATCTAAATAGTCGGCATTGTTACGGTTCTTTGCTAATTTATTGAGTCGTTTAATCAAATCTGCATCTGACGAGTTTTCCACAACTTCCGTCTGTAGGATATTTGCATTAAATGTCATCTGATATGTTGGATTGGCTTTTATCACTTTACCATAAAAAAGGTAAGCATCCTCCTTTTGACCCAAATATTGATAAATCTGTGCAATGACAAAATTGAACCTTGTCCGTTGCATTCTGTCCTTTTCAACTTCAACAGCCTTTAACAAATGGGGTAACGCATCTTTGTACTCATTGTTCTCACACAGCAAATCTGCCTTCGCTCCATGATAAAGTCCGACAACACTCTCAGGCAATTCTTCTGCATCAATATTGTTCAATATCTCTTCTGCCTCGTAATTCCACCCCAACTCCTTCAATGCTCGCGCTTTCCAAATTGATGCTTTCAGCACTAAAGTCTTATCATTTGAGAAGTGCTTCATAACATATGTAAACGTGGCCGACGCGGCAAGATAGTCATTTGAATAATATTTTGCCTGCCCCATCAACATCCACACCTCATCCATAAAAGAATTGAATTCTTCCTGATTATAGAATGCCACATAAGCAGGATCGCGCATTTTCTCATACTTCTTCTTCGGTTTTTTCTGCATTGAATGCTTTGAAATCGCCAATTCGCACTTCTCTATCGTACGCGTCATATCTCCTTTTGCTACCCCCTCGGTCGACTTATCGCTAACAGCAAACACAGGTATGACATGAGAATAGTCGGGAGAATAACTCTCATCAATCTTTTTATAACCTTTTTTGAACGACTCATGGGCATTATAATACACGTTATAACGCGTGTTCAAAGCCTGGTATCTACGATTAAACGCAGTGTTCTTCTTCATATCGCAACCCACTAACGTAAAAATCAGAACTGCGACAAATGACACACATATAATGGGTATAGAAACGACTTTTGCCGTTTTTCTCTTAAAAATCATCTTCTTCTAATTCTTTATCAATAAGAATTCAATGCCTTTAGTTTAATAACCTTAAAAAAGTACAAAAATTGCACCTCCGAGACAAAGTTAACCAATTAAACGCAAAAAAACTATAACTTTGTTTCATTGTAAAAAACCTAAATTAACCTATACCTAAGTAAAATTATGAATTTTGTTTTTATTTCTCCTAACTTTCCTCATACCTATTGGGAGTTCTGCTTGAGACTGAAACAAAACGGCGTACATGTTTTGGGAATCGCAGATGCTCCTTACGAATCCTTGAGTAAAGAGTTGAAAGAATCGCTCACTGAGTATTACCGTGTCAATTCTTTGGAAGAATACGACCAAGTATACCGCGCCGTTGCATTCTTCGCCTTCAAATACGGAAAAATAGATTGGGTGGAGTCCAACAACGAATACTGGCTTCAGCAGGACGCTCGTATTCGCACCGATTTCAACATCACGACGGGCATCAACGCAGAGCATGTGGAGAGCATCAAGGAGAAATCACAGATGAACGCTTTCTACGCAAAAGGTGGCATTCCTACTGCTCGACAATACAGAGCCTGCGATGGTCTTGAGAAAGCCTTGAATTTCATCGCTCAAACAGGCTTTCCGCTCATCGCCAAACCTAATATTGGTGTCGGAGCAAGCGATACGCACAAGATCCACAATGAAGAGGAACTTCGCAATTTCTTCTCTTCTAAGACAAACTTTGCCAACTATGTGATCGAAGAATTCATCACAGGCGAAATCTGCTCTTATGATGCCATCATCAGCCGAAACTCTCAACCCCTATTCGAATCAATGACTGTTTGGCCTCCCTCAATTATGGACATCGTCAACAAGAAATTAGACCTTTCCTACTATGTTGACAAGACAATTCCAAAGAGTCTTTGTGAATTAGGTCGCAAGACTGTCAAGACTTTCGGTGTCAGCAATCGTTTCGTACACCTTGAGTTTTTCCGTTTAGACAGAGACCGTGAGGGATTAGGCAAGAAAGGAGATTTCGTAGCATTGGAGGTCAATATGCGTCCTGCAGGAGGCTATACCCCCGACATGATCAATTTCGCACACTCCACCGATGTCTACAAAATCTGGGCAGACATGGTTACCTATGGGGAAAGCCACACTGATGTCGGCGACCAATATTACTGCGCTTTTGCAAGTCGCCGAGATATGTACAGCTACGTCCATACCCATGAGGAAATTCTTGAAAAATACAACAATCAAATGGTAATGTGCGAACGTATGCCAGAGCTATTTCACAATGCGATGGGACAACAAATGTACACCGTCAAACTTAACACCTACAAGGAAGTTGAAGAATTTGCCACATTTGTACACGATAAACGATAAGCATTATACATCCTCATAAACAACAGAATCTATCAACCAAAAACCTAAAAGAAAAATCAGATGGAGACAAAATATGTAAAAAAGCACAGTCCTATTTTGGGACGCGACATGGAGTATAAAATTTATGGAGACAAGGGGAAAGGAGTATTGGTTTTCCCGTCGCAAGATGGAAGGTTCTACGACTACCAAGATTTTGATATGGTGGCATCGCTTTCCAATTACATCGACCAAGGTAGGATTCATTTAATCTGCGTTGACAGCATTGATCGGGAGACTTGGTCTGACTTAGGAGGCGACGAACACTACCGTATCTCGTTGCAGGAGCGATGGTTTCACTACATCGTGGACGAGTTGATACCAGAGGTGAAAGCACCTCAAGACACTCTAATCGTAACAGGATGCAGCATGGGCGGATTTCACGCCGCAAACTTTTTCTTTCGTCGTCCAGACTTGTTTGACACACTATTGTCGCTCAGCGGTCTCTACCACGCAGACTATTTCTTTCCTAACTACCACGACCCATTGGTATACGACAATTCTCCATACGATTTTTTACAAAACATGCAGTGGGATCATCCATACCTCAACATGTATCGAAATAGGAAAATCATTCTCTGTGTGGGACAGGGCGCTTGGGAAGACGACCTTCTTGAAAGCACTCGAAAAATGGACACGCTGCTTAAAGAAAAACAAATTCCTGCATGGATTGACTACTGGGGATACGATGTTGCACACGACTGGTCTTGGTGGCGTCGGCAAATCGTCTATTTTATGGACAATTTGTTGAACTACAGCGACTATGTGATTTAAGGAATACACCTATTCGGCGTTCCATATTCTCCTTTTTCGTCTTGGTATAGACATAAAAAAGAGCTGTGTCCCCCGTAACGGCAACACAGCTCCTGCGATTTGAACTTTTTACTTTTATATCAAGGACTTGTAAAAACTGGTTGATTACTTTAAAGATCTTGAACCAACCGAACTGACCTACCGTAGTTCACATCGTTATAGTGATCCGTTTTCACGGTCGTAGAGAAGTCGAAGTAAAATGCGTAAGCCATACCTAAGTTTTTAACAGAAGAAGACCAATAGACACCGAACTCTCCAAAACCTTCTAATTCCGACTCCGTACCAACGCGCCAGCCAGCGCATGGAAGCGCCACAACGCCTAACTTTTCAAGGGAGGTGAACTGCTCCGCCGTGTAGGTGTTGGTTGATGGAACGGACACAGACATTGAAGTTGATGTTGTGCTTGTGCTTAACACAGTCACAGTGATTCCTTCAGGTGCAACGAATGTTTCTGGGATCAGCATGAAACATAGGTGTGAATCGTCTCCAGCCTTTATGTAGCCCAATGTCCACTTGTTGTTTTTGAACAAATACTGCCACTCCAATAACGTCAACGTCCTCCACTTGTTAGGTTCATTTCCTCCGTTGCTGATGGCATTGTACACACCCCAGTCCGCCTTCGTGTCCAGCATACTGTTGGAAGAACTACCTCCCACATAATAATCCGAATATGATGTTGAAGAAGCCCACGGCTGGTAGGCTCTCGCCCCGCTGTTCCACCCACTCGTTCCCCAACCGAAGAGGTCGATCCACCCATCGTAGGTCGACGAGATGTTCTTGTTGTCTTCCCCGATATAGTCGTACTGGTTCTCTGCGAAACGCCAGGTTCCTGCAACTTCTGACGTGCCATCAAGAACAGCATGCGATCCTTGCACTGCGTTGAACTGCAAATTTCCCC
>CAVFXQ010000020.1:0-47668 GCA_963626555.1 Clostridiales bacterium
CCCGCCAGCGCCGATGGTACTGCGACCGCGGGAGAGTAGGTCGCCGCCCATTTCCGGAGAGTGCGAGACGTTTGTCCCGCACTCTCTTTTTTTTGTCCGTGCGCATTGCCATTCCGGCGGTCTGTGCGAAATTTTTACAACATACAAGGCTTTATGGTGTGAAATCTCGTACAAAAGCAGATCCAACTTACGCCGACAGACAAAAGCTCATTGAAAATAAAGAAGAAGCACACATCTCTTATTAAAAGGATGGTCGTGGCAGTTATTTAGCTGCTTAATCGCTTGAAGGTGCCCTGTGGGAGAGAGCCTTTCTAAAGAACTTGTTATTGAAGACGGGAAAACACTGGCTAATTAGCGTCCTAGTCAACCTACAACGCATTCAAAAGAATCAAAGTTGGACAAGAAAATATACTTTGCTTGTTCCAACCGAGGAGGCAGAGTTGTTGCCTCACTCTACCAAAGGATAATTGCCTGTATCAAGCAGACGGATATGGTACTAACACATAGTAAGTCGAATATGAGTATGAAGGCACAGACGAAGGCTATTGACACGCATATCTACGAGCGTGCCATAGTATAGCTGAGAAACACAAAAAAACAATCCCATCAACAAAAGTGAACTCCCGATGCCATTTTATTCAACTTTTTTTTGTACTTTAGCACGCTGAATTTTAATTGTTGAGTTTTTTAAAAAAGAAAAAACAAAAAATAAACATAAATGGCTACATTAGAGAAGATTAGAAGCCGCTCGGGTTTGTTGATTGCGTCTATTGCAATTGCCCTCTTGTGCTTCGTTGTTGGCGATGCTTTGAATAACTCGTCCACTTTGTTTAATAACTCGAGAAACTCTGTTGGAGAGGTCAACGGAAAGTCTATGACCACGGAAGAGTTCCAAAAGCAGGTGTCTGTTATGTCAAACGTGTTTAAGGTGGCAGGACAGTCAGTAGACGATGGAAATGTTAGAGATGCTGTTTGGAATACCTACATTCAGTCTGTTGTTTTGGGTGAGGAAGCCGAGGAAGTCGGAATGTCTGTAACTGCCGCTGAGTTGAAAGATGCTACTTTAGGGGATCATACGCACCCAATGCTCCGTCAGATTCCTCTTTTTACCAATGAAAATGGACAATTTGACAAAAATCGTTTAGTTCAAGTGTTGAGCCAGATGGATCAAGAGGGGAATGAAGATTTGAAAAACTATTGGATGTTTTGGGAGAAGAGAATTTCTGAGACTATTTTATCGGAGAAATTCACTCGTCTTGTAGAAAAGGCAATGTCTGCTCCTAAAGCCGAAGTGAATTTCCTCTCTAAGATTTACTCTACAGAGAAGAAGGTTGCTTATGCTTCTAAGTCTTACGGTGAGTTGGCTGATTCACTTTTCACTCCATCTTCAGAGGCTTTGAAAGCAAAATATGCTGATAAAAAAGAGAGTTACAAAACAGATGGTTACAGAGTGGTAAAATGTGTTGTCTTTGATGTTCGAGCATCACAAGAGGATTACAATCAAACTTCTGATAAGGTAAAGGCAGCTGAGCAATATTTAAAGAATATTTCTGAAGAGGAGCTTCCTTACTATGTGGCTCAAGAGTCTGATGCAGAGTTCCCATACAATCCTTTTTATCGTACAGAGAATGATATTGATTTGTCGTTCAGAACATTTGCATTCACTGCAGCAAAGGATTCTGTTGCTCAAACGATTTTTGATGGTAACACTTTCAAAACAGCAAAAGTTTTGTCGTCTGTGGTTTCACGTCCAGATTCAGTAGATGTCAGTGTGATTTTGATTGGTGGCACTTCTGTTGATGCTGCAACCAAGACTGCAGATAGTTTATTAACTGAGTTGAAGAATGGTTCTGACTTCAAAGAGGTGGCAGCAAAGCACTCAGCAGATCCAAATGGTCGCCAGAATGGTGGTGAGTGGGGTTGGTTGAGAGAAGGTCTTTCAGGATCTGCTTCTTTTGATAGCACAGTATTCAATGCGAAGGTTGGTGATGTTGTAAAGGTGCAGAACGAACAGGCTATCTTCTTGGTTAAGATTAATGCGGCTACTGCTCCTGTTAAGAAAGTTAGATTGGCTGAGATTGCAAATCAGGTTTTACCAAGTGGCGATACCTACCGTTCTGTATTTGAGAAAGCGAACTCTTTTATTGCTAAGAATAATACGGTTGCGAAGTTTGATACTGCGGCAGCGGCAGAAGGTCTTTTGGTTAGAGAGCTTGGTCCATTCGCGGAGAATCAATCGAATCTTTATGTAGTAGAAAACGGACGACCAATTGTGAAGTGGGCGTACGAGGCTAAGTTAGGGGATGTTTGTACAAAACCTTTTGATTCGAAAGACAAGTACATAGTGGCTTACGTTAGTGAGATTGTAGAGAAAGGGTATGTTCCAGAAAGTAACAAGCGAGTGCAAGATCAATTATCTGTTGCTGTCATCAAGGATATGAAAGCTGAAAAATTAACAAGCGATTTGTCTAATGTATCAGATTTGGCTTCTGTTGGCAAAGTCGATACTGCTACTGTTTCGTTGGATTTGAATGGTGTTAGCGGTATTGGTCCAGATGCTTCTTTCATTGGTAACGCTGTTAATGCAGAGATAGGAAAGATTACTGTTGTGAAAGGTGATAGATCAGTTTTTGCAATCCAAGCATTAGAGTCTAATGAGACTTCTTTAGGTGCTGCTAAAGCAGATCGTGCTAAGGAGAATGTACGTCAGTACGTTATTCGCAATTTGATAGGCTCTTTAATGGAGGATGCGGAAGTTGAGGATACTCGTTCAAGATTTTATTAAAAAAAGGTATTAGAAGTGAAGGGCATAGGGATTGTTTTCTCTATGCCCTTTTTTGAGTTATAAGAAGGTGAGAGTATGGATGTCTTATTAGGAAAGACCTTAAACGAGCTGAAGGAGATAGCTAAAGCTTTAGGTATGCCATCGTTTGTTGGAAAGCAGGTTGCAGATTGGTTGTATAAGAAGCGTGTCAATGATTTTGATGCGATGAAGAATATTTCCCAGAAAAACCGTCTATTATTGTTTCAGTCTTACGAGATCGGTATGCAGTCTCCTATTGATGTGTGTGTATCAAAGGATGGTACGAAGAAATATCTTTTTCGGGTTGGCTCGCATTATGTAGAATCTGTCTATATTCCCGATGGAGAAAGAGCGACTCTTTGTGTGTCCACGCAGGTGGGGTGTAAGATGAATTGTCAATTTTGTGCGACGGGGAAGCAAGGTTTTTCATCTCATCTCACTTCTGCGCAGATTTTAAATCAAATCTTTTCCATTCCTGAAAGTGAAAGATTGACGAATGTTGTCTTTATGGGTATGGGTGAGCCTTTTGATAATACAGACAATGTGTTGCGTACATTGGAGATTATGACGGAGGATTATGGGATGGCTTGGAGTCCGAAGAGAATTACGGTTTCAACAGTCGGTATTCTCTCTGGAATGAAGCGTTTTTTAGAAGAGTCGAAGTGCCATTTAGCGGTCAGCCTTCATAATCCAATTCCAGACGAGCGTGTCCAAATAATGCCTGTGCAGAAAGCCTTTCCAATAGAAAAAGTAATTGAAGAAATAAAAAGACATGACTTCTCTGGTCAGCGTCGTATCTCATTTGAGTATACGATGTTCAAGGGAGTCAATGATCAAGCAAAACATGTTAAAGCATTACTTTCTCTATTAAATGGTTTGGAATGTCGCATTAATTTGATACGTTTCCATAAAGTGCCAGAAGTGCCGTTGGAGGGTTCTGATATGAAACAGATGGAATGGTTTCGTGATGAGCTAAATTCCAAGGGCTTGACAACGACAATTAGAAAGTCTAGGGGAGAGGATATTCTTGCAGCATGCGGATTGCTTTCTACTAAAAAAATAGAAGAACAAGTAAAGAAATAAAGATAACGTGTATGAAAAAAATATTTTTATTCTTAAGTTTATTGACTTTGTTGATTTCTTGCAATGACAAAGGCGGAGGTGGAGTTTTGTTACCAACAGTAACGGGGGCTGCGTTTGATTTATTGGTAGTGGGTGATCCTACAGTTTGGAAAGACACCGCAGGTCATAAGTTGTATGATGTACTGGATGACGATACGCCAGGTTTGCCACAGTCTGAACCTCTTTTTAACCTGTCTTTCATTCCAGAGAGTCAGTTTGACAGAGTCTTGAAACCTGCTAGAAACATTTTGATGTATAATATAGACCCTACAATGTATACGCAGGGTAAGGTAACCTACAAAAGAAATCGTTGGGCGAAAATTCAGGCAATTGTTCAAATAACGGCGCCAGACCAGAATGAAATGGCAAAGGTTTTGGAAGAAAAGAAGCAAGAGATAATAGATTTCTTTGTTAATATTGAATATGAGCGAACTTTAGTTTTTTACAAACGTTATTTCAATGGGAAGACTCGTCAGTTGGTGAAGGATAGCGTTGGTGTTTTATTGTTTATACCAGACTTTTTGAACAAAAGTATGGGGCAACACAATTTTGTATGGTTGTCTAATGGAAGCCTTGATTCTCGTCAAGATATTGTAGCCTATCGTGTCCCTTATCATAATAAAGCGGATTTTTCAAAGCAAAAATTGATTGCTGTAAGAGACTCTGTTATGAAACAATATATAGAGGGACCATCAGAAAATTCTTATATGACGACAGAGGTGAAAAATTATGAACCTATCAGTAGGGAGTTGATGGTTGATAAACATTATTGTGTTGAGATACGAGGACTATGGAGAGTTGAGGGCGATATGATGGGAGGACCTTTTGTATCAAGATCTTATTATGATGAAAAAAATAATGATATTGTAACAATAGAAGCATTTGTGTATGCGCCTCAGCATAATAAGAGAAACAAAATGAGGTTAATGGAAGCGATTGTTGCTACTGCGCAATTTGAGTAGGAGAGAAGCTTTTAATGGTCTGATTTGTCCTATTTTTATTGTAATTTTGTGGAAATAAGGAATGATATGGAAGAAGCATATAAAATAAGAGTCGGTATCACGCAAGGTGATATAAATGGAATTGGTTATGAGGTGATTATCAAGACTTTAGCAGATTTGCGTGTAAATGAGTTTTGTGTGCCAATTGTCTATGGGTCTTCAAAAGCGGCTGCTTATCACAGAAAAATGTTGAACATTGAGAATTTCAACTTAAATGTGATTAACACGCCAGAAGAAGCTAATATGAAGCGTTCTAACATCATAAATTGTGGTGATGAGAATATAAAGGTAGAATTGGCAAAATCGACAGAAGAGGCAGGGAAGGCTGCTTGTTTGGCTTTGGAAAGAGCAGCGTCTGATTTGAAGGAGGGCTTGATTGACGTACTTGTTACCGCACCTATCAACAAGAAAAACATTCGGTCGCAGGAGTTCCATTTCCCAGGTCATGCTGAGTTTTTGCAAGATCGTTTTTCAAAGAAGGGCGAGCGGGGTTTGTCTATGTTGGTGAGCGATGTTCTTAAAGTTGCTGTTGTCACTGGGCATGTTCCGCTCCGTCAGGTAGCTTCTTACATAACGCAAGACTCCATTCTTAATAAATTATCCGATTTGAATCATGTTCTTAAACAGGATTTTGCCGTTCAACGTCCTCGTATCGCTGTTTTAGGTTTGAATCCTCATGCTGGTGATGGTAATGTAATGGGAGAGGAGGAAGAAGAAATTATCATTCCTGCATTGAAAAAGGCAACGGAGCAGGGAATCACTTGTTTTGGACCATATCCTGCCGATAGTTTCTTTGGCTCTGGTAGTTTCAAAAACTTTGATGCGGTCTTGGCGATGTACCACGATCAAGGTCAGGTAGCTTTTAAATGCATCGCAATGGAAAGTGGAGTAAACTATACTGCAAATTTACCTATCATTCGAACATCACCTGTTCATGGAACTGCCTACGATTTAGTAGGAGTTGGAGAAGCGTCTGAGGAGTCGTTCAGAAATGCTTTGTATTTGGCTTGCGATGTGTGGAAATGTCGTAAAGAATACGAAGAGTTGACGAGAAATCAATTGAAAAAGCAAGATATTGAGATAAGCGGTCAAGTTGATTGATTTTCTATAAATAAGTTAGATAAACAAGTTTTTGATAAAGGAGCAATGAGTAAAGAGAAGATAATCGTAGACTTCCATGCTCACATTTATCCTGCTAAAATAGCGGACAAGGCGAGTTGTGCTATTGGCGACTTCTACGATATAAAAATGAGATATTGTGGCAGTCCGGAATTATTGTTGGAGAGTGGTCGAAAAATCGGTGTGAAGTATTATATAGTTCACTCTACGGCAACCAAGGCGTCTCAGGTAGAGTCCATCAATAATTATATTATTGGAGAGACAAACCAACATCCTGAGTTTGTTGGTTTCGGAACAATCCATCCCGATTATGAGAATTATGAAGAAGAGTTGATACGCATAAAGGAGGCAGGTTTGCGTGGAATCAAACTACATCCTGACTTTCAGAAGTTTGCTGTTGACACTCCGTCTATGGACGATATTTATGATGTTATTGCGAAATTAAAAATGCCAATTTTGGTTCATGCGGGTGACTATCGCTACGACTATTCTGGTCCGAAGCGAGTGTTGCATGTTTTGCAGAAGCATCCCAATTTAATTGTTGTAGCCGCTCATTTTGGAGGGTATACGCAATGGGATGAGTCGCAAAAGTATTTGGTGGGTCAGAATGTTTATTTTGATACGTCCAGTAGTCTTTGGCAACTGCCTATAGAGCAGGCGATGGAGATGATACACGCCCATGGTGCTGATAAATTCTTGTTCGGTTCAGATTATCCGATGTGGGATCATGAGGATGAACTATATAATCGTTTTAATAAACTGCCTTTGACTGACGAGGAGCGTGAGCTTATTCTCTATAAAAATGCTTATCGTCTGTTGGGTTTAAAGGAATAAAAATCAGTCTTATATGACTGTCTCACAATAATATTATGTTATGGAGGTTGCTGTATTAGTGTCGGGTGGAGTGGATAGTTCGGTTGTTGTTCACTTGCTAAAAGAACAGGGGTACGATATCCACTTGTTTTATATCAAGATAGGTATGAATGCCGATGGCTTTACGGATTGTTCGGTAGACGATGATATTGAATTGTGCCAAATGATTGCTGCTAAGTATGGTGTGCCATTGGATATTATTCCGTTGCATGATGAATACTGGAGTAATGTGGTGCAATATACCATAGAGAAAGTGAAAGTTGGACTGACACCAAATCCAGATGTCATGTGCAATAAATTGATTAAATTTGGTTGTTTTGAAGAGAAGGTGGGGCATTTATATGACAAAACGGCGACGGGACATTATGCAACGACTTCTTTGATTGATGGGTTGACTTATCTATCTACAGCGGTTGATCCAGTGAAAGACCAAACGGATTTTTTGGGTCAGATTACAAACGTGCAGGTTTCAAAATTGATGTTTCCAATCGGTAACCTGATGAAACAAGAGGTGAGGGAGATTGCTAAATCGGCGAAGATTCCAACCGCGTATCGTAAAGATAGTCAGGGAATTTGTTTTTTGGGGAAGATTAATTACAATGATTTCATCCGTAAATATTTGGGCGAAAAAGAGGGTAAGATTGTTGAGTTAGAGACAGGTAAGATTCTTGGAAAACATAAGGGATTTTGGTTTCATACAATAGGTCAGCGTAAAGGTTTGGGTTTGAGTGGTGGTCCGTGGTATGTGGTGAAGAAAGATACGCATGAGAATGTTGTTTACGTTTCGTGTGGTTATGACACTGCAATGCAGTATGGAGATAAGTTTCTTATCAAGGATATGCACTACATCACGAAAGACTTGTTGGGCGAGTGTAGTGAGGCAGATATTACTATCAAGATCAGACACACACCTGAGTTTACCAAAGCGAGAATAACAAAGCTGGGTGAACGATACCTTATTCAATCAGATGATATGTTGCAAGGTATCGCTCCTGGACAGTTTTGTGTGATATATGATAAAAACCATCATCTCTGCTTTGGAAGTGGAGAAATCACGTTGTAATAAGTTTATTTGAACATAATAGAAAAGCCTATGGGTTTCCATAGGCTTTTGTTGTGAGGGAACTATAGAATGATTTAGAGGCATTTTAGTTCAACTTCAATAGTATGAAATAAAAACGGATGCGTTTTTAACGCATCCGTTTTTATGTTTATGCTGTGAAAGATTATTTTCCACGTATAGCTTCAATACCTGGAAGAACTTTTCCTTCCATATACTCCAACATTGCACCACCACCAGTTGAAACATAGCTAACTTTGTCAGCCAACTTGTTCTTGTTGATTGCAGCAACTGAATCTCCGCCACCAATCAAAGTGAAAGCACCGTTGTTTTGGGTTGCGGCAGCAACTGCTTGTGCTACGGCTGAAGTTCCTTTAGCGAACTTGTCCATTTCGAAAACACCCATTGGACCATTCCAAAGAACTGTTTTAGAGTTAGAGATAACGTCAGAGAATTGTTTGATTGACTCTTCTGCAATATCCAATCCCATCCATCCGTCTGGTGTGTCGTTAGTTTTAGATACGCAGGTGTTAGCGTTAGCATCAAACTTGTCTGCATTGACAGCATCAGTAGGCAGGAACACTTTAACACCCTTAGCCTTAGCCTTGTTCAATACTTCTAACGCAACATCTAACTTGTCTTCCTCGCAAAGAGAGTTACCAATCTTTCCTCCTTGCGCTTTAACGAATGTGTAAGTCATACCACCACCGATGATGAGGTTGTCCACACGGTCGAGCAAGTTCTCAATAATCATAATCTTGTCTGACACCTTTGCACCACCCATGATTGCAGTGAATGGTCTTTGAGCCTCGTTCAACACCTTGTCCATAGCCTTCAACTCGTTATTGATCAAGAAGCCGAACATCTTGTTCTGCTCATCGAAATAGTCGGCGATAACGGCTGTTGAACCATGTTTACGGTGTGCGGTTCCGAAAGCATCGTTTACATATACGTCAGCGTAAGAAGCAAGTTTCTTAGCGAAATCTTTTTGTGCAGCTTTAAGAGCCTTCTTAGCTTCATCGTACTTAGGATCATCCTTCTCCATACGTGGCTTACCTTCTTCTTCAGCGTAGAAACGGAGGTTCTCTAAAAGTAGAATTTCACCTGGCTTAAGGTTCTTTGCTTGCTCGTCTGCCTTCATGCAGTCGTCGCAAAATTGAATCTTTCCTAAGTATTTCTCAATTGCAGGAATGATTTGCTTCAAAGAGAACTTTGGATCTGGATTTTGTTTTGGACGACCCATGTGAGACATCAAAATTGCTGCTCCACCGTCAGCGATGATTTTCTTGATTGTAGGAAGAGCTCCGCGGATACGAGTGTCATCACTAACTTCTCCTGTCTCCTTGTTCAATGGAACATTAAAGTCCACGCGAACAATTGCCTTCTTTCCGGCAAAATTGAAATTGTCAATTAGTTGCATAGTACTATTTTTTAGAATTTCTGTTTTTTTCAAAATTTCCTATTGCAAATATAGGAAATTTTGCGAGTTCTAATATACGATATTCAAAGAAATGAAAGAGGGCGAATTTCTGTTCGCCCTCTTTCTATAGTTTCTATTTCTTCAAAAATATGGTTGTATTATTATCTTGTTTCAGCAAGTAACTTCCTTTTTCTAATTTTGAGACGTTGATTGCTGATTCTCCTATGGTGCTACCTTGTTGAACGGTTTTCCCTGATAGATTAATGATTTGGTAGTCTCCGACTTTGCTTGTGTAAAGTTCGCTCTCTGTAGGGTTTGGATAAACTGAGATCTTCGTGTTAACAACAGTCTCAACATTTGTATTATCCTTAAAGAAGAAGAACTTCTCCATTTCTGTGATGTAGTCAATGTCGTTCTTCTCCTCTGTTAAGAAATCAAAATGAGAAGCGTTGTCCACAACGTAGAAATAGACAGTGTTTTGGTTTGTGTTTTCGTATGTTTTGCGAACGACTATCATATTGTCATCTTGTAAATCCTCTAAGGAGTCTGAGACAGCAGGACTGCAACCGTTGGCGTTGGCTATACTTTCAACGGTCTCAGGTATGGAACCATTGAAAGCTCCACCATCATACTTTGCGATGGAGTCTGCTTGACTGTGGAACACACATAATGGAATGTTGAGGGCAATACCTGTTGTGTCTGTGCCTGAACTGACGAGTCCGTGGATGATGGCGGCTTTTGATGCTTGACTCTCTTCACTGTAGATGTATTTGTAGGTCATTGCTCCACCAATTGAAGCTCCAGCAATGTAGTTTGTTCCGTTTGCTGCTACGTTCTCTTCTAAATAGTCAAATACGGCGTTGAGGTATTTCACGTCATCTACATTTTTGTTAAGTTCTAGGTAACCTTGCTTGCAGATGTTAGGCAGAACCATTGGTAATAAATTCTGATAATTAGTTGGGATGTATGGCATAATGTAGTCAACGCTTAGCCTAATTCCTGCTCCCCATACATATTGGGTCTTCAAAAATGAAATTTCGCATGCGGAAACGCCATAACTTCCTAAAGTGGAGATGGCGGTTTTTACTTCATTGTCTTGTTCGTCCAAGGCTTGTGGAAAAACTACGATACAGTCGTTGTTGTCGGAGATTGATTGTGGCCTACATTTGTCGGAGAAATCACTTGCTGCTGTTCCGATAGGGTGTAGCAACATAAGTGTGTTGTAACCTTTCGTGTTGTCATAACTTGTTGGCGTGTAGTAGATAAAACTACGCTCAACATTGTCAACCGTTATGGTTTGGGTGTTTTTAGTGGCAAAAGAAGCCAATGAAAACGCCATCAATAGGCATGTAAATAATTGTTTCATTGTGAATAATTTTAGACGTTTATATTCGCTATCCGTTCTTTTGATACGGAGTTTCTGTGTTTTCCTTGATATTTACTCTCTCTTTCTTCGTAAAAATTAATTTACCTTCTGAAAGAATGATGTTAGCATGTCCTCCCCTTTTCAAGCTTCCAAAGATTATTTCTTTTGAGAGAGGTGTGGCAAGTAATGTTCGTATAGTTCTATCCATTTCTCTGGCTCCATATTCTTTTGAGTAACCTTTTTCTAAAAGGAAATCTGAGGCTTCTTTTGTAAGGGTCAAACTTACCTTTTTTTTCATTAATTTTGCTTCAAGAACTTTTAATTTTTTTTGCAAAATAAGCGAAGCCATCGTTTTGTCCATGTCGTTGAAAATAACGATATCTGTGAGTCGATTGACAAACTCTGGTTTGAAAGTCTTTTTGACTTGAGAAAGCATGACTGTGCCTGTGCTTGTCGTGGCTCCATATCCAATGTTGGAGAGATGTGCATACTGTGCGCCAGCATTGGAGGTCATCACGAGAATGACGTGTCGGAAATCAGCTTTCTTGCCTTTGTTGTCTGTAAGTCGGGCATAATCCATCACCTGTAAAAGTATATTGAAAATATCTGGATGTGCTTTTTCTATCTCATCTAATAAAAGTATGCAGTTTGGAGTCTTGGTGATGGCATCAGTGAGTAATCCTCCATCTTCATACCCAACATAGCCTGCTGGCGATCCAATCAACTTGGCCACAGTGTGTTTCTCCGCAAATTCACTCATATCAAAACGTACGAGCGGTATGCCTAACTTGTCTGCTAACACCTTGCAAAGTTCGGTTTTTCCAACTCCTGTCGGACCAACAAACAGCAGATTTGCTAACGGCTTTGTCTCGTCGATTAGTCCTGCTTTTGCCATCTGCACGGTCTCGACTACTTGATTTATGGCTTTGTCTTGACCGTAGATATTGTCACGAATGTCTTTTTCTAAATTTTGTAATACTATGGAGCTGTCCTCTTGTTGTTTCAATACCTCTGCATTGATTTTGCACACTTTTTGTAAAAGTGTGTTTATCATTGTTTTATTTATGATAGGCACGTCTGTGTATTCGTCTTTATGGGTTTCGGCGTATGCTCCAGCTTCATCAATGATGTCAATTGCTTTGTCAGGGAGAAACCTGTCGGTAATAAATTCGGCGCTGGCACGAACGGCATATTCAATGGCATCTGCCTTGTATTTCACTTGGTGAAACTTCTCATAACGGTTTTTCAGCTGTTTTATTATCCTAATGGTTTCGTCGACAGAGGGTTCGTTGATGTCTATTTGTTGAAATCTTCTTACAAGTCCTTTGTCTTTCGAAAAATATCGATTGTACTCATCGTAGGTAGTGCTTCCTATAAAGCGTAGTGTTCCCATCTCCAAGTAGGGCTTCAGAATGTTACAAGCATCTAAAGAACCGTCTCCTCCTTTTCCTGCACCAACTAAATTATGTATCTCGTCAATGTAGACGATAGCTTTCCCATCGTTTTGAAGTGCGTCTAAAATGCTTTTCAGTCGTTTTTCAAAATCTCCGCGGTATTGTGTTCCTGCAACGAGTCCACCAATGTTCATCTCATAAATTTTGAATCCTTTCAGTTTTTCTGGAACTTTCCCTTTGTTGATTTGGTCTGCTAGACCATACACAAGAGCAGTTTTTCCTACACCTGGCTCACCAACATGCAGAGGATTGTTTTTGTCTTTTCTGCACAATATTTGTATGGTGCGTTCTAATTCTGCCTCTCTTCCTATGAGTGGATTGTGTTCCTTGAGATGTTCGCTAATGCATGAGATTTGCTCTTTCCAGCTTTTATCCAACGATGATTTGTGATCCTCGTCGTATTCTTCGAATGGGTCTTCTGATTCATTTTGCAGAAGATTGAAGATTTCATTGGCAGCGTTGTTTGTCTGGTTTTTCGATTCTGCTATGAGTTTCGACAAAAAATTTCCATAGTCTGTCGTGAGATATTTGTGCAGTATGTAGCTGGCGAACGAATCTTCCAACAGAAAAATGGCGTGGATAAGTCGTGGAAAATCAATAAAAGATTGGTTGGCGCACTTTGCTTGCTGTTCCGCAATCTCAATTACTTCGTTGGTTTGCTCCGAATAGGGTGTGTCTTGTGCCAGATTGGCTATGAATGTAGCAATGGCGTTTTCTTTTTCTATTGGGTGGCTTTTGACTTTCTCAATGTTTTTATTGATATAGTTTTCCAACTCTTTGTTGGCCTTCTTCAGGTCAAAAACATTTTTGAAAACCTGTATGTTTTCAACTCTTGAAAATACCGCTGAAAGGATGTGTTCAGGCTGCAGATATTCATTTTCGTGAATTCTTGCAATTACTTGTGCAGCAGTGAATATGATAGTTACGTATGGGTCAAAATCAAATTTTTCTTCTTCCATGTAGTGATTCTCTTTTCGTTTTTTTTACTCTTGCATATACTTGACGACGAGAGGAAACCCCTTCTCTCGCGCCATTTCTAATGTACGCTTTGTTTTCGTTTTTGCCATATCAAGCGAGTACGTTCCGATAATCGCTTCTCCCTCTTTGTCTACTATCTGGGCTAACATTTCTGCTTCTTCTGTACTCTTGAGGAAAATTTCAGTAAGCGCTAAAATGACAAACTCAAAAGTTGTGAAGTCATCGTTGTAGAAGATGACTTTGTACATTTTAGGAAGATCATAATTGTTTTCTGTTCTATTCTTTATTCCTGTACTGCTCTCTGTTTCTTCCATTGTAAGATACTTTTTATATGAAAAAAGTTAGGATATTTTTGAAATAAGATATGGAATAACTGTCTCAAAGTCAACCCCGTAGATGTTATGGTCTGCGTGCGAGAGTGTCGCTTTAATGGCTTCTACAATAAAGTTCCCTGCAAGTGTATAGGCTTCTTGAAATGTCATTCCTCGCATCATTGCACCTGTCAAAACGCTGGCAAAAATGTCTCCAGTTCCATGAAAACTTTCGGGCATTTTCTCATGAAAGTACCAGCTGAATTTTCCAGTCTCTTTATCGTAGGCGATTATTCCCAATTTGTCTTTCTGGTCTCCAATTTCAGGTTGAACTTCTGTGAATTGGAGTCCCTTTAAGATAACTTTTTTTGCACCTGTTTGTGTCAATCTCACCAATATGTTTTTGACATAGTCCAAGGAGTATCCTTTTTCTATGTATGGAATATCAAGCAGGAGAGAAGCTTCAGTCATATTTGGCGTGATGATGTCTGCAAAACTACACAACCCTGCCATTGCAGTTGGAAATTTTCTTGAAAATCCTTGATACAATTGACCTCCATCTCCCATACAAGGGTCTATGATAATCAAACTGTCAGAACCAAATTCGCGAATGATTGTCTTCATTAATTCCAACTGTTCAAACGAACCGAGATAGCCGGTGTATATAGCGTCAAAGGTGAATTTTTTCTTTTTCCAGTCTTCGCATATCGGAATAATGTCCGACGTGAGGTCGCGGAAAGTGAACTCTTTATACATCGTATGTGTAGACAACACTGCTGTAGGCAAAATACATGCTTCTACACCCATAGCTGAAATGATGGGTAAGGCAACCGTCAGTGAGGTCTTTCCCACGCATGATACATCTTGTATGGTGAGGATTCTCTTCATCTATATATAAGTTCAAGTTTTATTCGTGCAAAGGTAGTATATATTTATTTTTTGTGGACTATTCGCGCTATAATAACGTGGCTTTCTTCAATGATGAGGCAGATAAATGCTCTTGTAGATTTGCTTATTTAGTGTATGGGGGAGGCTCCCGTATAGAAGATGATTAGGCTGATGGGTGCGATAACCATCAAGAGTACTCCTGCTACTTTGTTGACAATGTATAACTGTCTAACATTGAAAAATCTCGTTCTAAACTGATCTATCGCATAAATCATCAATGTCCACCAAAAAGCAGCCCCAATCATTATAAAGGCTACACTTAGCATGCTTTTACCGAACGTGATGCCATCTCCAACATAATGAAATTTCGCAAACAAAAAAATGAACAGAAATATTACTAATGGATTTGTTATAGTCAAACCCATAGCGGAAAAATAGGATGGTAGGAATCCTACTTTCATATTTTTGCCATCAAATTTTTTTAGTTTCTGACGAGGATCATCGTAGAAGGTGTGTAATCCGAATCCAAAGATGACGATTGTTCCTATTATCTGCAAAATGGATTGGTGTGCCTCTATGAAATCAACCACGATAGACATGCTGAACACCGCAATGAGTGCATATAACAAATCGGACGAAGATGCGCCCAATGCAGTTGCTATTCCCGCTTTCTTCCCTCCACTCAATGTTCTCTGAATACATAAAATACCAATCGGTCCAACGGGGGCGGAAACCACAATCCCGATAAGTAATCCTTTTATGAACATTGTAAGCATAGGGGGCAACGGTGTTTTCTTCTGTTATGGTTTAATCCTTTGTTATGAGAACAGTAGCCGTCGCAGCTATTCCTTCCTCTCTTCCTACGAATCCTAATTTCTCAGTGGTTGTCGCTTTGATGCTGACTCTGTCTGCGTCTATTCCTATAACTCGTGCTATGCATTCTTCCATAGTCTGAATGTAAGGTCTTAGTTTGGGCTTTTGAGCCATCACTACAGCATCAATGTTGCCAATGTGGTACCCTTTTTCTGTTATCAACTCAACGGATTTCTTCAACAATATTTTGCTGTCGATATTTTTGAATTCGTCTGAATTGTCAGGAAAGTGATAGCCTATATCGCCCAAATGCGCCGCACCTAAGAGTGCGTCGCAAATGGCGTGTATTAGTACGTCTGCATCAGAATGTCCCAACAAACCTTTGGTGTGTGGTATCTTAATACCTCCTAACCAAAGTTCTCTGGTTTCGGAAAGCTGATGAACGTCATATCCTTGTCCTACTCGAATGTCCATTTTCTTTTCATCCGTTTTTTAGGAATTACTCCTCTTCTACGTTCACGTCATTTGAACCAAAGACAGATTTGATACCTCCTAAGTCAAATCCTAACGTGAAACGTAGCGTTCTGTCCAATGGATTTGTTTGTGCCACAGAGATTAAGTAGGCTGCGTTCAACTCGAAAATCATCAGGTGAAATCCTGCACCTACTGAGAAATACTTCCTGTTTCCTTTTTGTGCATTTTCGTTGTAGTAACCTCCACGGACCATGAATTTACGCGCGTACGAGTATTCTAAGCCTACTGAGAAATTAAACTCCTTCAATTCTTCTTTGAATCCGCCGGGAGCGTCGCCCAAAGACCGAAAAATTCCTCCGATTGAACTTCCGTCATTGTACTTGTCTCTTGCGTTTAGATATTCTGTTGAATCGCTGTATTGAGAAATATCTCCGTAAGGAGTTGGTACTAACAATTTATTGATGTCTAAAGCAATTCCTAATCGGTTGTAGTCGTCAAAATCATACTCAAAATTACCTCCGATTCGGAAATTGGTAGGAATGTATTGGTATGTCGTACCGTTATCGTATGACACTTTGTTTCCAATGTTGGTGATAGCTACACCAAAACCTGCGGTCGCACTATGCACGCCAATCATTATTGGTTTTCTGTAGGCGAACGAAATGTCGGCTCCGAATGCTTTGGCTTTAGAGTAATTTTCCTCATCGCTGACCCCATTGAAAAGGTCGGAGAAAATAAAACGAAGAGCAACACCGCCCGACCAATACTCCGAAAGTTTCATAGAGAAACTGGCATCAATTGCCATCTCGTAAGGCTTTGCGGTTCCGATTTCAGTTGGGGTTCCGCTTGCATCTGGCATTCCTGTCAACGTAATTGAACCCATGCTGAAATAGCGGAATGATGCTGCTACGGCAGTACGATCGGTAGGTTTGTAGTAACCTGCGAGGTAAACCATATCGATATCATCAACGATTTTTCTCAACCATGGAGTGTAGGAGATGGCAACACCACCACGACTTTCGGAAAGTGCATACTTAGATGGATTCCAGTGTTGTGAATTACAATCTGGCGCAGTCGCCGCACCCACATCTCCCATACCACCTCCTTTGGCGTCTGGTGCGATTGACAAAGATGGGATTGCTGTCTGAAGTGGATTGTAGCTTGCACCACCACCGTCTTTGATTGTTGAAGCCCCTGCTGCGAACAGATTGCTTACTGAGGCAGACAACAATGCTGCGATTAACAATGCGTTGATTTTATTTTTTCTCATCATTAAACTTATTATCTTTCTTTCTCGCTCTTAACAAATTTTTTGATTAAATAAGAGCGGTTGCAAATTTACATAAATCAAAACTATAATTAGCCCTTTTTATTGTGGTAAAACAATAATTTTTTTCGATTTGCCGATAAAATCACCATCTTCGCCCTTTACTTCTATTCTTCCTACATAACAACCTGGATTTAATCTTTGTCCATTGCTCAATGTTAAATCCCATGTCAAGGTGAGCGTTCCATCTACTTTTGAGGTTATGTCTTCCGACCTATAGAGGAGTGTTCCTGATAAATCGTACAGCAAGAAACGGAAAGATTGAAGTGTCTGCGGACGGTCGTGTATCACTTGCATTGTGATAGACTCCTTGGCAGGGTTAGGGTAGACGATATAGTCTTCAATCTCAATTTCTGCGTCTTTGTCTACTTTGAAGGATATGCTTTGTGTGGTTGAATTGTTCAGCAAGTCCCACACTTTAAAGGTGAGCGTATAGGAGCCTTCCTCCAAATTCGTTAGTTGGTATTGTACGATTCCGCTCTTGTAGCTATTTTTACTATAGGTGAAGTAACTATTGAGGGTGATTGGTGTTTTTGAATCGTTGAGCGTGAGCGTGATGTCATGACCAATACCTGCACCAGATGTGTTGATTCCGTTCTCATCTGATACTATTGCGTAGAATACGGGTGATGTATTCACTCTGTCTCCAGATTTAAAATTGGTTGAATTGATGTAGAGGGTAACCTCTGGTCCGTTTTCTTCGTAATTTTCGTTGTCGCTCGTTCCGCCCACTATGAATTTTTCGTTGTATCCCTGCGCTTCGTACGAGTTTTCCTCGTCGTAGGCGTAGTAGGCTAATCTGCCGGAACCATAGTTGTAGTTGATGTCTTTAGGCACTTTGAAGCAGAAATTGAATTTTCCATCTACTACTTCTGTAAGACCAGAGAACAAAACGTTCGGACGATCTTTGTATTCACGTCTGTATTTGATGATCTCTTCTTCTGTGCTATAAATGTTGGCCTTTGTGTAGAGGGACATCTCCTTGTCATACAACGTGATATATAGTGTGCCGTTGAAATCAGCTAAGAGGGTAGAGTCAGACTGCGCAATATGTCCGTAAACTTGAATTTCTGAGAGTGCTTTGATGGAGTCCGTCTTTTCTCCTCCTATTTCCACGAGAGAGTCTGTCCAAACAGTGTTGTTGGGATAGTGTAAACGCAAGGCAGGATCTCCTAACATCGTAAAAGACAATTTGTTAGAGTCATTTTTAAGCGTCTGCTTTGCCAAACGTATGACGTCTCCTATTCGTGGTGGCATGCCTGTTCCTTCCTCTCTGTCAAAAAGATGAACGAAGAAATTTTGGTTGAGATTGTCGTTTTTGTTGTCAAACACGGTTCTTGCGGCGCTGACAAGTCCAATGGTTCCTCCATTCGGGTTCAAAATAAGATCCTCACCACCTGAAACGTCTATGTCGTCGAATTGTGCGAAATTACAACTTGCGGTAAACCAAAAGCCACAGTTTGTGTTGTAGATAGACTTCGCTTTAGCTTGTGTGAAGACGTGTTCTGCCGAAAATCCGATTTTACTACTATGTCCCACATAGTTAAAAATCATAACGCCATTGCCAATCTCTTCATCTAGTAGGCTTTCCACTTCGTAGAATCGATTTCCATTAGACCCAGAAGTTCGAGTGTAGGCATCAAGATAAACTTTTTTCACCTCCATTGCGTTGTTATACAACTTTACTTTTGTGGCGAGGTTGTCAGAATATTGTTCGAATCTATGATAGGAAGAGGATTGTTCGTTGTCATCTGCTAAGAGAATAACTTTGTTCTTCCACTTTCCGTAGTTCTTATTTTCAAGGTGTGTCTGCATTTTATTTATGTAGCCGTCCAATTCGGTTGAAGTAGAGCAGGGAATTCTACCAATTGAAATGCGTTGCGTTGCATTGGCGCAGCCTCTCTCTAATGCATCGTCATCTAAAAAACCGAAATAGTCATCTGTAACATAAGATGCGGTTTCGTCGGTTTCGTTACCTCCTTGGTAAGTGATGATGTAGTTGTTTATTTTCGTGGAAGATGAACTTTGGCGACCGCGATTGTCGTAACAACCGTCTCCTATGAGTAGGACGAAAAAACTCTTCTGGTTGTTGTCCTCATACAATTTTTTGAAAAACCATCGAAATGCGGTTGCATCGGGGGTTCCAGAAGAAAACTCGTTGTAAATCTGCTCTGGCGTTACAATGAGCGTATTCATCTCATCGTAAGTTTCGTGAAGGCTTGCTATTGTTTTTGCTCCATCAATGAAGTCGGGGTGTGTTACGATGAGGAGGTCTACTGGTTGTTCTCCATGCAAATTCTGGTTGGATACGTTACCTACGACAGTGGCGTCAATAAATTCTGGTGATTGCACGTTGACAGCGACAAATTCCCGTGAGACTCCTTCTTTATGGTCTGTGAATACGATTGAATCCCCAGCAAAAGTGGTCTTGACACGTTGTGGATTGTTATAATCGCATAAATCCCATATTTGCACATTAGCGTTGCAGTTCTTCATCACGAAACGTGCATTGAAATTTGTTCCGCATGCTTCGTAGTTTCTGAAAAAAGTTGTTCCTCCCTCCATTTGCAAGGAACGGTAGACACAAGCCACAATTCTTTCTGTTGATGCATTGTCTGTGTTGTAGTTCCCGTTGAATTTTGCTTTTATGTTAAAATGGGTGTTGGTAGGTTTAAATGTAAACCGCGCACTGCCAACTCTCGCTCTGACGTAATTGTTGCACAACGCATACGAAATTGTTTTATTGAAGACGCTGTCTCCGTTTGTCAATGTTACTGTGGAGTTGGAGCTGTTCGTGGAATAACCTGCCAAGTTGACGAAAATTGTTGCTTGCTTCGTAGTGTCTATATCATTGAAACCAAACGTATAATTCGAAGTTTTTCCGTTTGCGATTTTGTCTCCAAACCAGGATTTCCCCGATGCAAGATAATTGAAATCATCTTTTTTGTAGTTGTATCGGTCAATATAGTTGCGAATATCAACATAGGGAAGACTGTCTATTGCAGTCTCTTCTCTTTCAACAATTCTTTTTTTCTCGCCAGCACCATCGGTTACGAAATAGTAACCGTAATCTGAATAGATGTTGGTGGTGAAGTTGTAGGGAAGTGTAGATGAATTGTGTTTGTCGCTCCATTTAATGGGTCCCTGTGCGTAAAAAAGGTAATAGTCTGCTCCTGCGTAAAGGGGTACTTCTTGTAAATCATCTATGTGTGAATTAGAAAAATGTTCGCTTAACGTCGCTCCACCATATCCGAAAACACGAACTTCCGCGGGATTGTTAAATCCCATATTGGAGAGTTGCGTATATGTCAGCTTGCAAATTCCACTTTCCGTAACGGATATTTTCACCCAGCGACCTTGTGCAAGCACGGAATTCGTTGCAAACTCAAACGTTCCTGCTTGCATTTTTGCTCCGAATGAAAACAGAGCTAACAAAAGAAAGAAATATGTTCGTACAACAGAAATGTTCATACTATACCTTAATATATGTGCATCAAAATGTTCACCTACCATTTAACAAACGTGGAAGTCTAACATTTTATTATTCTCAATAAAACCTTCTAAGTGGTCTCCTATCTTCACTGCTCCGACACCGACGGGTGTACCTGTGAAAATCAGGTCTCCTGTCTTTAATGTAAAAAACTGACTTATGTAGGAGATAATCTGGTTGGGTTTGAAAATCATGTCAGACGTGTTTCCCTTCTGAACAGTTTTCTCGTTCAGATTCAGAGAGAAATTCAAGTTGGCTATGTCAACTTCTTCTTTCGGCATGAATTGGCTGATGGGAGCTGAGTTGTCAAATGCTTTACAAATTTCCCACGGAATACCTTTCTGTTTGAACTCATTTTGAAGATCACGGGCGGTGAAGTCAATCCCTAATCCGACAGCGTCGAAATAGCGGTCGGCGAACTTTTCGGAAATGTTTTTACCCATTTTAGAAATACGGAGTACGATTTCCGTCTCGTATTCAATTTGGTTAGAGAAAGAAGGCAGAAAGAATGGTTTGTTGTCTCTCACCAAAGCCGTTTCTGGCTTCATAAAAATTACGGGGTGAGTGGGGATGTTTACCCTGTTCAACTCCCGATTATGCTCCATATAGTTCCAACCTACAGCGATGATCTTCATTGTAATGGTGTTTTTAATCAGAAAATGTATTTGCGAATTTATAAAAAATGGCTGATAAAGTCATCGGATTTCTGAAAATGTAGGTGTAAAGAACGATGAAAGAACCTATGAACGGTATGAAAAACAATTTTTAACAATAGAAGCGTAAAAAAACACTTTTTTATTTGTGGATTTTCTTGTATCTTTGCGACCGATTTATTATCCAAATAAGTAGTCAAAATAAATTTTGTCGGAAAGGTTTGCCCGAAACTGGAACGGCAGTGAAGATTAATTAACAAATTAAAAAACGTTTAAAGTGGATACTTTAAGTTTCAAAACAGTTTCAGCGAATGCTGCTACGGTAACCAAAGAGTGGGTCGTAGTAGACGCTACTGATCAGCCATTAGGACGTTTGGGTTCTAAGGTCGCTAAGTTATTAAGGGGTAAGTACAAGCCAAACTTTACTCCTCACGTTGATTGTGGTGATAACGTTGTCGTTATCAATGCATCCAAAGTTAAAATCACAGGCAACAAGGCAACGGATCGTATTTATTTGAGATTTACTGGTTACCCAGGAGGTCAAAGACAATTCACTCCTGCTGACTTGTTGGCAAAGAAGGATGGTGCAGAAAGATTGATCAAGAAGGTGGTAAAAGGAATGTTGCCTAAGAATCGCCTCGGAAACGCTATCTTGAAAAACCTCTATGTATACGAAGGCGCAGAACACAAGCAAGAGGCTCAACAACCTAAGAAACTCGATTTAAACTCAATTAAGTAATGGCCATGGAAGTATTTAATGCAATCGGTAGAAGAAAGTCCGCTGTAGCACGCGTGTACTTGAGCGAAGGAAATGGCGAAATCGTCATCAACGGTAAGGATTTGAAAACTTACTTCCCTTCCGACATCTTACAGTATGTTGTAAAGCAGCCTTTGGCACACTTGAGTGTTGCTGACAAGTTCAACATTAAGGCAAATCTTGATGGTGGTGGATATACGGGTCAGGCTGAGGCTCTCAGACTTGCTATAGCGCGTGCACTCGTTAAGGTTGACGCAGAGAACAAGCCTTCTTTGAAGAAGGAAGGATTCTTGACTCGTGATGCTCGTGAGGTTGAGCGTAAAAAACCAGGACGTCCAAAAGCAAGAAAGAGATTCCAATTTAGTAAACGTTAGTTCTTGGAATGGTTGCATAACGTGTTGTGCAGACTGTTTAGGAGAACGTTTAGTATCTAAATCATTCAGACTTCTATTTAGGAAAACGTACAAAAACCGTTGTATCGAACTACTGAATGATTGATTAAAACAAGAATGTAAACGAAAAAAAAGAAAAAACAATGTCAAGAACTAATTTTGATGAATTATTAGAGGCTGGTTGTCACTTTGGCCACTTGAAAAGAAAGTGGAATCCTGCTATGGCTCCATACATTTTTATGGAGCGTAATGGTATTCACATTATTGATCTTCACAAGACTGTAGTTAAAATAGATGAAGCTGCTGCTGCTTTGAAGCAAGTTGCAAAATCGGGCAAAAAGATTCTTTTTGTTGCAACTAAGAAACAAGCAAAGCAAGTTGTTGCAGACAAGGCTTCTGAGGCTGCTATGCCGTTCGTTACAGAGCGTTGGGCTGGTGGTATGTTGACTAATTTCCCAACTATCCGTAAGGCTGTTAAGAAGATGGCTCTTATTGATAGATTGACAAATGATGGTACTTACGACAATCTCTCAAAGAGGGAGAAACTTCAGGTTTCTCGCCAACGTGCTAAGTTGGAGAAGAACTTGGGTAGTATCGCAGATATGACTCGTCTTCCTGCTGCTCTTTTCGTAGTTGATGTAACCAAGGAGAACATCGCCGTTAAAGAGGCTAAGAAGTTGGGTATTCCTGTTTATGGTATCGTTGATACTAATTCTAACCCTAACGACGTTGATTTCGTAATTCCAGCAAATGACGACGCAACAAAGTCTGTAGACGTAATTTTGTCTGCTATCTTCGGTGCAATCAAGGAAGGTTTGGATGAGAGAAAGGTTGAGAAAGAGGAAAACGAGGCTGTAGAAGAGAAGAAATCTCAAAAATCTGCGGCTAAGAAGGAGAAATCTATCGTTGACAGTGAGTCTGTTAACGCTAAGGTTGCTAGCAAGTTTGAAACTCCAGAAGAGTAATTTTCAACCACTAATTATTAACGAATAAATTTTTCTCATAATATGGCTGTTACAATGGCTGATATCAGCAAGTTGCGTACGATGACTGGTGCTGGTATGATGGACTGCAAGAAGGCTCTCACTGAGTCAGAGGGCGATTTTGAAAAGGCAGTTGAGATTATCCGCAAGAAAGGTCAGGCAATTGCTGCTAAGAGAAGTGACCGTGAAGCTTCAGAGGGATGTGTTCTCGCAGCTTCTAAAGGTGGTTTTGCCGCCGCACTTGCTTTGAAGTGTGAGACAGACTTTGTCGCTTCAAATGCAGATTTCGTTGCTCTTACTCAACAAATTTTGGATAAGGCAATGGAAGCAGAACCTGCTACCATCGACGACTTGTTAAATGCTAAGATTGGTGATTCTACTATTCAGCAGCTCATCACCGACCGCTCAGGAATCACGGGCGAGAAGATGGAGTTGGGTATGTACGAGTTCGTTAATGGCGAGTCTACATACGCATACGTTCACCCAGGAAATCGTTTGGCCTCTATAGTTGCATTTAATAAGGGTGGATTAGACACTCAGGTTTATAAGGATGTTGCTATGCAGGTGGCTGCTATGGCTCCTGTCGCTGTAGATGAAGCGAGTGTTCCTGCCGAGGTAATCGAAAGAGAAAAGGAAGTTGCTATTGAGAAGACCAAGCAAGATCAAATTGCTAAGGCTGTTGAGGTTGCTTTGAAGAAGGCAGGGATCAATCCTGCTCATGTAGATTCTGAAGATCATATTGAGTCTAACATGGCGAAAGGATGGCTTACTGCAGAAGACGCCGCTAAGGCTCGTCAGATTAAAGAGCAGGTTGCTGCGGAGAAGTCTGCGAATCTCCCTGCTCAGATGATTGAGAACATTGTCAAAGGTCGTATTGCTAAGTTCTTCAAAGAGTCTACTCTTTTGGAGCAACCTTTCGTAAAAGACCAGAAGATTTCTGTTTCTCAATACTTGGAGAGCGTAGCAAAAGGTTTGACAGCAACAGCTTTCAAACGTGTTACTTTGAATCAAGAGTAATCTTTTTTCAGATAAATTTAAAGGAGGAGCCTTTGGTTCCTCCTTTTTTATTCTTTATTTTATATTTTTGTCTTCATAGATTATTTATTAAAGCACTTGGATATGAAAAACATAAAATTTAGGAATTATATTATGTTGCTTCTCGCAATTATCTTTTTTTGCGGTTGCGATTGGCGTGAAGAAGACTTTGAGGATTGTTTGGTAGGAAATCCATGGAGGCTTGAGAAAATAGTAACATACGATGGTATGAGTCGCTATGACAGATCTCAGGTGACGACAGTGAGATACGATGACTCGTCTATGAAGTTCTATTATGATGGCGATGTTTCAATAAGAACGACAACGATAGGTCGTTTTGGACGTGTCTATGAAGATTGGTTTAGTGGTCGTTGGCATAGTAATTACAATGAACTATGTATATCCACCGTAGATGGAGACTATTATTACACCATTTATTCTTATTCTCACTGGAATATGATTCTGCAGTATGAAGCCGAGGATGAGTATGGTTTGTATCTTGTAGAAGAGTATTATTCGCGATAGATTATATTTGTTTTTTATATATGGCAAACGAATTAGCTTTAAAGTATGGGTGTAATCCCAACCAAAAACCATCTCGTATCTTTATGCAGGATGGTAGCGAGCTTCCTATTCAGGTGTTGAATGGTCGTCCAGGTTATATCAATTTCTTGGATGCTTTCAATAGTTGGCAGTTGGTTCGCGAACTCAAGGAGGCGACAGGTCTTCCTGCTGCAACATCTTTCAAACATGTTAGTCCTGCGGGTGCTGCTGTTGCAGTAGAAATGTCTGACACGTTAAAGAAGATTTATTTTGTGGACGATGTGAAACTTTCTCCGTTGGCTACTGCATACGCTCGTGCAAGAGGAGCAGACCGTATGTCTTCGTATGGCGATTTCATAGCACTTTCAGAGGTATGTGATGAGGAGACTGCAACTTTGATTCATCGTGAGGTTTCCGATGGTGTTATCGCTCCTGGTTACACGGAAAAGGCATTAGAAATTTTGAAGAGCAAGCGTAAAGGAACTTACAATGTGATTCAAATTGATCCATCTTATAAGCCAGAGCCTGTTGAACGTAAGCAGGTTTATGGTATTACTTTTGAACAGGGACGAAATGAAATTAAAATCGATGAATCGTTGTTCAAGGAATTCCCTACGAAAAATAAGGAACTTACTGCAGGTGCGAAGCGTGATTTGTTGATTGCTCTTATTACTTTGAAATATACACAGTCTAATTCTGTGTGCTATGCAAAGGATGGGCAAGCTATTGGTATCGGTGCTGGACAGCAATCTCGAATACATTGTACTCGCTTGGCAGGAAACAAGGCAGACATTTGGTTTTTGCGACAGAATCCGAAGGTGATGAGTCTTCCGTTTAAGCCAGGAATCCGTCGTGCAGATCGTGATAACACCATAGATGTTTATATTTCTGATGATTATATGGATGTTTTGGCCGACGGTATATGGGAGCAGTTCTTTACTGAGAAGCCAGAACCTATCTCTCGAGAAGAGAAAAAAGAGTGGCTGAAGAAGTTGGACAATGTGGCTTTGGGATCAGATGCGTTTTTCCCGTTTGGCGACAATATTGAGCGCGCTCATAAGAGTGGTGTGAAGTTTATTGCCCAACCTGGTGGATCTGTTCGTGATGATAATGTTATTGAAACGTGTGATAAATATGATATTGCAATGACCTTTACTGGTGTCAGATTATTCCATCATTAATCGTTTTGATAGTCATTAAGAGAAGTAAAATTCTCATAATTTAGTTGGTTATATATGGCTAATAGGCGGTGATGTCTTATCTTGGGCATCATCGTTTTTTAATTTTGTGAAAACATATAATTTTGTGAAAGAAAAAGTTGGAATATGGAACGCTCGTATATCGCCATAGATTTAAAATCTTTTTTTGCATCTGTTGAGTGTGTTGAAAGGGGACTAAACCCGCTGACGACAAACTTGGTGGTGGCTGATGAGAGTAGGACGGACAAGACAATATGTTTGGCGGTTACACCTGCATTGAAGGCGAGAGGAGTTTCTGGAAGGCCAAGACTGTTTGAAGTAAAACAAAAGGTTCGTGATATAAACAATCAACGAGGTCGTCCGTTAGGAGGTTTACGAGGAAAGTCTGTCTATGATGAGGAGTTGAATGCGCACCCCGAATATGCGGTTGATTTTATTATTGCCCCTCCACGGATGTCATATTATATTGACTATAGTACACGAATATATGGCATCTATTTGAACTATGTTTCTGCGGAGGATATGCATGTTTATTCTATAGATGAGGTTTTTATAGATGCGACAAACTATCTGAAAACCTACAAGATGACGGCGCATGAGTTGGCTATGAAGATGATACAAGATGTGTTGAAACAAACGGGAATCACTGCCACGGCGGGCATAGGAACGAATTTATTTTTATGTAAAGTGGCTATGGATATTGTTGCAAAGCACATTCCTGCGGACAAAGATGGAGTTAGAATAGCCGAGTTAGATGAAATGTCGTATCGTAAAAGTTTGTGGAATCACATTCCGTTGACGGATTTTTGGAGATTGGGAGCAGGAACAGCTCGACGATTGTCATCGATAGGAATCACGACGATGGGAGAAATAGCGAGATGTTCCGTGCAACACGAGGAGATTTTGTACAAGATGTTTGGTATAAATGCAGAGTTGCTCATTGATCATGCATGGGGATGGGAGCCGTGTACGATAGAAAAAATTAAAGCGTATCGGCCAGAGACTAATTCATTAAGTAGTGGTCAGGTTTTGCATTGTCCGTATGATTATAAGAAGGCGAGGGTTGTGGTGTTGGAGATGGCAGATGCCGCTGCAATGACTTTATTGGAGAAAAGGTTGCTAACTAACCAATTGGTTTTGAGCATTGGCTATGATACAGAGTGTCTGACCAATCCAACGATTGCAGAACGGTATCATGGTGAGGTCTATCTTGATCATTATGGAAGAAAAGTTCCTAAACCAGCTCAAGGAACGGTCAACTTAAAGGATTTTTCGTCGTCATCTAAAGCTATATCGCAGGCAGTTGAAAGACTATTTGAGAAAATAATAGATCGTACGTTATTGGTCAGAAGAATTAATTTAGCAACCAATCATGTTATTCCCGAATTCTACTTGAAGAGTAGAAAAAAGGAAGCCATTCAATTAGAGCTTTTTGTGGATTACGACAAGCAAAGGGCAGAAGAAGAGCAACAGAAAAAGGAGAATGAGAAAGAGCGAAGAATACAACAAACAATTATAGACATAAAGCAAAGGTACGGAAAAAATTCTATCTTGAAAGGTTTGAATTTTATGGATGGGGCAACAGCTAAAGACCGAAATCAGCAGATTGGTGGCCATAAAGCATAAAAAAATGAGCGAAATAGATAACAAAACAGAGTCGGAGATACTTTATAGCGACATTATCAATCTCCCACATCATATATCAGAACGTCATCCCCGAATGACAATGGAGGCGAGGGCTGCGCAGTTCTCATCTTTTGCCGCGTTGACAGGTCATGAAGATGCGATTGAAGAGACTTCTGCAGAACACATTCAGTCTGTACGCAATCGCAATCTTGTTGACACGTCTGAGTGTTTTGATGAATAGAGAAGATTATTCCTCTTTTCTTAATTCAAAAAACTTGTCTACACAACTTGGAATTTCCTCTCGTCTGTGCGTAACATAGATCATTGTTTTTCCTGGTTGTTTACAGAATTTTTCAATGATGGCTCTACATTTCCCTTTGTGCTCGAGGTCTAATCCGTGAAGAGGTTCATCTAAAATTAGAAGATCAGGGTTCTTCACCAAAGTGCGTGCTAATAAGATGAGGCGCTGTTCTCCATTGGAGATTTTCAAGTAGGAATGGTCTTTCAAATGTTCAATACCTAACAGTTTCATCCAAGCGAGGGCAAGTCTTTCTTGTTCTTCAGTACAATCTCTGAACAAACCAATCGTGTCAAATAAACCAGAACTGACGATTTTTAAGCAGTTTTGATTCTCTTGAAAGTAAAGATGCATTTCTGACGAGATGTAGCCAATCGGTTTTTTAATGTCCCAAATGCTTTCACCTGTGCCACGTTTCTTGTCGAAAATCGTGATGTCAAGAGAGTAGGCCTTGGGATTGTCGGCAGCTAACAGACTGAGGAGGGTTGATTTGCCAGATCCATTTTTGCCAATCAAAGCCCATTTCTCACCTCTGTGAATCTCCCAGTTGAGGTTGCGGTATAGTTGTACGGTTTTGCCAGACACATTGTACGATACATTCAAGTTTTTCATCTTCAGCACATACTCGCATGGCTTTATTACATCGGCAATTGCAGAAGGAATTTCTTCAATATTGTAGTGGTCGCTTGGCTTTAACCAATTTTCGTATTTCTCTACAAAATCAGACGGACTTCCTGCGTCTTCATATTTGAGGTCGTTCGCTTTCATAATTCGGTTGACCACCTGAGGAATCTCATTGATAGCAGGCACAAGAAAAATCATTTGCTGGATTTCTGCCAATTCTACGAAGAAGGTCTCCAATTCTGCACGCATCTCAACATCTAATCCGATGAATGGATTGTCGAAAATGATGATACGGGGGCGAGAAGCAAGTGCTAAAACAATCAGCAGACGACGCAGTTCACCAGAAGAGAGCATAATGAGATGCTTGTGAAACAACTTGTCTACATGCATCTTTTGGCAGAGCCATTGTATGTATTCTTGGTCTTTCTCGTTACCGACCATTTCTTGTACTGTCGGACTCTCTTCGTTTTCGGTTGAACTGAAACGTTGTTGGTAGTACATGTTTTTGTAGTCGGACAGCAAGTAAGCGGATTCAAAACACACTTTGCGAATTGCTGCGGATGCGTATGTTTTTGTGGTTTTCTTCTGATACTCATCTGTCCAAAATGCGTAGTCGATAGTGCCGTTTTTCACTGCATATTTGCCGCATAGTAGGTCTGCCAACATAGTTTTCCCTGCTCCGTTCGGTCCGATGACGCACCATTGCTCGCCTTCTCTGATTGTCCAATTGATAGGCTGTGGAAAGTCGACACCATAAATTCTTGGTGTTACGTTAGAGAGTTGAATTTCAATGTTTTCCATTATGATATGAATAATTCTTCTTGAAAGTGCATCCGTAGAATGTGTAAAAACGATGTTTTACAGCATAGTGTCAAAACTTCATAGCACGATCCATTTGTCGTTTGTCGTCTTTCTCTTTGAGAGACTCACGTTTGTCGTATTGTTTTTTACCTTTGGCAACAGCGACTTCTACCTTTGCCAAACCTTTGGCGTTGATATAAAGTTTCGTTGGAACGATGGTGAAACCTGTGTCTTTCGTTTGTCTGCGGATTTTCTCTAATTCGCGTTTTGTGAGTAGTAACTTACGGTCGCGACGAGGCAAGTGATTGTTGTATGTTCCATAGAAATATTCGGAAATATTCATATTCTTCACCCAAAGTTCACCATCAATGAAGAAGCAAAATGTGTCAACTAAGCTTGCTTTGCCGAGACGAATGGATTTGATTTCCGTGCCAACTAAGACGATGCCAGCTTGATAAGTGTCAATCAACTCATAGTCGAATGTGGCCCTTTTATTACGAATGAGTATGTCGTTTTTTAATTTTTGTTTTTCCATAATAAATATACTCTGTTATTAGTAATCTTATTGAATGTTAACTGATTAAAAACCTCATTGTTTTGTCAACACCCATAGGAATAAGAATCAAAGACGCAATTGCGATTAATGTTAACCAATATCGTTTTGTCTCGTCCATTGAGATAGACGGGAAGAGGATGGGAAGCCCTGTCCACACCACATAAACAACATAGAGGTTGAGTATGGGTAGAAAAAACAGGGAAGGTATAAGATTCTCTATCAGCATTAGCATCCACATGATTGATGAAGCATAGATGGCTAACGTGAAGCATCGTGGATATGCATCTTCTTCTACGTTGGCCCATTTTGAGTTTAATGTCTTACTCAGAAAATAAGAGGTTGCAAAAATCCCCATAAGAAGCGTCGCAAAAAGAATCAGTAGGTTTCTTCCCATAAACTGCATAAAATGGGTGAAATTGACCATTTCAGACCAATGATAGTGAATAATCGATGATACTATTGAAATGATTATGACAATTGTCAGACATGGGAAGAAGAAATCTCGACGGACATCGTCTATGTCTTTGCTTCTTTCTACGATTGCTTTCCACTCTTCGTGCGGAGAGTGTACTAAACGTAGAATGGCCTTTATGACGTTTGCGTAGGCTGATAAATAGTCTGAACTCATTTTGATACTTTTCGGTTGGCAAAAGTATGATATTTTTCTTACTTTTGTAGACTTTAAATGTTTGACTTTTGCAGGAGGTTAATTCTGTAGTAACAAAAATAAGATATTATTAAGATGGCGAATAGTAGTGGCAAGTTAAGTATAGGTATAAAGATATTGATATTTTTTTGGGTGCTATTCTTTGTTGGAGTGGTGTCTGTCTTTGTTTTGTTCGGAATGATTAGTGATGGGAAGATTGGTTATCTACCTCCGATTGAAGAACTGCAAAATCCACGCAATAAGTATGCTACGGAGATTTATTCTTCTGATATGAAGGTGATTGGACGCTTTTTCAAAAGTCAGGAAAATCGTGTCTATACTAGTTATGAAGACTTATCGCCTTATTTAGTTGATGCGTTGGTTTCTACCGAAGATGTACGTTTTTATGAACATTCTGGGATTGATGGACGAGCGTTGTTTCGCGTAGGTTTCAAGACCCTTTTGTTAGGTCAGGGGAAGGGAGGAGGAAGTACTATATCCCAACAATTGGCGAAGTTGTTGTTCACGGAAAGTTCTGCGAAAAGTAAGTTCGAACGTGCTTACCAAAAATTGACGGAGTGGGTGATTGCCGTAAAGTTAGAAAAATACTATACAAAAGAGGAAATCATAACTATGTATTTCAATAAGTTTGATTTTCTAAACAATGCTGTTGGTATCAAGTCTGCTGCGCAAATTTACTTCAATAAAACACCGAAAGAACTAAACAGAGAGGAAGCTGCACTTTTAGTGGGTATGTTACAAAATCCTACGAAGTACAATCCTGTCAGAGAGCGTACGAAGAAAGCAGGGTTGGAGCGTCGCAACGTCGTTCTTTCTCAGATGGTGGTGAATAATAAAATCACAAAGGCAGAATATGATTCTCTTTCTGCGTTGGAAATTACTTTAAACTATCAAAAAGTAGATCATAAGATGGGGCTTGCTCCTTATTTTCGTGAACGACTTCGTGTCATGATGACGGCAAAAAAACCGGATCCAGCGAAATATCCAAAATGGATGCACCAAAAATACTATGAAGATTCATTGTCTTGGGCAGACGATCCCCTTTATGGTTGGTGTAATAAAAACCTGAAGCCAGATGGTACCCCATACAACCTTTATACGGATGGATTGAAAATCTATACGACAATAGATTCTCGTATGCAACAATGTGCTGAAAATGCTTGTGAAAAGTATTTAGGCGAGTATTTGCAGCCTCTTTTCTTTAAAGAGAACAATTTGGCAAAAAATAAAAAAGCACCATTTTCGACAACGTCGACTCAGGCACAGGTAGATTCCATTTTGATTAGATCTGTGCGTCAAAGCGAAAGATATTACGGTTTGAAACGGGAAGGTCTCTCAGAAAAGGAGATTATGGAAAATTTCAAAACACCTACGCAAGTGACTGTTTTTGATTGGAAAGAAGGAACGAAAGATACGATAATGTCGCCTTACGACTCTATTCGCTATACGAAGGCGTTCCTTCGTTGTGGGTTGATGTCTATCGATCCTATGAATGGTCATGTGAAGGCATACGTTGGTGGACCAAACTATAATTTCTTCCAGTACGATATGGCGAGTGTGGGTCGTCGTCAGGTGGGTTCCACAATAAAACCATATCTGTATGCGTTAGCAATGGAGGATGGAATGTCTCCTTGCGATGAGGTCCCTAATATCCAACCTCAGGTAATGTTGCCAAGTGGCGAGATATGGGAGCCGAGAAATGTTCCATACGGAAAGGAGGGCAAGGAAGAAGAAGGAAAGATGATTACCTTGAAGAGAGGCTTGCAGACATCAAATAACTGGATTTCGGCATATTTGATCAAGCAACTTGGGCCCGAGCGTTTTGTGGCGTTGCTTCACTCTTTAGGATTGAAAAATCACATTGATGCTGTGCCATCTCTTTGTTTGGGTATCGCAGATGTCTCAGTTTGTGAAATGGTTGCTGCATATACGGCATTTGCAAATAAAGGAATTCAGACAGACCCTCTTTATGTGACTCGTATTGAGGACAATAATGGAAATCCCATAGCAACATTTGTTCCTCGTATGCGTGAAGTCTTCAGTGCGGAGACATCCGAGAAGATGATAGCGCTTTTGAGAGGAGTTATCAGTGGCGGTACGGGTATGCGTCTTCACACGAAACGCTATGACTACAGCATTGGTTGGGAGACTCCTGTTGCGGGAAAGACAGGAACCACGCAAAACAACTCCGATGGATGGTTTATGGGGGTAGTACCTAAACTTATCACAGGAGTATGGGTTGGTGGAGAGGATCGCGATATCCATTTTGATAATATCAGAAATGGACAAGGTTCTGCTACTGCTTTGCCTATATGGGGTTACTATATGAATGGAGTCTATAATGATTCTTCTATCGGTTATTCTCGCACTGAGCCGTTTATTACGACGCAAACGTATGATTGCAAAAAGGGAAGTGGGGCGGAAGTAGCCAATGATGGGGTATCTCCTGATGCGGACTTGTTCGATTAATGCTATAACGGACTAAACTTTACAGAGGATGAAAATAAGAGAGAGAGTATTGAATAATCTCGGTGTTTTGGGTCAGTGGAGCAAGTTGGCTCATGGCTATTTTATGTTCCCGAAATTAGAGGGTGAGCTAGGTCCTCACATGCAGTTTCGAGGCAAAAATGTCTTAAATTGGAGCATCAATAATTATTATGGGTTGGCAAACAATCCAGAAATAAAGGCAAAAGAAGCAGACTTGGCGGCACAATATGGCTTTTCTATGCCTATGGGTTCTCGACTGATGACAGGCGAGACGACACTCCACGAGGAATTAGAAGCGAAATTGGCGGAGTTTACGCAGAAGCAAGATTGTTTTGTCCTCAACTCTTTCTATCAGGGTATGATTTCGGTGATAGATTCGTTGTGTTGTAAGAACGATACTGTTGTATATAGTCATGATGTTCATTCAAGCATTCAAGATGGGATCCGTTTGCATGCCAATCGTCGTTTCATCTATGTGAAAAATGACATAGCTGCCATTGAAGAACAGGTTGCTAAGGCTTGTGAGTTGGCTAAGGAGAAGGATGGAGGTGTGCTGTTCGTAACAGAGGGCGTGATTGGCGTTACGGGTGAGTTTGCTCCATTGGATAAAATAGTTGCATTGAAAGAGAAATATGATTTTCTTTTGATTGTGGAGGATGCACATGGCTTTGGTACGGTTGGTCCCAATCGAATTGGGGTAGCAGACTATTACGGTGTGCAGGATGGTGTTGATTTGATGGTCGGAACATTCGGAAAGGCGATGAGTATTACGGGCGGTTTTGTCGTCGGGGATGAAGAGTTGGTTAACTACCTACGCTATAACATGCGTTCGCAAACATTTTCGGAGGCTTTGCCCGCTGCACTTACGGCTAGTGCCATTAACCGTTTAGACTATATCATTGCTCACCCTGAACAGTTGGAAAAACTAAACACCATAAAGGAGGCTCTACAAAGTGGACTACGGGCTGCAGGATTGAATATAGGAAACACCGTTTCAACGGTAACCCCCGTCTATATGTCAATGTCAAACGTCCATGAGGCGGTACACATGATGACTGACCTAAGGGAAAATTATGGAATATTCTGTATGAATATACTCTATCCATATATTGCGATGGGGAAATTGATGATTCGGTTGATTCCGACTCCGATGCATACGTTAGATGATGTTGAATACACTATTGACGCATTGACTAAAATCAAAAAAAATGCAGAGGATGGAAAGTATTTAGACGAGACAGCTGTGAAACCAGAAAAATAGAATCTCAAAAGTTTGATTATGGAGGAAAATAAGAAAGAATATTATATGCAGTTGGCGATAGACCTTTCCGACGAAAGTGTGAAGAAGGGAGGGGGGCCGTTTGGTGCTGTGATTGTGAAGAATGGCGAGATTGTTGCAAAGTCGCACAACAAGGTAACATTGAACAATGATCCCACTGCCCATGCCGAGGTGATGGCAATCCGCGAAGCGTGCCAAAAATTAGGTACATTTGATCTTTCTGGTTGCGAGTTATACGCTTCGTGTGAACCTTGTCCGATGTGTCTATCTTCTATGTATTGGGCTCATATTGACAAGTACTATTATGCGAACCAGAAAGAAGATGCGAAAGCAATCGATTTTGATGATCAATTCATCTATGATGAGATAGCAAAGGCACCAGAATATCGTAGTATGCCAAGAGTGCAGATGATGAGGGAAAAGGCATTGACTGTGTTTAAAAAATGGGAGGAAAAAACTGATAAAACAGAGTATTAATTATTGTTTTGAGAATAAGTTTAGATTTTATATTCTGATAAAAATAAATAAATCAGAAAAATATTTTTAGGAAGACATTTTCGTTGAAATAAGAGGAAATGTCATCTTTTTTTGTGTGAAAATAGAAGATAAATTTTATTTTTGTGCAGTTAAGTCATACTAAAGTTTTTGTTTTGCTATGAAGAATTATCCTGACGGTGCAGAAAGAAGACATTTATGTCTTTGTCGAGTAAAAACATTTATTGGGGAATTGTTGACAGACTTTCTATCAATGTTTTATCCTCGAACGTGCATTTGTTGTGGACGAGCCTTAAAACGAAATGAGAAAGACTTGTGTATGATTTGTGAAGTTGAACTTCCTTTTGTACCAGCGTCAGTTATGACGAGTGGGCGACCGATTGCGGAGCGTTTCTATGGACGAGTGGAAGTGGAGAGGGCAACGGCACTCTTGAGATATGAGAAAGAGACAGTTTCACAGCATGTATTGCACCACATAAAGTATAAAGGAGGTAGGTCATTAGGCTATCGGATGGGAAGAATGTTAGGTGGACGATTATGTGGCACGCAATTCCAGGAAGTAGATGCCTTGATACCCGTCCCTTTGCATCCGAATAAGTTGAAATTGCGGGGGTATAACCAAAGTGAGTGGATAGCGAAGGGAATCGGAGATGCATTGAACATTCCCGTTTGGACAGATGTTTTGGAACGGATGGTGGAGAATCCTACGCAGACTCACAAGAGTGCGTATGAACGTTGGGAAAATGTGAAAGACATTTTTCGGTTAACGGACGGTTCTAAAATCATAGGCAAACGATTGCTCGTGGTTGATGATGTGATGACGACAGGTTCGACGGTAGAGGCTTGCGTTTTGCCAATTGAAAAGGTTGATGGGGTGAAGGTAAGTGTTGCTACGTTGGCTGTGGTTGGATAAGAAAAAAACTAATCAATTAATAATTAAAACTAAAAAAAGAAAAATGAAGCATTTTAAATTTTGGGCATTCCTCATGATGTTGGTTGCTGGTTTGGGTTTGAGTTTTGCATCTTGTGGCGACGATGATGATGACAGTTCGTCTTCAAACGATACCACGATTTCAGGAAATTATAATGCAACAGCGGTTGCTGATGGGGAGGCTTTTTACCAGGCATACGAAGCCGCTGAGACTAGTGAAAAAAAGACTGTTGTTCTTGCAACGTATGCATTGACTTACTCCACTAAAAAGAATGAAACTGGTTATCAATCAGGTTTTTGGGTTGGTGTTGCCGCACAAAAATATGGTTACACGGACAACTTAGATAAGGCTGCAGAGCATGTAGGAGAGTTGGATCAAATCAAAAAAATGTTTGAAGGAGGATTGACAAAAGAGAACATTTCAACTTCTATTTTGGATATATTGAACGCCTATGTTTCTAAAAACTCTTGATAAGAAGTTTAAACGAAAATTTGATGAATCGCTTCTGAGAATGTTCTCGGAAGCGATTTTCTTTTCCTTTTGTAGATGACATTTTTGAAGTTTTGTAACTTTGCGCTTTGTAATTGATGAGTTATCGTATTTTTGATTGTAGGTGGTTAAGTAAATGATAGATCAGCAGACGGTAGATAGAATTTTTGATGCGGCGGATATTGTAACCGTCGTGTCAGACTATGTGTCTCTGAAAAGGAGGGGAGCCAATTATTGGGGAAACTGCCCTTTTCATGATGAGAAAACGCCTTCGTTTAGCGTATCACCTGCGAAAAACATCTACAAGTGTTTCGGTTGTGGAAAGGGAGGAAATTCGGTAAATTTCATCATGGGGGTAGAAAATCTCTCATATTACGAAGCATTGAAATTTTTGGCTAAAAAGTTCAATGTTGAGATAAAGGAGAAGGAATTAACACAAGAACAAAAAGAACAACAGAACGAACGAGAGTCGTTGATGTCGCTTACAGAATGGGCGCACAGACATTTTATTGAGAATTTGGATACTCCAGAAGGTCAAGCCGTGGGAATGTCCTATTTTTCGCATCGTGGCTTTCGGGTGGATACAATCAAGAAGTTCCAGCTTGGATATGCAATGGAACGTCGAGATGAATATACGAAGGCGGCTTTGTTGAAGGGATATAAACTCGATTTTTTAGAAAAAACAGGCTTGACGATTGTTAAAGATAACAATTATCAGATAGATCGTTTCTTTGGCCGTGCTATTTTCCCGATTCACTCCATTTCGGGAAGAGTCGTTGCTTTTGGAGGGCGAGCCATCAAAAAGGATGAAGTGGCAAAGTATCAGAATTCTCCTGAGTCTGATATTTACCATAAGAGTACGGTTTTATTTGGACTTTTCTTTGCCAAGAGAGCGATTACACAAAAAAAGAAATGTTATATAGTAGAGGGATATTGTGATGTCATCTCAATGATGCAGGCTGGAGTTGAGAATGTTGTCGCTCCCTGCGGAACAGCTTTAACAACACAGCAAATTCAACAACTAAGGAGAATATTGCCTTCCGCAGATGCGGAACGATCTGAAGATAAATATGTAACGCTTCTCTATGATGGCGATGCAGCTGGAATGCATGCGGCGTTGAAAAATGGCAAACTATTGTTGGAAGAAGGTCTGAATGTGCGTGTGGTAGTTCTACCAGAAACAGAGGACCCAGACTCCTTTGCACAAAGTCATGAATCCTCGGAAGTGATTCAATATTTGGAAGAAAATGAACAAGATTATATTGTTTTTAAAATAAAGCATTATTGGGATGAGGCTGTGAAAGACCCCATCAAAATGGCACAATTGACGGAAGATGTAGCCTCTACAATAGAGGTGATTCCTGAAGCAGTGAAACGATCCATCTATGCAAAGATGGCTGCGGGTATGTTAAATATAGGAGAAGGTGTGTTGTTGGATAGAATCAATGCACTGAATCGTAAACGAATGGAGGCTGCGGTTGGTCCTAATTTGGCAGATAGAATCTCTCAGTCACAATCGAATGAACCCGTTCCACCCTCTACCGATTTTAAACCTAAATCATGGAGTGAAAATGTTGAGCGAGACCTTATTCAATGTTTGGTGCGCTTTGGAAGTATGCCGATTGTAATGAAAGTAGAGAATGAGTCAGGAGGGGAGACGGATGTTGAAATCTCCGTTGTTCAGTATATCAAGGAGGATCTGGATGCCGATGGCTTTGTGATGAACAATGATGTTTATCAGCAGATGTTGCAAGATTATTGGATATGTTATCAAGAAAGTGGAATTTCTTCAGAAGAATATTTTCAAAAAAATGTGAATTCAGATTTCGTTGAGGTGGCAAATTCGGTGATGTCAGATCCGTATCCGTTGAGTCGTATTTTTGATAAAAATGCTGATAGTCGTATTAAGGCAAAAGCCCTCTCTATGAGCGACCCTGAAATGTATTGCAAAGAGGTACTCTATGCGTTGAATAATTTCAAGAGTACTTGGCTACAACACGAAATTGATGAACGTATGGAAAAGCTTAAATCGTTGAAAGAGAACGATATGGATAGATTGCAAGAGTTGATGACAGAGATTAAAAATTTGAAAGATGTTCAGCGAGATTTTGACAAAATGTTAGGTGAACGCCATATTCATCCGTAGCAAAGTATAAACTATTTAGCTTGAAAGATATCTCTCTTATAATAGTGTTGTTATTGCTGTTTGATGTAGCGTGTGGGCCACCAGGCTACGATGAGACCTACAAATAATACGGTAAACAGCACAAGCGCAACGTCTGTCCAATGTACGCAAATTGGATATGCGTTGACTAAGAATGTTCCGTCATCTGTCCCTGCTCCCAATTTGATGATTCCAAAATGTTGTTGTAGGAGGCAGAGAATTAAACCTATGACCAATCCTATAATGGCACCTAAAGCGCTAATAAGCCAACCTTCCAACAAGAAAATACGTCGGATGAATGCGGTTGTTCCTCCTAAATTTCGAAATGTCTGAATATCATTCTTCTTTTCCAAAATGAGCATAGAAAGGGAGCCTATTATATTGACAATAGAAATCAATAAGATAAAAAATAAAATAAGAAATGTTATCCATTTCTCAATTCGCATCATCTTGTAGAAATCTTCGTGTTGTTCTTCTTTATTCTGTACGGTGTATCTATTTCCTAAAGCCTTTTGAATGTTTTTCTGCACTTCGTCTGTTTTCCCATTGTCAACTTTTACCTCAACAGCAGAGACTACATTTCCGTAGTTGAACAATTTGCGAGTGTGTTGAATAGGAAAGAAGGCATACTTGCTGTCAATGTCATATTGATGCGTTGCATAAATTCCTCTCACATTGACATCAACGCTGTTAAATGCACCTGATGGATTGGCCACATTTACTTTTGTCGCATACTTGGGTGCATAGAACGAGACAGGAGTGAATCCCAAATTAGCTTCTATTTGATTTGCCAAAGCAGCACCTAAAACTGTATATTCACGTTCCGTATCTTGAAGAATGAATACGCCATTTTCTGTGATTGACTGGGCGTTGATTAGTTGGCTATAATTCTGAGAAACACCTTTGATAGTTGCAAAAGTTTGTTTTTCTTGACCTCGAATGAGTGCTGTTTCTTCTAAGACTTCCGAAAACATATTCACACCATCAATATTTTTAATTTCAGAAATCACGTCTGTCGGGTCAAAATTTTTCCCTTCTGCAAGTTCTATTTTTAGGTCGGGGTCGAATGAAGATATAACCCCAGAGATCAGTTGTTGAAATCCATTGTAGACAGAAAGTGTACAGATAAGAGCAATGGTAGCGATGCAGACTCCCCCCGCACATATCATTGAGATGATGTTAATGATATTGTGGCTTTTCTTAGAGAAAAGATAACGGAGGGCAATGAATAACTGCAAACGCATACTCTTATCTAATCTTTGCTTTCTTCAGCTTTCCCATTTCCTGTATTCTTTTTGTCAAGACCCAAAAGATGGTCAATGTGTTCCAAATAGTCGAGTGAATCATCTAAGAAAAAGGTGAGTTCAGGGATTATTCTCAACTGATGGCGAGTGCGTTGAGAAAGGTCATATCGGATTGATTTTGCACTTTTTTTAATCATTTCCATCATCTCCTCTTGTTTGTTATTAGGGAAAATAGACAAACGAACGCGAGCAACGCTTAAGTCGGCAGAGACGGACACGGATGTCACGGAGATAAGTATTCCTCCGTACGACTTTGTGAATTTCTGAAAAATGTCGCTTAATTCTTTCTGTACCAAGCGGTCTATTTTGTTAAGTCTAGTAGATTCCATTTTATTTCTGTTTTGAAAATTAGACGCAAATTTAATAAATAAATGTGAATTAAAATTGTTATCTTCGCAGATGTAGAAAATAAGGCTTGTTTTGTTATGTCGTCAGAAGAAAATATAAACAATGGTGGTTCTGCGCTTTCCACGGGGAAAGTGTCGGTGGAAGAGTTGGCGTCTTACATTGCGTTGACGATGGCGCGAGGCGTTGGACCTGTGTTGGCGCGTCGGTTAATATCAACATTGGGGAGTGCTAAAAGTGTGTTGGAAACGCCTCAACGGAGGTTGGAGATGGTTCCAGGTGTTGGTACAGTTTTGGTTGAGGCTATCAAACAGCCGAATCTGATGGATTGTGCAAAACGAGAGTTGGAATTTTTGGCGAAAGTAGGCGGGAGGGCTGTTTGCGATGTGGAGGAAGACTATCCAAAACGGCTGAAAGAGTGTGAAGATTGTCCGATTGTTCTTTATCAAAAAGGAAATATGCGTTTGGAGGAGAAATGTGTGATAGGCGTGGTGGGTACCCGTAAAATGACAACGTATGGAAGGACTCATATTAATAATATTTTAAAGGGATTGTCAGAAAAAGTACCTGAACTTCTGATAGTTAGTGGATTGGCACATGGTGTGGATGGCACCGCCCATCGTTGCGCTTTAGATTTAGGTCTGCAGACGGTTGGTGTGGTGGGTCATGGTCTGAATATGATTTATCCTGCCGAGCATAGGGGTTTAGCAGAACGAATGTTTGCAAACGGAGGTTTGTTGACGGAGTTTCATTCTCATAGTTCTGTGGATCGTAAAAACTTCGTGTCTCGAAATAGAATTATAGCGGGGTTGTGCGATGTTATTTGGGTTGTAGAGTCTGGAGAAAAAGGAGGAGCTCTTTTAACTGCGGACTTTGCAGATTCCTATAGTCGTGAGGTGTGTGCTTTGCCAGGTAGGGTGGGCGATCCTTATTCTATAGGTTGTAATGATCTTATAAAAAAGAACAGGGCCGTTATGATAGAGAATGCCGATGACATAATTCAGATGATGAATTGGGATCAGAAGATACATAAGAAGGAGGCTGTACAACTCTCTTTGTTTATGGATTTGACGGAGCGAGAACGCTTGGTGGTTCAAGCCTTAGAGATAGAAGGACGGATGCAGGTGAACCTAATGGTACGAAAATTACAACTGCCAATGAACGAATTGTCTTCTATATTGTTTGACTTAGAAATGAAAGATGTTGTGTGTTCATTTCCAGGTGGTGTCTATGGTTTGAATTAACATTTGTTTTTTTGTGAGAAACTTATATTTTTGTGAAAAAAAATAAAAAGATATGAAGAAACTAATAGCAACATTGGTAGGAGTCTCTGTGATGGCAGGGTGCAGTCAAGAGTCTGTAAATGTGGATTTTAAGGAAGGAACTCGCTATTTTGTTAGGAATGATGTAGATAAAGTTCCATTAGTTTTGAACTCGGAGGCAGAACGCGATAGCGTGTTAGGAATGGCTGCCGTGATGGGTGAAGGAGGACTTCCAACGGAGATTGATTTTTCCAAGGAGGCTGTCATAAACATTGCATTGCCTGAAACAAATTGTCCTACAGACTTGCGAGTGAAGAGTGTCGTTCAAAAGGGTGACTCTTTGGTAGTTTCATACGAGGCGATACGTCAGAAAGAGGGAAGTTATACGATGCGTCCCTATACGATGGTGATTGTTTCCAAAAGTGTAATGCAGCAATCTCCTAATGTTCGGTTGGAAGAGGTGAAATAGTTTTTATAGAAGATATTCACTCTAAAGTTGACGGACGAAGACAAGCAGTTGCGAAATTGGGCAATCGTGGAGAGGATAGTGAGTTAGACTTTGGTTTATAGATTACAAATTCTATATTGAAAGGGGAGTGGCACTATATGAGGCACTCCCCTTTATATGTCAGAAAAATAGACTTTATTTAAGAGCTTTCAAGTATTCTGCCATCTGAAGTTGAACAGTCTTGGCGGCCTCACGAGCTTTCTCTGCATAGTCTTCGCCATTTGAGGCGTAGATGATTCCACGAGAAGAGTTGACCAACAAACCACACTGGCTGTTCATACCGTGTTTTACTACTTCCTCTAAACTTCCGCCTTGAGCTCCGATACCTGGAACCAAAAGGAAATGGTTAGGTATGATTTTACGAATATCGCTCAACATTTCGGCTTTTGTAGCGCCAACGACATACATCATAGCATCTTCGTTTGCCCATTTCTGAGAAGTCTTCAAAACTTTCTCGTAGAGTTTGTCACCGTCTTCCTTGTTCTCAGTGAATTGGAAATCAAACGCACCCTTGTTAGAAGTCAAAGCCAAAAGGATCACCCATTTTCCTTCATGTTTCAAGAAAGGTGTGACGGAGTCCTCACCCATGTAGGGGGCAACGGTAACAGCATCTACGCCTAATCCATCAAAGAAAGATTGCGCATACATAGCGGAAGTGTTGCCAATATCTCCACGTTTAGCGTCGGCAATGATAAACTGGTCAGGGTAGTTTGTGCGGATATAGTCAATCGTTTTTTCCAAGGAGATCCATCCTGCAACGCCCAAGCTCTCGTAGAAAGCTAAGTTTGGTTTATAGGCGACGCAGAGGTCTGCTGTGGCATCAACGATACTCTTGTTAAATTCAAAAACAGGATCATAGTCGTCGCTCTCACGATCAAATAGGAACTCAGGAATTTTATTTACGTCAGTGTCCAATCCTACACATAGGAATGAATTTTTTCGTTTGATATTCTCAAACAATTCTTCTCTATTCATTGTTTTATATACTTTATGTTTCATATTACAACACTGCAAATTTACATTATTAGATAGAATTATTTGACTTTGTGAATTGTTTAATTGTCGTGTTTACTCAGCTTCCGCATTTTCATTATCTTTGTATGATTTGTAAAAAAATAGGTAAAACATGGCAGAATTGAACGAACAGCAGCGTGCAGCGGCGGAATTTGCAGGAAAACACCTATTGGTGATGGCGGGGGCGGGAACAGGAAAGACACGTACGATTATTGCACGAGCGCAATACCTAATTCAGTCGGGTGTCGCTCCCTATCGCATCTTAATTCTGAGTTTTACGAGAAAGTCTGCCCGAGAGATTGTAGAACGCATCAAATTAGAGATGAGTGGCATTCCTTTGGAGGGCTTACGAGGTCAGACGTTCCACTCGTGGTGTATGGACATTATCACCAATAATCCGAAAGTATTCGCATATCACGACTATACGTTGCTTGACGAGGACGATCGAGAAAGTTGTATCAAACTGCTATGTGGAAAAGGATTGAAAGACAAGGAGAAACACGTCATCAAACCTGCCGATGTGTTGGATATATATTCGTATGCCGTAAATGCTCGTTGTTCGTTGACGGATGCTATGCGTACGAAGCTTTATGGCAATTCAATAGCAGACGAGGCTTCGATTTTAAAGAGTATAGAATTAAATAAGCCTGTGTATGAGGAAGTTATCCGTCGTTATTTTTCGTATAAAACAGTACATAAATACATAGACTATGATGATATTCTAAACATCGTAGCAAAAGGATTGCAGAAGAATGAAGAGGCACGCAAATTTATAGCGGGTCGGTATGATTATATTTTGGTGGATGAGATGCAAGATACCAATCCGTTGCAGTATCAGCTTTTGAGTTCCTTTTATGAAAATTGCCATTTGTTCTGTGTGGGAGATGATGCGCAGAGTATATATGCATTTCGTGGAGCAGATTTCAAGACAATGCATAATTTCACGAAAATGGTTCCAGAAGCTGAGCGCATGAATCTAACCATCAACTATCGTTCCACCCAAAATATTCTGAATCTTTCAAATTGGATTTTGAACAATTCTCCTCTTCAGTATAATAAGAACTTGATGTCTGTTCGTGGGGCAGGAAGCAAGCCAGTTTTCGTGACTTGTAAGGATGAATGGGATGAGGCGAATGATGTAACCGAAAAGATAAAGCGAAGTATTTCAGAGAAAGGGTTGAACTATTCTGACAATATGGTGATGTGTCGTTCTCTTTATGGTTTGCGTACTGTGGAGTCAATGTGTATTTCGAAACATATACCTTATATTGTCTATGGGGGATTGAGTTTGATGCAGTCGAAGCATGTACGTGATTTGGTTGCGCCGATGCGCATTGTTGCGAATTTCAAGGATGAATTAGCATGGATGCGATATTTGTTGCTATGGAAGGGAATTGGAGAGATCACAGCCACGAAAATCATCAACGATGTGATTGTTGAGGATACGTTGGATCAATGTTTGGATAAATTGGTGGGAAGTGGTTTGCAAGAGGAGATTTCTCTCACGCTCAATAATATTAAGAATCTGCAATTTGAACCTGCTCTCGCTATCACAAAGACATTAGAGACAATGGAAGTTCGATTGAAAGAGATCTACAAAGATGAATGGGAATGGCGTAAGCAGGATTTTGATGTCCTTTGCGAAGTGGCTGTCGGGACGAGCGGAATTATGGAATTCGTTTCAGAGTATGTATTGGATCCAAAATTGGAGACGACTGTCAAACAAGGAGAAGCAGGAGAGAAGGACAATGTTATTCTGACGACTATTCATTCATCCAAAGGATTAGAGTCTTCAATTTGTTACCTTTTGAAAGCCTCGCCAGCCTCATATCCGACAACACGTGCGGTGGAGAATGGCATTGATGCAATAGAAGAAGAACGTCGTTGCTTGTATGTTGCCTTGACTCGTGCCAAAGATGAATTGCACATCTATCGAAATATTCATTCACATCATGTAGACACACAGAATGGAGAACAATCGGATGTTTTGTATTTCTTTAACAATGTACCGAATGAACTTTATGAAAGTGAGACGACCCCGAAAGTAGGTAGAATTGAAACCTCAGAATATAAAGGCGAAGCTATTGGAACAGATATTTTGGGAGAATTTGACTTCAGTTGACGATCACTCAAACAATTATTGCACTACCTTTGCACAGTCAAAATTGAATGTTGATTAAATTAAGGGAAACTATGAATACAAACTTAAAGGGCTATGTAGCAGCGGTGTTTTCTGCGATTTGCTATGGAATGAATCCTTTGGGAGCGTTGTCGCTGTACAAGATGGGATTTAATCCTGATTCAGCTTTATTCTTTAGATTTGCAGTGGCGACAATATTTTTGGCTATTGCCGTGTTGGTACGGAAAGAGTCATTTAGGTTGTCTCGTAAAGAATTGATTTATCTTGCAGCATTGGGATTTGTGTTTGGTTTGTCATCTCTTACATACTATGGAAGTTTTGTTTACATGGATGCGGGGATAGCCTCGACGTTGCTGTTTATTTATCCCGTTATGGTTGCGGTGATAATGGCGGTTTTCTTCCATGAAAGATTGACATATCCGATGATGGTTTCCATTGTGGTAGCGTTGTTAGGAGTCTGTGTCCTTTATTATGGAGCAGAGATGAGTTTGAATGCGGTGGGTGTTGCATTGGTGTTAATATCTGCTCTTTCGTATGCGCTCTACTTAGTGATAGTGAATCGTGCGAATCTCAACATATCAGCCTTTAAACTGACTTTCTATTCATCATTTTTCTGTGCAGTAGTAGTTCTCCTTCATTCTTTGACAACGAAACAGGCGCATCTTATATGGCCGACGACAACAGATTCGTGGGGCTATATTCTGATTTTGGCTATATTTCCAGGTCTGCTCTCTCTCGTTTTGATGGCAGTGGCAGTAAAACATATAGGAAGTACGAAGACGGCTATTTTTGGTGCTTTAGAGCCTGTAACCGCTATTTGTATTGGCGTTTTTGTCTTTGGAGAAGTCATAACGCAACGTATCATCTTTGGAATCTTTTTGATATTGGTAGCGGTGACTTTAATTGTTGTTACTAATAAGAAGAAGGTAGTTTCTAGTAAATAGATAGGGTAGTCGTTGTTTGTCCTTATATTACAAAAGAGGTGAAGAGGACGAAGATTTATAGAAAAGCACTAAATTTGCGTTGATTGTAGAGTAAAAAAGGAAAATGATGAAAGATGCGATTTGTGCGATTTCGACTGCGCCTGGATTGGGTGCTATAGCCGTGGTAAGAGTCTCTGGTTTTAATTCTGTTGATATTGTAGACTCTATATTCCAGTCTGTTAGGAAAAATTTCACTTTGAAAGAAGCAAAGACTCATACCGCTCATTTTGGTCGATTGCTCTACGATGATGGTAGTGTCTTAGATGAGGTGGTGTCTACCGTTTTCTTAGCTCCGAATTCTTTTACGGGGGAGGATAGTGTAGAAATTTCCTGTCATGGTTCTGTTTTTATTCAACATGAGATATTGAAATTGTTGCTTTCTCATGGCTGTCGTATGGCGATGGCAGGCGAGTTTACGCAACGTGCTTTTGCGAATGGGAGAATGGATTTGAGTCAGGCGGAGTCTGTAGCCGACTTGATTGCTTCTCAAAATCGTGCATCACAACGTTTGGCAATGAATCAGATGCGTGGTGGTTTTTCCAAAGAGTTGCAAATATTACGAGATCGGTTACTCACGTTTACATCTTTAGTGGAGTTAGAATTAGATTTCGCAGATCACGAAGAGTTGGAATTTGCAGATCGCACTGAGTTGAAGGCATTAGCGGATGAAATAGAACAGAAAATAGGTAGATTGAGAAATTCGTTTAGCGTTGGGAATGCTATAAAAAATGGCATACCAGTGTCGATAGTGGGAGAAACGAATGCAGGAAAATCCACTCTGTTGAATCTGTTGTTGAAAGAAGAAAAAGCGATTGTTTCGGATGTCCATGGTACGACGCGTGATGTTATTGAAGACACGGTTACGATGAATGGAATGCAGTTTCGTTTTATAGATACGGCAGGTTTGCGCGAAACAACGGATAAAGTTGAAAAAATAGGTATAGAGCGCAGTTATCGTGAAATAGAAAAGGCAGTAGTTGTTCTATGGGTAGTGGATGCTTCGCAGTCAGTACAACATTCGGACGAGTTGGCGGAGAAAATCAAACAACATTTGTCAGACCAGAAATTGTTGATTGTTTTCAATAAGACAGATTTGATAGACGAAGAAAAGAGAAGAGAGATAAGTGAATATTATAAACAATATTCAGAAAATCAGATCTTTATATCAGCAAAAAATGCAGAAAACACAGATGAAGTAGAATCTGTGTTGGTTCAGTCAGCACAGATACCAATGGTGCGAGACGGTGATGTGATGGTGACGAATATACGTCATTATGAAGCGTTGAAGAATGCTTATTCCGCTATACGTCGAGTGCAGCAAGGTTTGGAGGACAATATATCAGGCGATTTTTTAAGCCAAGATATACGTGAGTGTATCTATCATTTAGGGGAGATTACAGGAGAAATCACGACGGATGAGGTATTGGGGAATATATTCTCTAAGTTTTGCATTGGAAAGTAATTAAAAATTCCATCCGCAACACCTATTTACTGGCCTTGCGGATGGTTTTTTATGTTGTTCGGAATTTTAGCGGACAGCATAAATATGTAATATATTTAACCCCCCATTTAACCTAATTTTCACTTTTTCTCATTTCTTATCATACGTTTTTCATTTTCAACGTGTTAAATG
>CAVFXQ010000021.1:0-46547 GCA_963626555.1 Clostridiales bacterium
TTGCCGTCAAAGCGACCGCCTCGTCGCCCTTACAGTAGTTGACTGGAGTGGTGACAGTTGGCTTGTCAACACCGATTGTCGTAACCTTTACGGCTACACGCTTGCTTTCTGGGTATGGAGAAACCAAACTCTTCTGCGATACATAGAATGTTTGAATACCTGCTGCAGAAACTTCTACTGTTGGTGCTGTTTTAGAGGCTGTTCCGCCTTCTTCCGCATCATACCATTGCAATTCGTATTCATCGGTTGTGATGAGTGCTAATTTAGTTAGGTCAACACCCGACCCCACGCAAACAGTGGTGTCTGAATGGAATGGAAGTGGAGATGACACAATGTTAATATCAATCTCAATGGCTTCACTTTCACATTCATCTTCAATGAATGACACCCAATAGGTTTGTACGCCTTCAACTGTAGTGTTGATGGTTGGCATGGTCGAAGAGCCTGTCTCTGGCTTCTCTGTCGTCGTTCCGTCGCCATACCATACATAGTTGACCGTTGCGTCATATCCTTCCACTACATCTGAAAGATCAACTACATCGCCTACCATTGCATCCTTAGTGAATGGTCCAGTTACGCTCCACGTCGGAGTCTCTTTGACACCGACTGTCTTCTCCTGCTCAATGCTTACGCAATAGTTTTCGGCAGTGGCAGTGGCAGCATAAACGGCCGCTGAGAATGGAGCGGTAAATGTTAACTCTTTTTCTGTCTCTGTTGAGGAGACACCGTCGATAGTCCATGCAATAGAGGCATCTTCTGGAGTTGTCGTTGCTGTGAGGACTGTTTTGTCGCAGAGTGAATCAACAGTCAACTCAACCTCGGCAGTGGGGTTGGCAGTGACGGTGTATTGACGTTTCCCTTTACAACCGTCAGCTGAGAATCCGATAAAGTTAATGACGGTATCATTCTGCAAGGTGAAGTCAAAGTCTCTCGGGTCGGTGGCTTGGTTGAAGAGAGCGGTGAGATCGTTTCCTTTACTATCCTGCCATTTCCAAGAAACGATAGATTCGTAGGTAGAACCTTTGAGGGTAACATCTTCGCCCTTACAAGCACCACCCTTATAGTCGGCATCCATCTCAAGGTCGCCCGCACGGGTAACAATGAACGGGTCTGAGGTCGAGTAGTCTGAACAATCGTCGCCCGTGACAACTGCATTAGGATCTTCAGCAAATTTGTTGATGGCATCTGCAGAACCTACGATGATGCGGACTCTCATCTCCTTTTCCTCTTTATAGCCTGCCGTGTTGAACTGGTAAATGTTCTTTTGGGTACTTCCCGTCAAGTTTTCCCAAGTTTTTCCTCCATCCAAACTAACTTGATAGATAAACATGGTTTTGTTGGAGCCTCCAAAATAGTTGAGCAATAGTTCACTTGTTGGGGCTTGTAATGTGATGATGGCGTCCGAACATATAGTTGTGTCTTGTGAGAAATTGTCTAAGTTAGAGTAAATACTGATAGATGGAGGAGAACAAGTCATAAACTTGATGTCGTCGATGGCAAGGTCGTTGCCTTTACTCCAAAAAATACCATTGCTACATTGTGTACCGCAGTCTGCCACCACTTCCAACAAAACAGAAGTTGCGTCATCAATGAGGATATCTTTGATTTGTACTAAGGTCCATCCTGCATTCTTTTCTGCCTCTACGTTCTCCTGTTTCCCGTAAGTTTTAGTTCCGTCTAAACTCTTAATATAGATAGAAACGTATGGATTTTCACCTCCCGAAAGGTTGGCAATATAGGTTTCGAAGGTTAACTCCTTGTTGGCGCACAAACCGTCGATTTGTGAGTTGAAGATTGTTCCTTTAAAGTTTTGAGTCACGTTGATGAAGAGGCATGCTCCATTGGCGTGTCCGTCGAGTGCAGAGGTGTGGTCTGCGATGACTCCTGTCATCCAAGTGGTGGTATTTCCATCGTTCAAAGTATAACCTTTTTCTGTCGGCACCACTACAGCATAACTTCCATCGTTCACTTGTCCTGTAGCATCGTATGTGTGGTCAGGGATGGTGAATGACGTGTTGGTACGATAAGGTGCTTCATCCGAAGGGGTAGCCGTCTCGTTGCCGTCTTTGTCAACGTAAGTGTGTTGACCTTTGAAATAGCCGAATGTCTCGTTGAAGACAGTTTTACGAGAGGCAGGCATTCCGTTTACCACACAGCAAGTAACGGCTTTTATCTCTAATGGCTCAGTCTGAATTCCGTCCATTGTGCAACGAACGACTCCGTCTGCGGTAACCTCTTTCAGCGCACTACTGTTCGTTCCGATGGGTTCCCATGTCAGTCCGTCTGCAGACCATTCCCACAAGTAACTTGATGCTTTGTATTCTTTGTCCAATGAGAACAAGGCTTGTTCACCTTGGCAGATATTCTGTCCCATAGAAGAGATAACGATAGGGTTCAGACAACCGTAAACGTGAAGATCGTAGATGGCATAGACATCGCAAGCCTGTGGTTTGTTGTGTCCTGTCATAATTGAGATAGTAGCAGTAGTGGAGTTTTGACTGATGGTGAAAGTGTCTTTCACTTCAGCAATAGGAGATGAATATGGCAACTTGATTTCATGTCCGCTTCCAGGATTCATATTGACTCCGAGGTAGAGAGACTGTGCATTCCAATCCAGATAAGTGTAGGTGGCTCCTTGATCGTATGTGGTTCTATGGGTGCCATCGTCCAAATTTGCGGTAAGACATTGAATTTTGGCAGTAACCGTGATTTTTGATCCAGGCTTCAAACTTGTAACGGTCAGCGTCAGTATGTTGGTCAACTTGTCCGCCGCCTTGAAGAGGAAAACAGGCTCATTAATATCTGGCAGACACTCGAAATACTTATCGTCGGCATCAAACTGACAATAACGGCGCACAGAATCAGTGGTAGCATACGCAGCTTTGGTAGAGTCGGGGTGGAAAACCGTGTTTGAATCCGCTTTGCTGATGTCTGTGGATAGGTAGTTGCCTAAAGGACCTTCGAGCGACACATTGCCCAGCTCGTAGTAGGTCTGTCCGTTTCCCGTCTGCATAGACGTTCCTCCTGCTAAGTTCGGACAATCGGGTTCTAATGTCCCCTCTGCATGTGATATGCTAAAAGCTAAAACACAGCAGAGCGTTAGTAACAATTTGGTTAGTAGTTTATTATTCATGTTTTAATGTGTTTTTCTTTCGTTTAGGAACTTGTTTATACTACACCTCAGAAGAACGATGAAGAACTTCTTCTGCTCATTTCGTCTTAGATAGCAAATAAAAAGAAAAATCCAATAATAGAAAGAAATTTTAATCGAAAAATATTTGCTAAATTTGCACAATTTTAATCCTTGAAAAAATCAACAATCAAGGATTGAAATAGTGGGGAAGAGCGGAAGTCTGTCCTCAACGTTGTGAGAAGATGTATGAGGCATCTTTGATCCACGGACGAAGCATTATAGATAATAATTGAAATATATAATAGTACAAAGTCATGGCTAAATTCATCAACGATGTATCGCGAACTTTCGGTGAGTACTTGCTCATTCCTGGGTTGACGACGAAAGAGTGTATTCCAAGCAATGTGTGTCTTAAGACTCCAATCGTGAAATTCAAGAAAGGAGAAAAGTCTGCCATCAATCTGAATATACCGTTTGTTTCTGCTATCATGCAGGCTGTATCAGATTCTGGGTTGGCTATTGAATTGGCAAGGAATGGAGGTCTCTCTTTCATCTTCGGTTCGCAACCTATCGAGAGTCAGGCTGAAATGGTTCGTAAGGTGAAGAATTTCAAGGCGGGATTCGTGGTGAGTGATTCTAATGTAACTCCAGAAACGACTTTGGCTGAGGCAATCAGGTTGATTGGCATCACTGGACACTCTACGCTCGGTGTGACTGCCGATGGCTCTGCAAATGGTCGCTTAGAGGGTATCTTGACAAGCCGCGATTACCGTGCAGATAAGGCAGACTTGAACGCTCCTGTGAAGAATTTCATGACTCCATTCTCGAAATTGGTAACAGGCAAGATCGGAATCACTTTGAGCGAAGCTAATACAATCATTTGGGATCACAAGCTCAACACGCTGCCTATCATCGACGATGAACAAAATTTGAGATATTTCGTGTTCCGCAAGGACTATGATTCTCACCATGAAAATCCATTCGAACTTTCAGATGCGGACAAAAAATTACTTGTTGGCGCAGGTATCAACTCTCGCGACTATGAGAAGCGTGTTCCTGCTTTGGTTGAGGCTGGAGTTGATGTTCTTTGTATTGACTCTTCAGATGGATTCTCTGAGTGGCAGAAAGATACTATCAAGTGGATTAGAGACAAATATGGAGACAGCGTAAAAGTTGGAGCAGGAAACGTTGTAGATGCAGAAGGGTTCAATTATTTGGTTGAGTCAGGAGCGGATTTCGTAAAGGTCGGAATTGGCGGTGGCTCCATCTGTATCACTCGTGAACAGAAGGGAATCGGACGTGGTCAGGCTACTGCCCTGATTGATGTGGCTCGTGCTCGTGATGAATATTTTGAGAAGACAGGTATTTATGTTCCTATCTGCTCTGATGGCGGATTGGTTCACGATTATCATATGGTGTTGGCGTTGGCAATGGGTGCTGATTTCTTGATGATGGGTCGTTATTTTGCTCGTTTTGACGAGTCTCCGACTAAAAAACTCACTATCGGAAATCGCATTGTTAAGGAGTATTGGGGCGAAGGTTCTAACCGAGCTAAGAACTGGCAACGCTACGATATGGGAGGAAGTGCGTCTCTCAAATTTGAGGAAGGTGTCGACAGCTACGTTCCATACGCAGGAAAGATGAAAGACAATTTGAACCAAACGCTCGGTAAGATGATCTCCACAATGTGCAGTTGCGGTTCTACCACTATCCCAGAATTACAAAAGAACGCAAAAATCACATTGGTCTCTTCAACTTCTATTGTTGAAGGTGGCGCACATGACGTTATCTTGAAAGAGTCTTAAGAAATATTCTCGGGAAATGTTTGAAAACATATCTGTAAAATATATAGGTTAAACATCTAATTTTCTCATCTCTGTTGTCGTAGCAATATGACAATAGAGATGTTTTTTTGATTTTACACTATTATTTGTTTTTGTTTGAAAATAAGATGAAAGGGAGAAATATATATAGGGTTATTTTATACGTTTTAGGATTGCATTGCATTAGTTTGGTGGCAATGACATTGACTCGTCTTGTGCAGTTGTTTTACAATGTGCCAGGGACAATAAATTGGAAAATCGCCTTGCGAGCGTTGTTGAAGGGGGTGCAGTTTGATAACTTGATAGCGTCGTATGTTGGAATTCTTCCATTCGTCGCTATGATGGTGATTTGCTTTCTTCCTAAGAAAGATTTGTTTGCAAAGATGATCAACAAAGCGGTGAGAGTGACGAGATATTGGTATGCTATATGGATGACGATTGTTGTGCTTTTCGGCATATTTGACGTGCGTTATTATCGTTTTTTTGATACACATTTAGATGTCAGCTTTGTAGATTGGTTTCGTTTCGTAGGAGAGACGACGGGCATGTTGGTGCAAGATAGTGGAAACTATTATATTTTGGCTTTGGCAGTTCTGTTTGCTGCTGTTTATAACTTTTCATTGGATAGATATTTCAAGAATTTTGAGTTTAGATGGAATTTGCAAGATAAAACGGATGTTAGAACAATTGCGGTATTCATTCTTATGCTTGGAATTTCGTTTGTAGGGTTGCGAGGCAGTCTGGAACGTTATCCTTTGAGAGTGTCAATGGCATATTTTTCTAATAGTTCATTCTATAATAAATTAGGAATAAATCCTTTCTTCAACTTTGTGAAAAGTATTGGAAAAAGTGGAAAGCAGCTTCCAACCATCTTTAAAATGATAGACGAAAAGGTGGCATTAAAGTCTGTTCAAGAAGAGCTTGGAATTGTAGAGCCAGATTCAGCCTATCCGTTAACGCGACAGGTGGATGCCGCTGAGGGGTTAGGCAAGTGCAATGTGGTGTTGATACTAATGGAGTCTATGGCGTCTGATAATTTCAACCTCAGTTATAATGGAAAGACGGTCATACCATTTTTGAGTTCGTTAAGAGAAAAGTCGTTGTATTTCAAAAACACTTATTCGGGAGGTATTCATACAAACAATGGAATCGTTTCGACTATGTATGGATATGGACCCAATTTCAAAGAAAAATCAACAGGAAATCCTGTGCGAAAATTTGTAGGTCTGCCAGGAGCGTTACATCAGAATGGGTATGAAAACTATGTGTTTGTAACCAGCAATCCGAACTATGACGATATGCAGTCTTTCTTCTACGAAAATCATATTGATAAGGTTTATTCACTCTACGATTATCCGAGGGAGAAGTCTGTGAATAATTTCGGAGTGCAGGACGATTATATGTTTTCTTTCGGGAAGACGGTATTTGATTCGAGAACCTCGGATAAGCCATTTTTTGCCATGTTCCTGACTGTTAGTAACCATTCTCCGTATGTCATTCCAGAGGCTTATATGGCAAAAGGTTCAGAGGATCTTCACCGCATATTGGCGTATGCAGACGATGCTTTGAAAAATTTCGTTGAGGCATCTCAAAAAACAGAATGGGGAAGAAACACTGTTTTCGTGTTGGTGAGCGATCATGGAGCGCCTCGTCCGACAGCATACGATTACAATCTTGCATACAATGCCATTGACTGGTTTGTCATTCACGATAGCATTCCTGCAAAGGTGGTTGAGAAACCTGCCATTCAGCAGGATGTATATCCGACGGTGATGGGCTTGTTGGGACTTCCATACGAGTCGAATACGATAGGAATGGATTTGATGAAGCAGTCGCGTCGTTATGCTTTCTTTTGTAATGACGATCATTTAGGCTGTTTGGATGATGTTTGGCTCTATGATTATAACCTGTCGGCGGAGAAGGAATTCTTATATCGCCTACCAGAGGAAGAGGATCTTGCTATGAAGCATACAGACATTCTTGACTCTATGCGCGCTTATGCTTTACAACATAAAATGATTGATATTTTGGCTGTTGAAAAAAGATGGAGTGAGGGTAAATGATTTAGAATGGCGTTTGAGAGAATAGGAAAGTATGCCTTGTTTCCTTATTTATTGATTTTTTTCTTTTTTGAGAATAGCCTCTTTTGTTGTATTTTTGTAAACAATGTGTGTAAAAATTTTGGAGTATGAAAAGAAAATATATACTGCTTCTCTGTGGACTTTTCTCTTTTTCAATGCTTTGTGCATTGAATCAGACAGACAAGAAGGGTAGAAAACAAGGTGAGTGGAAGAAGACATACGAGAATGGACAGGTGATGTATGAGGGCAACTTTGTCAATAATCAACCTACGGGTGTCTTCAAACGTTATTATGAGTCGGGTGCGTTGAAGTCGGTACAGACATACGAGACACCAGAGCGTTCACAAATCGTTGTTTATGAGGAAGATGGAAAGACTGTTTCTGCAAAAGGAACATATCTTAACAAGAAAAAGGAGGCGGAGTGGACTTATTATGTCAAAGGGAAGCTCTCTCTCTTAGAAGTATACAATAATGGTCAGAAAAATGGAACCTCGAAGGTGTATACACAAGAAGGCGCTCTCATAGAGGAGATTCCGTATGTGCGAGACACAATTGATGGAATGCGAAAGAGATTCTTACAAGACGGTAAGCGTTATTCAGAGGTTTCATACAAGAAGGGTGTGGAGCATGGGAGCTATAAATTGTATGAAGGACATGATTTCCCTGTCATAGAAGGCGTTTACAAGAATGGCAAGCGAGATGGCGACTGGATTTTGAAAGATGACAAAGGTGTTCAGACGGATGTCATGAAATATAAGGATGGTGTTCTATTGAATGCGAAAGAATTGAAAAAAGAAAATTCCGACACATTTGATCAGAATGAGAAAAACAAGGGCAAATACAAAGAACCAGGAGAAGAGAATATGTAAGATTCTGGTTGACGAAAAAGAGAAGAAAGATGAATGCTTTTGAACATATTGGAGCGTATGCGCAGCTAATGTACCGAACGTTTGTTCTGCCCGATAGATGGAGTATGTTTTTCCGTCGCTATTCGGAGGAACTGAAGAAACAGGGATTGGACTCGTTGGGAATTGTGGTGATTATTTCTGTATTTATTGGTGCGGTCATCACGATACAGATGATCAACAATATGGAGAATCCTATATTGCCGAACACTTTGATCGGACTCGCCACTCGCGACACGTTGTTGCTGGAGTTCTCGTCGTCTATTCTTTGTTTGATTTTGGCGGGGAAAGTCGGATCTAATATATCATCGGAGATTGGGACGATGCGAATTACCGAGCAGATAGATGCTTTAGACATTATGGGGGTGAACTCTGCGAACTATTTGATATTGCCGAAGGTGGTTGCTTTTATGAGTGTGATACCATTTTTGGTTTTGACTAGTATGTTCACCGGTATCGTCGGTGGCTATTTGGTAGGATTGCTGACAGATATGATTACGGTAACAGACTATGTCGCAGGTATTCAGTATGCTTTCACTCCCTATTATGTGCCTTATTCCATCATTAAAAGTTTGATATTCTCATTCATTATCTCGTCCGTCTCTTCCTATTATGGGTATACGGTGAGGGGCGGAGCGTTGGATGTAGGAAAAGCGAGTACGGATGCGGTAGTTCATAGCAGTGTCCTAATTCTTTTGTTTAATGTGATGCTAACGAAAGTCTTGTTATGATTGAGGTAAAGAATGTCATAAAGTCGTTTGACGGGAATGTGGTATTGAAAAATGTGTCGACAGTGTTCGAGACAGGCAAGACGAACCTCATTATTGGTCAGAGCGGATCGGGAAAAACCGTGTTGATGAAGAGTGTCGTAGGCATTCATAGGGTGGATTCGGGCGAGATTCTCTATGACGGGCGAAATATTACGAAGATGCAACGTAAGGAAATTAATTTGTTGCGTCGTGAGATTGGAATGTTGTTTCAGGGGTCGGCTTTGTTCGACTCTATGACGGTGTTGCAGAATGTGATGTTTCCGTTAGAGATGTTTTCTCATGATATGACGAAGGATCAGATGTTAGAGAGAGCCAAATTTTGCTTAGAGAGGGTGGAACTCTCGCATGCGTTGAATTTGTTTCCATCGGAAATAAGTGGCGGAATGCAGAAACGTGCGGCGATTGCGCGTGCCATTGTTTTGAATCCAAAGTATCTTTTTTGTGATGAACCCAATTCGGGTTTGGATCCGAAAACGTCTCTTCTGATAGACCAACTGATACAAGACATTACCCATGAGTTTAATATCACAACGATTGTAAACACCCACGATATGAACTCGGTTATGGAGATTGGTGAGAATATTGCCTTTATCTATAAAGGAGAAAAGGCCTGGCAAGGCACAAAAGATCAGATTTTTGACACGGGATGTGAACAATTAGAGAAATTTGTCTTTGCTTCTAATCTTTTCAAGAAGGTAAAGGAGGCTCATTTACAGAAATAAAGTCAAAAAACGTAAGAATATGGCTATATTTAATTTTTTCAAAACCCCGAAGATACGTCAGTATCATCACGAGTTTATCTATTATGACCCTAAGAAGGAAGAGAGAGAAGAGCGTGTGAAAAGGGTCCGCGAAGAGATTGAATGTGAGAAGAATGGACAACAGCCTCACATTCTTCGGAAGGGTGTGTTCCAAGAACAACGTACGACGAATAAGGCATCCGCACAGTCGCGCAACATTCGCCTGATGATTCTTATCGTGGCGGTCGTGGCTCTTTTGATGTGGTATATGAAATAAAAAACTGATGAGTGATATTATTCACGTTCTACCCGATAATGTGGCGAATCAAATCGCCGCAGGTGAGGTTGTGCAACGGCCAGCTTCTGTCTTAAAGGAATTAGTTGAAAATGCTATTGATGCAGAAGCAACTTCCGTAACGATCATTGTGAAAGACGCCGGGCGCACTCTTTTGCAGGTTGTTGACGATGGCAAGGGAATGAGTGAGACGGATGCCCGCCTTTGCTTTGAACGTCATGCTACTTCTAAGATTTCTTCGGCAGACGACCTTTTCTCGCTGCATACGATGGGATTTAGAGGCGAGGCTTTGCCTTCTATTTGTTCTGTTTCTCAGTTAGAGTTGCGTACTAAACGTATGGAGGACGAGATGGGTACGGCGGTAGTGTTGAATGGTGGCGAGTTTGAAAGCCAGTCGCCCGTGGCTTGTCCGAAAGGAACAAGCATTTCTGTGAAGAATTTATTTTTCAATGTGCCTGCTCGTCGCAAATTTTTGAAATCAAACAATACGGAATTCACACATATTGAGCGAGAGTTTTTTCGCATCGCTTTGGTGAATCCGCAGGTGAAGTTTGAACTTTACAACAATGATAAGCTCGTCTACCATCTCAATGTTGGATCGTTGCGCGAACGCATTGTCGCTGTCTATGGCAAGAGCATCAATGCGCAACTCTATGCGGTGAACGTCAATACGACGGTGGCGAAGATAGGAGGCTATGTGGGAAAGCCAGAGACGGCGAAGAAAAATAACGAACATCAATATTTCTTCGTGAATGGTCGTTACATGCGTCATCCTTATTTCCATAAAGCTATTGCGCAAGCCTACGAACGATTGGTGCCTGCGGGAACCTCTCCCGACTATTTCATCTATTTTGAAATAGATCCGTCGAAGATAGATGTCAATATACATCCAACGAAGACAGAAATTAAGTTTGAAGAGGAACAGACGATTTGGCCTATTCTTCTGGCGGGAGTTCGTGAGACATTAGGAAAATTCAATGTGGTGCAGTCGCTCGACTTTGATCATGGAGACGATGTCTTTTCAGCGAATTCCTTTTTCAGTACCAACAATCGAGTAACACCCCCAACTTCGTTAAAGCCTACGATAGACCCTAACTATAACCCTTTCAAAATTACGGGTTCGCAAGGGTCGGCGCAGAGTCGTGCCAACATGCAGAACTGGGATAAGCTATATGATGATTTTGAGTCGCAGGGAATTTCAAATAGAGGTGATACACCGACATCAAGCAGTTCGTTTATGTCTGATTTTGATGAATCGCTACCTTCTGCTTCCTATTCGCCGATTCAAGGAGAGGATGAAAATAATCTCGATTTGGAAGGAGAAGAGAATAAGATCTATTGTTTGCAGTTTAAAAACAAGTATATCGTTACGATAACGCGTTCTGGTTTGCTTTGCATAGATCAACATAGAGCGCATGTGAAGGTGTTGTATGAGCGATATCGTAAGAGTATGGAAGCACGAAAGGGTATTTCTCAGAAGTTGATGTTTCCATTTCGAATTGATGTTGTGGAGTCTGATGCTCTGTTTCTCAAAGAGATGGGTGAAAATCTGAAATTTTTAGGTTTTGATTTGTCTGATTTAGGAGGAGGTTCATTCTCGGTGAGTGGCATACCGTCAGATTGTTCGGAAGCCGATGCTAAAGAGTATTTGTATGAGTTGGTGGATGCTTTCCGACAGGGAATAAAAATAGAAGACCGTTCGGAACGAGTTGCAATGAAATTAGCAGAGGTTTCTGCTGTGAAGGCGGGCAAAAGAATGACGGAGAGTGAGATGATGGGGCTCGTTTCCCAGTTGTTTTCTCTTCCTCTGACAGACTTTACCGTGGATGGCAGACCGATTATTGCTGTTTTTTCGCAGGAAGAAATTGATAAGAAATTGAAATAAAATAGATAATTGCAACAGGTTATGCCGAAGAAAGAGGAAATAACAGAAGTTCGCATAGACAAATGGATGTGGGCGGTGCGATTGTTTAAAACACGGTCGTTGGCAGCGGATGCGTGCAAGAAAGGGAAGGTGTTGTTAGGTGGCTCTGCTGCGAAAGCATCGCGAAACGTTAAAGTAGGTGATGTCGTACAGGTGAAACGTCCGCCGATAACCTACTCGTTCAAGGTTTTGGCTCTTAGCGAGAATAGAATGGGAGCAAAGTTAGTTCCCGATTTTATGGAGAATGTAACTCCGCCTGAGCAATTAGAGGCGTTGGAAATGAGTCGTTTCAGTGCCTTTGGTGTAAGAGACAGAGGAGCGGGAAGACCGACGAAGAAGGATCGTCGCGATATGGAGTCGTATATGGAAGTAGACGGAGATTTTTCTTTCTTCGACTTTGACGACGATGAGGAATATGAAAACGATAAATGAAAAGTGTAGAGGAATAAAATGATTATAGCGAATCAAAAAAAAGAAGAAAACATAGCCGAGTATGTCCTCTATATGTGGCAGTTGGAGGACATTCTGAGAAGTTGCAATTTAGATATTGAGCAGATACAGAAAACCCTCGTCGACCAATATCAGCAGCCAGATGAGGTGAAAGCAAAGATTCGTGCCTGGTATGACAACCTTGTTGAAATGATGAAATTGGAGCATATAGAGAAAGAAGGACATCTTCAAATCATTATCAACACGGTCAATGATATGAATGAACTGCATAACGAATTGTTGCAGACACCTAAAGAAATTCAGTATAATGCGTTGTTTTTCAGAACACTGCCTTGCTTAATTGAGTTTAGAGGAAAGTTGCATGCAGGAGCAGAAATGAATGATATTCATCTTTCTTTGCATGCGTTGTACGCAGTGCTATTATTGAAAATACAAAAGAAAGAGGTTACAAAGGAGACAATGACGGCTGTTCAACAAATCAGCAATTTTTTAAGAGTCCTTTCCGAGAAATATAAAATATGGAGCAAGGAGGATGAAAATGAATTTGAAAGATGACCCTTCTCTCCTAACTTTTGCCGATTGAATTTTGCAAGAATCTGAAAAAACTCTACTTTAGAGAGTTAAATTGTCTGTTGAAGAGAATCTTAAAAATAAAGAAATATAATTATGGCTGTAGAATTTAAGTATGCTCCGATGTTCCAATGTGGAAAGGACGAAACGGAGTATTATTTGTTGACGAAAGATTATGTGTCGGTTGGAGATTTTGAGGGGCATCCTATCTTGAAAATACAGAAGGAAGGTCTTACTCTTTTGGCTCAGCAAGCATTCCACGATGTTGAGTTTATGCTCCGTCGTGCGCATAATGAGCAGGTAGCTGCCATCTTGAAAGATCCTGAAGCTTCGGAGAACGACAAGTACGTTGCACTTCAGTTCCTCCGCAATGCCGAGGTGGCTTGCAAAGGCATATTGCCTTTCTGTCAGGACACTGGTACTGCTATCATCCACGGAGAAAAAGGTCAGCAGGTGTGGACTGGCTTCGAGGACGAAGAGGCACTCTCTCGTGGTGTGTTCAACACTTTCACAAACGACAACCTGCGCTACTCGCAGAATGCTCCGTTGAATATGTACGATGAGGTGAATACGAAGTGTAACCTCCCCGCACAGATCGATATTGAGGCTGTAGAAGGTGAAGAATATCGTTTTGTTATGGTTGCGAAGGGTGGTGGATCTGCCAATAAGACCTATTTCTACCCAATGACGAAGGCCACTATCCAAAACGAGGGTACTTTGCTTCCGTTCTTGGTAGAGAAGATGAAGAGTTTGGGTACTGCCGCTTGTCCTCCGTACCATATCGCTTTCGTTATTGGAGGAACCTCTGCCGAGAAGAACTTGCTCACTGTGAAATTGGCTTCTATCAAATATTACGATAATCTGCCAACTACGGGCGACGAGACAGGACGTGCATTCCGTGACATTGACTTGGAGAATAAGCTCTTGGACGAGGCACACAAGATTGGATTGGGTGCACAGTTCGGAGGAAAAGCTTTAGCACATGACATTCGTGTGATTCGTTTGCCTCGCCACGGCGCATCTTGTCCTATCGGAATGGGAGTCAGCTGTTCGGCAGACCGTAACATCAAGGCCAAGATCAATAAAGACGGAATCTGGATCGAGAAGATGGATTCAAACCCATCAGAATTGATTCCTGCTGAATACGCAAAGGCGGGTGAAGGAGGCAACAGCATCGTCATTGATTTGGATAAAGGAATTGACTCTGTTCGCAAAGAATTGTCTAAATATCCTGTAAGCACACGTGTCAATTTGAAAGGTACGATCATCGTAGCTCGTGATATTGCACACGCTAAACTAAAGGCTCGCTTGGATGCTGGTGAAGGGTTGCCTGACTACTTCAAGAAATACCCTGTACTCTATGCTGGTCCTGCTAAGACTCCAGAAGGATATCCTTGTGGATCTATGGGACCGACCACTGCCAACCGTATGGACCCATACGTTGACGAGTTCCAAGAGAATGGAGCTTCTCTTGTCATGATTGCCAAAGGAAATCGTTCGGATGTGGTGACCAACGCCTGCCAGAAACATGGCGGTTTCTACTTAGGTACGATCGGTGGTGTGGCTGCGGTTTTATCGAAGAGTAGTATTAAGAGCATCGAATGTGTGGAATACCCAGAGTTGGGAATGGAAGCCGTTTGGAAGATTCAAGTGGAAGATTTCCCTGCATTTATTTTGGTAGACGATAAGGGCAACGACTTCTTCAAGCAGTTGAAGCCTTGGACACCTTTGTGTAAGAAATAATCCATAAGGAGAGGCACGATTCGTTTGTTTTGAGTTGTGCCTTTCCTCGTTTTTATATTATTGGACGTTAAATTTAAAAAGCCCATGAAAAAAATGTTTTACTTAAAGAAACTGTGTGTAGCTCTGATGCTTCTTTGCTTCGGATACGGCACAACGTTTGCTTCGACAGCTACTTCGCCTTGTACGGCGGACGCTACGGAGGCAGCACAAAAACTGTATAGTTTCTTGCTCTCCAATTATGGCACGAAAACCATTTCTGGAGCTATGACGGGAGACAACAGCTCTGCAACCACTCTGGCAGATCAGCCAGACTTGTCTTACCTTTACCAAAATGATGGAGGTAAATATCCTGTGATGGTGGGTTTTGATTTTTTGATGACAACTGGAAAATCTCAGGACGTTGGTTGGTTCTCAACTTTCAGCAACAATGTCATTACGATGGCAAAAGAAACATGGAAAAAAGGTGGAATCCCTTCTTTCTGTTGGCATTGGCGCGACCCTAGTCACACGGTGGAGAGCTATAGCGACACTATCGTCTCTAAAGGATATTGGGATTTTACCAAAGCATTCACCGAGACAGGTGGAACAGAGTGGAATACCTCTTCGGATGAGTACAAGTACATGATTACGGATATTGATCGTGTGGCCGACCAACTCCTCAAATTGCAGAAAAGCGGTGTGGCTGTGATATGGAGACCATTGCACGAGGCTGCAGGACGTTGGTTCTGGTGGAGCGCAACATGTACTTCAGACCAATACATTGCCCTTTGGAAACTTGTTTATAATGAAATGGTCAATGTAAAAGGTGTGAAGAACTGTATTTGGGTATGGACAATTGAGAGAAGTAAGGAAAGATGTCAGCAGACCAATGATTGGTCTTCTCCTGCGACTTTGGTCAGCTCTTGGTATCCAGGCGATGAATATGTAGACATTATCGGTGTGGATGTGTACAAACGAGGCTCAAATACATCGGCTTCAGATTTCTACAATAAAATTGTAGAGGAGATGGGCGATAACAAGATAATTACATTGTCTGAGACAGACTATATTCCAGACATTACCAACATGCAGAATGATGGTGCAATGTGGAGTTGGTGGATGCCTTGGGATCAGTCTTGGTCTAATATGTATGAAAAGACTTCTGCGGATGTTTGGAAAACTAATATGGCCTCGGAATATGTCATCACCTTGGATGAGATGGAAGACTGGGGCACATACGTTGAGGAGGAGGTCGTAGATCCTTGTGATGCACAAACTGACCTTCGCAAAGAAGCAGAATGCGCTGATTATAGTGGTGTTGTTGTAACCAATGACGCTATGTCTGGTGGAAAAGGTATCAGCATACAAGAAGATGCAGGATATATCAACTTCACATTTAATGTTCCTTCAGCAGGCACATACAAGGTGATTGTTGGAGATTTAGGTATTTACGGAGGAAAACAATATAATGTTGTTGTCGGTTCTGCGTCGGGAAATATCACAACTGTAGAATCTTCGGAAACTGTTGAGTACGATGGTGGTTCATATCGTATGTCTGCCGGCGAAGTAACGGTAAGTATTAAACCATCTTGGACTTGGTTCGTAGTGGACTATGTGCGTTTGGAACTTGACACCGAAGCTGATGCTCCTGTAACGCCATCTGCTTCATTGGTAACTCCAAATTCAACCGAATCTGCCCAGAAATTGTATAACTTCCTCGTAACTAACTGGGGTAAGAAAACCATTTCTGGTTTTATGACAGGAAGCATGGATGGAGCCACTACTTCATCAGAAATCACAGATCACGAAGATGTTCAAGCGGTCTATACACGAAGTGGAAAATACCCTGCTTTAGTAGGTTTCGACTTTATGAACGCAACAGGAAAGTCGGTTAATGAGAACAATAGTTGGTATCTCAATTATACGAATGTGGCTATTGCCTTGGCAAAAAAATTGTGGAAGAAAGGTGGTATTCCTGCGTTTACATGGCACTGGCGTTCACCATCTTACGCAACGGATGGCTTCTACGTTATAGAACAGTCGGACGCCAATAATCAAACCGATTTCAACTTCACAGAGGCAATGAATGCAGATGGCACATGGAACACGACTTCTACATATTATAAGAATATGATTGCCGACATTGACAAAGTAGCTGACTATTTCTTGGATTTGCAAGAAGAGGGTGTCGCTGCCATTTTCCGTCCAGTGCATGAGGCAAGTGGTGCTTGGTTCTGGTGGGGTACACAAGGCGGCGCAAACTACGCTAAACTCTACCAATTGGTTTATAATGAGATGGTCAATGTGAAAGGTGTGAAGAACCTTGTTTGGGTTTGGAACCCTGAATATGCTACAGATTCAGACTGGAATCCAGGTACAGAATACTACGATGTCGTTTCTATTGATATCTATAACAATGCGAAGGATTATCAAAGTAACTATGTGGCATTCAATAATTTGAAGAAATTAACTTCTAATAATAAATTGATTGCGCTTTCTGAAAATGGACCAGTGCCTGATGTTGACGATTGCTACGACAATGGTGCAACTTGGAGTTGGTGGATGCCTTGGTATCAGTCATGGAGTGGAAATTTTGCCGACCAAACCGAGACGACACAGTGGAAGAAAGTGATGGAAGACGAACGTATCATCACTTTGGAGGATATGGTTGCATGGAGTGAATATGTTATTTCAGACGTTGTTGAGACAAGTGCGACGACCTCTGTTTCTGTCTATCCCACATTGATAGAAAATGGTTTCACTGTAAAAACAGAAAAGGAGGCAGTCGTGGATGTCTACTCAGTGGACGGTCAGTCGGTTATCAAAAAAACTGTTGCCGCAGGTGAGACCTACGTTGATATGAGCCAATGCAAATATGGAGTGTATGTTGTTGTCGTTGGTTACGACAATTTACCATACATTACTAGGTTGGTGAAGAAATTTTAAAAGGTAAATTCACAACTGTTGAGGCTTATGCAGTAAGTTTTGATATGTCGTGAATATATGAGAAGAAAGGCGATGTCAAATAGACATCGCCTTTTGTTGTAATGCTTGTAGACTATATGGCGTGAAATCTGCATTGATTTCGCTAAATTTGCAAGGTTTTTAAAATTTGATGCAATCGATAAAAAAATAAATTTTGCATCTGGGCTATGTGTTTATAGATATGATTCCTTACGTATCACTTGCTTTATTGTTGAATATTTCCGCTATCTGCGCAGAGTGGATGAGTGAGAAACGGCGAACACTGTTTTATTGGACGCTTGCTTGTGTCTTATGTTCATTCGTTTTGGTGCGTGATTACCATGTTTGTCTTGACTTCATTGGTTACAGGCACTATTATGAATTCGTACCTTCGTTCTCAATGCTCACGAACTCTTTATTTGACTATTTAGACAATATAGAAACGGATTTTAGTTTCTCTGTGCTTTGTTCCCTATTGAAGACGTTGGGAAATAGTGATAGAACCAACTATATTATCATATTTGGTTTCTATGCCTTATTGGGTGTCAGTCTGAAGCTTGTCGGTATCAAAAAACTTTCTGATTTGAAGTTCCAAGTTTTGTTCTTGTACGTTTGCAAGCTATTTCTGCTCAATGAACTGACGCAAATACGTGCGGGTGTGGCTATTGGCTTGATTTTCATTTCCATCTATTATCTTCAGAAAGATAAGTATTGGCAGTTCTTTGGTTTAATTGCCATATCAACATTCTTCCATTTTTCATCTATGATGATGTTTTTTTTGCCTCTCTTTCATCGGTTTAGAGCGAATGCAAAAGTGTGGGGAGCAATTTTTTTGCTTTGCATCGTCTGCAATGTGTGTGAACTTGATTTTCTAAGTTTAACGAAGTGTGTCCCAAACGATTTATATCAATACAAGCTCGCAGCATATATACACCATCAGCAAAGCACTAATGTAAAATTAAACTATTTTAGTACCTATTTTATTCTTCAGAACATTGTTATCCTTCTATGTTTTATCTTTAGAAAGGAAATGGAGAAAGAGAGTATGTATCTGAATATCTTTCTAAATATGTGTTGTTTATCGTCTTGTTGCTTCGTCCTTTTTGGAGCGTTGTCGGCTGCGGTTGCGATGCGAGTAAGTGAGATGTTCAATGGAGTTATTATTATCCTTATCCCTCACTTGGCGAGGGTTGTGGCAGACAAGGTAGTCTCTGCTCTTGAAACGAAAGTCAAAGAGAAAAACGGTGGTTTTGCCCTAATTGTGAATGGTGTTGTTCAGCATAAAAAAGCTCTTGCAATGTCCATTGTCTTCGTCGTCGGGTGGGGCTTGTTCTATGTTTACGCATGCCATAGTCCTCTTCTTTTAGATTATCAATTGCTATGGTGAGCCTCTCTAAACCTCCGAAATAGTTGAATATTTAGAAGTGAGGAGTTGTGACTTTTTGAATATAGAAATTAGGTTTGTTGGAACATCAAAGTGTTATTTTGTATCTTTGTCAAAACACAAAAAAGAGGCGATATGAAATACCCAGTCGGCATACAGACTTTTCAAAACATTATTGACGATGGCTATGTCTACGTTGATAAGACAGATTTAATCTATTCCCTAGTGTCAGAGGGGAAAATCTACTTTCTAAGTCGTCCGCGACGGTTCGGAAAGAGCCTTCTCATCTCTACATTGGAAAGTTATTTCCTTGGAAGAAAAGAGCTTTTCAAAGGCTTGGCGATTGAAAAGTTGGAGACGGAATGGTGCGAGTACCCTGTATTCCGTGTTAGTTTTGGGTCGGGTAGATTTACGCAATATGGCAATCTTGAAGATTTGCTTAATGGGACTCTGTCAAAGTGGGAAAGTGATTATAGTGTGAAAAGAGTGTATGACGATTATGGACCGAGGTTTCGCGATATTTTGGCTAATGCACATAAAAAGACAGGTATGCCGTGCGTAGTCCTGGTGGATGAGTATGATAAGCCTATCATTGATGTGCTAGGAAATGGAGGGTTCGTAGAGCAAAACGGAGAGAAGATTTCTTTAGAAAGTTACAATCGTGGAATTCTCAAATCGTTTTATGCATCGTTGAAGGATGCGGATGAAGATTTGCGTTTTGTCTTTTTGACGGGTGTTACGAAATTCGCCAAAGTCAGCGTGTTCAGCGGTTTCAATCAACCTGATGACATTAGTATGGATGAGCGTTATGACACGCTGTGTGGTATTTCTGAGGATGAAATAGAGCAGTATTTTGAGGAGCCTATTGGTGAAATTGCAGAGAAAAAGGGTGTTTCATCTTCTGAGGTAAAAGAATTGCTGAAAAAACAGTATGATGGTTACCATTTCAGCAGTGAAATGAATGAAGTCTACAACCCATTCAGTTTGTTAAGCGCGCTGAAAAAGAAGAAAATTGACAGTTTTTGGTTCGCAACAGGCACACCGACTTATTTGATAAATCTGCTTGACCGCGATAATGTCAATTTGGACGAGTTGACTATGAGATACTACAGAGCAGAGGAATTTATGGATTTCAAAATGGACCGCGACGCTCCTTTGCCGATGCTTTACCAGAGTGGTTATCTGACGATAAAGGAATATGACTCCGAAGTGGATATGTACAAACTTGATATTCCGAACGATGAGGTGAAGAGGGCTTTCATTCCATTATTGATGGATGACTATTTCTCTGTGGATTCTCGCTCGGACGATTGGATGGCACGTATGATAAAGAATTTGAAAGCAGGTGATTTAGAGCAGTTTAAAATCTTGCTCACTGCTTTTTTGTCTTCTATTCCTTATAGCATACATCCCAAGAAGAAAACGGAACGTTTCTTCCAATATACATTCTATCTTATTTTCCGCCTAATCAGCACTTTTGTGGTTTTTACGGAGAAGGTACAGTCTCAAGGTCGTGTCGACTGTGTCATTGAGACGGATAAGTTCATCTACATTTTTGAATTTAAATTGGATGGCACGGCGGAAGAAGCAATGCAACAAATCAACGAGAAAGGCTATGCCCGAGAGTATGCCTCAGACACTCGCAAACTCTTCAAGATCGGTTGCAGTTTCTCATCGGAGACTGGGACGATAGGGGAGTGGGTGGTGAATGAGGAATATGAGAAATGTTGATATAATAATCAAATTATTTAGTATGAAGAAGATTTTTACATCGTTGTTCGCGGTGGTTGCTTTGTCTATTGTATCGTGTTTCACAGTGTCGTGTAAAGATGACGATGATGACAAGGAAACAACCGAAGTCTTAAACGAAAAAGACGAAACGGATTTTAATGAGAAGGAAGACGACAAAAATAATGATATTGTTGTTGTGGACAAAGGAGCACTTGTCGTTGCGTCATACAAAGTTTCTGATAGCAAGAGCGTCTACTTCTCGCAGGGCAATTTGCAGTTCAACGTCGCTCAAGGCACACACGCCACGGCAGATGGAGGAACGGCGCAAGGCACTTGGCGGTTCGCAGAGAACCAGTACGACTATATCGGAGATGCCAACAGTAACGTTTCGTCGGTCTACGACGGATGGGTCGACCTCTTCGGCTGGGGAACGAGCGGATGGAACAGCGGGGCGACCGCCTACCGACCGTGGTCTACTTCGACATCATACGCGGATTATTATCCGGGAGGCAGCTCCTCCAACAGCCTGACAGACACCTACGCTAAGGCGGACTGGGGCGTGTACAACGCCATCAGCAACGGAGGCGGCGAGCCTAACAAGTGGAGGACGTTGACGACGTCGGAGTGGCAGTACTTGTTCCAAAACAACAAGTGGACGTTGGGCTACATAAAGGACGGAGGCAACTCATACCTGTGCTTCATGCTGATTCCAGAGTCGTTCGCTGCACCAGAGGGAACTCCTGTGACAGTGTTAAGCACAAGCACAATATCAACTTATAAGGTTGAATTGAAAGTTCCTGAAACCAACATCTACACGTCGGAGCAGTTCGCCTCTCTTGAGCAGTTAGGCGTTGTGGTGCTTCCTTGTGGGGGCGTCCGTAATGGTACGGCGGTGAACTCTGTTGGTTCGTGCGGCCTCTATTGGTCGTCTTCTGCTTACGGCGCGGACTACGCTTACGCATTCTACTTCTATCCTGCGGGCGTGTGTTCGAACGACTACTACTATCGGGACCTCGGTTGGTCAGTCCGTTTGGTCCAGGATCTTTAACAAGGGGTGAAGGTCCGTTCAAAAATCCTTAAGAATAGAGCAAGAAAAAATCAACTACAGGTAATGTGTCTCCCTTACGGAGGACACATTTTTTTGTACCTTTGTCAAAACACAAAAAAGAGGCGATATGAAATACCCAGTCGGCATACAGACTTTTCAAAACATTATTGACGATGGCTATGTCTACGTTGATAAGACAGATTTAATCTATTCCCTAGTGTCAGAGGGGAAAATCTACTTTCTAAGTCGTCCGCGACGGTTCGGAAAGAGCCTTCTCATCTCTACATTGGAAAGTTATTTCCTTGGAAGAAAAGAGCTTTTCAAAGGCTTGGCGATTGAAAAGTTGGAGACGGAATGGAAGAAGTATCCGATTTTCCATTTGGATTTTAACGGACCGAATTATAAGGAGGAGGGCAGGTTTGAGGAAAAACTCAATGATTATCTGACAAAGTGGGAACGCGAATATGGGTTGGAAACGGAGTCAAAAGTGGATTATAGTATTCGCTTCTCCAATATTTTATCCGCCGCACACGAACAGACTGGTCTAAAATGCGTCGTCCTCATAGACGAGTATGACAAGCCGTTGTTGGATGTGTTGGGGTCTGGCTTGATGGTGGAGGTCAAAGAAAATCGCATTACTATGGAGGAGCGGAATAGAGACATTATGAAGGCGTTCTATTCCACCTTGAAATTGGCGGATGAGGATTTGCAGTTTGTCCTTTTGACTGGCGTTACTAAATTCGCCAAAGTGAGCGTTTTTAGTGGTTTCAATCAACCTGATGACATTAGTATGGATGAGCGTTATGACACGCTGTGTGGTATTTCTGAGGATGAAATAGAGCAGTATTTTGAGGAGCCTATTGGTGAAATTGCAGAGAAAAAGGGTGTTTCATCTTCTGAGGTAAAAGAATTGCTGAAAAAACAGTATGATGGTTACCATTTCAGCAGTGAAATGAATGAAGTCTACAACCCATTCAGTTTGTTAAGCGCGCTGAAAAAGAAGAAAATTGACAGTTTTTGGTTCGCAACAGGCACACCGACTTATTTGATAAATCTGCTTGACCGCGATAATGTCAATTTGGACGAGTTGACTATGAGATACTACAGAGCAGAGGAATTTATGGATTTCAAAATGGACCGCGACGCTCCTTTGCCGATGCTTTACCAGAGTGGTTATCTGACGATAAAGGAATATGACTCCGAAGTGGATATGTACAAACTTGATATTCCGAACGATGAGGTGAAGAGGGCTTTCATTCCATTATTGATGGATGACTATTTCTCTGTGGATTCTCGCTCGGACGATTGGATGGCACGGCGGAAGAAGCAATGCAACAAATCAACGAGAAAGGCTATGCCCGAGAGTATGCCTCAGACACTCGCAAACTCTTCAAGATCGGTTGCAGTTTCTCATCGGAGACTGGGACGATAGGGGAGTGGGTGGTGAATGAGGAATGAAAAAATTGGAAATGAGGATTTGTGTTAGTACTATTTGATTATGCTTACTGAAAAACAACAAAAAGTTGCTGCCTCCGAGTTCTCCACTCGTTGGAATGGGCGCGGATATGAAAAAGGAGAGTGCCAAAGTTTCTGGATAGATTTACTCTCTAATGTCTTTGGCGTTGAGAAACCTACAGAGTTTATCCGTTTTGAACAACAGGTGATGTTAGACCATACTTCTTTCATCGACGCCATGATTCCTGCCACGCATGTCATGATAGAACAGAAGTCTATTGGCAAGGATTTACGTCAACCTATCAAACAGAGCGACGGAACACTCCTCAAACCTATTGAACAGGCGCAACGCTACAGCGTTCATATTCCTTACTCCGAACGCCCTCGTTGGATTGTCATCTCCAATTTTGCCGAGTTTGATGTCTACGACCTCGAACATCCGCACGACGAGCCTCAACATATCTTACTCGCCGACTTGGAACATGATTTTCATCGCCTGCGTTTCCTCGTAGACCAGGGCAACGACCATATCCGACGTGAAGAGCAGGTGAGCCTTGAAGCTGGTGCCATCGTGGCGCGTATCTACGATGCCTTCCTTCCTGCCTACGGCGACAAACCGTCTGACGAAGACCTCCGACAGCTCAACATCCTTTGCGTGCGACTCGTCTTCTGTCTTTATGCCGAGGATGCAGGCATCTTCCCGAAACACGACCAGTTTCACGATTTCCTTGCGCAATTCCCCACCTCCGATTTGCGTATGTGGCTTGTGCAGCTTTTCCAAACGCTCAACACGCCTACCGAGCAACGAGACAGATTTCTGCGCCCCGACCTTATGGCGTTCCCTTATACCAACGGCGGACTCTTTGCTGAGACTATAGATGTGCCTCCTTTCACTGACGAGCTGCGTGAGGTCCTCATAAAGCATGCCTCGCAAGATTTCGACTGGAGTGCAATCTCGCCAACCATTTTCGGGGCGGTGTTTGAAAGCACCCTTAACCCAGAGACGCGCCGTAGCGGTGGTATGCACTACACCAGCATTGAAAATATTCATCGTGTGATAGACCCTCTTTTCCTTGATAATCTTCATCGTGAGTATGATGAGATTATGGAGACGAAAGACTTGCGTCGTCGCACTGTCAAGCTCAAGGAGATGCAGCAACGTATGGCTTCCCTCACGTTCTTTGACCCTGCTTGTGGCTCGGGTAACTTCCTCACGGAAACCTATCTATCGTTGCGCCGTTTGGAGAACAAGATGCTCTGTGCCATCAATCAGGTGGAGCCGTTCGACATCTTCGTCAATCCTATCAAAGTCTCTATCCATCAGTTCTATGGCATTGAAATAAACGACTTTGCCGTCACCGTTGCCACCACAGCCCTTTGGATTTCGGAGGCGCAGACCATGCAAGAGACTGAGAAAATCATTCACCACGACATCGACTTCCTGCCCCTCAAAAGTTACGCCAACATCCACGAGGGCAACTCTCTCACAATTCCTTGGGAGAAGATTGTCGAACCAACGAAATTGAGCTATATTATCGGTAACCCGCCGTTTGTGGGGTATTCTTTGCAAACGAAAGAACAGAAAGCCGACATGCTACGGATATTTGTTGATGAAAAAGGGAAACCTTATAAAACAGCAGGAAAACTTGACTATGTTGCGGCTTGGTATTACAAGGCCGCACAGATGATGCAAGGCACTGAAATACGCACCGCACTCGTTAGCACCAACTCTATCACGCAAGGTGAACAAGTTTCTGCTATTTGGAAACCACTCAAAGAACTTTTCAGTACTCACATAGATTTTGCTTATCGTACTTTTCAATGGGATAGCGAGTCAACATTGAAAGCACATGTCCACGTTGTAATCATTGGATTTTCAAATGCAAAATCAAAAGGAATAAAATACATATATGATAACGAAAAATCATATGAAGCAAAAAATATTAATGCTTATTTGATTAATGCACCTGATATTTTCGTGGAAAGCAGGGGTGATACTTTATGCAATGTTCCAGACATGATAACAGGTAATCGTCCTGCGGATGGAGGTTTCCTTATTATTGAAGGTAAGGATTATGATGAATTTGTGAAAAAAGAACCAAAATCAGTTAGATATATAAAGAAACTAATTGGTTCCAGAGAATTTATAAATAAAATTCCACGTTATTGCTTATGGCTTGTAGGCGTGTCTCCACGAGAAATTAAGGAAATGCCTATTGTTTTAAAAAGAGTTGAATTATGCAAAGAGGATCGTTTAAATGCTCCAGACGATGGACGAAAAAAACTAGCAGATACGCCAACCTTATTTCGTGAAACAAATAATCCGCCAACTGCAATCGTTGTTCCTAAAGTTTCTTCTGAAAAAAGAAAGTATATTCCTATGGGTTATATTAAAGAAGATGTTATTGCAAGTGATTTGTTGTTTCTTATCCCCTCCGCCACTCTCTTCCACTTCGGCATATTAGAGAGCAACGTTCACATGGCGTGGATGCGAGCGGTGTGTGGGCGGTTGAAGAGCGATTATCGGTATAGCAAGGATGTGGTCTACAATAATTTTCCTTGGCCTTCGCCAACGGCAGAACAGGAAGAGAAGATACGAAAGACGGCGCAAGGGATTCTCGACGCTCGCGCCCTCTATCCCGACTCAAGTTTGGCCGATTTATACGACCCCGTGCTGATGCCTGCCGAGTTGCTCAAAGCCCATCGACAGAACGACGTCGCCGTCATGACCGCCTACGGTTTCAGCACCAAAATGACCGAACCCGAATGCGTGGCTCGACTGTTAGAAATGTATGAAAAAATGAAAGGATAGCCTTGACTTTTAGCAGAAAATAGGATTTTTTAGCCTTGACTTTTAGCAGAAATTCGTATTTTTGTCTTGATTCTTAGATGATTACGAGCTTATGGCATACTATAGGAGAATTATAGATGAAAAACTGCTTGGCTGGAAGGTCTCGCCAAGGAGGATACTTATCAAGATGATTTCTCAAAATACAAAAAACGTGTGTCTCCTACATTGTTGCGGAGCGTACTCCGAAGTGTCGCTCTTCAGATAGGTAGCAAGTTTGTGTATCGTCAAGTATCTGCGGAGGTGCGGTCTAATTTAAATACAACGATTGTTTTGTGCGTCCAGAGATGTACTATTAGCAGAATAAAGACCGAGGAACGAATGCGGAGGTTGACTATTTAACGGTCGGAAACGGCAAAGTGATTCCTATAGAAGTGAAGGCAAACACACGAGGTAGTATGCAGAGTTTGTGGCTTTTCTTACGGAAGAAAGGGTTGGAGTATGCTGTGCGCACTTCTCTTGAAAATTTTGGTACTTTTGAGTATGTCGACAAAACCGCAGGGGAGCAGTTCGTAATGTTGATGTAGTTCCATTGTTCGCACTTTCAAACCTTAGCGTAGGTGTTTAGCCTGAATTTCTTGATGTTGATTTTTATTTCTTCTTTTTGTCAAAAATCCACTCCATAAAGTCGGATGCGGCGAGGGCGATAGTCCATGCATCGTGACCTGTGTCTTTGTATTCCACAAGGTCTGCATCGCATCCGTTGCTCTTCAACTGATAGTAGTCGTCGCGCACCACCGAGATAGGTACGATTTTGTCGTCGGCTCCGTGGAAAAAACGGACAGGAAACTTTTTTACCTTCTTTAGTCTGTCTGGGAATATGGCTCCACCTATGGAAACAGCCGCTGTGAAAAGGTCTTGATGGCGAGCGACCATATCGAGTGCGCCAAAAGCACCCATCGACATTCCTACAATGTAGACGCGTCTTGAGTCGACGAATGGCTTCTTCGTGTAAAGCTCAATTAGCTTGGTAAGCATTTGGCATGCGTGTGTCTCCTCAGGATTGTCGGGAGTCTCAATTTCGCCGTCGTCCAAGATATTGTAATTGGCCCATGCATCCTCGTATGCACATTGAGGAATCAACACCACGGCAGGGTAGTAGTCGCGTACCGTTTGCTCTTTATAGATTTTCCCCGCATATTTCAGTTGTAGTAGATTATCCCATCCTCGTTCGTCCTCTCCATGCAAGAAGATGAAGAGCGGAAACTCAATGCCAGCGTCGTATCCCGCGGGGTAGAGTATGCGATAGCGCAGCGTGTCGCCGTCCAACCTATATTCTCTACCATAATATTGGTCGGGTTGGTATTTCGTCTGCTCTTTCTGCGAAAATATTGTCAGCGAATAGAAAAATAGGGCGACGACTGCCAGTGTGCGAAGTGTATTTTTGTTTCTCATAACAATTTTCATGATTGAATGTAAGCAAATTTAACAAAACGAAATGCTTTTTCAAAATAAAATTTATAAGTTAAAGATATGAGTTAATATGTTGATAACAAAAGAGTTATGATTAAAATTCTAACTTTTAACTGATTCTAAATAAATTTTAAGAAGAAAAAATCAAAAAAAAGCCTTGGCATGTTTGCATATTCAAAATAAAGTGCTAACTTTGCAACGCAATTCGGGAGAGAGTTGCGCTACAGAATCGGATAGTTTGAAATAAGAGGATTAAACAAAAGAGAACTTTATAAAGGTGTGTTAGTTCAGCTGGTTAGAATACGTGCCTGTCACGCACGGGGTCAGGGGTTCGAGTCCCCTACACACCGCTGATAAATAAAGAACTCTTTTAAAATATAGGTAATTAAGGTGTGTTAGTTCAGCTGGTTAGAATACGTGCCTGTCACGCACGGGGTCAGGGGTTCGAGTCCCCTACACACCGCTGATAAATAAAGAACTCTTTTAAAATATAGGTAATTAAGGTGTGTTAGTTCAGCTGGTTAGAATACGTGCCTGTCACGCACGGGGTCAGGGGTTCGAGTCCCCTACACACCGCTGACAAAAAGAGGGTATTCATAATTTTTAGTTTTTAGATGGGAGATTTCTGTGAAGAAGTCTCTTTTTTTGTGCGTATATGTGAGCAAAATTTTATTTTTCATCGCAACACCACGCTTTGATTTTGTTCTCCATCCTATCGCACCATGCCTCGAATGTCGGAGCAATATAGCGTTGCCGCAAAAGGTCGATAATCGTGCAGACAATGTAGATGGCAACAATGTCTAAAATGGCATAGAGAGGAAAGAGTGGTGAAAGAATCTGAACGTCTGCTACATGTAAGACAGAAATCCAAACGATATTACGGAGAAGTTTGCAATCGTGAATCAAATAGACACCAAATGTGGCTGATGATGCCTTGTTGATGAAGGCATTGCTGAAGTGAAGCGAATGGAAGAATCGGAAAATGCATATTGACGCTAATGGAACGCAGATGCAAAGTTCAAAGAACTTAGTTCCTTGAATGAATACCAATGAAGTGTTTGGTAGAAAACCAAAGATATGTTTTCTGCCAACAATCGCTACCCAAAGTATTATGGCAGAAAGAAGGTAGAAAATGGCATTCTTCGTCTTGACTTGACTGCTACAATGAAGTCTGATAAAAGCTCCAATAAGATAGAAAAAGAGAAGTCGGATTATTTCTATGTATTGCGTTTCAAAGAACATAAAAACTTGCACGTAATATAGAATGAAAAAGGTTGACAGCATAAGTAGGAATCCTCGTTTATTGATGTTGCCGATGAACTTATTGATAAGAGGCGAAACCAACATAATGAGGACATACGTTGTTGCAAACCACCACGTTCCTCCCGTGACGGGTCGTAGAATTATGGCGGCAAGATTTTCCCCCAATTCGTTTATAGGTCGCCCCAAGTCTATGATTCCTAAAATCTCAGTATTATTTGTGAGTTTAAGATATGAGAAGACTATGAAAAATATAGTGGTAAGTGTAAAGGCATAGAAGATGACTTGATGGGCAACTTTCCGTATTGAGACATTCTCTTTTTGGCAGACAAAATAGCCTGAAATCATCATGAAAAGGGCAACCCCTATTTGTCCTCCTGGATATAATGCCCAAACGAATAGTCTATTGAAACTGAAGGCATCTAAGTTTTCTGTTGCTACTATATCATTGTATATAGCATCAAGGCATCCATGGACAGATAAATGATGCGCGACAATCATTAGCATTGATATAATACGCAATAATTCAAAATTGCTCTGTCTTGTTTTCGTTTCCACTATCTTGATTTTGCTCTGTAAATCTGTTTTTTTGTAAAAAATCAAAAGCGGTTTGTAGAGATACTTCTCAGACCGCTTTCGATGGAATTCTGTTATTGTTTCTTGCAAATATCCTCGATATCGCTCATGATTTTCTTTGCTAGTCCGTCGGCTTCTGCTTCTGTGTGTGCTTCTGAATAGATGCGGATGATGGGTTCCGTGTTCGACTTGCGGAGATGTACCCATGAATCGGCGAAGTCGATCTTCACTCCGTCGATGTCGTTCACTTGTTCGTTAGCGTATTTCTCCTTCATTTGTTTCAAGATATTGTCTACTTGGATGTCGGGTGTCAACTGGATTTTGTTCTTCGAAATGAAGTAGTTTGGATAGGTCTTGCGCAATTCAGACACCTTCATTTTCTTTTCTGCCAAAAGCGACAAGAATAAGGCGATTCCAACGAGGGCGTCGCGGCCATAATGTGCTTCTGGATAGATGACGCCACCATTGCCTTCCCCTCCAATCACGGCGTTGGTCTCTTTCATCTTCGTTACAACATTGACTTCGCCCACGGCCGCTGCGTGATATCTGCCTCCGTGTGCTTCTGTTACGTCTCTCAAGGCACGGGTTGAACTGAGGTTGGAAACGGTGTTGCCTGGAGTGTGGTTCAAGATATAGTCGGCTACAGACACCAACGTGTATTCTTCACCAAACATAGAGCCGTCTTCGCAGATAATCGCCAAACGGTCTACGTCAGGGTCTACGACGAAGCCTACATCGGCGATGCCTCTCTTCATTTCGTCGGAGATCTGAGTGAGATTGGCGGGCAATGGCTCTGGGTTGTGTGCGAACTGTCCGGTTGCCTCGCAGTTGAGTTTTATAACCTTTCCGACACCTAATTCTTCAAGTAACTTTGGTAGAATCAATCCGCCCACAGAGTTCACGCAATCGATAGCCACTGTGAAATTTGCTTTTTTAATGGCTTCTTTATTCACCAAATCTAATTTGAGTACGTCCTTGATGTGTGTCTCCGTGTAGTCTTCGTGGTTTACGTTGCCTAAATCGTCTACCTCGGCAAAGGTAAACTGGTCTTTGTCTGCTAATGTCAACACTTCTTTTCCATCCTTGTCGCTTAGGAATTCTCCGTCGCTGTTGAGCAGTTTGAGGGCGTTCCATTGCTTTGGATTGTGGCTTGCTGTGATGATGATTCCACCGATGGCTTTCTCTTTCTTCACTGCAATCTCTGTGGTTGGAGTCGTCGCCATGCCAATGTTCACCACGTCAACGCCTACTCCAACAAGGGTTGCCTCAACTAATGATTCCACCATCGGACCAGAGATTCTTGCATCTCGACCGACAACGATTTTCTTATTGCTGCTCTCACTGTGTGCTTTTAACCATGTGGCAAAGGCAGCTGTGAACTTTACTATATCTAATGGGGTGAGGTTGTCGCCGACGTTACCGCCAATCGTCCCTCTGATTCCTGAAATTGACTTGATTAATGACATTTTCTTAAATTTATCTTATTTAAACTAACTCGGTCTTTAAAAATTTACCTGTCAGACTGTTAGGATTGTTGGCTATCTCTTCTGGCGTTCCTGTGGCAACGACTTGTCCGCCATTTCGGCCTCCTTCAGGACCAATATCAATGATGTAGTCTGCCATTTTAGCCACGTCTAAGTTGTGTTCGATGACGATGACGGTGTTTCCTCTTTCTACCAGACGGTTGAGTACATCTAAGAGTATGCGTATATCCTCGAAATGGAGTCCAGTGGTAGGTTCGTCTAAGATATAGACGGTGTTACCTGTCTCGCGCTTCATCAACTCTGTGGCGAGTTTGATGCGTTGGCTCTCACCGCCCGATAGGGTGGTGGATGGCTGTCCGAGTTTTATATAGCCTAATCCTATTTCTTGTAGGGTTTTGACTTTGTGATAGATGTTTGGAATGTTCTCGAAAAACTCAACCGCCATGTTGATGGTTAAGTCTAACACATCGGCAATGGATTTCCCTTTGAAACGGACTTCCAATGTCTCTCGGTTGTATCGCTTCCCTTGGCAGGTTTCGCAAGGCACTAACACGTCGGGCAGAAAGTTCATCTCAATGGTTCTATATCCGTTTCCAGTACACGTCTCGCATCGTCCTCCTTTTACGTTGAACGAGAAACGTCCTGGTTTGTAACCTCTCATCTTGGACTCTGGCAATGAGACGAACAACTCGCGAATGTCGCCAAACAAGCCTGTGTAGGTGGCAGGGTTGGAGCGTGGCGTTCTTCCGATAGGTGATTGGTCTACGTTGATCACCTTGTCTACGAACTCTATCCCTTCAACACTATCGTAGGGTAATGGGTCTTGTAGTGAATTGTAGAAATGTTGACTTAAGATAGGTTGCAGCGTGGCGTTGATCAAAGTTGATTTTCCACTTCCAGACACACCTGTTACACAGATGAATTTGTTAAGCGGAAATGAAACGTTAACATTTTTTAAATTATTACCTCTCACACCTCGAAGGGTGATGAATTTGCCACTGCCTTCTCTGCGTTTTTCGGGAATTTCAATTCTCTTGATTCCGTTGAGGTAGTCGGCTGTTATGGTGTGTGTCTTGACCATTTCTTGTGGCGTTCCAGAGAATACTACTTCTCCTCCTTTCCGTCCTGCAAACGGACCAATATCGACCACATAATCAGCTTCTAACATCATATCCTTGTCGTGCTCAACTACGATGACGGAGTTGCCTATGTCTCGCAGTTTCTTCAATGACTCAATCAATCGGACATTGTCTCGCTGGTGCAATCCGATGCTTGGCTCATCTAAAATATAGAGTACGTTGACCAATTGCGATCCAATCTGCGTAGCCAAACGTATACGCTGGTTCTCTCCTCCTGAAAGGGTGGCAGACGCACGGTTGAGCGATAGATATTCCAATCCTACATCAATCATAAATTGCAGACGATTTTTGATTTCCTTCAAAATCAATTCTGCAATGGTATATTGCTGTTTTGTCATCTGCTCGGGAACTTTCTCAATCCAATCGATCAGTTCCGCTATGTCCATGTTGGCAAGGTCTGCTATGTTTTTGTTCGCAATGCGAAAATGTAGTGCCTCTTGGTTTAGTCTGGCTCCATGGCAGACAGGACAAACAACTTGCCTGCTAAATTGTCCCGCCCATTTCTGTGCGGTCGCCGAAGCATCGGTCTCTTGCTGCATCTCAATATAATGAATGACTCCTTCAAAAAGACAAGTCATCTTGCTTGCTCCCAATGACTCGTTGGTAACGCAGACACGCTCGTCTGTTCCGTTAAGAATGACGTCAAGAGCCTCTTCGGGAATCTCGGAAATGGGGTCTTTGAGTGAAAAATCGTACCGATCTGCGATAGCTTCCAATTGCCAGAAAAATAGATTTTTCTTGTATTTTCCTAAAGGAATGATGCCTCCGTTGTAGATGCTGATGGATTTGTTGGGAATGATTTTGTCCATGTCAAACACATTGACCATTCCAATTCCTTTGCATTTGTGGCAGCTTCCATGGGGCGAATTGAAGGAAAAATTATGTGGGGCAGGCTCTGCGTATGAGATGCCTGATGTCGGACACATTAAATGACGACTGAAATGGCGCAGCAACTGTTTCCCTTCTTTTTCGTTTTTTCGTAGGACGACGAGCGTTCCTTTGCCTTGTTTCAAGGCGGTTTGGATAGACTCTTTTACACGCTGCTCGTTAGTTTCGGAGACGACCAATTTGTCGATGACTATCTCAATGGTATGGCTTTTGTAGCGGTCTAACTTCATGCCGTGTACGATCTGGCGAAGTTCTCCATCCACGCGGACGTTGAGATAGCCACGTTTGCGGATTTGTTCGAATAGTTCCTTATAGTGTCCTTTTCGGGCTGTGATGACAGGGGCAAGAAGGTAGATGGGTTCTCCGATGTATTCTCTTTTGATCAAATCGATGATCTGGTCTTCGGAATATTTCACCATTCTTTCACCTGTAACATACGAGAAGGCTTCTCCTGCACGGGCGAAAAGCAGACGGAGATAGTCGTAGACCTCGGTAGTTGTCCCAACGGTGGAACGTGGATTCTTATTGGTCGTTTTCTGTTCAATGGAGATGACGGGTGACAAGCCTGTGATCTTGTCCACGTCTGGACGCTCCATATTGCCTAAAAAATTGCGGGCGTAGGCAGAGAAAGTGTCAATGTAGCGACGTTGACCTTCGGCATAGATGGTGTCGAAAGCGAGTGAGGATTTTCCACTTCCGCTCATACCCGTGATGACCACGAGACTGTCTCGCGGTATTGAAACATCGATATTCTTAAGGTTGTGTACCCTCGCACCAAAAACTTCGATCTGATTGGTTGGTGAGTCCTCTTTTTCGTTCTCTCTTTCCAATGCGTCTTTCCCTGTTTTCACCTCTTGATCCATGCTAATCTGAGTTTATATAGCAAATTTAACTAAATCAGCGCAATAATGTGCGTTTTTTATGGCAAAATCAGATGACGGGTGGTGTTACACTCCATACGGATCGTGTACTCATACTTTCGCCTGGCTGTAGTGTCTTGTAGGGAGCGTGATATTCTAACTCTAACAAGCATTTTTTAGGGTCTGCGCAGACGAAGTTATAGAGTTCTATTTCGGTTTGTTCAGGGTGTAGTTCCGATTGTGAATGGTGTTCAAAAGTGAGTTTCAGCCACTCGTCGCCACATTGGGCGAAGATGACGGGTTCTTCCGTCTTCAGATAGGCCTTTCCCGTACATTCTTCATATTTTCCGTCGTATTTCTCGGGTGTGAACGAGAAGAATCCGTTCTCTATCTTGTAGGTTGGTCTGCCTTGCCAAGGGTGTGATGGCTCGCCTAAATAGAAATCTTCAGCCGACTTTATCGGAACGAGGTTTCTGTTCATTCCATTGACGCGTGTGATGAGCCACAAATCCCAAGAGACAGGTGTCTGGCGTATGTTGGTGGCTTTCACTTCGAAAAAGAGATTGCCATTCTCTTCGATACGCATAGTTTTGGTGAACGAAACGCCACTGATAGGTGAGTCTCCTCCTTTGATAATCAATTCGTTATGTGTTTGATACAGCACTTCGTAGTTCCCGAAACTGATGTAGGGATCGGGCGGCCAGAAGAGGTCGGAGTCAATTTTTTCTTTGTTGAGTGTCTGCTGTTTCCACCATTGACTCTGCGGACCCAACCACACTTCATGACCATTATAGCCACGGAAATCTAACATGTCGGGAGCAGGCTTGAGGCGTTCGGAATTGCTCTCGTTCCACATTGACGGGTCGCTCTCCAAAAGGTTGGGCTGACCGATTCTATTGTAAGATACGATTCGTCCTCCAACTTCTGACAAGACTTGTGCCTCAAATCCACCGTTTTCTATTTTGATTAATGACATGTTTTCTATTGATGTTTATGAGTTTTTTCAGAACCTTTTATTTGTTGAGATTCTCTAACTCTTCGGAGAGTAACTCCCATTCATACATTTTCTGCTCCAACTCGTGCTTCTTCTTGCCATATTCTTGGAAGAGAGATGTATCGGCGGCGTTTTCGGGCAGAGACATTTTCTCTTCGAGCGTCTTGATGTCGTTCTCCAACTTGTTGACGGCATTCTCTGCGTCTTGCACAGCCTTTTCTGCTTTGCGGATCTTCTTTTGTTGCTCTTTTTTTGCTTCGTAGGAGAGTTTGTTGTCTGAAGGTGTCTCCGAAATACTCTCCTTCTCCGTCTTATCTTTTTTACGCTCTAATTCTTGTAGAGAATCTAATTTTTTCGTTTGAAGGAAATCGTAGATGCCTCCGATATGCTCGATCACCTTATGATTGGCAAACTCGTAGACACGATCTACGAGTCCGTCAAGGAACTCACGGTCGTGTGAAACTACTATGACCGTGCCATTGAAGGCTTTGATGGCGTCTTTCAGCACATCTTTTGATCGCATGTCCAAATGGTTGGTCGGCTCGTCTAAGACAAGGAGATTGACTGGCTCTAACAATAGTTTAATCATTGCTAAGCGGGTGCGTTCTCCTCCCGAAAGCACTTTCACCTTCTTGTCTGATGCTTCACCTCCGAACATAAATGCGCCGAGAATGTCGCGTATCTTCGTGCGAATGTCGCCTACCGCTACTTGATCGATAGTGTCAAAGACAGTGAGGTTTTCGTCCAATAAGGAGGCTTGGTTCTGTGCAAAATAGCCGATTTTCACCAAGTGTCCTAATTTCAGACTGCCAGAATAGTCCACTTGGTTCATAATACATTTCACAAGCGTTGTCTTACCTTCTCCGTTTTTACCGACGAAAGCTACTTTGTCGCCACGCTTGATGGTAATGTCAATGTTGTCTAAGATGACTTTATCTCCGTATGCTTTCGTTAGGTTTTTTGCTTCAACGGTGATAGATCCCGAGTGGGGTGCAGGTGGAAATTTCAGTCGAAGGGCGGAGTTGTCTTCTTCATCCACTTCGATGATGTCCATCTTCTCCAATTGTTTGATGCGCGACTGCACTTGATTGGATTTGGTCGCCTTGTAGCGGAATCGCTCAATAAAATCTTCTGTGTCTTGTATCTGTTTCTGTTGGTTTTCGTAGGCGCGGAGTTGTTGCTCTCGACGTTCCTTGCGAAGCTCCACATATTTGGAGTAGGAAACTTTATAATCATAAATTTTGCCACACGAGATTTCAATGGTGCGGTTGGTCACGTTGTCGATAAACGCACGGTCGTGCGAAACGAGGATTACCGCGCTTCCGCAAACTTTCAAGAAACTCTCCAACCATTGGATGGACTCAATGTCTAAGTGGTTGGTCGGCTCGTCTAACAGAAGCACATCAGGACGTTTCAACAGAATCTTCGCTAATTCTATGCGCATGCGCCATCCTCCGCTGAATTCGCTTGTCTGCCTGTCAAAGTCGGAACGCACAAATCCTAATCCTAAAAGTGTCTTCTCAACATTGCCTTGAAAATCATTAGCTCCCATCATGTCAAGGCGTTCGTTGGCATGCGTCAACTGCTCAATGAGGTGTGCATACTCGGGGGAGTCATAGTCCTCGCGTGTTGCCAATTCTGTGGAGAGACGATTGATTTCGTCTTGCAGTTCGAAAATGTGAGAAAAAGCTTTTTCCGCCTCTTCGCGGACGGTCGTCCCATCGTTGTGGATCATGTGTTGAGGCAGATAGCCAATGGTAACGTCTTTCGGAATGGAAACCGTACCTGAAGTGGGTGGCTGTAGACCTGCGAACACCTTCAGCATCGTGCTTTTCCCTGCTCCGTTTTTGCCGACTAAAGCAATGCGGTCGCGCGGATTCACAACGTATGATATGTCGCTGAAAAGTGGGTCATTTCCGAAACGTATGGTGAGATTGTTAACTGAAATCATTTTATATTGATTTTCTTTTGAAGAAAATATTAGAATTCAAGATCTTCTTTCGTGATGTGAGGAGGCATGAAGCATGCCACTTGTTTGCCGTATTTGAGGACATCGCGAACCACGGTCGAACTGATGAAGGAGTGCTGAGGTTCCGTGAAAAGGAGTATGGTGTCGATGCCCGAGATACGACGATTTGCATCGGCGATTGTCTTTTCGTATTCGAAATCCTGAATAGAGCGGATGCCTCTCAGAATGAGGTTGGCTCCGACTTCTTTGGCAAAGTCTACCGTGAGGCAGTCGTAACTGCGTACCTTCACGCGGGGTTCGTCGCAAAAGGCTTTCTCTACGATAGCGATTCTCTTGTCTATAGGGAAATGTGTCTTTTTTGCTGCATTAACACCAATAGAGATGATAATCTCGTCGACGAAGGTGAGTGAACGCTTCACGACTGAGTAGTGTCCGATTGTGAATGGATCAAAACTACCTGGAAATATGGCTTTTGTCATTACGAGCTATATTAAAAAAAAATTTTTGCAAAGTTATGGGATTTTTTCTCTTTTGGTCTATTCTTCATCTATCATTAAGTCGGAAAGAATAAAATCGGATATGAAAATGCCATCTTCGGAAAGGAAAATCTGGTCGTCTTGGCGAATAAGATGTCCATCTTCAAAAAATGGTTTCGCTCCGTGCAAAAACTTCAAAGTGTATTCTTCTATGAATCTGCTACGCATTTTGTTGAGAGAAATTCCTTTGCTTCGACGTAGTCCCGTTAGAATAAACTCGTTGAAATGGTCTTTCTCTGTTAATTTTTCTATGTCAAAATAAGATGTTCCGTTGGTGATGTTCTTAATGTATTTTCGTGTGTTGGCGATGTTCCATTGTCGGTTTTCTCCGTCGAAAGAGTGGGCTGAAGGACCGACTCCGAGGTAGGGTGTGCCATCCCAATATGAGGAGTTGTGTCTTGACTCAAAGCCAGGTCGTGCGAAATTAGAAATCTCGTAAGGAAGAATTCCTGCGTGTGTGAGTCGCTCTCTCAGTGTCTTGAACATGTTGAAGCTTAGCTCTTCGTTGATTTCTTTAATTTCTCCTCGTTCTAATTTTTTCGTCAGAATAGAGTTCTCCTCAAAAGTGAGACTATAGGCGGAGATGTGAGGCACGTTGAGGTCGATGGCATGTTCTATATTGTCCTCCCAACTCTCCATCGTTTGATTGGGCAATCCGTAGATGAGGTCGATGCTGATATTGCTGAAGCCTGCTTCTTGTGCGTTGTGTACGGCATCTATAGCCACTTGTGCGGTATGTCGCCGGTTGATGTTCTTCAATTCATCGTCGTGAAAGCTCTGTATGCCGATGCTGAGTCGGTTGAAGGACAGTTGTGTCAAACTGTGGAGATAGTCGGCTGTCAGGTCTTCTGGGTTTCCTTCAATGGTAACCTCCCTAAGTCTGCAATCATAGACCTTATGTATATGATTTAGAATGGTATCCAATTCTTGAATGGAGAGTTGCGTTGGCGTTCCTCCACCGAAGTAGATGGTTTGGATAGGTTCGCCCTTCAGATACTCTTTCCGTTGCGACAACTCCTTGCAGATGGCGTTGATGAGTTCCATTCTATTGCCCTTGTAGGTGGACGAGTAGAAATCGCAATAGTAGCAGCGGCTGGCGCAGAGAGGAATATGAATGTAGAGGGCGGACATTATTAAGAATTTTTGTTTTTGCAAATTTACAAATAATGATAAGGCGGAGATGTTGAGAACTATGTTATATATTTGTAGAGTTAACAAAAATAACGAGTATGAAATTTCCCGTTGGCATACAGACTTTTGAACAAATTATAGAAGATGGCTATGTTTATGTTGATAAAACACGCCTGGTGTATGATTTGGTGTCAGAGGGGAAAATCTATTTTTTGAGTCGTCCGCGGAGGTTCGGCAAGAGCCTTCTCGTTTCTACTTTAGAAAATTATTTTTTAGGAAGGAAAGGACTTTTTAAAGGGTTGGCAATTGAAAACTTGGAGACGGAGTGGAATACGTATCCGATTTTTCACTTGGATTTCAATGGAGAGGATTTCTTGAAGGTGGACGCGCTGACCAATCGTTTGAATCTGCATTTGGAAAAATGGGAAAAACAGTATGGCGTGGTTCCCGATGAGAAAGCGAGTTTTGGATATCGTTTTGCAGATATTCTGAGGTCGGCGCATGAACAATGTGGCTTGCCATGTGTCGTTTTGGTGGATGAATATGATAAGCCGATTATTGACACGTTGGAGAATGGAAAGATTTGCGTGGAGAATGGTATAGAGATGACACTGGCCGACAAAAACAGAAATATTCTGAAAGGCTTTTTTTCGACATTGAAATTGGCAGACAAAGACCTACAGTTCGTGTTTCTAACGGGGGTTACGAAATTTTCAAAAGTTAGTGTTTTCAGTGGATTTAATCAACCATTGGACATTAGCAAGGTCGCCAAATACGACACGATTTGCGGAATTACGAAAGAGGAATTCGACAATTATTTTAAAGAACCAATTTCACAAATGGCGGTTGCCTACGGTGTTTCGACCGACGAGATGTACGAAATGCTTTTGAAGAAGTATGATGGCTATCATTTCAGCAGACGGTTGGTAGGCGTGTTCAATCCGTTCAGCCTCTTATCTGCCTTTGCTACGCAGGAGTTGGGCGAGTATTGGTTCTCTTCGGGAACACCGACTTATCTCGTCCAACTCTTGAATCGCGACAACGTTAATTTGGATGAGATAGCAGGAAGATATTACGGTGAAAGGGAGTTCTTAGATTTCAAAATGGACAAAGATACTCCGTTGCCGATGCTCTATCAGAGTGGTTACCTGACGATAAAGGACTACAACCCAAGAACGAATACCTATAAATTGGATGTCCCTAATGATGAGGTGAAGATGGGGCTTATCCCTTTGTTGATGGACAACTATTTGTCGCCAACCGTTTCTTCTGAAAGTTGGATCGTTAGTGTGATAGAGAATTTGGAAGTTGGTGAAATAGAGAGGTTTATGCAAGAACTTACATCCTTTCTTGCAAGCATTCCGTATTCTATGCACGAGAAGCAGACGACAGAACGATTCTTTCATTATACTTTCTACTTGATATTTCGACTTGCCAGCACTTACGTTACTTTTACGGAGAAACAACAAAGTCAGGGGCGTGCTGACTGCATTTTGGAGACTGAAAAATATGTCTATATATTTGAATTTAAATTAGATGGCTCTGCCGATTCGGCCATAAAGCAGATAAAGGAAACAGGCTATGCAAAGGAATATGTGGCAGATAAGCGTAAAATCGTGATGATTGGTTGTAGTTTCTCTTCTAAAACGAGAACTGTAGAAGAGTGGAAAGTGGAATGAAATTATATCTTTGTAAAACATGTCTCGTATATTTGTTGAAAAGGAGTTAGACTACCATGAAGATAGTCTAACTCCTTTAAATTGAAAAATATGGATAGAGAAAATTTTTTTCGTTACTTAGAATGTGAAAACCTTCCGATAAATCGCTACAATACGTTGCATTCAGAGTCTAAAATCACTGTAATGGTGTCCTTGGAGGAGGATAATAATATCACGCTGCGCATAAAGGATAACATACATGAAAAAATAGTTTGTATTGAAAATATGTCGATTGTAGATTTTCAATATCTCTATTTTTGTTTTAAACTCCTTACTACGGAACACCATGCAAACGAGTATGTAGAGTCGCGAAACAAACTTTCTGTTAAAATTCTTGCGTTCCTGATCATTTGGTCTATATGTGGATTTATGAGAGCGTCTTCCCCTAAAATGCTTACTTTCGATGTTTTTACTTCTCCAGAGTCTGAACCTAAATAGTCTGATAGAAGAGGATCTGTGCTCGCTTTTGTTGATTTTGGATCAAGGATGTCCAATCTGAAGATTCTCTTTGTCCTATAACCTTTTTTAAAAGGTGCATCAGCATTTGTTATATATTCTTCTGGAGTCGGAAGCATGTATTTGTTGTTGTTGAGAAAACGTTTGCTCCATTTGAAATTATACCTTGTTTTGGAGCAGTAAAAATTTTTGTTATACGTTTTATTTTCATCTCTAAAAATTTTTATTTCTCTATCCATATCAGTATAAGTATAGTGTCGAAAAAAAAGTTTGTTTTATGTGGTGAATAAGTTATTTGCTATGTTGGGTACTCAAATTCCTCTATGAAATTTTCTCTGAAAAAATCTTCCTCTCACAACTCCTTTTTATATATTTGCGAGTTGAGATATAGTATATTTTTCTGTGTAATAGAGGGGTAAATGCGACCTGAGATTTTTGGTGCTTTATACCGTATGAAAAACATGTGATAAAATGAATAAATTTCTGAGATTTTTACTGTTGGGAGTAGCCGTGGTGGGCTGTGGCATCGGTGAAGTTTTGGCGGCGGATGGAGACTATACGCCGGAACTCTTCATCACGACCCACATCAACCAAGGTGACCCTGCGTGTCCTTTCCCCCAGTTCTTGGAGTACAAGGGAGGTGGAAAGTCCCTCGCAAAATACAATGCCGAGGGCGTAACTCATGCCGACATGGAGAAGGCAATGCGCGAGGCGTATCAGATTATGATGCATCGTTGCCGTTATTCCAACTTGAGTCATGATGGTGTTCAGTATATCACTTTCAACTCCGATGACGTGCCTGGCAACTATGGTACGTTCGTTTCCGAAGGTGATGGTTATGCTTTGTTGGCTGCAGCTATCTTTGCCGACCAAAACACCTTTACGGGACTCTACATGTGGATTCACGATGTGCGCTTCGCAGGTGTGGAACGTTTTATTGATGGCAAGTCGCGTGGTACGGATGCGAACGATTTCGCTGGTCCGTATATGGCGGCTTGGAAAGACAAGACTTTCGACGCTCCGTATGGTTCGGACAGCCACTCTGCCTCCGATGGTGATATGGATATTGCCATGGGACTGCTCATCGCCTACAAACAATGGGGGGAGTGGTTGAAATATGATGGAAAGGTAGTGAAGGATTTTAAAGGGAATCCTATCTCTTTGAAGTATCATGCACAACGTGTTATCGGTGCGTTGGTAGATACGATTCCGCAGTATGATAAGGGAAGTGGGGCATTAGCAGGATATCTTTCGGGTATTGTTGGTATCGATGGATATCAGAACAGAGGAAACTCGTGGGGTGAGTTGACTCGCTGGCGTTTCTCCGACGCTGCTATAGCCAAGTATGGTAAGATTAACGGTCCCTACAATGGTGGACCAAACCTTTACTCTATCTATGGCGGAAACTATATCGACTATGATGGCCCTTCTTACTTTGACGAGTTTTATCGTTGGATGAAAGATGGCGATGGTATCGATGAAAACAATAAAGACCGTGCAGAGTGGGAGATGCACCAGTTCCGTCGAGCCTACGCTTCGGGCAACTGGTTGAATGCGCAGGCCTACGCGCAGGGTTATTATGCCTCTATTGGTAATGTTATGATGAACGGCAACGGAGATTCCGCACCGTCTTTCAGTATATATGTTGATGGTGAGGACTTCCGTTACGCTTGGCGTCACTTGATTGACTATTTGTGGCACGGCACGGCGCAGTATTCTTGGGATCCTATTTCTCACCAAATTGTTGAAGGCACGCCAGATGATTCGGAAAGACAAATGGCAATTCGCCATTGTGAGTTGTTGCGTGAGCCTTCAAATGAAGGAAAGACGATTTGTTCTGCTATGGGAGCTTCTCCAGATCCAGGACAGCCTTATTGGAAGGGTGTTTCTCAGATTCCGCAACAATATAGGTATGATGGTGGTATCACCTCTGCTCATCATACCAACTACACGCCGGGGTCAAGCGCTGCCGCTCCTGTCATTGCTGAAGATTTGGAGTTGACGGCAGATATTTACCGCCAGTGCGAGCTTCTTTGGGACGATTGTTCTGGGCTGGCGAAGTTCGACAATCCAGAACAACGCTACATCGGCAGTACTCCGAAGTATTTCCACGGATGGTTTCGTACGCTCGGTATGTTGATTTGCTCGGGTAACTTGCTCGCACCAGAGGATATGAAACCTATTGCCAATGCTAAGGTCTATATGTCTGTTGATAAGACTTACGCATACGTTGGTGATAACGTGACCTATGGTGTGCAGTATCGTAATTATGGTACGCTTGATGCGAAAGGGACGACGATCACCACAAAGTTGGATCCTAACTACACTTTCGTAAGTGCCACGAAGGGTGGAAAATACAACGCTTCCGATCACTCAATCACTTGGAGCATTGGTTCTATCCCTGGCTTTAAGTCGGATGGCTTGGCAGCGACGATGGACTCTGTCTTCTTTACCGTCAATGTGGCAGGCACGTTGAATCCGAGAATTTGTTTGACAAGTACGATTTCAGGTTCAAACTTTGATGATTGGACTTCTAACGAATTTCCAAACCATGCTACCTACACTATGGAGCGCAACTGCGTGGATATTCTCGCAAGCCGTTCGCTTTATATTAAGAAAAAAGCTAATCGTACGAAACTTAACCCTAAAGATGTTGTTACTTTCACAGTTGAGTTCGGAAACAAGTCGGAAGGAGAGGATTCGTGGATGAATGGTGGTCGTGATCACGTCCGTATTTCGTATGCCAACTATATGATGGATTATTCAACTTATAACTTTTATATGGATTATCGTTTCTGGAACGATTCTTACGAGGCTTACATCAACATGCACAACTATCGTGTATCTTACTATATGTATGATGCTGCAGCCAAGGGTTTGGTTTCATCCGAGAATCCGACAGGTTGGACATTCGTAGTTGATAATGAGAGCGATTTGAATAAATACGGCTATAACCCTGAAGAGGGACCTATTTCTTTCTCTTATCAAAAAGTTCCGCAAGGAGAAGATGAGTACGGAAAGTGGAATCAGCGTTTGATGATTCGATTCGGAGAGACGTTGATGGCTCCTTCTACGCATGTCTATGATAAGTTGGATTCACAGTATTTGCTCCATAAGGGAGTCTATGGTCCTGGTTTTATCCGTGCTCGGTTATCATCCAACCCCCCCAGTCCGTTGGATAGTAGGGTGTTGGACGATTGGTCTTATTCCAAGGATTTGAAGGTAGAAACACTCGATGCGCAAGCCGAAACATTTGCATTGATCTCGCCATGTTGGGCAAACTACGATAATCCTGGATACGAGCTGGGCGAGACGGATTATTCGCGTAATGTGTGCGGTATTAATCCTAAAGCCAAAACATTGAAACCGTTCAGTCGTGTTTTGGTTGAGGAGTTTGATGGTTACACTTGGCGTCGTATTCAGGGAATGGGTCCGTTGCCTGGTCGTGAGGCATACAACGTGGTTGTGGTAGACACTATTCCATACGAGTTGGAATGGGTAGGATGGAAAGATAGCACCGCCTTGAAGGATGATAATGGAAACAAGATTAAAGCAACCTATACACCTGCTGCCGACCCTAAGGGACAAAACTTCACAGGTATCGTGAAGTGGACGATCCCAACGATGTTGGTAGGTGAAGAGGATAAGTTAATCTATATCGCAAAAGCACGCGACTTAGGCTGCCCCGATATAGATGATGTGGAGTATAAGAATGTGGCTTGGATTTCTTCTGAGACAGATTCGCCAGACTCTTCTCAGGTGAATTTACTTACTACTTGTTCTGAGTTGCCTCCAGTGATTGATGAACAAGATGCGTTGTCAAAAACAGCCGACCGCAAGAAGGCGATGGTAGACGATGTGGTAACCTATACGGTGAATTTCAAAAATACCATTGGAACAAGAGTAGACAACAAGTGCAAGTCAACGGATAGTTTGGTTGCATTGGGTTCGGGTTCGCTTCCTGCTGTGGGTGAGTCAGGTTTGAAACTCAGCACAGACGGTTCGAAAACCTACTTCTTCGCACCAGAGTATTCTTACGGAAAGAATGGTACTGTTTTCGCATCTTTTGCTGAGTGTGCACAGTCTACGCAAGAACTCTACATCGTATTCCGTTATGTCAGCGGAACACCTGGAAAGACTGATTTCAAGGGTGTTTGCATGAAGATGTTCATCAACAAAGATGCAAAGAACAACTTTGGATATGAGTTGTATAACGATGGTACATTGGTGGCAAAGGAAGGAGAATCTTGGTCGGATGCGCTTCAATTTCCAGGGTCCTCTACAACGCCGACGTTCAAGTTCGTTTTGAATGATGAAAATTTATACATGTATATTAATGATGAGGATGACGAATGGACGAATGTCGTCAAGAGTTGGAAAGGGTTGACCTCTGCTGGTCCAGGCTACTTCGGAATGTATGTCAACAGCAACGGAAACTCTGCTACCCAGTTGGCTGAGTTCATTACGGAACTTGACTACGCCTTCAACATCACTCTCTATGATGACCTTCCAGAGGAACTTGGTGAGGTAACGGAGATTTCAGATGAAGGTGTTTGGAATGAGAAAACAAACCGAATTACTTGGCCTACCATCGCCACTACAAAGGAGACGGCTATGCCAGCCAACGAATCCATTGAATATACTTTTACTGCAAAAGTTGTTGCGTGTGAGAAATACATCAACAATTTGGCACTTGCTACTGTCTATGGTCAAGATACTTTGAAGTATATTAACACCATTGAATGTGGTGAGGAAAACTGTAAGTTGGAAGAGGTAACCCTCAAGGCTGATGACGAGGTGGCGTGCGACTCCACAATTATTCGTGCCACTGCATTGCAAAAAGGATCATACTACTACGAGTTCTATTTGGATGGTGAAAAACAATCACCAAAGAATTATAAATATGATTCGTTGATTATCAAAAACTCGGGCAAATGGCATGTCAAGGTCATTAACATGACGGACGAGACCTGCTATATGGAGAGTAAGAAAATCTCAGTAACAGTAAACGAGAGCCCTGTCGGCGATGACTACGATCTGGATGTTATCTGTAAGAATGTCAAGGTCGCAGAGAATAAAAACTATATAAAATTGGCGACTGCCATCGCTGCCGAGATGAAAGCAGGTAATAGCATCACTTGGTTGGACGAAGCCAAAGAACCAATGACAGAGATGCCAGACATTGACGCACTCTCTGCTGGTACATACGATTATATGTATCTGATTGAGTCTCCAACTTGTGTGTCAGACACTTATCATGTAACATTCTCGATTGCTGATACGGTGGCGTTAGAGTTGAAGGACCTCACTTTGTGTTCTGGTATTACTGGTACGCTTGACGCTGGTGAGGGTACAGGCTTAACTTACTTATGGAGCAATGGTGAGAAAACGCAAACCATAGAGGTGGAGAAAGCAGGCGAATATGCTGTTGAAGTTACGAATGCCGATGGTTGTGTTAGTCATGCCTCTTCTACTGTGAAGGTTCAAGATAAGTTGGAAGTAGACTTGGGTAATGATACTACAATTTGTAGTGCTGATTTGCCATATATCTTGGATGCGACAGAAAATTTTGATACCTACGAATGGGACGATGCATCAACCGAAAGTAAGTTGGAGGTTACTGCGACAGGAACTTACTCTGTTAAAGTAACGCAAGGAAAATGTGAAGGATCTGGTGAAGTAAAAGTTACGGTTTCTACAAACCCTGAACCAGAAGGTACATTTACAGTAACTTATTTGATTGGAGATACAACGAAAGCAGGTGTCTTTGATAAGACTTTGACGGAATATGATCCAAATGTTTTGGTAAAAGAAGAGGGTGTCACATACGTTTGGTTCGATGCTGACAAGAAGAAACTTACAGGCGAACCTACGCCCGATGTGCCAAAGACAGGAATCATTACTGAATACCAATATTATGTATTGGCTTTGAATGAAAGTGGTTGCCCGAGCGACACTATTCTCGTGTCTGTCATTGTCAGTGGTACGCCAGTGCCAAGCGTTGAAAATGTGGCTTATTGCCAAGGTGAGACTGCCACTGCGTTAACTGCTACTTTGGGTGAATACGAGGACAAAACGATTACGTTTGAATTACAATGGTACGATCCTGATAAAAAGGCTTTGTCCGAAGCCCCTGTTCCAAGTACGGATGAGGCAGGTTTGTTCACTTACTACGTTACTCAAAAGGGTTCGGATGGAGGTGAAAGTATGTTCGTTCCTTTGAAAGTTAGCGTCTACGGCGTAGCCACTCCAGACACCACGGGCAACCGCTACGACTACT
>CAVFXQ010000022.1:0-44956 GCA_963626555.1 Clostridiales bacterium
GAGCACGTGATTTGTAATCTCGGGGTCGTTGGTTCGAATCCGACAAGAGGCTCAAAAAGAAGTTATTTGAAATGTTTTGGGCGTGTACCAGAGTGGCCAAATGGGGCAGACTGTAAATCTGCTGGTTTTTACCTTCGGTGGTTCGAATCCATCCGCGCCCACTTTTCTATCGCGGAAGTAGCTCAGTTGGTAGAGCATCAGCCTTCCAAGCTGAGGGTCGCGAGTTCGAACCTCGTCTTCCGCTCTACGTCGCCAATGTAGCTCAGCGGTAGAGCACTTCCTTGGTAAGGAAGAGGTCACGGGTTCAAGTCCCGTCATCGGCTCAGTTTCTTTTTTTTGAGAATATATTAATTCATTAAAATACTAAGATTATGGCAAAAGAACAATTTGATCGTTCCAAACCGCACGTAAATATCGGTACTATTGGTCACGTTGACCATGGTAAGACTACTTTGACTGCTGCTATTACTACAGTATTGGCAAAGAAGGGTCTTTCTGAAGTAAAGTCATTTGATCAGATTGATAACGCTCCTGAAGAGAAAGAGCGTGGTATCACTATCAATACTTCACACGTTGAGTACCAAACAGCTAACCGCCACTACGCTCACGTTGACTGTCCAGGTCACGCTGACTACGTTAAGAACATGGTTACTGGTGCTGCTCAGATGGATGGTGCGATCATCGTAGTTGCTGCCACTGATGGACCAATGCCTCAAACTCGTGAGCACATCCTTTTGGCTCGTCAGGTAAATGTCCCTCGCTTGGTTGTTTTCATGAACAAGTGTGATATGGTTGACGACGCAGAAATGCTTGACCTCGTTGAGATGGAAATGCGTGAGTTGCTTTCACAATACGAATTTGAAGAGGATACTCCTTTCATCCGTGGTTCTGCTCTTGGTGCCTTGAACGGTGAGCCTCAATGGGAAGAGAAAATTATGGAATTGATGGACGCTGTTGATAAATGGATTCAATTGCCTAAGCGTGACGTTGATAAACCATTCTTGATGCCAGTTGAGGATGTATTCTCAATCACAGGTCGTGGTACTGTTGCTACTGGTCGTATTGAAACTGGTATCATCAAGATTGGTGAGGAAGTTGAAATCATCGGTTTGGGTGCTGAGAAGTTGAAATCAACTGTAACTGGTGTTGAGATGTTCCGTAAATTGTTGGATCAAGGAGAGGCTGGTGATAATGTTGGTTTGTTGCTCCGTGGTATTGACAAGAACCAAATCAAGAGAGGTATGGTACTTTGCAAGCCAGGTTCTGTAACTCCTCACACTAAGTTTGTTGCTTCAGTTTACGTTTTGAAGAAGGAAGAAGGTGGACGTCACACTCCATTCCACAACAAATATCGTCCTCAGTTCTACATTCGTACTTTGGATGTAACTGGTGAGATTACTTTGCCAGAGGGTCGTGAAATGGTAATGCCAGGAGACCACTTGGAGATTACTGTTGAGTTGATTACTCCAGTTGCATGTAGCGAAGGACTTCGTTTTGCAATCCGTGAGGGTGGTAGAACAGTAGGTTCTGGTCAAATCACTAAGATTATTGAATAGTCTTTGATAGAATAAATTAGGTTTCTTCTTCGGAGGAAACCTAAAATACGGGAGTAGCTCAGTTGGTAGAGCACTGGTCTCCAAAACCAGGTGTCGGGAGTTCGAGCCTCTCCTTCCGTGCAAATCTTTGATAGAAATGAATAATTCGGTAGTTAATTATATAAAAGATTCATACAACGAACTTGTAAATAAGGTAACTTGGCCGTCAAAGAGTGAATTAGCCAATAGTGCAATTGTTGTTCTTGTAGCTTCCCTTCTAATTGCATTGGTTGTGTTCGCGATGGATAAGTGTATTGAGACTATAATGAAGTTTATCTACGAGGGATTGTTTTAATAAGTAAGGGAAAGCATGGCAGAGACGGAGAAGAAATGGTATGTATTACGTGCCATTAGTGGTAAGGAGAACAAGGTTCGTGAGACGATTGAGAATGAAATCAAGACTACGGATCTTGGTCTGTATGTTTCTAGAGTGTTAATTCCAACTGAGAAAATTTACCAAATCAGCAAAAACGGAAAGAAAACTGTAAAGGAGAGACCGTACCTTCCAGGCTATGTGCTTGTGGAGGCTAATTTGGTAGGTGAGGCTCTACATCATCTGAGAGAGATGAATAACGTCATTGATTTCTTGGGCGACCGCACTTCGAAGACTAATGATCCTGTTCCTCTGCGTCAGAGCGAGGTGAATAGAATCTTAGGGCAGATGGAAGAGGCTGCTGAAGAGACAGAGGATGTTACGATTCCGTTCTTAGAGGGTGAGACTGTCAAGGTTACTTATGGTCCTTTTAGTGGTTTTAGAGGCACTATTGAGGAAGTAAACAACGAACGTAAGAAACTCAAGGTTAAAGTGAAAATCTTTGGTCGTGAGACTCCATTAGAGTTAGGATTTTTACAAGTGGAAAAAGAATAGTCGAAAGGCTGTTTTTGTATATATAAATCATTTTTAAACAAAAAAGAAATGGCTAAAGAAGTTGCTGGATTTATCAAATTGCAGATAAAAGGAGGCGCTGCAAATCCATCACCTCCAGTAGGACCTGCTTTGGGTTCTAAGGGTATTAATATAATGGATTTTTGTAAGCAGTTCAATGCCAGAACCCAGGATAAGGCAGGTAAGGTTTTGCCTGTTGTTATCACTTATTATGCAGATAAATCTTTTGATTTTGTAGTTAAGACTCCTCCTGTTGCAGTTCAGTTGCTTGAGCTTACTAAGTTGAAGAGTGGATCTGCAGAGCCTAATCGTAAGAGAGTCGCTGAGATTACTTGGGATCAGGTTAAGGTTATCGCCGAAGATAAAATGCAGGATTTGAACTGTTTCACAGTACAATCTGCTATGTCGATGGTTGCAGGTACTGCGAGAAGTATGGGTATCACTGTAAAAGGGGAATTTCCCGCTAATAACTAAATAAGCTTCAATTGCAATGGGTAAACTTACAAAAAATCAAAAGTTAGCATTAGAGAAGATTGAAGTTGGGAAATCTTACTCTTTGAAGGAGGCTTCTGCCTTGGTAAAGGAGTTGACTACTACCAAGTTTGATGCTTCTGTAGATGTAGATGTTCGTTTGGGTGTTGACCCACGTAAGGCTAACCAGATGGTTCGTGGCGTGGTTTCATTGCCAAATGGAACAGGAAAGACAGTTCGCGTGTTGGCGTTGTGTACTCCAGATGCTGAAGCAGATGCTAAGGCAGCTGGCGCTGATTATGTCGGTCTTGACGAGTATATCGACAAGATTAAAGGTGGTTGGACAGATGTAGATGTTATCATCACTATGCCATCAATCATGGGTAAAATCGGTGCTTTAGGACGTGTGTTAGGACCTCGTGGTTTGATGCCAAATCCTAAGAGTGGAACAGTTACCAATGAAGTGGGCAAGGCTGTTCGCGAAGTAAAGCAAGGTAAGATTGATTTTAAAGTAGATAAGTTTGGTATCGTTCATGCGTCTGTAGGAAAGGTTTCTTTCGCTCCAGAAGCAATCTATGAAAACGCTAAGACTTTTATCGACACTTTGATTAAGTTGAAGCCTGCTACTGCCAAAGGTGATTATGTTAAGAGTATTTATCTTTCAAGTACAATGAGTCCGGGTATTAAAATCGACCCTAAATCATTAGATTAATTTAATATTTAGAAGCATGAAAAAGGAAGATAAAGACATTGTAATTAGTCAGGTACTCGAGAACTTGAATAATTATTCGCATTTCTACATTGCTGATGCGGCAGGTTTGACCGCTGATTTGACAAGCGATATCAGACGTGCATGTTTCAAGCAAGATATTAAGTTGGTTGTTGTCAAGAACACTTTGTTGAAGAAAGCTCTTGAAAGAAAAGATGGTGACTACTCAGCATTGTACTCTGCTCTTGAAGGTCCAACCGCTCTGATGTTATCTAATACTGGAAATGCACCTGCAAGACTTATCAAAGAGTTTAGCAAGGGTAACAAAGTAGGAAAGCCAACATTAAAAGCTGCATACGTAGAGGAAGAGTTCTACGGAGCAGACCAATTGGATGCTTTGGTAAGCCTCAAGAGCAAGAACGAGCTTATTGGCGACGTTATTGCTTTGTTGCAATCTCCTATCAGAAATATCATCAAGGCTCTTCAAGATAGAGAGGAGACTTCATCAAACAACGAATAATTTACAAAGAATAATAACATTAAAGCATAAATAAAATGGCAGATTTGAAAGCTTTTGCAGAACAATTAGTTAACTTGACTGTTAAGGAAGTTAATGAACTTGCTGAAATTTTAAAGAACGAGTACGGCATCGAGCCAGCTGCAGTTGCAGTAGCAGTAGCAGCAGGACCTGCAGCAGCCGCTGCAGAGGAGAAGACTTCTTTCGATGTAGTATTGAAGTCAGCTGGTGCTAGCAAACTTGCTATCGTAAAATTGGTAAAAGAGTTGACTGGTCTCGGATTGAAAGAGGCAAAGGACTTAGTAGACGGTGCGCCTAACACAATCAAGGAAGGTGCAGACAAGGCTACTGCTGAGGATTTGAAGAAGCAACTTGAGGATGCTGGAGCAGAAGTTGAACTTAAATAGTAATTACAGTTCTGACTTGTTCAGAAACTTTGGTTTAGAACCTAGTAATAGGTTCTAAACTTTTTTGTGTCTATTTTCCTTTTAAGTTCATAAATTATTCTTAGATAATGTCTTCTATTAACAAAAATCAAAGAGTAACATTTGCAACTGTCAAGAATCAAATGGAATATCCAGATTTTCTTGAAGTGCAATTAAAGTCTTTTAGAGATTTTTTCCAAATTGATACGCCACCTGAACAACGTAAGAATGATGGCATGTTCAAAGTGTTCTCCGAGAATTTCCCGATTGCGGACACACGAAACAATTTTGTTCTTGAATTTTTAGACTATTACATAGATCCGTCTAAATATTCGATAGACGAGTGTATTGAGCGCGGTTTAACGTATAGCGTTCCTCTAAAGGCTAAATTAAAACTGTATTGTACGGATCCTGACCATGAGGATTTTGAGACAATTATCCAAGATGTATATTTGGGAACTATCCCATATATGACTGAAAAGGGAACATTTGTCATAAATGGTGCGGAGCGTGTTATTGTATCTCAGTTGCATAGGTCTCCTGGCGTTTTCTTCGGTCAGAGTATGCATGCAAATGGAACGAAACTGTATTCTGCTCGTATTATTCCGTTTAAAGGATCGTGGATTGAGTTTGCTACAGACATTAACAATGTGATGTATGCTTACATCGATCGTAAAAAGAAATTACCGGTAACTACGTTGTTGCGAGCTATCGGATTTGAAAGTGATAAGGATATTCTTGAAATCTTCGGTCTCTGCGAGGAGGTGAAAGTCTCTAAGGCAGGTTTAAAGAAAGTTGAGGGACGAAGATTGGCTGCTCGTGTTTTGAAGGCATGGGTAGAAGATTTTGTTGATGAGGATACTGGTGAGGTCGTTTCTATTGAGAGAAACGAGGTCGTTATCGACCGTGAGACAGTTCTTGACAAGGACAATGTTCAAGAAATTTTGGATTCGGGTGTTCAGACTATCCTTCTTCACAAAGAGGATCCAAATCTTTCTGACTATAGTATCATCTACAATACATTGCAGAAAGATCCTACAAACTCTGAGAAGGAGGCTGTGTATTATATATATCGTCAGATGCGTAGCGCAGAGCCTGCGGATGAGGCCGCAGCTCGTGAAGTAATAACGAACTTATTCTTCTCTGACAAACGTTATGACCTTGCAGATGTCGGACGTTATAGAATCAATAAGAAATTGAATCTTACGACCGATATGAGTGTTCGTGTTTTAACGAAAGAGGATATCATCGAGATTATCAAGTACTTGATTGAGTTAATTAATTCAAAGGCGGATGTCGATGATATTGACCACTTGAGCAACCGTCGTGTTCGTACGGTTGGCGAGCAATTGTATAACCAATTTGGTGTCGGACTTGCTCGTATGGCTCGTACGATTCGTGAGAGAATGAACATACGAGATAACGAGGTGTTCTCTCCAACGGAGTTGATCAATGCGAAGACTATCTCTTCTGTAATCAATTCATTCTTTGGAACGAATGCTTTGTCTCAGTTTATGGATCAGACGAATCCATTGGCGGAGATTACGCACAAACGTCGTTTGTCTGCGTTGGGTCCTGGTGGTTTGTCTCGTGATAGAGCAGGATTTGAGGTCCGTGATGTTCACTATACTCACTACGGTCGCCTTTGTCCAATTGAGACACCAGAAGGTCCAAACATTGGTTTGATTTCTTCTCTTTGTGTGTTTGCCAAAATTAATGATCTTGGATTCATTGAGACACCGTACCGTATTGTAAACAATGGTAAGGTTGATGTTTCGGAAAATGGTATCAAGTATTTCACGGCGGAGGAAGAAGAGGGCAAGGTGATTGCTCAAGGAAATGCACCTTTGGATGAGGAAGGAAACTTCCTTATTGATAAAGTAAAAGCGCGTGATGAGGCTGATTTCCCTGTTGTAGAACCAGATCGTCTTGATTTGATGGATGTGGCACCTCAGCAAATTGCGTCAATCGCTGCATGTTTAATTCCGTTCTTGGAGCATGATGATGCGAACCGTGCGTTGATGGGATCTAACATGATGCGTCAAGCAGTTCCTTTGCTTCGTACGGAGTCTCCTATTGTTGGAACAGGTATTGAGCGACAGGTAGCAAGAGATTCACGTACACAAGTTGCTGCGGAAGGTGATGGTGTGGTAGAGTTCGTTGATGCAAGCGTGATTAAAGTAAGATATGACAGAACGGAAGATGAGGAGTTTGTGAACTTTGATTCTTCGGTGAAGGAATATGCATTGCCTAAATTCAGAAAGACGAACCAAAGTACTACGATTGACCTTCGTCCGATTGTGGAATGTGGACAGAGAGTAACTAAGGGTCAGATTATGACGGAAGGTTATTCAACGCAAGATGGCGAGTTGGCAATCGGAAAGAACTTGTTAGTTGCGTTCATGCCTTGGAAAGGTTACAACTACGAGGATGCGATTGTAATTAACGAGAAAGTATGTAAGTATGATATTTTCACTTCTGTACACGTTGACGAATATCAGTTGGAGGTTCGTGAGACGAAGCGAGGAATGGAGGAATTGACTTCTGATATTCCTAATGTGAGTGAAGATGCAACGAGAAACTTGGATGAAAATGGTATTATCCGTGTAGGAGCGTCTGTTGATCCAGGTGATATTATGATAGGAAAGATTACTCCTAAGGGAGAGTCTGATCCATCTCCAGAAGAAAAATTGTTGCGCGCTATCTTTGGCGACAAAGCTGGAGATGTGAAAGATGCGTCGTTGAAAGCGAATCCATCGCTACATGGTGTTGTTATCAGAAAGCGTCTTTTCTCAAAGGCTTTGAAGACGAGAAAGACTCGTTTGGCAGACAAAGAGAAATTGACTGCTATTGACGAAGAGTTTGATGCAAAGGCCATGGAGTTGAAAGGTATCTTGGTTGATAAGTTGATGGTGCTGACGAATGGTAAGACTTCTCAGGGAGTAAAGGACTATTTGGGCGCGGATGTTATTGCCAAGGGGGCTAAGTTCACGAAGAAGGTATTGGAGGATATTAATTATCAGGAAATCCAGCTTACCAAGTGGACAAGCGATGAGCATAAAAACGATATGATTCATGATTTGATTATGAATTATATGCGCAAGTACAAGGAGTACGATGCGGAGATGAAGAGAAAGAAATTCAACATCACGATTGGAGATGAGCTTCCTTCTGGTATTGTTCAGTTGGTAAAGGTTTACATTGCCAAGAAGCGTAAGATTCGTGTTGGTGATAAGATGGCAGGACGTCACGGAAACAAGGGTATTGTATCACGTATCGTTCGTCAAGAAGATATGCCATTCTTGGAGGATGGAACGCCTGTTGACATTGTGTTGAATCCGTTGGGTGTGCCTTCACGTATGAACTTAGGTCAAATTTTTGAGACTGTATTAGGACATGCAGGTTTGAAGTTGGGTGTAAAGTTTGCCACTCCAATCTTTGATGGTGCGACATTGGACGACTTGAACACATGGACAGATAAGGCTGGACTTCCAAGATACGGAAAGACATATTTGTATGATGGTGGAACAGGAGAGCGTTTTGACCAGCCAGCGACAGTCGGAGTGATTTATATGTTGAAGTTGGGTCACATGGTTGATGATAAGATGCATGCTCGTTCAATCGGACCATACTCATTGATTACGCAACAACCGTTAGGAGGTAAGGCTCAGTTCGGAGGACAGCGTTTCGGAGAGATGGAGGTTTGGGCGTTGGAGGCGTTCGGTGCGTCACATGTTCTTCAAGAGATTTTGACAATTAAGTCAGATGACGTGATGGGTCGTGCGAAGTCGTACGAGGCTATCGTGAAAGGCGATCCAATGCCGCCTGCTGGTATTCCTGAATCATTAAACGTGTTGTTACACGAGTTGAGAGGTTTAGGTTTAAGTGTTAAACTCGAATAATGTTCATTTTTATTAAATACAAAAATGGGTTTTAGAAACGATAATAAAGTAAAGAATGCTTTCACGAAGATATCCATCGGTATCGCATCTCCAGAAGAAATTCTGGAGATGTCGAGCGGTGAAGTCTTGAAGCCAGAGACCATCAACTATAGAACGTATAAGCCAGAGCGTGACGGTTTGTTCTGCGAGCGCATTTTCGGTCCGTCAAAGGATTATGAGTGTAATTGTGGAAAATACAAGAGAATTCGTTACAAGGGAATTGTTTGTGATCGTTGTGGTGTAGAGGTTACCGAGAAGAAAGTACGTCGTGAGCGTATGGGACACATTCAGTTGGTTGTTCCTGTGGCTCATATTTGGTATTTCCGCTCTTTACCTAATAAGATAGGATATTTGCTTGGAATGCCAACCAAGAAGTTGGACTCGGTTATCTATTACGAGAAGTTTGTCGTTGTTCAACCAGGAATCAAAGAGGCAGATGGTATTGCTGCGCAAGATCTTTTGACGGAGGAGGAGTATGTTGAGATTCTTAACTCTTTGCCAAAGGAGAATCAAATGTTGGATGACTCTGATCCCAACAAGTTTATCGCTAAGATGGGAGCAGAGGCAATCTATGATATGTTGCAGCGTGTTGATTTGGATTCACTGTCATACGAGTTGAGGAACCGTGCAGGATTAGAATCTTCACAACAACGTAAGACAGAAGCATTGAAACGATTGCAGGTCGTAGAAGCTTTCCGTGCGTCTAATGGAAGAAACAAACCTGAGTGGATGATTGTGAAGATTGTCCCAGTAATTCCTCCAGAATTACGTCCGTTGGTGCCATTGGACGGAGGTCGTTTTGCGACTTCTGATTTGAACGATTTGTATCGTCGTGTCATCATTCGTAATAATCGTTTGAAGAGATTGATTGAGATTAAAGCTCCTGATGTCATCTTGCGTAATGAGAAGCGTATGTTGCAGGAGGCTGTCGATTCACTCTTTGATAATACGAGAAAGTCGACTGCGGTTAAGACGGATGCGAATCGTCCGTTGAAGTCTTTGTCAGACTCATTGAAAGGAAAGCAAGGACGTTTCCGTCAAAACTTGCTCGGTAAGCGTGTCGACTACTCAGCACGTTCTGTAATCGTCGTTGGACCAGAGTTGCACATGCACGAGTGTGGTTTGCCAAAGTATATGGCTGCGGAGCTTTACAAGCCGTTTGTAATCCGTAAATTAATTGAGCGTGGTATCGTAAAGACGGTAAAGTCTGCTAAGAAGATTGTTGATAGAAAAGACCCCGTTGTTTGGGATATTCTGGAATATGTGATGAAGGGACATCCAGTGTTGTTGAACCGTGCTCCTACATTGCACCGTTTGGGTATTCAGGCGTTCCAACCTCGAATGATTGAAGGAAAAGCTATCCAGTTGCACCCGTTAGCATGTACGGCGTTCAATGCCGATTTCGATGGAGACCAGATGGCGGTGCACTTGCCATTAGGAAATGAGGCAGTATTGGAGGCGCAAATGTTGATGTTGGCATCGCACAATATCTTGAATCCAGCCAATGGATCGCCGATTACCGTGCCTTCTCAGGATATGGTTCTTGGATTGTACTACATTACAAAACCAAGAAAGGGTGCAAAAGGAGAAGGACTTGTTTTCTATGGAAACGAAGAAGCTCAAATCGCATACAATGAGAATAAGGTTGATTTGCACGCACCTATCAAGGTGATTGTAAAAGACTTGAATGATAAAGGCGAGTTGGTTGATACGATTACCGAGACAACGGTGGGTCGTTTGATTTTCAACGAGTGTGTACCACAAGAGGTCGGTTATGTAAATACATTGATTACGAAAAAGTCACTTCGTGAGATCATTAGTAATGTAATCAAAGTATGTGGAGTAGCTCGCACGGCTGACTTCCTTGATAAGATTAAGAACTTAGGATACTACATGGCATTCAAGGGATGTTTGTCATTTAACTTGGAAAATGTCATCATTCCTAAGGAAAAAGAAGAATTGGTAAATAAAGGGTACGCTGAAGTTGAGGAAGTGTTGAATAACTATAATATGGGATTCATCACTAACAATGAGCGTTACAATCAGATTATTGATATTTGGACACACGTCAATGCGGACTTGGCGAATATCTTGATGAAGACCATTTCCGCCGACGACCAAGGATTTAACTCTGTATATATGATGTTGGATTCTGGAGCCCGTGGATCTAAGGAGCAGATTCGTCAGTTGTCTGGTATGCGTGGATTGATGGCGAAACCACAGAAGTCTGGAGCAGAAGGAGGTCAGATTATTGAGAACCCAATTTTGTCAAACTTTAAGGAAGGTTTGTCTGTGTTGGAGTACTTTATCTCTACTCACGGTGCTCGTAAAGGTTTGGCCGATACAGCGTTGAAGACTGCCGATGCAGGATATTTGACACGTCGTTTGGTTGATGTGTCACACGATGTCATCATTAATGAGGAGGATTGTGGTACGCTTCGTGGACTGGTTTGTACAGAGTTGAAGAACAATGATGAGGTTGTAGCTTCTTTGTATGAGAGAATCTTAGGACGTGTGTCTGTTCACGATGTTATTCATCCGTTGACTGGAGAAATCATAGTTCACTCAGGAGAAGAGATTCGTGAGGATGCGGCGCAAAAGATTCAAGAGTCTCCAATAGAGAGCGTAGAGATTCGTTCCGTTTTGACATGTGAATCAAAGAAAGGTGTATGTGCTAAGTGTTACGGTCGTAACTTGGCAACGGGTATGTTGGTTCAAAAAGGTGAGGCTGTAGGAGTTATTGCTGCGCAGTCAATTGGAGAGCCAGGAACACAGTTGACGTTGCGTACGTTCCACGTTGGAGGTGTGGCAGGAAATATTGCTGCAAACTCTGGAATTACATCACACTATGATGGTATTGTTGAGATTGAAGAACTTCGTACTTTGGATGCTGAAGATGAAAACGGAAATCCGATAGACATTGTAGTAGGACGATTGGCTGAGTTGAAAATTATAGATCCAAATACGAAAATTGCGCTTACTAACGCCAATATTCCATACGGAGCTAAGTTGTTCGTTAAGAATGGGGCGATGGTGAAGAAGGGCGACCGCATTTGTGAATGGGACCCATTCAACGCTGTCATCGTAATTGAGTATGCTGGTAAGATCAAATTTGAGAATGTAATAGAGAACGTAACCTACAAGACGGAGTCGGATGAAACGACAGGTTTGAAAGAGAAAATCATCATTGAGTCAAAAGATAAGACAAAGGTGCCTGAGGCGCATATTGTCAATGTGGCAGGTGATGTTTTGAAGACCTACAGTTTGCCAGTGGGTGCCCACGTCACGGTGGACGATGGTCAAGATGTTAAGCCAGGAACGTTGCTGATTAAGATTCCACGTGCAGTAGGTAGTGCAGGTGATATCACGGGAGGTCTTCCTCGTGTAACCGAGTTGTTTGAGGCTCGTAATCCATCAAATCCTGCTGTTGTCTCTGAAATTGACGGTGAGATAACATTAGGAAAGATCAAACGTGGTAATAGAGAGATTACGGTAACCTCAAAGACAGGTGATGTTAAGAAGTACTTAGTTCCATTGTCAAGACAAATCTTGGTACAGGAAAATGACTATGTACGTGCTGGTACACCGCTTTCTGATGGTGCTATAACCCCATCTGATATTCTCGCAATTATGGGTCCAACGGCTGTACAAGAGTATATCGTGAATGAGGTTCAAGACGTTTATCGTTTGCAAGGTGTGAAGATTAATGATAAGCACTTTGAGGTAATCGTACGACAGATGATGCGTAAAGTTGAGATACAAGATGCTGGAGACACTCGTTTCTTAGAGAAAGATGTTGTTGATAAGCTTGACTTTATGGAGGAGAATGATAGAATCTTTGGTAAGAAGGTTGTCGTTGATCCAGGAGACTCATCAACTTTGCAAGCAGGACAGATTGTTACTGCAAGAAAACTTCGTGATGAGAATAGTGCTTTGAAGAGAAAAGACAAAAAACTTGTTGAAACCAGAGATGCTATTCCTGCGGTTTCTTCTCAGATACTTCAAGGAATCACGCGTGCAGCATTGCAGACAAGCAGTTTCATGTCGGCTGCATCTTTCCAGGAGACTACGAAGGTGTTGACGGATGCTGCCATTCGTGGAAAAGTCGACAATTTGAATGGTATGAAGGAAAACGTGATTTGTGGACACTTGATTCCTGCAGGTACCGGACAGCGTGAGTTTGACAAGCTGATTGTCGGATCGCGTGAGACGATGGAAGGCTTGGAGCGTGCGAGAGAGCGTGAGGCAGAAGCGCGTGCCATTGTAGAAGAGGAGGATTTCGTTAGTCCAACTGAAGAAGTTAATGCTCCAGAAGAGTAATCTAAATTAGTAGACATAGACAAAGGAAATCGGTGAAAGTCGGTTTCCTTTGTCATTTCAAAAGAACAAGTAAAAATAAGAGACATGGCAGACGATAATAAGATAGAAAAAAAACAAATTAGTGTAGAATTACCCGAAGAGGTAGCGGAGGGCATTTACTCAAACATGGCAGTCATCTCACATTCATCTACAGAGTTTATACTTGATTTTCTGCGTATTATGCCAAACTCTCCGAAAGCGAAGGTGAAATCGCGTATAATTCTTACTCCGGAGCATGCGAAACGTTTGTTACGAGCTTTGGCTGAGAATTTGGAGAAATATGAAGAACAATTAGAAGAGACAAAAGAGAAGTCAGAAGGGTTCAATTCTCCGTTCCCTTTTACATTAAAAGGATCTGGCGAAGCATAAAAAATGCAGAATGTTGTTGAAATGTAAAAAAAAGTTATCTTTGTGAGGTAGAACTTTTTAAAAATATAAGGATATGAAGAAAATCATAATTGCGGCATTGTTGGGTGTCTTTATGTTCCCAGCGTTATCATTTTCTGCGGAGTATATGAAGGTATCGCCAGAGCGAATTGTAGATGGATCTCAGCGTTGTTATAAGATAAGACCTGGATACTCTCGTAAGGACAAGGTAGAGTGGGTTAACTTTTGTGGCGAGTTCGATAATTTCTATTATGAGCAAGGGTATGAGTACACTGTCTATGTGGAGAAATACGATCCCAATGCAGACATAATTCATGTGATCAAGACTATCGCTCGTGATAACAGTGAGGCTTATATGAAGCAACTTGAGTTGAAGAAGAAGAGAGAGGCAAGAAAAGCTGCGCAAGGAAAGTAAGCGATGAAGCAGATAATAGCACCGTCAATGCTTTCTGCAGATTTCGCCAATTTGCAGAGAGATGTTGAGATGATTAATGAGAGTGAAGCCGATTGGTTTCACTTGGATATAATGGATGGGGTGTTTGTTCCGAATATTTCGTTCGGAATTCCTGTTGTTCAGGCGATTAAGAAATATTCCAAGAAACCATTGGACGTGCATTTGATGATTGTTAATCCAGACAATTTTGTGGAGCCATTCTACAAAGCGGGAGCGGATATTATCAATGTGCATTATGAGGCGTGTACGCATTTGCACAGAAGCATACAGAAAATCAAGTCGTTAGGCATCAAAGCAGGAGTAACTTTGAATCCGCATACGCCTGTGTCTGTGTTGGAGGAGATTGTAGGGGATGTTGATGTTGTTATGTTGATGTCGGTCAATCCTGGCTTTGGCGGTCAAACATTTATTGAAAATACGATTGATAAAGTGGTGAGACTGAAGGAATTGATTAATAGAAAGCGCTCTTCGGCGTTGATTGAGATCGACGGTGGAGTGAACTATGAGACGGGAAAGCGACTGATTGATGCTGGAGCAGATGTTTTAGTGGCTGGAAGTTTTGTCTTTGGTGCTAAGTCGCCCAAAGAGACCATACAAGGATTAAAGAGACTGTGATGAGCAGTCTCTTTTTGATTTTAAATTTAAAATTGAATATTATGAAAAAAGCATTTTTTATTGCATTGGTATCTTTATTATTTTGTGTATCAAGCGTTTTTAGCCAAGAACATTTGACATTTAAGGGAATCCCTATTGATGGAAGTTTGACATCGTTTACGGCTAAGATGAAGGCGAAGGGATTTGATGTTGTATTTTCGGATCCGAGCGGAAAAGGATCAATTTATAAGGGAACATTTGCAGGAAAATCTAATTCTTTAGTTTCGGCACATGTGTCTAATGGGGTCGTTACTTCAGTAATAGTAGATTTTCCTAAGTATTCAACTTGGTCGGGATTGGAAAGAGAATATTTGGAACTTCAGGCTATGTTGACCAAAAAGTACGGAACACCCGCACGTCAATCAGAGTATTTCCAGAGTCCATACGATAATTATTCTAGTGATTCTGAAAAAATGACTGGAACAAAATTTGATTATTGTAAGTATTACACAATTTATGAATTGGATTTGGGACAAATAGAATTGTATATTACTCATGAAGATTATGAATGTTTTGTGATGTTGAAATACTTTGATAAAACAAATTATTCAAAGAAAGAATCTTCAGCATACGATGATCTATAGGTCTCATTAAATTAGAGATTTTAAAAATAATTTATTTCCTTTGTAACGCTTAATCAAAAGTTAAGCGTTTTTGTTTTGTTTATAAATCCTGTTTTCGATGCTACAGAAATACCCATTTTTTAGGTTGGTGATTTTCTTGATATTTGGCATACTATTAGGCAAGTATTGTGTTGGATTACAATCAGTTACGCTACTTGTTGGTGCGTTATTTTGTATGCTGTCTTATTTCGTGTTGAGTCGAAGGAATCGATATGTGTATCAGTGGATGTTTGGATTGAGTATTGGATTATTGATAACCTATATGGGTATTGAACAGACGAGATGGCAAGAGTCGCAGTTGGTAGATTCGTTTCAGGTCTTGCTTGAGGAGGAGCAGAGGGAGGAGATTGCAGTTCAGATAGTGGATGTGCCGTTAGAAAAACCGAAGAGTGTGCAGTTGTTGGTGAAGATGTTGCCCGACTCACTACATCAGGAGGTGAATCTGCAGTTGTATGTGAAGAAAGACAGTGCAAGTTTGACATTGAAAGAGGGAGATTGGATTGCATTGAATCGTAAAGCGTTGAAAGACAGAAAGCAAGAGAGCGATAATGGATTTGATTTTGATGCTTATTTGCGAGGAAGAGGCATCTCGGGTTCTTTCTATATTCCCGAATATCGTTGGCGTTTTTTGAGTGAGACACAAGAGTTTTCGATTATTCGTCTCTCTCATTCCATTCAGAAATATTTAGTGAATGTCTTTCGAGAGAATAAGATAGGAGGAAAAGAATTAGGCGTGTTGGCAGCGTTGACAATAGGAGATAAAACTTTGTTGGACAAAGACTTACGAAAGAGTTATTCAACGACGGGAGCGAGTCATATTCTTGCAGTGAGTGGTTTGCACGTTGGTGTTATTTTCCTCGTGTTCACGAAAATTCTCTCTCAGATTTTAAGAGGAGAACGATTGAAGAAAATGCGTATAGTCCTGGCTTTGACCGCTTTATGGATATTCGCGTTTGTTACTGGATTGTCGCCATCTGTGGTACGGGCATCCATAATGCTGACGATTGGTTCGATGGCAGTGATATTTGGACGGCACTCGCTCACCTATAATGCAGTGTTTGCTTCGGCTTTTCTAATGCTCTTATATTCACCACGTTATCTGTTTGATATTAGTTTTCAGTTGAGTTATTTGGCGGTGCTTTCCATCTTGATGTTCCAGCAACCTATCTATAATACGATTGTTTTCCAGAATAAGTTTATGGATAGTTGTTGGTCGCTCTTGTCCGTCTCTTTGGCAGCGCAGTTGGGAACATTGCCGTTGACGCTCTATTATTTTCATCAATTGAGCAATGTCTTTTGGCTCTCGGGCTATGTGGTTATACCATTGTCATCTATCATCATTTATCTATCGATTGCATTATGGATGACTTCTTGGGTTCCGTGGGTCGGAAGCCTTGTTTCTTTTGTTTTGAGTAAGATTGTTTGGGGAATGAACGAAGCTATACAGTGGATGGAGACGATGGTAGGGGCAGTGCGGGAGGACGTAAGGATGTTGAGTTGTGAGGTTGTGTGGCTTTATATTATGATGATAGTTTTGTTTTTGAGTGTGAGAAAGCTGAGTTTCAGAAGATTATCTGCGATGTTTGTCGCGGTTTTTGTTTACAGCGTATTCCAAACGATAAACAAAATATTTTTTGTAACTTAGCCCTCTAATACATGCACGAAAGAAAGTGTATAAAAAGGGACGAAAAAAGCGAAAAGTATGATATCAAAAATCATCAACGAGAGTTTGATTCAAGAGACGAAACGAGAAATTGAGAAAGTAAACAATATCGTAATTGTGTCGCATCTATCTCCAGATGGCGATTCTGTTGGTTCGTCTTTGGCGTGGGCAAACTTTTTATGCAGTATGGAGAAAAACGTAACTGTGATCATCCCGAATGCTTATCCAGCCTATTATGGGTGGATGTGGGGTATAAAGGATGTGTTGGTGTATGATAAGCAGAAAGAGATTGCTGATGAGAGGATTAAGGAGGCAGAGACCATTTTTGCTTTAGATTTTAATGTGTTGAGTCGTATTGGGGATATGGGTTTGCGAGTGGCGGATGCCAAGGGGAAAAAAATCTTAGTAGACCATCATCTGGACCCAGGAAATTTCGCAGACATTGTCATTTCTTATCCTCAGATGACATCTACTTCGGAAATGATTTTCCGTCTGATTTGCCGTATGGGGTATTTCACGGATATGACAAAAGAATGTGCGGAATGTATATTTGTTGGCTTGATGACGGATACTGGCTCATTCTCCTACAATTCAAATAACCCAGAACTGTATACTATCATCTCTGAGTTGATAAAAAAAGGAGTAGACAAAGATGAAATATATCGTCGGGTTTACAACAATTTTTCGGAGTCCCGTTTCAGAATGTTAGGATTTCTCTTAAATAAGAAATTGAAGATATATCCAGAGTTGGGGGCTGCGTTGATGTGGCTCACGAAAGAGGAGCTTAATACGTTTGACTATCGTCCTGGCGATACGGAGGGATTTGTGAACATTCCGTTGTCTATCAAGGGAGTAGTTTTTTCTGCTTTTTTCAAGGAAGATATTGATAAAATCAGAATCTCATTTCGCTCGCAGGGAGGTGTTGAAGCAAATGTTTTTGCCCATGAATATTTCAATGGAGGCGGACATAAAAATGCGGCGGGAGGCACGTTGCATTGTTCAATTTATGATGCTGTGAAATTGTTCGATGAGAAAATTCCTTTGCTCAAGGAAGAGCTTCTGCAAGAGAGAAAAAGACAAGCTGTGGAATTGGGAGAAGAGGCAACCGATGAACAGGATGGAGGAAAATAAATGCGAAAAATCATTACATATATAATTTGTTTTTTAGGGTTGATGTCTTGTCAAGAACCAGCTCCGCAAGTCCCGTATAACAAAATTGAGAAACCTCAAACAGAGTCTGCCTTGATGGAGATGAACCGACAGTTTGCTGCTATTGAAGATAGTCTGGTGACGGTCTATGTAGACAGCGTCCAAAAGACGGATCAGAAAACCTTCACAACAACGAAGACGGGTTTGCGTTATTACATTGTGTGGAGTGGTAAGGGAGAACGAGCAAGCGGTGATGATGATGTTACGTTCCGCTACACAGTACGGCAGTTAGATGGTACCGAGTGCGATAAGTTGAAGAATGTGGTAAGAACGGAGAACCTTGAGAAGGGGGATTTGACGAGAGGTATGCGCGAGGCATTGCGCTTACTACCCGTTTCTGGAGAGGGTGAGTTTGTGATGCCATCTTTTTTAGCGTATGGCGTTGTGGGTGTGTCTGGTTGTATTCCACCGTGGACACCTGTCTCTATGCAAATTTCCCTGATAGAAGTAAAAAAGCGATAGAAAGAAAATATGAATAAGAAAAAAATAAAGGTTGCGCAGTGTTTGATGATACTTGTGGTTTTAGTTCTTGTGGCTTCTTTAGGAACATCCTGTAAGAAATCTAACACTTATGCCGATTATGTAGACGATCAGAAAGAGAAGATATCTTCATATCTGTCAAAAAATAAGATTACAGTAACGGGAACGATGCCTGAAGATACGACAGAATGGAAAGATGGAGAGAATGACATCTACTATTTGTATAGTTCAGGAAAAGCGGATGGTCTATATTTTCATCTATGTGACAAAGGATATGGAGATTTAGTGCCGCAGACCAATTGGACGGCGTATGTTCGTTACAAGGGGTATAATTTGTCGGGAACTCTTGTGTATGACTGTACGGCGGGGGTCAATCCAGATCCATTGTCTTTTGTGATTTTGAAGGATGCGTATGGAGCGTCGTATGGAAGAGGGTTCCAACAGGCGGTTCGGAATCTCCGAGTAGGGGGGCATTGTAAAGTTATCATTCCTTTCGCTATTGGCAATAGTACATTGACGACGGTTTCTGGGGGGACGCAGTCAGATTATGAGAATTATCAGCCGATGTTCTACGAGATCTGGTTGGTGGGATTGGAATAGAAAAGTTTGAAATGGAAGAACTGACGAAAAATAAAATCAAATGGATACAGTCTCTTTCGAAGAAGAAAGAGCGAGATGAACAGGGTTTGTTCTATGCGGAGGGAACAAAGTTGGTGAACGACTTGTTGCCCCATTTTGATTGCGTTTCGTTGGTGGCTACCTCGGAATATTTCGAGACAGTGAAAAATCCGAGGGTGGCAGAAGTTTTTGAAGTTTCAAGGGATACTTTAAAGAAAGTTTCCTCTCAATGTACGCCGCAATCGGTTCTTGCAGTTTTCCGAAAAAAGAAATGTGAAATAAAATATGATGAGTTGAAAGGTCAGCTTTCCCTTATGATAGATACTGTACAGGATCCTGGAAATTTGGGGACGATAATAAGGGAGGCCGATTGGTTTGGCATAGAGAATATAATTTGTTCAAAAGAGACGGTTGATGTATATAATCCGAAAGTGGTTCAAGCTACGATGGGAGCGTTGACGAGGGTCAAGGTCTATTATGCTGACATAGTTGATGTTTTAAAAAAAATGTCTGGAGTCCCTGTCTATGGAACTTTCTTAGAAGGTACAAATATCTATGAAGAGAAATTGACGGAGAACGGAATAATTGTGATGGGAAACGAAGGCAATGGCATATCTGACGAGGTGGCGAAATATGTAACGGCAAAATTGCATATTCCGAGTTTTCCTAAGGGAAGGGCGACCTCAGAGTCGTTGAATGTAGGAGCAGCGGCGGCGATAGTCTGTTCAGAGTTTCGTCGGAGGTTGTTGGTAAAATAAAGAAAAACGATGTCGAAAGTAGATGGAAAGTCGTTTTTGCAACGGCTACGATTTAAGTATAAGATAGCGATATTAAATGAGAATACGTTGGAGGAGGTATGGCGTATCCGAATGTCAAAACTCTCGGCGATTGCATTCTCGTTTTTCCTTGCTGTCGTCTATTTTTTCTTGATAGCCTTTTTGATCATTAAGACACCTATGAGGGGCTTTTTGCCTGGTTATACGGACAATGCAAAACTGCGCAAGAGTTTGATTCTAACTGCCATACAAGTTGATTCCATTGCAGAAAAAGTGCAGTTGCAATCGCAATATTTGGATGTGTTACGTTCGGTTGTGAGGGGGGATATAAAAGTTGATTCAACGACAACGACAGAGAATTTGAAAAACGTGTCGACGGATCAGTTGTTGGACGCCTCGGAGAAGGAGGTGGCATTCAGAGATTCATTTGAGTCGGACGAGTTGATGACGATGAGAATTGGCATAGAAGAGTCAAGCAAAAAAAATTATTTGATGCAGAGACCAGCGCAAGGTCATGTGGTAGAACCATTTAATTCTCACAAAGGCGTATATGGGTTGACCTTATCGGTTAATCAAAATTCATCTGTGTCATCAATATTAGATGGTGTCGTGGTATCGTCGGAATACACGTTGAATGATATTTATGTTATGTTAATACAACATTCAGACAATATGATGTCTGTTTACAAAATACGACAACCCTATATGAAAAAAGTTGGAGATCGGGTGCATGCAGGAGAAATCTTGTCAACGTTCATGAAAGATTCGGATACATTCTTTGAGTTTCAACTTTGGAAGGATGGGGCAGCGCTTGATCCACAGGTTTTCATTGTTTTCTAAAGTAAGGACATGGAGAAGAAAAAAATAGCCATTTTAGGTTCTACAGGCTCTATCGGAACGCAGGCTTTACAGGTGATAGAAGATCATTCCGACAAGTTAGAGGCATACGTTCTGACGGCAAATAATAGTTCGCAATTGCTCATTCAGCAAGCAAGGAAGTTTCAGCCAGAGGTGGTTGTGATTGCTAATGAAAGCAAGTATGATGAGGTAAAGAATGCGTTAATTGATTTGCCTATAAAAGTGTTCGCAGGAACTAAAGCGATAGCAGAGGTAGTTGAGTTGAAAGCCGTTGACATTGTTTTGACGGCGATGGTAGGCTATTCTGGATTATATCCAACGATAACTGCCATTAAAGCAGGGAAAAGCATTGCTTTGGCCAATAAAGAGACGATGGTGGTGGCAGGAAGTTTGATTACCAACCTGTGCCGACAGTATCATACGAAGGTATATCCAGTAGATTCAGAACATTCTGCCATTTTTCAATGCTTGATGGGAGAACAGTCCGGAATTGAGAAAATTTTGCTCACTGCTTCAGGTGGTCCTTTTAGGGGGAAAGACAAAGATTTCTTGTCCAATGTTACGGCCTCGGATGCTTTAAAACACCCTAATTGGACGATGGGAGCGAAGATAACGATCGATTCCGCCTCGATGATGAACAAAGGTTTTGAGGTGATGGAGGCGAAGTGGCTTTTTGATGTTCCATTGTCGAAGATAGAGGTGGTTGTACATCCGCAGTCTTTGATTCACTCAATGGTCCAGTTTCAAGATGGCGCTATTAAAGCGCAGATAGGAATGCCAGATATGCGTTTGCCGATACAGTTGGCGTTAGGATTCCCTGCTCGGTTGGAGAATAACTATCCTCGTTTAGATTTGTTTACGCATAATCAGATGACTTTTGAAAGACCAGATTCAAAAACTTTCAGAAACTTAGCGTTGGCGTATTGTGCAATGGAGAAAGGTGGGAATGTGCCTTGTGTCTTGAATGCTGCCAATGAGGTGGTTGTTGCAAAATTCCTGCATGATGAGATCGGATTTTTAGAAATGTCGGATGTAATAGAGCAAACGATGTCTGTGATTCCGTTCATTGATAGTCCGTCTTATGAAGATTATGTTGCGACTCATGAAGAGGCTACTAAGAGTGCGTTGGAGTATGCAGTGAAATATAAAAAATAAGTAAAGAATATTTAGATAGACATCGTTATGATTCCAATATTGGTTGTTGTTCTTCAGTTTTTTGCCAGTCTCACGATATTAGTGATGATTCATGAATTTGGACATTATCTTATGGCGAGATTATTTGGTGTCAGAGTTGAGAAGTTTTATCTTTTTTTCAATCCTGGGCTGTCGTTGTTCCGATTTAAGCCGAAGAGCAGTGATACGGAGTATGGTATAGGATGGCTTCCGTTGGGAGGTTATGTGAAGATGTCGGGAATGATAGACGAGTCGTTGGATCGTAATCAGATGAAGAGTGAACCCAAACCATGGGAGTTCCGCTCTAAGCCAGCGTGGCAGCGGTTTTTGATAACGATCATGGGGGTTGTTTTTAACTTTATTTTGGCGCTTTTTATCTATTCAATGATTGCGTTCAATTATGGCGATAGATACATACCTTTTGAAAATATCACGGAGGGGATGGAATTTAGCGATCTGGCAAAATCAGCAGGATTCAAAGATGGAGACATTTTTGTATGGGCGGATTCTGTAGCGGTAGAGAAGCCAGATGAAGCGTCGTTTCGTGCAATATTGGAGGCAAAACAAGTTTGTGTGCGTCGAGACGGTAAAGAAGTAGTTCTCAATATGCCTGATGGCTTTATGGAGAAGGTGTTAGAGGCGCAAACAGGTTTTGTCGGTTTCCGTTATCCCTTTGTAATCGATTCTGTGATGGTAGGTTCACGTGCGGAGCGTGCTGGTTTGATGTCGGGTGACAGCCTTATGACAATAGGAGATTCTTTGGCTGAGGCGTATGTCTCGACGAGTGTGTCTATTTTCAGTGAAAATCGAAACATTCCGATTCCTGTGACGTTGAAGCGTGGAAGTGATACTGTTTCGTTGACGGTGACGCCAGATTATAATGGCAAGATAGGAGTGTATATGCGTCCGATGAGTGCTTTCTATCAAGCTAAGGAAGAAAACTATGGCTTTTTTGAGTCTTTTGGTGTGGGAATAACTCGCGGTGTGAAAAAATTGACGAATTATGCGGGGGATATGAAGTATGTTTTCACAAAGGCAGGAGCGCAAAGTTTAGGAGGATTTATGACGATAGGAAGTCTTTTCCCCTACCCATTTGACGCACAGGCTTTTTGGGAGATAACAGCCTTCCTATCTGTTATTTTGGCATTTATGAACATCTTGCCGATACCTGCGTTAGATGGAGGACATCTCGTGTTCATTCTTTATGAGATGATAACAAGACGGAAGCCAAGTGAGAGTGTTGTGATGAAAGCCCAGGTTATTGGAATGTTCTTGTTGTTCGTATTGTTGATTTATGCTAATTTAAACGATGTGTTTCGGTTCTTCAACTAATCTGATAACTCTGTGATAATGGCAATTATACCACTGATTGCCATGTAGATATAGATGATTTTTCGAAGAGTGTCGCCAGAAAGTTTGTCGAAGACAATTTTTCCGATATATCCACCTAAAGGTATTCCAGCCACGGCGTACAACCAACCCCATGCTACGGATTCGGTAAACAATCCGTAGCGGGCGCGATAGAATGTCATTGCGGCATTCCCAATTAGGAAATAAGCTTGCAGCATACCCAAATAGTGATTCTTGTCTTTCTCAGAAGCTAAAAAGAAGAGTACGGCAGGAGGGCCTTGCATACCAAACAATCCGCCCATCGCCCCACTTACAGTTCCCATTGATATTTCTAATTTCATTGTTGGCTTTATTTTGAATTTCCCGTTGAAGAAGAGGAAATAAAGACTCATGACGATGAGAATGATACCTAATAGTAGTTTTAGGTGTGTGTCTGCCGCGTTCGCCACAAAGCGTACCGCAAAGAACGAAACGAGTAGGAATGTAATGAGCATAGGAAGAAGACGCTTCCAATTCACATATTTGTAGTGCGTAATGAAGATGACAAGAGATTGAGTGAGAGACAGCAGTCCAGACAGTGTTGTCGCCTCCCCATAGGAGGGTAGCAGGTAGGGTAGAACGGTCATAATAAAGATGCCAAAGCCGAATCCACTGACACGTTGGACGAAGCTGGCACCTGTGCTGAATAAGAAAAGTAACAGAATGATGGTGGCCGACATTTCCATAAATCACAAATTTGAGATTTTTCACAAAGTTACGAACTTTCCATAGAGTAGGCCACTTATCATTGTAGAAATCAGTAAGTATAGGAAAAACGAAAAAGATGAGTAAACTCTTTGTATTTTAAAAATATTTCAAACGAGTAAAATAACAATGAAGCCTATTTGCTTTTGGCTTTATAAAGTGGTAATTTTACAATATGTAAACGTTAATACTACTAACATAAACAGAAAAACATGGAAAAAAAATCCAAAGATATTCCTTCGGTGATTGGGGATATTGATGCGATGGTTCGCAGTGTGCAGGCAACATTAGACTGCTTGTCGTACGATGCGAAGCGAATCAAACCTTGTGTGGAGGCGCTGCAAAGTACGCCTGTGCAGGGGTCAGATAGTGCGGCCAATGCGACGAAGGATTTGGTGAACAGATTGACTGTTGCGGACGAGAAGTTGGCGGAAGCCATCTATCTAATAGGTGATGCGCTTTCGTCCCTATCTATTGGTAGCAAGAACTACAAGGAGTCAGTCTGATATTCTAAGAAGGATTAGAAGGGGCGGCATCGTTGGTGTCGTCCTTTTCTGTTTCTGTTTCTGTTTCTGTTTCGGCGATGTCTAAGTTGGCGGAACGTTTTTTCCATTGCTCTTTGGCAAATGCCTGCATATCTATCTGTTTGTCGCTCTCGTCGGTGATTTCTGAGCCGAGAATAGTTTCAATCACGTCTTCCAAGGTTACGATGCCATCCATTCCACCATACTCGTCGATGACCAAGGCTATTTGTTGTTTCTTGCTTAGCATAAGGTCGTAGAATTTCGTGATGGCAGCATTGCCATAGCATACAAGAATGTCACGCTTAATATCTTTCAACTTAAGGTGTTGCTCGTCGTTTGCCAAGTGCAGAAGCACATCTGTTTTAAGGACAAACCCCGTTATGTCGTCTATGTCTTTCGTATAGATAGGAATACGAGAGAAAGTAAGGTATTTTTTGTCTGCGAAGAATTCTTCCAAAGTCATATCTTCTTGAGCCGCAAGTACGACTGTTCTGGGCGTCATAATGGCATGAACTTTGACATTGTCCATCTTCACAAGGTTGTTGATTATTTTGCACTCGTTCTTCTTGAAGACACCTTCACGTTCGCCGATGTTGGTGAGAGCGGCTACCTCTTCACGACTGACAGTTTGTGATTTTTTGTGAGTGAAGAGACGAGTCAGAAACTGAGAAATAATGACCAAAGGAAGACAAATAAAAGAGATGACGCGAATGATGTAACCCCCAGGAATACATATTTCTCTCCAAAAACTTGATCCGATTGTTTTGGGTATGATTTCGGAGAAAACAAGTACCATAACTGTCAAAATGGCGGAACACAAACCAAAATAAGCACTTCCGAAAATCTCTGCAGCCTGTGCTCCGACGGCAGCGGCACCCGCTGTGTTAGCGACCGTGTTGAGTGAAAGAATGGCGGCGATGGGTTTTTCTATATTTACCTTTAAATCTTTCAGGTTAGAAACACCTTTTTTGTTAGTCGGCAGGGACTCTATGTATGACATCGTAGTTGAATAGAGTGTAGCTTCCAAAAGAGAACAAAGGAAAGAGACCCCGAGGGTGATAACAAGAGAGATGATGAGTACTGTCATATCGTGTTGAAATAATAATGATTAATAAACAAAAAGCGGAAAATCATTTCTGAAATTTCCGCTTTAACAAGTGAGCCAGTTGGGGCTCGAACCCAAGACCCCATCCTTAAAAGGGATGTGCTCTACCAGCTGAGCTACTAGCTCCCCAAATGCTTTTGAGAAATGTTTTCTGTCTTAATGAACTTTCGTTTATTTAAGAGCAACTTTGTTTCTCAAATGCGTTGCAAAATTAGTGCTTATTTTTGAATTGCCAAATAATTAGCCGTAAATTTTTAAAATATTTTTGAGAAGGTTTTTTTCGGTTTAAAAAATCATACTTTTGCGGCTGATTTTAAAGAAAGCGAATATGGTGAAAATTAGAGAATTGTTTTGGATATTCTTCGAAATCGGAGCCTTCACATTAGGAGGGGGCTACGCAATGCTCTCGATGGTAGAGATGAAGATTGTGAATGATAAAAAGTTTATGGAGAAAGACGAGTTCTGGGATTTGATTGCAGTAGCACAGACATTGCCAGGAGTCTTCGCTATTAATACCGCACTTTATGTGGGTTATAAGTTAAGAGGAAAATTAGGAGCGTTTGCCTCTATGGTGGGAGCAGCTCTTCCGTCGTTCATTGCTATTTTGCTGATTGCTATTTTCTTTTTAGAGTTTAGAGACAATCAATATGTCGAGAGTGCATTTAAGGGCATTCGTCCGTGTGTGGTGGCTTTGATTCTTTCTCCTGCAGTGAAACTGATTTGGAAAGAGAAAAAACATTGGTGGAGTTTGCTGATTCCATTGGTGGCGGCGTTTGTCATCTGGTGGTTTAGTGTCAATCCTATATTGATAGTTGCTTTGGTGATAGTAGCGGCACTTATGTATTGCTATTTTGCAAATATGAAGAAAATAAAGGGATAAGGAATGGAGACGAGTTTGTTTGATGTTTTGGCGATTTATGCGGAACTCTTATATGTGTTCTTTAAAATCGGATTGTTTGGATTCGGTGGCGGTTATGCAATGATTTCGTTGATTCAGTTTGAGGTGGTTGATCATTTCGGTTGGATGACAGTAACGGAGTTCTCTGATATGTTAGCGATTTCACAAATGACACCAGGACCGGTTTCTATCAACACGGCTACCTATGTCGGATATGCGGTGTGTAAACAATGGGGTTACATGTCGGGAATTTTGGGTTCTGCTGTGGCAACGATCTCTTTGTGTCTTCCCTCTATCTTGTTAATGATTTTAGTAATCAAATATTTCTTTAATAATAAGGAAAATATTTATGTAAAAGCGGTGATGTCTGGTTTGCGCCCAGTATTAGGCGGTTTGATTCTGGCTGCTGCTTTAATGTTGATGAATAGGGAGAACTTTTGTGATTTGCCGTTTTTAGGAGGAGAGGATGGTAGTTTAGTATTTGATACGACGTTAGGTTATGGATTGTCAGTCGCAATCTTTATTGCGTCGTTTGTTGCGTTGCATTTCTTTAAAGTGAATCCGATGTGGCTGATTGTGATAGCTGGTGCGATTGGAGTTGCCGTGATGTAAAAAGAAGACAATTATAAAAAAAAGAGGCATTTTTAGAGTGCCTCTTTCGGTTTTAAAAGGGAACTATCACCGTAACTTAGGAAACGGAAATCGTTCTTCATAGCGTAATCATATATTTTTCGCCAATCCTCGCCCACTAATGCGGAGATGAGCAGAAGAAGCGTGCTTTGTGGTTGGTGAAAGTTAGTGATGATAGCTTTCACGATGTGGAACTTGTAGCCTGGCACTATGATGATTTGTGTGTTGGCTTGAATGGTGTCCAATTGGTTTTTATCCATATATGTGAGGATAGCGGATAGAGAATCGTCTGTTGAGATATTCGCTGATCCATCGTAGGGCATCCATTGTGAAACATTAAGGTCTGTCTCGTGAATTTGTGGATTTTGTGAAATTATTTTGCCAATGTAGTACAAACTTTCGAGAGTACGGACGGATGTGGTTCCGACGGCGACTACACGCCCTGCTTTCTTGATTTTCTCAATAGTCTCTCGTCTGACGGATATCCACTCTGAGTGCATCGTATGACCGCCGATGGTATCTGATTTGACGGGCTGGAATGTACCAGCACCGACGTGAAGCGTAACTTCTTCTACATCAATGTTCTTCTTCTCTAAACATTTGAAAACTTCATCTGTGAAATGCAGTCCAGCAGTAGGTGCGGCGACAGACCCTTTGATTTTGGAGTAAACCGTTTGGTAGGTGATTTTATCTCGTTCAACCGTCTCTCTGTGTAGATAAGGAGGAATGGGAAGTACTCCGAAAGCATCTAAAATAGTGGCGAAGGTGAGTCCATCTTTCTCCCATGAAAATCGAACGTTGTAGGAGTTTCCGATAGCATCTAATTTTTCTGCATAGACTGTAATGTCCTCGTTGTCGATCGTAACGACTTTAGAGAGTAGACCTGTTTTCCATTTGTTTGCATTGCCAATCATACATTTCCAAACACATTCTTTTGTGGATTGAAAAGTCAGCACATAGTCGTGTGGTTGGATGGGTTCTAAACAGAATATTTCAATGCGAGCGCCTGTCTCCTTGTGAAAGATTAGACGAGCCTGAATGACGCGTGTGTTGTTGCAGACGAGAAGCTCTCCTTCGTCAAGATAATCAGAAATGTTTTTAAACGTAGTGTGAGAGATATTCCCTTTGTCGTAAAGAAGTAGCTTAGACTCATCTCTTTTTTCAAGAGGAAACTTAGCGATGCGTTCGTCTGGCAGTTCGTATGTGAAATCTTTGATTGCGATTTCTTGAGGATTCATCATATTTCGTTAGTCTGATGTTTCAATGTTTGTGCAAAAATAGTGAACTTTGCCTTGAAAATATATCTCAAAAAGAAATAAAGAAGAAAGCCATGGTAAATGTAGGGGATAGAGTAAGATTTTTGAACGCTACGGGAGGTGGCGTTGTGTCGAAGATAGTGAACCGAGAGTTGGTTATGGTAACTGATGAGGATGGTTTCGACATTCCAACATTGGCGAAAGAGTGTGTCGTTGTTGAAACGTCCACTAAAGTGCATACCCAAGAAAAAAAAGTAGAGAAACCTAAAGTTGTGGAGACAATAGACGATTTTGTGCAGAAAGAGAAAGAAGACAAAGAGTATGTTCCACAGGCGGAGACAGAGGAAGGCGAGATTTTGAATGTATTGTTGGCATTTGTGCCACATAATATAAAAATGTTATCAACCACTGATTTTGATGCCTATTTTGTGAACGACAGCAATTATTATTTAGCATATAACATTGCAACAGTAGCAGGCACGAAGTTTGTTAGTAGAGCTGTTGGTTTTATTCAACCGAACACAAAAATCATAATTAAAGAGTCTATGAAGAGTGAGTTGAACGAATGGGAGAACATTCGTGTGCAACTGTTCGCTTTGAAACAAGATAAGCCTTATTCTCTGAAGACTGTTTATGATGTAAAACTCAAACTGAATCCTGTGAAATTCTTTAAGTTGCACAGTTTCGTTGAAAACGATTATTTTGATGAGTTGGCAATGATATTCCCGATTGTGAAGAGTGATGTCGCAACTAATTCTGTTTTGGTGGAGGATGAGATTGAAAAAATTGCGGCAAAAGAGAATGGCACAATTGCTCGAAAAATTTCAAAGCCCAACCAGAGGCCAGAAATCATTGTGAAAGACTTGCATATTAACTCGTTGTTAGACAATACCAATGGTATGAGTGCGTATGATATGTTGCAGTATCAGTTGAAAGTTTTTGAGGAGACGATGCAAGAAAACTTGAAACAAAAAGGTCAGAAGATTGTCTTTATCCATGGGAAGGGTAACGGTGTACTACGCAAAGCCATCTTAGATGAATTGAAGAAGAAATACTCCACTTGCTATGTACGAGATGCCTCTTTCCAAGAGTATGGTTATGGAGCGTCAATGGTAACAATAAAATAATGGCAGACAATTATTTAGAAAAACGGCAAGAATCCTACGAAGAGAAGAAAAAGAAGTGGGAGAAAAAGCATGCGCTGGAGATGCTGAAACAACGTATTCAGAAAGTAAAGGCGGCATCAGAAAGAGTAAATAAAGAACTGTAGATACCCAAATACACAATATAGTTTATGATAAGGAATTATTTTTACAAAAAAGATAATTCCTTATGTTTTTTCATTGAAAAAAACATTATTAGAATAGCGATTATTCAGTATTAATATGTCTTTAATGATTAAATTTGGAGAGACTTATTTAAAAAAATGAAAGAATATGAAAAAGGGCAATGAATATCATCGTAAAGGGTTGGGGATGGGAGTTGCACTGCATCAACATCAGTTGTGTGCAAATCTAATTATGTTTGGACTAATGAAACGAGTACCAAAACATCTTAGACTGAATTTCCTTCCTGATTCTACGGTAAAGGAGGACTTGAAAGAAGGAGAAAAGAGAATACGACCAGACATTTCATACTATAAGGGAGCAAGTTATACGAAAGGAGATTGTAATCATTCAGATCTACTATTTGTTGTTGAGGTTGTGGGTGTAAATGGGGTTGGGTATTCCACAAGAAGAATTAAAGAATTGTTTCAGCGAGAAAAGACGATGCAGGAGGCTTTTTTGTATAATTATGAGGAAAAAAAGTGGACTCGCTTTTTAAGAGAAAATGGAAAGGTAGACGATAAGGAGGAGGCATATTCCGTCACGTTCGGTTTTAGTATGTCTTCTATAGAGGGATTAGAATGATTATTGTTTTGAAAGTGTAAAGTGTATAAGATATGAAAAAGACAGAAAACAGAGGGTTAGGAATGGGGGCATGTCCCCATAAGCATCAAATGTGTGTCGGAGTAATTTGCAACAGATTAATAGAAAAACTATCTGCTAAGTATAGTGTTTTAACCCTAAGTCTACGTCATATCCACTAAAATAGGAGACCTTCTTTTTATAACATTAAGCGAAAATTATTAACTTTGTCATCCTTGCAAAAGAAAGAGTTTTCGCTAATGAATTTTATAAAGAAATTGTTGGTCGGCGGAATTGCGATTATTTCGCCGATTTGTGTTATTGGACAGGAGTATGAAGCAGTGATGGGCGAACGATATGAGCCTGTAGTGTCTGATTCGACAGATTTTGTAGTAGATGAAGATGAGTCAACTTTAGAGAGTGATTCTCTGATAGTTAATTTAATTACTACGATGAGTTTACCTGTTGATTCTTTGCAGAATATTGACTCTTTGCTCGTCTCCCGTTATCATTTAGGTTGGGATAGTATGCGTGTAAATCCGTACGCTTATCCAATTGATTCTATTAAAGATACATTCGTAGTAGATTGTCGAGGTTTCTATCCTCCGAATATAAATGTTGTAACATCGGAATGTGGCGAGCGCTGGGGACGCTTTCATGCAGGTACGGATATGCGTCTGAAGGTGGGCGATTCTATTTATGCAGCGTTTGATGGCAAAGTTCGTATGGCAAGATATGGACATCCACGAAAAGGTTATGGCTACTATGTGGTTTTGCAACATGCTAATGGTTTAGAAACACTATACGGACATTTATCAAAGATTTTGGTGAATGTAAACCAGGATGTGAAAGCAGGTGATGTGATTGCGTATGGTGGAAATACAGGTCGTTCGACGGGACCACATTTGCATTTTGAGTTCCGTTATTTAGGAAATCCTATCAACACAAGAAATTTGTTGTCTATTACTGATAGCACAATGGAGATGCGGGCAGACACCTATGTAGTACGCCCGTCAGGAAAGAATATCAGTGGTTCTTTTGATGAGTTTTATAAGTATAAGAATAGTCCTGCGGTTTATCACAAAGTGCGTTCGGGAGATAATTTAGGAAAGATAGCGAGAAAATATCATACCACTGTATCTAAACTTTGCAAGTTGAACAAAATAAAATCTACTACGATTTTAAGGATTGGAAGAAAATTGAGGGTGAGATAGGGAAGAAAATACTTTGAAAGTTAAAGACAAAACGTGGGTTTGCAAAAATGATTGACTTAGAGGAATGGCAATAAATAAACTTATCAATAGGTACATTGACTGGATTGAGCAATATTATATACCCAATCGAATCAGTACTATAAGACCTGTGCTGATTTAACATCATCTTCAATAACATATCATATTAGCGATGAATTACATTGGTTCAAAACGCTCTCTAATCCTTTTTTTAGTGACTACGATTGAGGACGTGGTCGGCAAAGACCTGCACGACAAAGTATTTTGTGACATTTTCGCTGGAACTGGAATCGTGGGGACTACGTTCAAACCGTGCGTGAAAAAGGTTATTGCCAACGACTGGGAATACTACAGTTATGTCCTCAATAGAAATTACATTGGAAACCATTTGGAAATTGCAAACAAAGAAGAGTGGTTGTCGGAGCTTAATCGACTTGTTGGTGTCGAAGATGGTTTCATATATAACAATTATTGTGAGGGTAGCGGAAGCAGAAGACAATATTTCTCTGACGAAAACGGCAAGAAAATTGATGCAATACGTATTCAGTTGGAGAAGTGGAAAAAATCTGAAGAAATATCTGAGGACTTGTATTTTTTCCTTCTAACAAGCCTGATAGAAAGTGCCGATAAGTTAGCCAATACAGCATCTGTTTACGGTGCTTTCCTTAAACATTTAAAAAAGACTGCCCAAAGGCCTTTGATTTTAACCCCTGCTTTGTATAGTGTGGATGAGCACAACCACGAAGTCTACTGTGAAGATGCTAATGCGTTAATCAAAAAAATTGAAGGCGATATTTTATACCTTGATCCTCCGTATAATTCACGACAATACGGAGCCAATTATCATTTATTGAATACTATCGCTGAATATAAAGTCTTTACCCCTAAGGGTAAAACAGGTTTGAGGGACTATTCAAGGTCTCTATATTGTGGCAAGAACTCTGTGCAGTCATCTTTTGAAGCTTTGATTGGAGATGCAAAATTTAAGTACATCGTTCTTTCTTACAATAATGAAGGGCTTATGTCGATGACAGATATAAAATCTATTATGTCCAAATATGGTCATTATGATTATGTATGTCAAGATTATCAACGATATCGAGCAGATAAAGAAGAAAACAGAAACCATACGGCGGCTCGCACGGTAGAGTATTTACACATTTTGGAGAAAAAATAAATATTTGCGGAGTTAAGTATTAAAAACTGATTTTTATGAGAAAGGACAACAAAAGAGGTTTAGGGATGGGTGCTCCATCAAAGAACCATCAAAGTATTGTTGGAAGAGCATTCCGAAAATTAATTGGATTGGTGCCGGAGACCTATGAGAATAATTTCGCAATAGACACGACGCTTCAAGTTGCTGTGGATTGGCGAGAAGGAGAGAGAAAGATTCGACCAGATATCGCATTCTACAATTTTTGGGAAGAAAAGGAAAATGACAAAAAGAAAAAAGTTCTAATCTTGAAAGATGTCCTTTTTGTTTTGGAAATCGTTGACAACGATGGTGTAGGTTACTCTACGGATAGACTGCGTGATATTTTCAATCGAGAGCCTTCAATCATTGAAGGATTCCTTTATAATTATGAAAGAAATTTATGGACTCGCTTTTCAAAAAAGGATGGAGGTATGGATAATCCAAAACAGACTTCTTATTCTTTGACTTTTAAACGCGATATTGCATCCGTGGTGAAAACAAGGGTACAAGGGGGGAAGATGTCTCGGTTTATTTAGTGTAGTTGAAACAATAGCGGAATAAGCAAACTTATTCCGCTATTCTTTTATGCCTCGTTTACCGTGCGTTAGCGATGATCATATTACGAATCCGCTCGTTAAACTCGTCATTGGCGATGAGTTCTTCAAGGTTGATGTGTATTCTGTAACGCCAGTAGTTGTTTGGGTCGCCTGGATCATTGATGCGTTCTTTGAAAGTTTCGCTCCAGCGAACCTTGCCGTCGGTTGCCATCCAGTCTTGAATTGGAAGTATAACCCATGCTGCCGGAGACTTGAGATGGTTTTCGATAATCTGACGAACAATCCATGGCTCACAGAAGAAAGGTGCACCTCCGAATTGGTGCAACTCGTTGCTGAAATACCTTTGGACGCTGTCTCTTTCCGTTTCCCACCATTGTCGCATCGTACTCATATCGTGGGTTGAGGTCGTGCAGACTGAGAAACGCGGTATGCGACTCAGATTGTCAAACTCAACATAGGCTTGTTTAGGCATTCTCTGAATCTCTAAACAAAGAATTTGCAGTTCACGCATAACGGGTGCAACACATGGAGGCACCATTCCTAAATCTTCTGCGCATACCATCATGTTAGTAGAGTTGATCATGGCAGAGAGTTTTCGCTTCGCTCCGTCATGCCAGAAATCGTTGTGACGGCTGAAGTGGAAATACTCGTAGATATAACTCAACTTGTCTCTCATCTCTTGGGGTAACGTAGGGAATACGAAACTTGTAGTTAATGAAATGCGTGGGTGATATTTGTCTTTCTCTTTATAATCTTCTACGAAGAGTACTTGACAGCAGAGAAGGTAAAGTCCTTTTTTGAGTTCAACATTCGTAGGATCGGATGAGATATGCTCATCTATTTTTGCCTGTGTTGAGTACTCGGGTTTGAGATGATAGAAACCGTTTCCGTCAGATATTAAGTATTTATTCCTTACTTCGTTAGCTTTTTTGCCAAAGATGTTGTCTACAACGGTATCGTTGATAAGGGGTTCTGTGAATTTTTTCTTGTCAAATTTAAGTCCGAAGTTCTCGATTTCCTCAATGCTGAGTGGCATAGTGGGGGTGAACTGCCCTAACAATCCGTAGTGAGAGTCGGTAGGAGTCCTGAAAATGCGGAAAAAACCTAATATGTGGTCAATCCTGTAGGCATCAAAATATTCAGACATCACGGAGAGCCGTCTTTTCCACCATTGGTAGCCGTCTTCTTCCATTTTGTCCCAATTGTATATAGGAAATCCCCACACTTGACCTGTGCGTGTGAAATAATCGGGTGGAGCGCCTGCGCAACCGTTACGGTCAAATAGATCAGGCTGTTTCCATACATCCACGCTACATGGACTCACACCGATTGGAATATCTCCCTTCAGTGCGACTCCTTTTGTATGTGCATAGTCTACGGCCTCTTTCAACTGCTTGTGGAGGTGGTATTGCACGAAGAAGTGGATGGCGACATGGTCGTATTCCATATTAGATGGGTCGCAATAAGACTCGACACGTTTGGCGTCGTAGTCCGCATCTCGTCCCCAATGACTGAAGTCGGTGGTTGAGAATTTATGGTGGAGAAAGCAGAATACAGCGTATGGTTTTAGCCAGTCTTCCTGTTCCTTCATGAATTTCTTGAAATCCTCTGTCTTGAAGGTCTCTTTTGCGTAGAGGTCGTAGAGTTCGTGGTAGTAAATCCACTTGTATTTGTTGACGGCTTCATAATTAACGAAGATTTCTTCGTTGAGTTCCTTCTTTTGTGCCTTATATTTCTTTTGGTCTTTCACTTTTCCAATTTTATCTATGTTGAGATACATTGGGTGAAGTGCGTATACGGAGATGGCGTTGTAGGGGTACGAGTCTCTCCAAGTGCCAAAATTTGATGTGTCGTTGATTGGCAATGTTTGAATGATTCGTTGACCTGTTTTTTCACACCAATCGGCTAATTTCTTCAAATCATTGAACTCACCTACACCGAAACTGTCTTTTGTGCGAAGAGAGAAAATAGGCACAACTGTCCCCGCCGCTTTGAACGCAGGTAGGGCAAAGTCTGGCTCTGGGTCGTTGACAATCACAATGTCTGTTGAAATTGAAAAATCAGGCATTAGGTAGTGGTTGTCTCCTGTTTCCCAACTTTGAATGACTTTGTTCTTTGGATCTCGGATGACATATTTGTATTTGAGAGGAAAATCAATCTTATTTCCGTCTAATACCTTGGCAAAGTGAGGGTACTGAAGAGGGTTGAGAGGCACCGCTGCATCTTCTTCCCATTTGCCGACGACCGAAGCGTCGCCTACAATGGCCAGCTCGTGATTGTGATTCACTTTCGTGCTAACCGTTTTGAAAATGAAAGGTATCTTTTCTGAACCTCTCTTTATGGGTTTTTCACTATGGTTGCGTATGGCTTTCTGAAATGTTGCCGACATTTCCATTCGCCCTATTGTCGGATAGGCGTTGAATGTGTCATAGATGAGGATTGTATTGTATTCTTTGCTTAAGGGGCTAAAAGTGTGTGACAATGATTCTTCGGTTCGCACTTTGTTGCCAAATTTGCAGATGTAGAAGTGGTAGCGGAATGTCTTGTCGTTAGTGTAAAAGGTGATTTTCCAACCTTGTTCCGTGTATTCCAAAGGGAGTCCTGCCCCGTCAGAACTACGGAGTGCTTCCGTGTCTCCTTCTATGAATACTTCTTCGCCCCATTGGGAGTTATATCTTAGGTAAAGGGTTATTTTCATACGCTTTATTTGATTAGTTTCGTTCAAGAATGGGTTGTTTATTCGTTTTCTGGTACGGTTTCACCCTTTCTATAATAATAGATGACGCCGTATTCGCGGCAACTATTGATTTTTTCTTGAGGGGGAAGATTTTCGTATTTTTTCTCTACTTCATCCCAAATTTCAAGAATCAGTTTGTCTACTTCTTTATTGAGGTTCGCAATGTTCTCGATACAGCGAGCGGTATTGTTTTGCAAAACCTTTTGATAGTTGTATCCTTCGGCGAAGATGTCGTAAAAAACGCGGACTTTTCCGATAGGGGGGTTGTAGATGGGTACGCCACCTTGCGAGAGTCTTTGTTGCTCACCGTTGATGATTTTTTTCCCCCATTCGAAGATGTTTTCATCGGTGGCGAGGTCGGGAACCGCAAAATTGTCGGGTTCCAATCCGTATAGCCTTTTCGCCTCGGTTTTTATCTCATTTCGTTGCACGCACATATTCAGCACTTGAATGAAGTGGGAGATGTATAGGCGTGCTGTTTTTGCGTCTTCTTGCAGTTTCTTGTTTCGTGTGAATTGATTTTCGCTGCACTGTCGGCTTTCTCCTAACGCTCTTTGATAGCGAACAAGCATCGCCTTGGCATTCTCCCATAGCTTATAGGAGAAGGCAAGGCTGTAGAGGTCAATGTCGTAGCCACTGTTTACCGCCTGCTGAAGAGAACGTAACCTCGCTTGGTTCGTATTGGGAAGTCTTCTGTATGGCATAACAATTAATTAACTGATTCTGTAAAGCAATTTCTCTGCGAGGTCGTAAAAGGCTTGCTTTTCTGTTTCTGGACGATTGACTTTCCTCAGTGCCTCAATGGCTTGTTGATAATAACCCTCCATCTTCTGCTCCGTTAGGGTGCGGAGTCCGAGACTGTCGTATATCTTAGTTACAGCGGCTATTTTTTCTTCTCTGTTAAACTCCTTTTTTTTGATCCATGAGAGAAGTTCTTCTCTTTCTTCTCCTTCTGCTTTTTGCAGTGCGTTGATCAAAAGGAAAGTTTTTTTATTGCAACTGATGTCTCCGCCAATCTGCTTCCCGAAACTTTTCTCATCGCCGTACACATCCAAAATATCGTCTTTCAACTGGAAGGCAATTCCTATGCCGATGCCAAATTCGTAGAGGTATTGTGCATCTATCTCACTGGCACCTCCACAAATGGCTCCGATCTTCAGACTGCCAGCCAAAAGAACCGCTGTTTTCAATCGGATCATTTCAATGTACTCTTCTACGCCTACATCTGTTCGGTTCTCGAAGTCTATGTCGTATTGTTGACCATCGCATACCTCGGCGGCTGTTTTTGAGAAGAGACTGAGCAGTTGTGGCAAAACAGCAGGGTCGCATTGCTCTAATAATTGATAGGCTTTGATGAGCATAGCGTCGCCTGAAAGAATAGCCTCACTGTCGTTCCACTTGATGTGAACGCAAGGATGCCCACGGCGTACTTCCGCACGGTCCATAATGTCGTCGTGCAAAAGTGTGAAATTATGGAAAACCTCAAGGGCAAGCGCTGGCTTAATTGCTTTCTGAATATCCCCAGAGAAGAGATCGCATGCCATTAGCGCAGTTAGCGGACGAATCCTCTTCCCTCCTAATGAGAGTACATACTGGATTGGAGCATACAAGTTTTGTGGCTCTATGTCCCATTTTAGTTTCTCTATTTCTGTCTTGATTAATGATTGTAATACTTTGGTTTCCATCTGTACGCTATTTGATTTGTTCTTTATTTTTCGTTTGAATCGGCTTTGCCCAAATTCCCTTTGCTTGTATCTTCTCTTCGTGTGCGGTTATAACTCCTATAACTATCATACTCAATCTCAACGTCAGGCTCGATAAACTCATCTTTGTGACTCAGCAAAAATGTGACATACTTGATTGTAAGCCCACGGCTAAGCCATTGCTGTTCGTAGGCAGTTTTGATAGAAAGTATCTTGTCGTCTGAGAAGTCAGAATGATAGAGATCGTTGTTTTGAAAGACTACTTCGTAGTGGTTTGCTTTGATCATCTCATTGGTGTAGGTGAAGAGAAAATTACTGTCTGTTTTGAGGTGTATGAGCCCGTTCTCTTTCACAAATTGCTGATATAGTTCCATAAAGCGGGTTGATGTGAGACGTTTGCGCACTTTCTTCATCTGTGGATCTGGAAAGGTAATCCATACCTCCGACACTTCGTCTTTGGAGAAAAACTCGTTGATAATCTCAATGTTGGTACGGATAAAGGCTACGTTCTTCATCCCTTTCTGAAAGGAGGATTTCGCTCCTGTCCACATTCGCGACCCCTTTATGTCTACCCCGATAAAGTTTTTCTCAGGGTACATAGCTGCCAGCTCAACTGTGTATTCGCCCTTGCCGCAACCCAACTCCAACACGATTGGATTGTCATTGCCGAAGAATGTGTCCCATTTGCCTTTCAACTCAAATGGCTCTTGCTTCTCGCGCAACGCTGAAAATGTGTACTGGAACACGTGTGGAAACGTGTCCATATCTGCAAATTTGGCTAATTTATTCTTTCCCACAGTCTGCTGTCTTTCTGTTAGTTATCTATTGCGAATGATATTAATGTATTTGTTATTCTTGCTTGTTCGCACTCGGCTTGATTCTCAACCCAATTTCATGGATGCCTTCAAGCGTATCGTTTCTCATACCTTGGGCAATGTCGAAATGGTAGTTCCCAATCTTCGGGAACTTGACGTCTGCGAGGAAGAGTACGGGCAACTCATAGAGCGAACCTGTCGACTTCCCAATCCATTTCCCGTAATTGTCTGCCAAAACGCATTCTAAGGTGTCTCCATACTCAATATTGTCGGGTGAAACGGAACGAACGAAAATCCAAAAATTCTTGTAGTTGTAGTCTGCCGAGTTGCGAATGTCAATGATGATATCATATCTTCCCGTCGTGTCGGTGGAATTGTAGTTGAAAGACGCCAAGTCATTCTTATACCATCCCTTCTCGTTGATTGAACTCACCTCGTGGTAGACTGCATCGTCTCCGCAACTGCTCAGCAGACCTACGAATAGCATTGCCACAAAAACGCTTCTGACAAGTAGACTCGTATATGAAAATTTATTTCTCATCTTTCTTAATTTACTCATTTGCATTTTGTGCGTTTTCAGAGGGTTGTGGAGCATTGTTAGGTTTTGGGGTATCCTCTCTGTTCATGCTCGTTGGAACAGGGTTGTTTTGTCCGTCGTCGTTGCGGTTGTTATTACTGCGGTCTCGGTTTTGATTGCGTCTATCGTTGTTGCGATTCTCGTTTCTGTTTCCTTTATTTCTATTTTCATTACGATTTTCGTTGCGCTCGCCGTTTCTGTTGTTGCGGCGGTCTCTGTTTCGCTCGTTGTTGCGATTTTGATATTGTCTATCTCCTTGCTGACGAGGTTTTTGCTCTTGAGCTTGGGCTGACGAGGTTTTCCCTTTTTCACCAACCGCCGTTTCATTAGCAGGAGTAGATTGAGTTTTTTCTTCTGTATTGTTAGAGTTCTCGTTGTTAGAATCTGCATTTGCTTGATTTTCAGCGAGCTTGTTTTGTGGAGCAGTTGCCTTGTCTGTCGGTTTGCCTTTCTTTTTGCTTTTCTTTTTCTTATCGAAGCGGGTGAGGCTGTCTTGTCCGACAACATTCTCGTAGTCAATCTTTTTCTTTTCTTCTCCGTCTTCTTCTAACAGACTGTCTACTTTGATGCCTTTTTTGTTAAGGGCGATGATTTCTTTCACCCTCTCTACAGGGATAGATACAAGGTTGGACGCCATGTTTTTAGCGGATGAATATTGCATAAACCCACTGAACACGTCTGTTTTAAAGTGGTAGAATGTTCCATCCGATGTTTCCAAAGGTATTTCTCGGTTTGGCAGTTGTTTCTGCGCCTCAACGTAAGCGTCAATTTCAAAATTGAGGCAACACTTTAGTTTCGCGCATTGTCCCGCCAATTTCTGTGGATTGAGCGAAATCTCCTGGTAACGTGCCGAACTGGTTGCTACGGAACTGAACTTAGTCATCCAACTGGAACAACAGAGTGGTCGGCCGCAAGGGCCAATTCCTCCGATTCTACCTGCTTCCTGCCTTGCTCCAATCTGCTTCATCTCTATGCGCACATGAAATGCGTCTGCTAACACTTTGATGAGCTCTCGGAAGTCTACACGCTCGTCTGCTATGTAATAGAAGATGGCTTTGTTGCCGTCTCCTTGATATTCCACATCGCCGATCTTCATGTTGAGTTTGAGATTCTCGGCTATCTTACGGGCGCGCAACATTGTGTCATGCTCTTTCGCCTTTGCCTCTTCGAATTTCTCCAAATCGTTCGGACGAGCAATGCGGTAGATACGTTTGATTTCCGTACGTGTTTGGTCTACGTGGTATTTCTTCATTTGTGCCAACACCAACTGACCCGTCATAGAGACGGTCCCAATGTCGTGTCCTGGCGATGATTCTACGGCAACAACGTCTCCTTTCACCAAAGTGAGGTTGTTCGTGTTGCGGTAATATCCTTTTCTCGTATTCTTGAACGTTACTTCAACCAGGTCTGTTGCAGCAAGCGATTCTGGAATGTCGCACAACCAGTCGAACGTGTCTAATTTTTGGTCTGTTTTTTTGCTGCAACCTTTGCAATTCATCTTGCAGCCTTCATTTATACTCATGTATAATCTTGACTATATATGTTAAAAATATATATTAGGGGATTCCTCCTCTAATATAGAGAAATATAATGAGGAGAATTTCAATAACCTATTTTCGGATAAGGACAGCGAATTTGAGAGCCAAGTCAAAGAATACAATTTTTGCTTGTGCGTTTTGCTCGATATGCCTTTCGGCGAGCGAAACTTCCTGCATAAAGCCTTCTATATTCCTCTCATTGATGAAAGGGGAGAATTTTGTGGAAAAATTCGCCTCTTCGTTCGATTGATAGTTCAACTGCTTTTCTTGTAGGTTATAGATAAAATTCTCGCGTATGGTCTTTTGTGTATATTTGAGGAAATTGATTTGTTGTTTCCTGCCTGCTGCATGCACTTCTTCTGCCCAACGTTGCATCTCTTTCACTTTTCTCGCAAAACAGAGCCGCATGACAAGGACAAACCAATTGAAATTCTCATTTTCTTCTTCGGAATGCTCGTAGAGTTCCCAAGCCTTTGTCAGACTTCCGTTGGAAATATGTGCCAAGTGCGCCAATTCTTCTGAGTCTAAAGTATGGCCGTCTCCTAATGCTTTGGCAATGTCTGTCTCGGTCAATGGTGGCACGAAGAATCGTTGTGTCCTGGAGGTGATGGTTGGCAACAATTTTTCTGCTTCATCGCTCACTAAGATGAAAAGCGTCTTTTGAGGTGGTTCTTCAATGATTTTTAGCAGTTTGTTGGCGCAAACATCATTCATCATTCGCTCTGGAAGCCAGATAATCATCACTTTATATTCCGACTCGTACGATTTTGAAGCGAGTTTCTGAATGATTTTATCACTCTCGTTGGCGTATATCTGACTTTGCTTGTTGTCTTTGCTCATCACTCGCTCCCAATCGGTGAGGGTGAAATAGGGCGACTTTAATACTCGCTCTCTCCATTCTGGCAGAAAATTATCGCACGTGACAGTGTCTTTCATTCGGGAAATAGGAAACGCAAAGTGCAAGTCGGGGTGAATCAATTTCTGCATCTGCTGGCATGAAGGGCAGACTCCGCAAGAGTCGTGTTCATCTCGATTTGGACAGTTGACATATTGGGCAAGCGCCAACGCAAGTGCTAATTTGCCAGTTCCCTGTGGACCTTGCAATAACAACGCATGCGGTAACCTATTGTCGATCACCGACTTGATGAACGATGTTTTCAGTCTTTCTTGTCCGTATACGTCTTTGAATTGCATTTTTACCTCTTGATAATATATCCGAAATATACCTTACAAATTTACGACAAAAATGCGATAATTTATTGTGGTTTTTGAAAAAATGAGAATGGAAGATTTTATTTGCTGAAGATGCTCTATTCGCAAGAATGACGGTTCTTCCTATTTCCCTTTATTGCATCATCCATCGTTTTAATTCCTCCACGCTCTTTCCTCTCTGTTTGGCGTATTCCTTCATCTGGTCTTCTCCCACTTTGCCAACCATAAAATAAAAAGCTTTGGGGTGAGAGATGTGAAGGGCGCAAATGGATGCGTTGGGTTTCATAGCCCCGTTTTCTGTTAATGTGATCCCAATGTCGCTAAGATTTATCAGTTTATTCGCCTCAAATAGCATAGATAGGTCGGGAATGGAGGGATAGCCAAAGGCGGGACGGAGCCCTTCTGCATGGGTAATTTCACCATAACCCCAATATTCGTTGCGTATCTTCTCGTGTAACCATACTGCGGTGGCTTCCGCTAGTCGGTCTGCTATGCTTTTTACCAAAATAGAACGGTAGTCGTCGCCCTTTTTTTTCTCTTCTTCAGACCATTCATCTCCTCCGTGGATGGTAACTGCGAATATTCCTATATAGTCTTTTCTGGGTGATATGAAGTCGGCCACAGATAGGCAAAAGTCGCCTTTTTCGCTGGGGTGTTGTTGCCTTAGCATAGGCAGATAGAGCTTCTCTTTTCCATCTTCAAGTATGGATATTCCTTCACCATCGCTCCTCGCTTCTGCAAGGTAAACGATTGCTTGTGGCTGAAAACATCCTTTCTCTATACCGTCGCGAAGCACTTCTTGCGCATCTCGAAAGAGTTGATATGCTTCTTTCGCTTTTCCTTTGTCTTCTATACGGAATTTGTTGAGCCATTGCACTTTGCAGGCTTCACAGTCGCACAGTGTCTCCAACCCCTCATAGTGTCCGCTCACTTTCCATGCAAGAAAGAAAAATTTCCAGTCTATCCGCGCTATGACGGATAGAAGATCTATGTCTTTGATTATCTTTATGCCTAAGAAAGTGGGACGGATAGGTTGATACATCTGTTCCTATACTTTTTTTCAAATGCTGATTTTTTGTTGCTCTCGTCTGTTGCTCAATTCTGTTGTGATTTCCGTCATTTTCTGTTGATTGAGTGGGTAGAGAAGCATCAGAATGGCACCGACAAATGCAATGATTGCAGGAATCCAACTCATCAATTCAATGATGCCTGGAACGGCCGCTTCAATAGAGGCGGAGTCTTGTCCGTTGTACCCATAAAGTCCTAAAACGAGTCCGATGATGGCTCCTGCAATTCCTCCTCCAAACTTGGTGGCAAACGAGCCTGCCGAGTAGACTAAGCCTGTTGCACGACGTCCATTCGCAAACTCCGAATAGTCGGCTGCGTCTCCTAACATAGCGAAAAAGAGGGTTGGCATAATGGCGGCAGCGCATTCGCTAAGCGAACCAATGACGAAGATAGCTATTTTGTCTTGTGGTCCACAGAACATCAATGTTGAATTGATAACACCGCTCACCACCAAGGCTCCAATGAAAACGTTTTTCTTGCCAAAACGACGAGAGAGGGGAGTAGTGGCTGCCGCTCCGATGATGGAGGCGACCATTAGGGCGGTCATGTACCCTCCTGCCAACAATTGATTATGGATGTAGTGTGTGAAGTAAATCACCGTGATACCTTGTTTTATGTTGTTGTAGATGTTGAATGCCAAACCTACGACAAGCAACACAATCCACGGACGATTTTTCGCCAAATCTTTCAAATCATCCCAAAGATTCTCCTTCTGACCTTCAGGTGGAGAAACACGCTCTCTCGTGAAGTAAAAAGTGATGAACATACAGATAACCAACAAGATAGACAATGTATAGATAGCCTTGCTGTAACCTTGACTTTGGTCTATCAAAGTGACTTTGTCATTCGTTAGGTTCTCTTCTCCCTCTACTATGAAATTATAGGTTTCTCCTGCTTTGACGGAAAAACTTTTGCCGAATGTTGGGGTGTCCGTATTATCCCCTATCATCTGAAAAGTGGCGATGCCATCTTCCGTCTTGATATTGACATTCTTCACATCTTGTTGCGCAGAGACAGACACTTGATATTTGTCATTTTCTACCTTAAGTAAATTGATTTCTGGATTAATGTTTCCGAAGTATGTTACTAAAAAGAGAAGAGTGCCTTGCACGAGCATACCTCCGGCAAAAGCTCCTACCATACGAAAAGATCCTATGCTAGTTCTCTCTTTGTCGTCTCCAGTCATCACTGCCATTAATGCTCCGTAGGGGATATTGTTGGCAGTGTAGATAAGTGTGAAGAGTATGTACGTGGTATAGGCGTAGGCAATCTTCCAAGGAATAGACCAACTTTCAGGACATGTGAACAACAACGAAAGAATGATGCCTAAGGGAAGTGCAGACCATAGAATCCACGGACGAAACTTGCCGTATTTTGATTGTGTACGGTCGCCTACGACCCCCATAAGCACATCCGAAACACCATCGCTCGTTCTCGCCACGAGCATCAGCGTACCCACGGTGGCAGGTGTCAATCCGAACACGTCCGTGTAGAAGATGATGAGAAAGGTGGAAACTCCACGCCACGCAATATTGGCAGAGGCATCGCCCAACGCATAGGCTATTTTTTCTTTGAGGGAGAGTTTTTGCTCCATAGTATAGTATGATAGTATGAATATAATATGTGTTTTTGCAAAAATAACAATGTGTGATGTAACCTCAAAGATTCATTGAGATTTATTGCTGTCCGCTAAATATCCGAACAGCGAGAAAAGCCGTCCGCGAGCCCAGTAAATAGGTGTTGCGGATGGAATTTTTAAAAAGCAAGCCCATATTCGCGTAACAGCCTGAATATAGGGAACTCGGAATCTTGAGGAAGAGAAAGAAGTGCTTGCTACGCACCGAACCAAGATGCTGAAGATGTTGGAAGAATACGAAACACATCATACAACAAGGCGAAGACATATGGTTGTCCGACTTCTGGATGAAGATTCTCGTTGGCTCCATCTATTCGGTAATCGGTCTTCTTGCACTTGCCCTGTGGTTGAAGTGATGCATGTGCTAAGGGAGTACTTTCAAGGTACACCCTTAGCATATTAAAGCGGATGCTAGCCCTCCGTAATGTTTAGGGCGTGTAAATCAACAGATTGCAGCTCTGCTTCTGACAATCT
>CAVFXQ010000023.1:0-42603 GCA_963626555.1 Clostridiales bacterium
ATAATAAATAATGTGTTTAAGGTTAAGGTGGAATTTTGTGGGGGCCCAGCAGGGTTTGAACCTTAAAATAATAAATTTTTTGATATAAAAAGAAAAAAGTTGGAAGGTAGGTGTAATCAATGCTTCATGCTGATTCCCGAGACGTTCGCTGCGCCAGAGGTAACCTCTGTGTTGGTGAAAGCACGAGCCTCAGTCTGTCTAATGAATTTGTTACAAACATATCTGTGAGCAGTTATGAGGGCGACATTTTTTTGTATATTTGTAAATACGAAAAAAAGGTGATAAGAAGTGCCCAGTCAGCATATTTTTTTAGTCGCCCACGACAGTTCGGTAAAAGTCTTCTTATCTCTACGTTGGAAAGTTATTTGCGCTATCGTAAACTTTATTGTCTATGTTAACACCCAAATCATTGCAGTCTTTAACTGCTTATCAGGCGTCCTATCAAGCACAGTTGAAAAGGCTACCTTATTACCATATTGTGCGACCTATTGTTGAGGAATTTCTGAAACAGATAATCTCGTATGGAGCTTTTTATATTCGTGTGAAAATTGATGATTTAGATGCCATACTACAGTCAAAACGCTTAAAAAATATGATGGAAACGGGAAAGGGGGCAACACTTGGTGGTAAGGAGACACGAGCGGAGGTAACGGAACAACTCTTCGGTTGTAATGTGAAGAATTTACTTCCTTCGGAGTTTCCAAAGTATGGTTTTTTGTCGCAACCTAATGCTGTACGCGATGTGGTGGTGAACGCAGGTATGTGGATGCAGTATGGAGACGTATCTATTCAGTTGAAGAAGGAACGAATGATGCATCGTACAACGCTCTGTGTGGGCGATTCTGTAAATTTTGGACGATACCAAACATTGATACCAACTAAAGTGGATGACGTGAAAGCAACCTGTATCTGTGGGTTGCCCCATGACGGAAAACCTAATATGCAGATGCCCGACCCATTGGTGTTCTATGGGGTTTTCGCTAATTGGGTGGTGAAAAAGAAACTGACTATCGACAATTTTCCTGCAATAGATGATTTGGCAGATGATGTCCCTTCTGTATTTGAATTTTTTGAGTTGCAATACCATGGAGAAATCGACATCACAAAAGATGTGGAACGAATAGACGTTATTCCATCATCGGAAGAAGAGAAGTTGAAAATGTTGGAATTTAAGGAGAAATTTGCAGCGATAGGAGTTCGGATGGAGGTGGATGAGTTTTGATGATTGAACTTTGCGTAGAGTTGGTAAAGTCTTGAATAAATTATCCTAAAAAATTAAAATGACACGAATAAATATTTCGGATATTGGTTTTGATGCCATTGTGAATCTTCCTAAAAAAGCGAAGAACAAGGTAATGGCGTTGATTGAAAAACTTAGAAGTGGCGGTGCTTCGGCCGTAGGAGTTCACTTAGAGCAGATAGCCCAGTTTGGCGATAGGATGCTTCGTACAGCTCGTGTGGATGACAACTATCGTGCTATCGTGGGGGTTGGTGAAGATATGTATACCATACTTTTTGTCGGTACCCACGAGGAAGCGTATACTTGGGGCGCGCGAAAAAAATTCATTTGGAACGATAATACACAATCTTATCAGATTGTTAAGATGAAGGAAAGTACGGAGACGGTTATCGTGCCTTCTGACCCAAAGAGAAAAGCTTTCTTTGCTGGCGTTCCAGAGGAAAAGTTGCTTCAAATAGGTGTTCCTCAGGATTTTATATCTGAAGTGATGAGAATGGTCTCTATAGATGACCTTGAAAAATTGGGAGAATATCTTCCAGATGATGCTTTTGAAAATCTTTTCAATGCTATGGATGGAGTAGACATTGACTCTATTATCTGTAAAATTGAAGAGGGTAAGGTGAAGGCAGGAGGCGATAAGTATCTTAGTAATAACAATCGCCGTCATTTTGTGGAAATTACGGATGATGAGGATTTGCAACGCATTATAGATCAAGGTTTTGAGAAGTGGCAGATTTTCCTTCATCCTTCTCAACGTCAATTGGTTGAAACGGAATATAAAGGAAGCGTAAAAGTGAGTGGGGGCGCAGGTACAGGAAAAACTATTGCGGCTATCCATCGTTTGAAATTTTTGTGTGCTAAGCCAGAGTCTAATGTTTTGTTCACCACCTATACGACAACGTTAAAGGAAAACCTCGTTCCGTTAATAGAAAAGTTAGATGTTCTTGCTCAACGTTATACATTGAATAATATAGACAAAGTATTGGTTGCTGTTGCTGCAAAATATGGTGTGAAGACGGGGTTTAAGGTCATGGATTATTTTGGCACAGATGAACCTCTCAAATTATGGAATGAGGTGTTGGAGAATGAAAAAACGGAATTTGACGAGCGTTTTTTGCACGACGAGTATGTTAATGTCATTCTTTATCATAATAATAGGGAAGAAAAAAAATATTTGTTGCAAAGTCGAAAAGGTCGATATAAGGCTCTTACTCGCAAGCAACGTTTAGAGGTTTGGCGTTTGGTTGAGAAGTATATTGCACTTAAACAAGAAAAACAATTAATAGATCGTTTTGAGCTGTTTAATGAGACAACTGATTATCTGAATGAGAACAATATCCATCCATATACGAATGTAATTGCCGACGAATTTCAAGATTTTTCTAATCCAGAATTAAGGTTCTTACGTTCTTTAGTGGCAAAAGGTAAGAATGATCTTTTTTTGACGGGAGATCCTATACAGCGTATTTATACGGGTAGAAGCACCAATTTCAGGGTTGCAGGCATCAATGTGCGGGGAGTTCGGAGCGTTAAACTCAAAGTCAATTATCGAACGACAGAGCAGATCAAACGAGTGGCTGTTGGAGTGGTGAAAGGTAAGGATTTTGACGACATGAACGGAGGAAAAGAGACAATGGAAGGCTATGTGTCACTCATTCGTCAAGGAGTTATCCCTCAGTACAAATTAGTGGAAGATTCAAATGCGGAAGTTCGTCAGGTAATTGAGTGGTTGAAAGAGTGTGGTGGCTCAGACATCAAAACTTCCGAAATTTGTGTGGCTGTTCCTACAAAAAATATTTTAAAAGATTTGCAGACGCAACTTCATAATGAAGGAGTTGATTATAGGCTGATAAAGGGAGAACAACGTCAGGGAAATAAAGAAGGAGTGAGTATCTGTACACTACACTCTTTGAAAGGTCTTGAATATAGAGTAATCATTTTAATGGGCGTGAATGAAAGAAATTTTCCTTCAGAAATGACACAAAATTGTGAGGGAAAGTCTGTATTTGAGCAAAAAGAATATTTATCCTCTAAATGTTCCCTTCTCTACGTCGCTATCACACGTGCTAGGCAACTTGTTTTTATGGTAGGAAGTGGAGTCCCTACGGGATTAGTGAAGGTCGCTGAAGATTCTATAGAAAAATAGTTTTTCCCTATGAAATAAATCTGAAAAATTCTAATTCGTTTACTCGTAGTATTATGCTTTTAATTAATTGAAAAAACAACTTCATTGTCTTTGAAAATGTTATATATTTGCGATGTAAAGTAGGTTGGTAAGTAAACAATTTTATCATTTATAAATCTTCTGTCTTATGGATAGATTGATTAGGTTTTGTTTAGCCTAAGGCAGAAATAAAAAATCAGATGGAGACAGTTTTTATCATCGTTGTAGCATTCTTACTATTGTTGGCGTTGTTCGACATGGTAGTGGGCGTGAGCAATGATGCGGTTAACTTTTTGACCGCAGGTATCGGTTCGAAAGCAGGACCTTTCAAGTTAGTGGTTGGCGTTGCAGCTATTGGTATCTTTGTCGGTGCCTCTCTTAGTAACGGAATGATTGATGTAGCTCGTCATGGCATCTTCAACCCGATGAACTTTTCGTTCTATGAGGTGATGGTCATCTTTTTGGCCGTGATGGTAACAGACATTTTGTTGTTAGATTTGTTCAACTCCCTTGGTATGCCAACATCAACAACCGTTAGCATGGTTTTTGAATTGTTGGGTGGTGCGTTTGCGATTTCTCTTGTTAAAATCATTAAAGGAGTTACGAATGCAGAGGGTGTTCCTTTGGGGTTGGGTGATTTGCTAAACTCAGAGAAAGCTCTCTCCGTGATTGTGGCAATCTTCGTCAGCGTAGCGATAGCATTTGTCTTCGGAGTGGTTGTTCAATGGCTTTCCCGACTGTTTTTCACTTTCTCCTACCACAAAAAAGGTAAGCTGAAAATGGTTCTCTTTTGTGGTTGTTCGTTGACGTGCATCTGTTGGTTTTTATTAGTAAGCGGTCTAAAAGGCTCTTCATTAATGTCTCCAGAGATGCACTCTTTCATTCAAGAAAACACATGGTCGATGATTGGAACATTTTTATTATGCTCCATCGTCTTGATGTGGATTCTCTCGTGTTTGAAGGTGAACGTGCTGAAGGTCATCGTGATGGTAGGTACTTTCTCATTGGCGATGGCATTTGCGGGCAACGACTTGGTGAATTTTGTTGGTGTCCCTCTCACTGGTTTAGAGTCCTTTATAGACTATAAATCGTCGGGTGCAACAGACCCTTATTCTTTTATGATGGTTTCGCTCACGGAGAGTGTGCATACGCCGCCATTATATCTGATTATTTCTGGGGTTGTGATGGTGATTGCTTTGTTAACGTCTAAAAAGGCTCAGCATGTCGTTAAAACGAGTGTCGGATTGAGTAGTCAGGAAGAAGGAGATGAATTGTTTGGTAGTTCTGCTATTGCTCGAGGTATTGTCCGTAATGTATCGAAGATGAATTCCTTTTTTGTTAATCTTCTTCCAAAGCCTGTTTTGAATTGGATTAACAACCGTTTCAACTCTAATGATGCGGAACTGGAGCAGGGAGCAGCGTTTGATCTTGTACGTGCAGCAATCAACCTTGTTTTGTCAAGCTTATTGGTTGCAATGGGTACGTCTCTCAAATTGCCGTTATCTACCACATACGTTACATTTATGGTTGCAATGGGTAGTAGTTTGGCAGATAGAGCATGGAGTAGAGAAAGTGCCGTGTTCAGAATCACAGGTGTTGTTTCGGTCATCGGTGGATGGTTTGTAACTGCGGGAGCAGCTTTCATTGGTTGTTCAATATTTGCTCTCATTATTTTCTTTGGCGGTTTCCCTGCTATGTTTATCGTGTTAGTTGTATCTGTTTTCATTTTAATACACAATAACATAAGATTTGGGAAAAAGAAAAAAGAAGAAGAGGAGGATGTTCTTTTCAAGACGCTTATTCGTTCAAAAGACAAGGAAGCAAACTGGACAATGCTTTGTCAGCATGTCGGGGTCTACAATAGTAGACAATTGGCTTTCGTATCGCAATGTTATGCTGATATAACCACGGCTTTCTTTCAAGAGGAATACAAAAAACTGAAGAAATGTCGCTATCAAATTGATGAACAACGCAAGTCCTTGAAACGTCAACGTAGGTTGGAAATCATTGGTCTGCGCCATGTGGAGACCATTATGGCGATTGAACATAACACGTGGTATTTCCTTGCCAATAACTCTATTGAACAGATGCTTTATTGCTTAAAACGTATTGACGACCCTTGCATCGAACATGTAGGCAATAACTTTACACCTATTCAAGGTGATTACGTAACTCGCTTTATGCCTTTTAGAGACCAACTTATTGAATATCTCAATCACACTCAGAAGATGTTAGAAGACAATGACTTCAGTCGGGCTGATGCAGTTCGTCTTGAATGTAAAGAATTACAAAACACGCTTTCTGCATATCGTAAACAATTGATTGATGATATACAAAAAAGTATGGTGAATATTGAATCTATGACGGTTTATCTTAATATTGTACAGGAGAGTCAGACGTTAATCAGTTCAATTCGCCACATGATTCGTGGTATGGTGAAGTTACACGAATAGAGTTAGGATGTGAAGTTTGTATCAAAGATAGAACGCTTATGAAAGTGGTGATAATGGCGGGAGGCAAAGGAACGCGTATCGCATCCGTAAGGAGTGATATTCCCAAACCGATGATTACTATATGTGGAAAGCCTATTCTTGAATATCAAATTGAAAATCTCAAGGCTTGTGGCTTGACTGACATTATCATTGTGATAGGCTATCTTGGCGACAAGATAAAAGAATATTTTGGAGATGGGGGCGAGTTCGGTGTTAGAATAGAGTATTTTGAGGAAGAACACCCGTTGGGTACGGCGGGTGCTTTGTTCAAGATTCCCCAGCTGACGGAAGATTTCCTTCTTCTTTGTGGCGATGTGATTTTTGATGTGGATTTTAACCGATTTATTTCTTTTCACAAGCAACATAATGCTTTAGCGAGTTTGGTGGCTCACCCTAATGGTCATCCATACGATAGTTCGCTTTTGGTTACGGAAATAGAGAAACCAAATATGTTGGGTGGTATGCCGGAGGACACGCATAGAGTGGTTCAGTGGATGGCTAAAGAAGATAGTCGTGAGTTTTATAGGAATCGTGTGAACGCAGGTATTGAACTGATTTCACCAGAACTATTGAGGGAGACAATGAGGGATTTTGTGCCTCGCCATCCTGAAACTCCCGATAAAATCGACTTGGATCGTGATGTCTTGAAACCCAACATCAAAACTGGCAAAATCTATGCATACGATACTCCAGAATATATCAAGGATATGGGAACGCCAGAGCGTTACTATGAGGTTGAGAAGGATATTGAGTGTGGAAAAGTGTACGCTCGTAATCTGAAAAACAAGCAAAAGGCTATTTTCTTGGATCGAGATGGAACACTAAATAAAACTTTGGGATTTCTAAAGTCTGCAGAGCAATTTGAGCTGATTGAGGGTGTCGACGAAGCGGTAAAGAAGATTAACAAAAGTGGCTATCTGGCGATTGTTGTAACCAACCAACCTGTCATTGCTCGTGGTGAATGTTCTTTTGAGGAACTTCAAAATATTCACGATAAAATGGAGACGGATTTAGGCAAGTCGGGTGCTTTCTTGGATGCCATTTATGTCTGTCCTCATCACACGGACAGAGGGTTTGAGGGAGAGCGACCGGAATATAAGTGTCAGTGCAGTTGTCGAAAGCCCAAGCCAGGTCTTCTTTTACGTGCAGCGGAAGATTTCAACATTGACCTTTCTCAATCCTATATGATTGGAGATAGTTCCCGTGATGTTGAGGCTGGCGATAATGCAGGTGTAAAACAGAGTTTCAGGGTTGAAGAAAATAAACCAGGCGCATTAAAGGCGATTTTAGACAACATTTTGTAAATGGACATTTATTAGGAAAAAACTCTGTTTGACCTAATATTAGAGTGAAAAAAGGATCACCTGATATCTTTTTGTGTAATCAGATTGTTTAAAAGGGCATACATAGTTAATCCAGAGAGAGAACGAATGTTGGTCTTCTTGACAATGTTCTTTCTGTGCGATATTACTGTATGAGGTGATATGTTGAGGCGGTCTCCAATTTCTTTATTGGTAAAGCCTTTTACCACTAATATGAGAATGTTTTTTTCTCTGTGTGTCAGTTCTCCATTCTCGCCAGACATGCGTTCGTCGTCAGTGTCTGTTAGATTGTGTATCTTTTTTATGATTTCGTTCGGGTCGTCATCTAATCCGATGGAAGAGTCAAAAAGATTCTCAAACTGTGAGTTGACATAGCATGAATAACATGCCATAACTGGTAATGTGTTTTTCAAGTCGCGCCATTCATGAACATTTTTCGCTAATGTAAACTCACTAAAGAAGCGGGGGTCAACAATCACAAGATCTGTGTCTTCTACAGAAAAATCAAATGATTCTTCTGATGTGTGAAAATTGTTAGTAATCAGGAAATCTGTATCCTCCTCTATAATAGAACGAAGCCCCTCTCCCAAAATTTGAGATCTCTCGAATATTACTATGTTTTTCTGGGACATTTCAATTGCCTCCCCTTATTTTTCTTACGTATGGAACGAGGATCTTTTCCTCGATCTTAGTATGCTTGTCTAAATCGCGTGTCAACTGTGTTAAGTCGAACCATACGCCAATGCGTTCGTTCGTCATCAATGATGGTGGCAGATATTTTACAATGATATTCGTCATATCGCAGAGCTTGTCGAATATTGCCGTATGAGTCTCCGAATACTCTTTTATGTCCTCCTTTTTCGTTTCTTCAGGATTGTAAATTTGTGGAAAAATAGTGTTCTCTTCATTTGAGAAATGTTTTCCGACTTCGTCTTTGTAATCGTTGAAGAATTTCATAAGAGCAGGTCCTATTTTACCTCCTGCCGCGTCGGCTATCTTTTCGACATGGTTTCCAATATGGTTCAGCCTATGGTTTAGATAGTAGTCGTGCGATGACCGTAGATAGTTTACCAATATTTCTCCATCCATACTGTCCAAATCTTCTTTAGTCGGCATGTAATGGTCGTATGTATAAACATTGCAGAGCGTTAGAAACATTGAACACGGAATCTTGTGCTGCTTGCATACCTCGCTGACTTTCTTTTCGCCAAAGCCTAAATCCATGTTAAACCTTGGTAACATGAGAATCAACTGTGGATTCGTCTCTAACAACTCTTCTAATTTCTGATTTTCTGTAAACATAACAGTTTATCTATGGCTTTTGTAACTTTAATTTTGTGTGTCGTGGTTTGTCTTCTTTGTTTCGTCCATCTTCATCTCACATTCTTTACCGACCTCGCACAAATCGCACTTCTTGTTAATTGTATTCTTATTTCCGCTAATAACATTGCCACAACAGGATTTTTTTTTTGTAGAGAAAATCCGTTTGATACTCCATGCAACGGCGGCTATAATGACGAGAAATACAATTACGGTCTGTAAATTTTCATTCATAATGCACTGAACTTTAGAATGACTTTCAAATATAGGAAAAATATTTAAAGAATCAGATTTCCTACTTGGTAAACTAAAAAGGAGACAATCCATGCAACGCAGGTTGTATAGCCTACTTCAAATAGAGCCCATTTCCAACTTGACTCTTTGGCTATGGCTGTGATCGTGGCTATGCATGGATAATAGAGCAACACGAAAATCATAAAAGCAAAGGCAACCAATGGCGTAATCGGTGCGACTGGGTCGTGTGCTTTGGTTTTTAATGTGTTGCTTAGCTTTTCCGATTCTTCGTCTGCATTAACATCGGCATTGTAAAGAACTCCTAATGAGGATACTACAATTTCTTTGGCGGCTGCGCCTGAAAGCAAACTGACACCCATCTGCCAATCAAATCCTAATGGTTTGAAGATAGGGTGGATGGCTTTCCCTATTTGTCCAATGTATGAGTTCGAACTCTGTGCATAGGCTCTTTCTACTCCCAACTGCGCTATCTGATTTTCTTTATCGTCATTAGATAGCGATATATTATGCTCCACTTGTTCTATACGATGATCAATGGCTTGTGTTATCTCGTTTGACTTAGGAAAGTAGCATAATGCCCAAATGATGATGGAGGCCACTAAAATAACCGTTCCCATTTTCCTGAGATATTGCACTGACTTCTCCCACATGTGAATGAGAATGTTCCGTGCTGTCGGAATACGGTATGGAGGCAATTCCATCACAAAAGGACTGGAGTCGTTTTTGAATTTTGTTTTTTTCAAAATTAATGCAGTCAGAATTGCTACTATGATTCCGATGAGGTATATCGCTAACAATATTAACGCCTGATTCTTTTCAAAAAACGCTGATACGAAGAGTAAATATACGGGGAGCCTTGCTGAACAAGACATGAATGGAATAGCCAGCATCGTGATGATTCGATCTTTTGGATTTTCTAATGTTCGTGTCGCCATAATGGCAGGCACTCCACATCCAAAACCAGTCAGCAAAGGAATGAAGGATTTCCCGTGCAAGCCAATTCTATGCATTAATTTGTCCATAATGAAAGCTGCTCTTGCCATATATCCAGTGTCTTCTAACATTGAAATAAAGAAGAACAAAATTAGGATTTGTGGTAGAAATACGATGACTCCTCCAACGCCTGCAATAATTCCGTCAACAATCAGATCGGACAAAATGCCTTCTCCCAAAAAATCCCGACACAAATCTCCTAACCAAGAGACACCGTTTTCAATCCATTCTTGTGGATAGGCTCCTAAGGAAAATGTTGCCTCAAACATAATAAGTAGGAAAAGGATAAGCACAGGAAATCCCAACCATTTGTTGGTAAGCACTACGTCGACTGCATACGCAAGTTGTTCATTCTCTCTTTTCTCCTCTTTTAAGGTCTCTTTCAATGCGCCTCTGACAAATCCATATTTTGCATTTGTGATGACGCTGACTGCATCTTCGTGATACTCTTTTTCAATCTCTATTCGGCAGTTCTCAACCATCTCTCTGATTTGTGAAATGTCGCCAATCGTCTTCTCTAACTGCCTATAGGTAACAGAGTCGTTTTCTAACAATTTAAGTATGACATATCTGTAAGGAAAATCAACAGCCACATCTTTATGTTCTGTCAATAAGGGTTTGATTTTGGCAATCGCTTCCTCTAATTCTTTCCCATAATTAATGTGGATGTGTTTGGATACTTTGTCTTGCTCTTCGTAGACGGATATGATATGGTCAAGTACATGGTCTATTCCTTTACCAGTACGCGAATTGGTGGGTGCGCAAGGAAATCCTAACATATTCTCCAACTGCGTTGCATCTAACTTGCTACCAGATTCTTGTAATTCATCGTACATGTTGAGAGCCATCACCATACGCATATTCATATCGATGAGCTGCGTGGTGAGAAATAAATTTCTCTCTAAATTGGATGAATCAACGATATTGAGGATTACGTCGGGGTGCTGTTCTGAAATGTATTCGCGTACATAAAGCTCTTCTGGCGAGTACTCGGTGATGGAATAGGTGCCTGGCAAATCAACTAAATTGATGGTATATCCTTTGCGATAAAATGTTCCCACTTTGGAAGAAACGGTTACTCCGCTATAGTTGCCGACATGTTCGCGTAGTCCTGTAGCATGGTTGAAGAACGAGGTCTTTCCACAGTTCGGATTGCCCACTAAGGCGACAGTGATGGTTTTTGTACGTTGGGTGATTTTTTGTTGAACCTCTTCCGAAAATGTTCCGTTGAAATCTTCGTATCCATCAATCGGTGTGCCTGTTTCAACCACCTCAATATGGCTCGCCTCACAGCGTCGGAGTGAGACATGACTCTGCATTATTTTATACTCGATAGGATCTTCCAAAGGAGCGTTTTTCAAAACGGTAACACGTTTCCCTTTTACAAAACCCATCTCCATCACGCGGTGTCGAAAGCCACCGTGTCCGTTTACTTTTACAATCACGCATTCCTGCTTCTCTGGAATGTCGGCCAAAGTCTTGTTTTTGTTTTCTTCCATAATGCTCTAAAAAGCGAAAATACCCTATACGAAGTGTTTTGCTCCGTATAGGGTGTTTTCGCTATAAAATGTACTTTACTTCTCAACTTGTTTATAATTCAATGCCGCACCGAACGAACAATCCGAAAGCGGCTTTGTTTTCCTCTCCATCTTTGTTGATAGGGTGGAGTGCTGGCTTAAGCACCAATTGTAAGTCTGGTTGAACATACAACATTCTCAAGGCTCTATATTTATAAGTCAACTCGAAAATCGTTTCATGTTTCTGACCTGTCGTGTACTTGTTCAGCAAGTTTGCAACACATGAGAATCCTAACATATCCTCATATCGCTTTGCAAATATACTATGAAAAGTAACACCGACGTTAATCATTGTGTAAATATCATTCTTCTTCGCTTCGTGGTAACTGTCTTTCCATCTTGGTGCGAACGCCGCAACGGCAAATACTTTCGCAATGCCAACTTGCTTTTCCCCGTTTGCATAGATTCCGAAGCGTTGCGCTCCTGTTCCCGCATCGTCTGCCCCTGTGTGATAGTCAATTCCTAATCTGTAATCTCCTGCTGTCTCACTGCTGTAGATGCCTTCTGCTGCGATTAGGTAGCCGTCTTGCTTGTTGAGTTTCCAATCTCTTGGCAAGTTATGTTCCTTTCCTATGAAACCAACGCTACCATCGTAGATGCAAGCTTGTACTCTCCAATTATCGTTGATGTTAAAGCCGAGTTCCAATCCTAAACCAGTCATTGGAAAAGTTGGTGTGCCAACATTAGAATAGATGGTAGACATCACAATAGCAGTGTTGATAAATTCTACGGCCTCACCGTGGGTCGCAAAATTTGTATTGATATCTTGCAATCCGATGGTGAAATCAAATTTATCATTGAAATTTTGTCTGTACCACATCTCATATAAATAAACATGGTTTCCAGCATCTGCGTTATCCACGAAGAATTTGTCTCCAAACAATGTCTCTGACGGAGATTTCCCATGTGTGGCTTTCCCTGTCACTCGTAATAATCCACCCTTGTACCAATTGGCTTTCTCAGGGTCGAATGAGAATCCTAATGTTCCTGCGCCAACATACGCTACGCCTTGATCATAACCACCTGCCATATTGGCAACGAAATCTCCAGTGTAGAGGAAGTCAAAGTCAAATGCCTTCTCTCCTCGTGCAATTGAATCACTCTGTGCGACAACTCCTTGATTCATCAGAAACAAAGCCACCATCGCAACTGAAACTCTACTCACTAATCTTCCAAAAAATGTTGTAAACAAATGTTTCATGTTTGTAACTGTTTATTGTTATCGTTAGTGCAAATGTATATCTAAATTTTTATATATAATAGCAAAATGTAAGTAAAATTTATCAAAATATAATAAAATGATAATGTTTTTATGTTTGGTGGTGCTTTTTGATAGTTAGTACTCTTCCTCCGATTTTATGAATTTTCAGCCATAAAAAAAGAGGAACTTGAACGTATCTGTTCAAATTCCTCTTGCTTATTGTAAAAATAGGGTAAACTTGCGGTGTAGCGGTTGACCTTATTCTTTACTTCAATACCGCCAAAGCATTTTTGATTCTTTTGAATGCCTCAATGATGTTTTCGTCTGACGTTGCGTATGACATACGTATGCAGTTTGGTGCGCCAAATGCTTTTCCTCCTACGCAAGCAACGTGGCCTTCGGTCAAAAGATACATTGCCAAGTCAGCTGCTCCATTGATAGTCTCACCTTTAGGAGTTTTCTTTCCGAAGTAGTAGTCACATTCAGGGAAAACGTAGAATGCTCCGTCTGGAACATTCACTTTAAATCCGTCAATCTCTTTTGCTAATTTCACAACGAGGTCGCGACGACGTTCGAATGCTTGTCTCATTGTTTCAACGCAGGTTTGGTCGCCAAGGTAGGCTGCCTCTGCTGCCTTTTGTGTGATTGACGATGGTCCAGAAGTATATTGACCTTGCAATTTGTTGGCGGCTTTAGCAATCCATTCAGGAGCAGCAATCCAACCTAAACGCCAACCAGTCATGGCGTAGCCTTTAGAAACTCCGTTTACGATAACGACACGGTCGCGAATATTCTCAAATTGAGCAATGCTCTCGTGCTTTCCGATATAGTTGATGTGCTCGTAAATTTCATCTGCCAAAATGATGACGTTCGGGTGTTTTGCCAAAACATCAGCCAACCCTTTCAGCTCTTCCTTGCTATATACGCTTCCTGTTGGGTTTGAAGGAGAGCAGAGTATTAACATTTTTGTTTTAGGTGTGATGGCTGCCTCTAACTGTGCAGGGGTAATCTTGAACTGTTGGTCGATTCCCGCACTAACGATTACGTTTGTTCCCTCTGCCAATTTCACCATCTCAACGTAACTAACCCAGTAGGGTGCAGGGACAATCACTTCGTCTCCTTTGTTCACGAGGCAGAGTATTGTATTGCAGACAGACTGTTTAGCACCATTGGAGCAGACAATCTGTGCTGGAGTGAAATCCAAACCGTTTTCCTTCTTCAACTTTGCACAAATAGCCTGGCGCAATGGCATGTAGCCTGGCACCGGAGAGTAGAAAGAAAAATTGTCGTCAATAGCCTTCTTGGCTGCTGCTTTAATGTGATCTGGTGTGGTGAAATCTGGCTCACCAACGCTCAAATTGATTACATCAACGCCTTGCGCTTTCAACTCTTGACTCTTTTGTGACATTGCCAACGTCTCTGATGGAGACAACGCCGCTAAACGATCGGATACTTGATTCATTTCTCTTGTTTTTTATTCATTCTTAGGTCTTAATGAAAATGTACGTCTTATCATTTTCATTTCCGATTTGCAAAGTTAGCGAAAAAAGTGATAAGTACAAATAAAAAAATGAAAATGAGAGGTTTTTGAGGCTAAAATTGTAAAAGTATGTTTTAATTACGTTGCTTTGCTTTCTTTTTGAACTAAAAAATATTGTTTTTAAGACAAAATGTAAGCGTGTTTGCTTTATTGTCTATAGTGTTTGCCTTGAATTGTGCCTTTCTCCTTCATCCTTTTCTCTAATTTGGCAACAAATTCAAAGTTTTTCAGCCCCCATCCTTCAACTGCAAGGAGGTTTTGAGGCGATTGCGAGATAAATCGTTCAATTACAATTTGTGGATTAAGCCGCTCTACAAAGTAGGTCAGCAGTTCAATGTATTCATCGGCAGAGAATAGGTGAAACCACTCGGGATGTTGTGCGTATTGCATCGCCATCTTCGTTCCTTTAATGAGCTGTAGCTGGTGTAGTTTGAGGCATGTGATAGGCAGATGGGAAATTCTATCTGCGTGAGAAAGAATGTCTTCTTTGTTTTCCTGCGGTAATCCTAAAATTAAATGAACACCCGTGGCAATTCCTCGTTTTTCAGTCTCGTAGATCGCTTTTTGAGCTATGGAGAATGAATGACCCCTGTTGATTAAGAGTAATGTTTCGTCTAACGTAGACTCTACTCCATACTCAATCATAACGTATTTAGAGTGGTTGAGGCTTTCAAGATAGTCTAATAGAGGTGCGTTGACACAATCGGGGCGGGTGCCTATGACGATTCCTGCGACTAAAGGGTGTTGCAACGCTTCTTCGTAGCGTCTTTTCAAAGACTCCAAATCACCGTATGTGTTTGTATACGCTTGAAAATAGGCGAGATAGCGTTGGTCTGGGTACTTCTTTCGGAAAAAATCTATTCCTTCGTTTATTTGTTGGGTAATGGATTTGTTGGGTTGGCAGTATTCAGGATTGAAGGTTTGGTTATTGCAATAGGTACACCCCCCCGTTCCGATAGTGCCATCTCTGTTAGGACATGTGAAGCCTGCATTGATAGCGATTTTCTGTATGCGGCAAGGGAAAATGCCTTTTAAGTAGGAGGAGTAGTTGTTATAGAAGTATGTAGTAGACATTGATAAAAACTTATTTTCTCTAAGTACATTTTGTTTTGGAAAAAATGAATGGTGTGCTAATCGAAAAAGTGGTGTAACAAAGATAGTAGTTGTTAAATCTTTTTTAACAAATTCTTTCATTTTAATTTTTTTCACTTTAACTTTGGAAAAAGCGAGAAGAGGAAGCCGTAATGGTAATTTTTATTTGTTTCGTTGACTGGCTTTTTGAGATTAATAAATGAAGATTTTTTACTATTAAATACACTGTTTGTATGTTGACGGCGGAGGATAAAAAGACTTTAGACCGTAAAGGAATTACGGAGGATGTGTTTGAGGAGCAGTTGGAGTGCTTTAGGGTAGGGTTCCCTTTTATGAAGGTGGTTCGTCCTGCGGTGGTTTCTGATGGTATTATGAAGATAGACAGGGCAAAAGACGTGAGTGCATACTTGTCTGAGTGGCAGGATTTTCTTTCAAAGGGACATACAATAGTGAAATTTGTTCCTGCTTCTGGAGCGGCAAGCCGAATGTTTAAAAGCTTGTTTTCTTTTTTGTCTTTAGGGAAGAATGTGATTGAAAAGGAGTCAGAAAAGAGTTTCTTTGGAAATATGGAAAAGTTCGCTTTTTATGACGAGTTGAATTTTCATTGCAAACGAAACGAAGGTTGGGATATTCCTCATCTTTTGCAAGACGAAAAGTATCTTACCATTGTGGAAAATTTACTTGAAAAGAAGGGGATGAACTATGGGGCTTTACCAAAGGGTTTGCTTTTATTTCATAGATATCCGAAACGAGCTCGTACTCCGTTTGAGGAGCATTTGGTAGAGGGTGCTCTTTACGCGAAAAACAATAGAGGAGAGGTAAATCTTCATTTTACGGTTTCGCCAGAACACATGGATTTGTTCAAGAATCTTTTTTCTTCATGCGAGGAAAATTACGCTTATCAGTTTGGAGCAAAGTACAATGTGTCTTTCTCTGTTCAGAAGCCGTCGACAGATACGGTTGCCGTGGATATGGACAATAATCCATTTCGTGTGAATGGTGAAATCCTTTTCCGCCCAGGTGGTCATGGCGCTTTAATTGAAAATTTAAATGCAATAGATGCCGATGTGGTGTTTATCAAGAATATTGATAATGTATCTCCTGACGCTTTAAAACAACCAACTATCACTAATAAGATGCTTCTGGCGGGCGTTTTGGTGAAAGTGCAGCAAAAAGTCTTTGAATATCAGGCTTTATTGGATTCCGAAAAAATTTCAGATGACAATTTGGAGAAGATGATTTCATACGCAGAGAAAACCTTGTGTGTTGAAAACGTTGATAATAAGTTGACGACATCAGAAGAAAAAATTGCTTATTTGAAGAAAATTTACAACCGTCCGCTAAGGGTTTGTGGTATGGTAAAGAATGAAGGAGAGCCTGGAGGTGGACCTTATCTGTGCCATAATGCTAATGGAACGGTCTCTGCTCAGATTTTGGAGAGTTCTCAGTTTGATATGGGTGATGAGAACCAGGTGGAAATTATGAAGAATTCTACGCATTTCAATCCTGTGGATTTAGTGTGCGCATTGAAGAATTATAAGGGAGTTAAATATAATTTGCTTAACTTTGTGGACTTCAATGCAGGTTTCATCTCTCAGAAATCGAAAGACGGAAGAGACTTGAAAGCTTTGGAGCGTCCAGGATTGTGGAATGGAGCAATGTCGGATTGGAATACGGTGTTTGTTGAGGTGCCAATTGAAACTTTCACTCCAGTGAAAGTGGTAACTGATTTACTTCGTACAGAGCATCAGTAGTTCTTGAGTTCTTGCTTGAAGAGGGTCGCTCCTTTATCATCCGTTGAGAGTGGATTTATATATGTATACTGAGAAAAAGAGAAAAAAAATTTCAAATAATAAAATGTGGGTGAAGATGCTTCTAATCATTTTGGGAGTATTTTCACTCTCTTCGTGTTCAACAAAAAAAATTGCCTACCTGCAAAGCACGATGGGGTCGGAAGTGAGAATTTCTGATACTGCACAAGCTAGTTTGTATGATGCGAGAATAAAACCGAAAGATTTGTTGACAATTACGGTGAACACTTTCGATGGGGAAGTTTCGGTACCATTCAACCTTCTGTTTCCTGCGGGATACTATACAACTCACAACAATGCATCGGAAAATGCTTTGCAACGGTATTTAGTGGATAATGATGGAACCATTGATTTCCCTGTCTTAGGGAGATTGAGTGTCGTTGGAAAGACGAAAACTGAATTGGAAAATCTTTTGAAGGAGAAGTTAAAACCTTACTTAAAAGAGGATCCTGTGGTGAACGTGAGAATGGTGAATTACAAAATTTCTGTTATGGGTGAGGTGAATCGTCCTAGTACCTACACGGTAACGAATGAAAAAGTAAATGTGTTGGAGGCTTTGGCGATGGCGGGAGATTTGACTATTTATGGAAAGCGTGATAATGTAAAGTTGATACGAGAATCAGACTTGGGTGTAAGAGACATTTTCACATTGGATTTGACTGACCCGAATCTTATAAATTCGCCTCATTTTTACTTACAACAGAATGATGTTGTTTATGTGGAACCTAATCGGACGAAGAAGCGGAGCAGCCATTATAGTTCAATGACGGGGCAGATTCTTACGGGAGTCTCTGTGGCGGCATCGGTTGCCAGTTTGGTAATCACAATCTTAAGAAAATAGTAGTATAAAAAAGAAAGACAAGATAAGAGGAGAAGAAGACAAAATGTTGCCTACCAAAGAAAAAAAATTGAACCGCGACACCTACGATGGCTATGCTCAAACGAAGCTCTATTGGTTGTATATCGTTGAGAATTGGAAGATATTGGCCGTATGTTTTGCGGTTTGTGTCATTGGTGCAGTATTGTACGTAGGCGTTAGTATGCCTCAGTATCGTGTTACCTCTTCTATTATGGTGAAAGATGAGCATAAAGGGGGAGATGTCACTTCTGTGATTTCTGTTTTTGAGGACATAAATCCGTTGCAGAATATAACGATTGATAATGAGGTTGACGTGATTCGTTCTGTTTCGTTGTTAAAAGAAGTGATAAATCGTACGCAGATCAATAAGCAAATTGTAGGAAAACGATTTCTAAAAAGAGTAGATCTATATGGTTGTTCTCCGATTACCTTGACAGATTCTCTTTTCAATTATAAAAATCAAGAGTTTCCCTATCAAATTGATGTTGAGGTAGATGAAGAGGGTGGATTTCGTATTCTTGCGAATGCTAATAACGAGATTATATTGGATACTTTGTGTATGCAGTTTCCGATAGATGTTGTTACTCCAGATGGAGTTATTACGTTGTCTTGCAATGATTCTGTGAAGTTGTTCAAGTATTCAGAGTATGAGATTATGGTGTATCCTGCCACGAGTTTAGCTTCTATCTATAAAGATGATTTTTTGGTGGTTTCACCTTCCAGTAAAACCTCTTCTATATTGGTTTTGTCTTTAAAGACGACGAATAAAGAGAGAGGTGTTTTGTTTTTGAACACACTGATATCTTGCTACAACCAATCGGCTTTGAATGAAAAAAATGAGGTGTCGAAAAGTACGGAAGACTTCATCAATCAGCGTATTGAAATGCTGTCAAAGGAGTTAGGTACGACAGAGAAGGACTTGGAAAAGTACAAAAAGAGGGAGGGGTTGACGGATGTGAGTTCCAATGCGGAAGTTTACGTTACCCAAAATGCCGAGTATGAGCGTAAACGTGCCGAGAATGAAACTCAGTTGAACCTTGTAAGGTATCTGCGTGATTATTTGTCCGATGATTCGCGAAAGGGAACTGTTATTCCTTCAAATGTCGGATTGACGGATGCAGGGTTGGTGACTTTGATAGATCAGTATAATGAGATAGTGATGTCGTTGAATCGTTTTAAGATGACGACAGCTGAAGACAACCCTGTTGTGATGTTGAAAAAATCACAAATGGAGTCTTTGTACACGAATGTGCGTCTGTTGTTGGAAAATGTGGAGAAAGGATTGCTCATAACACAGCAAGACTTGGATAAGCAGAATGAAAAATTTAAAGGCCTGATTTACAATATTCCGACTCAAGAGAGAATGTTTGTTGAGATTGAACGTCAACGTACTATACAGCAACAATTATTTGTTCTTTTGCTACAAAAAAGAGAAGAAAATGCGTTAGCGATGGCAGCGACGGTCAACAAGGCAAAAGTAGTAGAGGAGTGTGTTTCTTCTTTGAAGCCAGTGACACCGAAGAAAAGTTTGGTGATGGTAGTAGCTTTGATGATAGCTTTATTCGTCTCGTTTTTGATTTTGTTGGTGAAAAGAATTAGGAAGGCAACAGTTTCTTCCATGAAGGAATTTGAGATTGAAGAAATCTCGGCTCTTCCTGTCTTTTCTGTTGTTCCAGAGGCGGAAGAAAATAGTTTTTGTTTAAACGAGTCTTTCAGAAGAATGAGAACAAGTTTGTTGACGGAGACCTCGCAGTCCTTTGTTGTCGCCAGTCAGATGAAGGGCGATGGAAAAACGTTCGTAGCAACCCAATTAGCAATGTCAATTGCGGCAATGGGAAAAACTGTGATATTGGTGGATTTCATTAGGAAACAAAGGGATTGTGAATGTGAAAATTTCGATATGTTAAATAAGATAGAAGTACAACAGACTGAAATACAAAATATGTATCATCTTCAAGTTGAATTGGGATTGTCTATGTCGTCAGATTTATTATCTTCGCAGGAATTTGAGGACTTCCTTAAGGATTTGAAGTGTAAGTATGGGTACGTCGTGATAGACACAGAGTCGATGAGTGAAAGCTCTGATGCTTATGTGTTGAATCGAATCACAGATCAGACGTTATATGTCTTTAGATTAGGGTACACCGATAGAAAGGTGTTTCGAAATTTGGAAGACAGTTACGAGAATGAAGAGTTAAGAAACTTGCTGTTGGTGGTCAATGCAAGTAAGTCTGAAATTTAGAATAAAGTAAAGAGATATGAGCGATCAACGTTACAATCTTCGTGGAGTGTCCGCCAGCAAGGAGGATGTTCATAATGCGATAAAAAATATAGACAAAGGAATTTATCCGAGAGCGTTTTGTAAAATTATCCCAGATATCTTAGGTGGAGATCCTGATTACTGCAACATTATGCATGCAGATGGAGCAGGGACGAAGTCTTCTTTGGCCTATCTTTATTGGAAAGAGACAGGAGATTTGTCTGTTTGGAAAGGAATTGCGCAAGATGCGCTGATAATGAACATTGATGATTTGCTTTGCGTTGGAGCTACAGACAACATATTAGTCTCTTCTACAATAGGCAGGAACAAGTTGTTGATTCCAGGAGAAGTTATATCGGCGATTATTAATGGAACAGATGAACTGTTGGCGGAACTTCGAGGTATGGGAGTCGGCGTTTATGCAACGGGAGGTGAGACTGCTGACGTTGGGGATTTGGTTCGTACCATTATTGTGGATAGCACGGTGACGTGTCGTATGAAGCGTTCGGATATCATTGACAACGCCAATATACAAGATGGGGATGTCATTGTTGGTTTGGCTTCATACGGTCAGGCAACATACGAGAAAGAATATAACGGAGGAATGGGGAGCAATGGCTTGACATCGGCTCGTCATGATGTGTTTGCAAAATATTTGGCAAAGAAATATCCGGAAAGTTATGATGCCGCTGTACCAGACGAATTGGTTTATTCTGGAAAATTGAAATTGACGGATGCCGTTGAGAATTGTCCGATCAATGCGGGAAAGATGGTGCTTTCGCCAACTAGAACGTATGCACCAGTTGTCAAGAAGATTTTAGACGAACTTCGTCCAAAGGTGCATGGTATGATACATTGCTCAGGAGGTGCACAGACTAAGATTTTGCATTTTATTGAGAATCTGAAAGTTACAAAGAATAATATGTTCCCTGTACCTCCTTTGTTCAAGACAATACAAGAGCAGTCGGGAACAGATTGGGCTGAGATGTATAAAGTGTTTAATATGGGTCATCGTTTTGAGGTTTACTTGCCTAAAGAGTATGCCGATGAGGTGATTAAGATATCAGAATCGTTTGGTATTCCTGCACAGATTGTCGGCTTTGTTGAAAAATCAGATAAGAAGCAAGTCGTAATTGATAGCGAATTTGGACATTTTGAGTATTAAAAATTCATAAATAGAGAGAAAAGGAGAATGGCTTTTACGTCATTCTCTTTTTTTGTAAAAAAGTGTTTTTAACAATCTCTAAACATTGAAATTTTGTTAAATTTGTTCTTATGTCGCAATTTGTTACAAAACATGCGTAAGATAGAAATGGTTGACCTAAAGGGTCAGTATCAAAACATAAAATCAGAGATAGATGCAGGTATTCAATCGGTGATTGATTCTGCAGCGTTTGTAAAGGGAGGCATGGTCGTTGAATTTCAAAAGAAACTTCAAGACTACTTAGGTTTTCGTAATGTCATACCAGTTGGAAATGGTACAGATGCGTTGATGGTGTCGTTGATGTCTTTAAATCTAAAATCGGGAGATGAAGTGGTTGTGCCAGATTTCACTTTTATTGCTGCTGCTGAAGTAGTTTCCTTGCTTGGATTGAAATTGGTTTTAGCAGATGTTGACAAGGAAACTTTTTGTTTGTCGGTAGACTCTTTAAAGAAGGCGATATCGCCTCGTACAAAAGCTATTGTTCCTGTTCATTTGTTCGGTCAAAATGCTGATATGGAGTCTATTATGCAAATAGCAAAGTCTAATGAGCTTTATGTTGTTGAGGATGCTTGCCAATCAATCGCTGCAAAATATTATTTTTCAAATGGAACGAATGTCGTGTCTGGAGGAATAGGAAATATTGGATGTACATCTTTTTTCCCATCTAAAAACTTAGGGTGCTATGGAGATGGTGGGGCTGTCTTTGCGAATGATGATGATTTGGCTGAGAAGATACGATGTTTGGCGAATCATGGAATGATGGTAAGATACCATAACGACTTGGTTGGCGTCAACTCAAGATTGGATAGTATTCAAGCCGCTGTATTAGGTGTGAAACTAAGTCATTTTGAAGAGTATCTGTCGGCACGTGCTAAGGCGGCAAAGTATTATTTAGAGCATTTAAGTGATGTTGAGGAGGTGATATTGCCGAAGAAAAATAAAAAGTCGGATCATACATGGCATCAATTTACGATCCGTGTGAAAAATGGGCGGAGAGATGCTTTACAACAATATTTGAAAAGTAAAGAGATACCGTCTATGATTTATTATCCGATACCTATTCATCAGCAGAAAGCGTACCAAAGGTCGAGGATAGTAGAAGGAGGTTTGCCTAATTCGGAACAATTATGCAAAGAGGTGCTTTCGTTGCCTATGCATACTGAGTTGGATGAGGAACAATTGTCTTATATCGTGGAAAATATTAAAGAATTTTTTAGGGAAAAGAAAGTGGAGTAATTTATAAGATGGAGTATTTTGCGCACGAAACGGTTGTCGTTGAAAAGTTTTGTCTCATAGGGAAAGGGACAAAAGTGTGGTGTTTCTCACATATCATGGAAAATAGCAAGATAGGGGAGAATTGTAATATAGGGCAGAACGTGGTAATTTCGCCGAATGTCATTATAGGCAACAACTGCAAGATACAAAATAATGTATCTGTTTACACAGGTGTTATATGTGAGGATGACGTTTTCTTAGGTCCTTCAATGGTTTTTACGAATGTGATAAATCCAAGAGCCTTTATCAGCAAAAAGTCCGAGTTCAAGTCGACTGTCGTACGAAGAGGAGCAACGATAGGAGCTAACGCGACTATCATTTGTGGATGTGAGATAGGAGCGTATTCAATGATAGGAGCAGGGGCGGTAGTGACGAAAGATGTTTTACCCTACGCATTGGTGGTTGGAAATCCAGCTAAGCAGATTGGGTGGGTGAGTGAGTATGGAGAAAGGTTATACTTTGATGAAAAAGGTGTCGCTGTTTGCAAAGTGTCAGGTGCGAGATACGAAAAGAGAGGAATGATCGTTATCAAAGTATCAAAATAAGAAGAAAAGATGAAAAAAATAAAATTTGCTGTGATCGGTCAAGGACATATTGGCAAGAGACATGCTGAGATGATTCGCCGAAATGAGCATGCTGAGTTGATAGCGGTGTGTGATGTCTTGTCTAAAGAGGAGACTGGTTGCACGGAGATAGAAGTACCATATTTTCGGTCAATAGATGAATTGTTGTCATCAGGATTAGATATTGATGTGGTAAATATTTGTGTCCCCAATCTTTATCATGCGGAGTATGCAATGAAAGTTTTGGGCTGTAAGCATCATGTTGTTTTAGAGAAACCTATCGCTTTAACGAAGAAAGATGCAGAATGTTTGATATTCAAGTCATTAGAGGTATCTCGACATGTGTTTTGTGTTATGCAGAATAGGTATTCACCTCCTTCAGTATGGTTGAAACAAGTGATTTCGGAGAATCTTTTAGGACACATTTATTTGGTGCAATTGAATTGTTTTTGGAATAGAGACGATAGATATTATAAAAAAGGTAATTGGCATGGAGATGGCAAATTGGATGGAGGAACGCTCTTCACTCAGTTCTCTCATTTCATAGATATTATGTATTGGTTGTTTGGTGATATTACTAATATCAAAGGCATTTTCCAAGATTTTAATCACCAAACAATGACGGATTTTGAGGATAGTGGTGTAGTCTCTTTTGATTTTGTTAATGGTGGTATCGGAAATCTGTCTTATTCAACGTCAGTATGGAATACGAATTTAGAGAGTAGCATTACGATCATAGGTGAGAAAGGTACTGTGAAAGTGTCTGGCCAATATATGAATGAAGTGGTATATTGCAATATAAAAGATTATGTGATGCCGGAGTTGTCTCCAAGCAATCCGCCAAATGATTACGGAGCGTACAAAGGGTCTGCGCAAAATCACCACTATGTGATACAGAACGTGGTGGAGAAGTTAAATAATCCTTCAGAATGTATCTCTACCAATGTTTTGGAGGGAATGAAGGTGATAGACATTATTGAGAGAATCTATAAAGTACGAGATGCACAATGGAAAAAAATTGGTGGAAAAGAGTGGTGATGTTTAAGTGCTATATCAAAGTTTGATGGCAAATTTTTTTAATCGCTCGTCAATCATAGAATCTGGGATGACATGTTTGATGGTGGAGACAACATCATTGAGAATGCGTTCTTGAATAAAATCGTTACGTACAACGAGAGAAACTTCTCTGACTGGCTCAGGGTCGGTGAGGTGTCGGATGTTCGCTTTCTGTGCGTCTGTTAACATTTCTATGTGAAGCTCAGGGAGAAGGGTATATCCTCCATTTTTATCTACAATTTGGACGAGGGTGTATATGTTGCCTGCTTCGTAAATGGCTGTGTATTGTTCTGTTTGATTGCAGAAATTAAAGACTTGGTTACGGAAGCAATGTCCTTCTTTCAGCATCCATAGATTTGTTAGTGAGAGGTCGTGCGGATTAACCTTGACTTTGTTGTAGGTGGGGTCGCCTGGGGATGTGTAGATTACAAATTTTTCATAGTAAATCGGAATTTCAAGCAAGCCTGATTTTTCAAGAGGAGTACTCATCACAGCCATGTCTATCTCCGCAGATTTAAATTTGTTGAGAATTTCTGCTGTTGTTAATTCATGTATATGAAATTGAATGTCATTATGTTCTAACTGGATCTGCTTAATCAATTTCGCAACAATGTATGAAGCAATCGTAGGAATAACTCCGATGTTGATAGTTCCGTATGAGCGGATTTTCTCGTTAGAAGGAACCATCTCCAATTGTCGGGCGTTGTAAAGAACTACTTTAGCCTGGTCTATAATTTTTTGACCTATGTCTGTTGGTCGAGTTGGATGTACGGTCCTATCAAATATCTCCACACCTAGTTCGGTCTCTAATTTCAGAATCATTGAGCTTAGTGTGGATTGTGAGATGTGGCACTCTTCGGCGGCTCGCATATAATGACGATGTTTGTCTACCGCAAGGATATATTCCAACTGTTGTAAAGTCATATTATATTTGTTTCTTTGCTGTATCTATTTTATCAATACAAATATAGATAAAATCTATTTGACAAATAAGATAAACATATCTACCTTTGTAACAGAGATAAAAAAGCTATAACTAATTTCAAAAAGAAGAAAAACATGGGAACATCAAAGTATGCGGGAACGCAGACAGAAAAAAATTTAGAGACTGCTTTTGCGGGAGAGTCGCAGGCACGAAACAAGTACACCTATTTTGCATCCGTGGCTAAGAAGGAAGGCTATGAGCAAATTTCAGCTCTCTTTCAAAAGACGGCAGACAACGAGAAAGAGCATGCAAAGATGTGGTTTAAAGAGTTGAATGGTCTCGGAGACACGCCAGCCAACTTGGCTGCTGCGGCCGATGGTGAAAACTATGAGTGGACTGATATGTATGAGGAGTTCGCCAAGACTGCTGAGGCAGAGGGATTTAGTGCATTAGCTCGTAAATTCCGTTTGGTAGGTGCTATTGAAAAGCGTCATGAGGAACGATACAGAGCGTTGCTCAAAAATATCGAAACTTCTCAGGTTTTTGAAAAGTCGGAGGTGAAAGTGTGGGAGTGCCGCAATTGTGGACACATTGTTGTAGGTACGAAAGCACCTGAGGTTTGTCCTGTTTGTAGTCATCCCAAAGCCTATTTTGAGGTAAGTGAGGAAAACTATTAAGTCGTATTCGCAAGGACTGAAAAAATTGTAGATAAAGAAATTTTTACTCTAATTAGGAGAGAAATCGTGCATCATCTCGATTTCTCTCTTTTCTTGTTAATAGGTAATAATATTGTTAAATGTACATTACATTTTGATTGTTTTGAATTAATTTTGTAAGAGATTTAAAGTTATAAGTAATGATATCATTTACAGTTTGCCTTTTGGCCTTGATTGCAGGCTATTTCCTGTATGGAAAATTTGTAGAGCGTATTTTTGCTCCGGACCCTAATAGGGTTACTCCTGCATTTAGTAAGCAAGATGGAGTTGATTTCCTTCCGTTGCCGACTTGGAAGATTTTCATGATTCAATTCTTGAATATTGCGGGGTTGGGTCCGATTTTTGGAGCAATTATGGGGGCAAAATTTGGTCCAGCCTCTTTTTTGTGGATCGTTTTCGGTTCTATTTTTGCAGGTGCAATGCATGATTATATTTCAGGTATGCTATCTATGCGTAGCGATGGAGCTAGCCTTACCGAGATTATTGGAACTTATTTGGGTGAAAATACTAAGAAGATAATGGTTGTTTTCACAATGATTTTGATGGTGCTTGTAGGGGCTGTTTTTGTTTCTGGTCCGGCGAATTTGTTGGCGTCATTAACGCCATCTTATTTGGATGCATTGTTTTGGATTGTTGTGATTTTCATATATTATGTATTGGCTACAATGTTACCGATAGATAAGATTATTGGTAAGGTATATCCAGTGTTTGCATTTGCATTGATGTTTATGGCGGTTGGAATTCTTGTGATGTTATATGTTAAACACCCTACATTCCCTGAATTGTATGATGGTTTGTATAACAGATATCCTGGTGGAAATGAAAGTACGCCGATATTCCCTATGATGTTCGTGAGTATAGCATGTGGAGCAATTTCAGGTTTCCATGCGACGCAGTCTCCTTTGATGGCTCGTTGCTTGAAAAATGAAAAAATGGGTCGTCCTGTATTCTATGGAGCGATGATTACAGAGGGAATCGTGGCTTTGATTTGGGCTGCTGCGGCATCTTATTATTTCGCAGAGAACGGAAGTGGAGAAACAAATGCTGCTATAATCGTTGATAAAATAACAAAAGATTGGTTGGGTATGTTTGGTGGCGTTTTAGCAATTTTGGGTGTGATTTTCGCGCCTATCACTTCAGGTGATACTGCGTTGCGTTCTGCACGCTTGATTATGGCTGATTTTCTTCATATTGAGCAAAAAAGCATATCCAAGAGATTGATGATCAGTCTTCCTATCTTTTTTGTAACCTTGCTTCTTTTGGTTTATAGTTTAAGAGATGAAAATGGGTTCAATATGATCTGGCGTTATTTTGCTTGGTGTAATCAGGCGTTGTCTGTCTTCACTTTGTGGGCTATCACGGTTTACCTCTTTTTAAGGAAGAAACTATTCATCATTTCGTTAATTCCTGCATTGTTTATGACTGCGGTTTGTACGACCTACATTTTTATTGCACCTGAATGTCTCGGACTTTCTCATACGGTTTCTTACGCAATCGCAGGGGTAGTTACGTTATTCTCTTTGGGTGCGTTTTGTGTGTGGGCTAAAAAGAAAGGAAGTAGTGTTATAGGAGAAAAATCTGATTTTTAAGTTTTTGCTCTAATAAATAATGGAAAGGATGTGCCATCACGACGCATCCTTTTTTATTATTAGCACTTTATCTGTATTTTTGTCTATTCTGAATCTGTCGTCTGTTCTATAGCCTACAATCCATAAGATTTGTTCTTCTTCATTTTGATTCATCGTTAGTATCCAAACATTGTTCTTCTCAACTTCACGGATTTTCTGGTCTATGAAGAAGTCGCTCAACTTCTTTTTCCCTTTCATTCCAAATGGAATAAAATAATCCCCCTCTTCCCAATGTCGCAATGTTAGTGGAAATTTTATTTTTGAAAGGTCTGCATAGAAAATATTGGCGTTCCTTTCTATTTGAATACCTTGATTGTCAGCTATTTGAAAATTCAATAGAATTGGTAAATGCTTAATTTTTTCTATTGATGTTATTTTATATCTTTTAGATTCATTTGTTTTAGTTGGAAGAATTGTAATTTTTTCTGTTGAAACAAAAAGGGTGTGTTTAGCGTCTGTTGAGTTGAATTTTTTCCCTGAAATGTTATTCTTGATAAGAGATTGAATATCAGAAATATTTGCATTTGAAAAATGAAAAGATGAAAGTATTTTATGGAGCAGAAAGGGTTGTGCAGAACTATATTTATGTAGTTCTGCTATTCCTATTTCAAAGAGTTCTTCTTGTTTTAATTGTATTTTGTCAATGTCTTCTGCCAAGTGAAATTCAGTGTAGTCCTCAACGCTTTTGAGATTGTCAATGGTCGTAAGTACCGATTTTTTCCAGTTAGGAAAATATGTTTGAATGAATGGTATTATTTCATTTCTGAATATATTTCGCTGATAGATAGATTTTTCATTTGTTGAATCTTCTACATGTGGCAGTGTGTTTTCTTTTAAATAATCTATAATCTCACTTCGAGAGACTTTTAACAATGGTCGCCAGACTTTTCTATTGACTTCCTTGATTCCTGCTAATCCGCGTAATCCTGCGCCTCTGGAAAGGTTGATCATAAAGGTCTCAATGACATCGTCTGCATGGTGGGCTACTGCGATATAGTCGGCATTTTCTCTAATTCTTAACTGTTCAAACCATTGATAACGTAATTCTCGTGCTGCCATTTCTGTTGATAAACAACGTATTTTAGCAAACGTTTCTGTATTGAAATCTATTTTCCTTAGTGGAACATGAATCTTTTGGCAGAAACCTCGGACAAACTGTTCGTCTCTATTGGATTCTTCTCCTCTTAAGTGAAAATTGCAATGTGCGGCAATACATTGATAACCAGCTGTGTAAAGAAGATGGAGCAGTGCGATAGAATCTGCACCACCGCTAACTGCTACAATTAATTTAGATTGCTTGGATATTTTAAACTTTAGATTTTCTTGTGTTAAAACCATTGAAACTAATTGTTTATAGCTTTGAAACCCTTTCTAATGTGATTTTCACAAGGTCTTCCATCGCTCCTTTATATTCTGTGTTCATTGTTTTGTCTACTCGTCCTGCGATGATGTTACATATTGTTATTGCCTTGTGTCCCAACAGTTTAGCAAGTCCAGCAACTGCAGAGCTTTCCATTTCGAAATTGGTTATCTTTTCTCCTTTATAGTCAAATGTTTTGATTTTTTCGTTCAAATTAGGAAAGGCTAATGGAATTCGTACATATCGTCCCTGAGGACCGTAAAAACCTGGTGCAGAAATAGTTACTCCCATTACGAATCCAGCTCCCAATTTCTGTACAAGTTCATCGTCTGCCGACACAACGTAGGGAGCAGCTAAACGATTTCCCCAACCAACATGACGCTTGAATGCTTGCTCAAAATCAAAATCAAATACTCCTTCGGGAACATCGTAGTAGTTGAGTAAACCATCAAATCCGATAGACCGTCGTGCAACGACAAACGAACCTACAGGACAGAATGTCTGCAACCCTCCCGAGGTTCCCAAACGAACGAGTGTCAATTGTAAGAATTTTTCTTTTATTGTTCTCGTTTGAAAATCAATGTTTTTAAGTGCATCCAATTCCGTTAGGACAATGTCAATGTTGCCAGTTCCTATACCATGGGAGACGCAGGATATGCGTTTCCCGTTCTTCGTTCCAGTGATGGTGTGAAACTCTCGATTTTGCACTTCGCATTCTTGTGTGTCAAAATGTTTTGCAACCATATCTACTCTTGCAGGGTCTCCAACTAAAATGACGGTGTCTGCCAACTGCTCTGGCTTCAAATGAAGATGAAAGACCGAACCGTCGGAATTGATTATCAATTCCGATGGGGCTATTACTCTTTTGGTAGTATTCATGGAATTAATGTTTAAAATTGTACGACATTTTATTTACTAATATGGTTTATTCAAATATAGGTAATGTTTGAATATAATGGGAAAATATTGGAAATAAAGAGCGGAATATCTTTATGATATTCCGCTCTGTTTTGGTTATAGAAAAATTCTTATTCTATTGAAATTTTGAAGATAACGCCGTTATTGGCTTTTACGCATATATCAATCTGTGATTTTGAAGAGAGAGTCATCTTTCCTTTATCTTTTGTCATTAGATTAGTGTATTCAATCTCTTTATCTTCAGGAATCTGTAGATAGTCGAATGCGTGTTGTGGAATGTTGAGTCCGACGTTTTTGTCTTTGTCATCAAAATTGACAAGAATGAGAAGTAACTCTTTCCCTGATTTTCTAATGTATGCGTATTGTTTGTTAGTATCAAAATTTGGATTGTTGAAATTGGCGTACTCCAAATCGAAAAATTCCCCTTCTGCGATTGCTTTTTCTTCTCTACTAACATTTAACAGTTGTCTGTAAAACGCTTGTAATTCTTTTTCTTCTTTACTTAGTTTGCCTTTAAGGTATCGAAGAACAGAAGGTATAGTCCAATAGTCAAAGATGGTTGTTCTTCCATCCATTCCACTGAAGCCCTCTTTGTCGTTTGCTTTTTCTCCAAATTCCTGTCCGTTGAAAATCATGACGGGTCCCTTGCTGATTGTTGAAGAAACAATCATTGCAGGACGCCCCTTTAATGCGTCCCCAGCGAAAAATGGAGATGCTATTCTTTGCTCATCATGGTTCTCAAGGAAGTTCAGCATGTGATCGGAAACACCGTTGAGTGATTGCCAGCAATGTGTGATGTTGTGGCAGGCGTTCTCGTTGCGCATTATTCCTCGCAATGTGTCATACAATCCGACTTTGTCATATAAATAGTCAAACTTTCCATCAAAGATAAACCGATGATATTCAGCAGGATTATAGGTCTCCGCAATAAAAGTTATTTCAGGATAAACCTCCTTTATTTGTGGTATAGCCCATGCCCAAAAATCTACAGGCACCATTTCTGCCATGTCACAACGAAATCCATCTACCTTTTTCTTGGCCCAAAAGAGAAGAATGTCTCTCATCTTAATCCAAGTGTTTGGAATAGGATAAAAGTCGTTACGGCGATAATTGAAATAATCTACTCCATAGTTGAGCTTGATGGTTTCATACCAATCATATATACCAGGAGCATTGGTGAAACAGTCGTTACCTGTTGCCTTGCAAGGATTTTCAATGTAAGGGTTTTCTTTATAGTTTGACGTGTCAAAACGAGGAGAAAATTGCTGTCCAGGAAGATAATAGAAATTATTCTGGTTAGAGAAGGATACCTCTACAACATCATCTTCCCCCAAGTCTCTGACATTTTTAGGCTTTTTGTCTGAATGATACTGGCGGGCAACATGGTTCGGAACGAAATCCATAATCACCTTTAATCCTGCGCGATGGGTGCGTGTGATGAGGTTTTGGTATTCTTTCATCCTGTTCTCAACGTCTTCTGCTAAATCAGGGTCAACATCATAATAGTCTTTGATGGCGTATGGCGATCCCGCCTTTCCCTTGACTACTTCTGGATGGTCTTTGGCGATTCCAAATGCTGAGTAATCGGTTTGTGTGGCATGTTCAATAACACCTGTAAACCATATATGGGTAAATCCTGATTGTTTTATCTCCTTTAATCGGTCTGCGGTGAAGTTGTTAAACTTACCGCAGCCGTTTTCCTGGAGAGTACCATTTTCAACAGGGTTCACCGTTTGATTGCCGAACAATCGTGGAAGAACTTGATAAATGATAATTTTCTCCGTCATAATGATCTTTAAGATACAATATTAAAAGTAACTTGTTCCGTCGAAACAGTGTGTGCAGACTTGTTCTTTAGGCAGTCCAATTGCTTGGATTAAATCCTCCATAGGACTGAACTTCAAAGTGGTCAGTTTGAACTGATCGCGGATATCCTCTACGAGGGCTTCGTATTGTTTTGTTCCAGTGGTCTTGTAAAGATCAAGGTTGATGTCATGTCGACCCTCGAACTTTTGAATGACGCGTCGGGATATGTAGTCCAATTCGCTTCCTCGTGATGCAAAGTTTAAGAAATTACATGAATAAATCAAAGGAGGACATGAAATTCTTACATGAACTTCCTTACATCCGTATGCGTAGAGAGCTCCGACATTGTCAGACAACTGCGTTCCTCGAACGATGGAGTCGTCGCAGAAAACGGCCTTAGATCCGTTCAACAACTGCTTGTTTGGAATCAATTTCATCTTTGCAACAAGCTTTCTCGTATCTTGTGTGGCAGGGGTGAAACTTCTTGGCCATGTAGGAGTGTATTTTACAATACCTCTCTTGTATGGTATGCCACTACCATTAGAGTATCCAATGGCAAACCCGATACCAGAGTCTGGCACAGCACCTACAAAGTCCGCATCTATTTTTCCTTTCTCTTGTTTACCCATTAAGCAACCTGCGCAGTGGCGCATTACGTCAACGTTGATGTTCTCGTAAGTCGTAACAGGATATCCGTAGTAAATCCACATGAAAGAGCAGACTTGCATCTTATCGCCTGGCTTGCGGAGTGTTTCATAGCCATCTGCTGTGATGCGTACGATCTCCCCTGGACCTACGTTGTAACATGGTTCGTAGTCTAAGTTGTGAAAACAACAAGACTCACAAGATACAGCATAGCCTTCGTCATGCTTGGCAATGACCATTGGTAAACGGCCTAGCTTATCTCGAACGGCGATAATCTCGTTTTCCGTCAGCAAAAGCATCGTGCACGAACCTTTGATTTTTCTGAACACATTCTCTATTCCTTCAACGAAGGAGTCTGCGTCAGAAATAAGCAGTGCAATCAACTCTGTTTGGTTGATTTTTCCTGAACTCATCTCCGAGAAAGGCATCTTCTTGTCCAACATCTCTTGTCCTAATTCTTCAATGTTGTTGATACAAGCGATGGTGGCGATAGCAAATCTTCCCAAGTGTGAGTTGATGAGGATCGGCTGTGCATCAGTGTCGCTGATTACTCCAATTCCAGAGTTACCCTTGAACTTTGAGAGGTTTGGCTCAAACTTCGTTCTGAAGTATGAACTTTCCAAGTTGTGGATACTGCGAGTGAATCCGATTTCCTTGTCGTACATGGCCATTCCGCCACGTTTAGTTCCAAGGTGTGAGTTGTAGTCAGTTCCGTAGAACAGATCCTGCAGACAACTGCTTTTCTTAATTGTACCAAAAAAACCACCCATGATGACTATAATTTACTGTTTTATGTTATTGGTTCATGTAGTCTTTACGATTGACACTCTTCTTGCTTCCTCTTTTCTAACTCTATATAGATGCGCCGAGTTGCAAATGCGTCCAACGCTGCGTATCTCTTCTGCTCGTTATTCAGAAAGGAGGCTTCCCAATTGGTCAATCTCATCTTCTTTGAAATCTTTTTACGAAATAGATTGGCGTATATTCGCGACAACCCACAGTCTTTTATGCCAAATTGTTTCGTATAAGACTGCAAATCAATGAAGTTTTTTGGCTCTATCGACAACTCCTTGCGGGTCGCTCTCTGCATTCCTCTAAAGTCGTCTTTTAAGGACAAGCCAATTTTCAATATGTTCTCGTCCTCCAATATAGGCTTGAGGTATTCCCATATCTTTGGATCGACGGTTCTAAATAAAAAACACTCCGACGCCGTGCAAATCTGCACCAAACTGATTAAGTGTATTTCTCCTTTTTTATATGATGGTCTCGTTTCCGTATCGAATCCAAGCACATCTTCTCTTCCAATGTCTAATAGATAAGCCGCTGCCTTTTTTGCCTCAGATTCAGACTGTACCACAATAATCCTTCCATCGTACCCTTCTGACGGATACTGGGACAATTCTTGCTTGGTTATCGTCTCCTTGATATTTGCAAGCGGATACCGAGCAACTATAGTGTTTTCTTTAATTTCGGCTTCCTCAGGGTTTCTCAATTCGTCGAACTCCACGCTTCCTTGTGTTTTGTCTGTTGAATCAATCATTGAAAAAATCTATTTCGACATTGTTACTTCCATCCTCAATTTCATCATATCCTTCACCATACATCCTTTGATCTTCAGCGTATTCCATAAGGTCGCCAGAATGAAGCACTGAATGCATCGCTTTCAATGCATTCAATAACTTACCTCCCCAAAATGATGCAAAATTGTCCATGCAGTCAAGTAATGCATCGTTCATTATGTTTAGATTGGCTGATTGAAAGTTTACAAGCATGTCTTTCAAGTCTTGGTAAATATCTGCCAAGTCTTCCGAAATGAAAGCCAAATATTCGTCAGTGCTTTGTCCGTCTTCTTCAATTCTTACATCTAAATATTCATCGTGTTCGGCTGTGAGACGAGCAACCCCACTTCTGATGTTCTCGTATGTCGCTTCCGTGACGAATTGTTGGAGGTCAGAAAAAGAAGAATCCTCCATTTTAGGCATTAAAGAAGCTTTTAAATAGAGGAGAGACAAAATTTTTACAGACTTGTCAAAAAAAGATTTCGGTGCGTAACGTCTGCAACTTTCAATGAAAGCGCAGTATTCTGCGGCGACCGTGATGAACTCTATCGTGTTCTTTTCAAACACTGGGTGTTCGGGATATGCTTCTTTTTCTGCTGCAATGGATGTCATATCACTTTCTTTTTTGTTTACGGCAAAGTTATAGAATATTTGTTGAATTACACGTTCTTTTGTAAGTTAATTTTTGTATTCGGCAAACAGAAATTCACAAAAACGCTCTTTTTTTTGAATTTTAGAAAGTGAAAGTTCTCAATATGCCACTTTTTGTTTTCTTTTTCGTGTATAGAGTGGAATTTTTTGTTTGCGTTATTGTTGTTAGTAAAAAAAGTTGTAAATTTGCGCCGAGTTTTATATAACATAATGTCTAACGACTAATTTTTTTTAAGTCTCAAAAAACAAATGAGTGATTTAACAAAGAATGTTGCCCCTGTTGATGGATTCGACTGGGATGCGTACGAGAAAGGTGACGTTGAAACGAACGTTAGCCACGAAGAATTAGAGAAGAAATACTCTGACACGTTGAATGTCGTAAAGGATAAAGACGTTGTTTTGGGTAAGGTTATCTCTATGAACAAGAGAGAGGTTGTAGTAAATGTTGGATACAAATCGGATGGTATCGTTCCTATGAGCGAGTTCCGCTACAACCCAGACCTCAAAATCGGTGATGAGGTAGAGGTTTATATTGAGAGTCCTGAAGACAAGAAGGGACAGTTGGTTCTTTCACATAAGAAGGCTCGTGCTTCAAAGTCTTGGGAGCGTGTAAACGAGGCTTTGGAAAAGGACGAAATCATCAAGGGATTTATCAAATGCAGAACAAAGGGTGGTATGATCGTCGATGTATTCGGCATCGAAGCATTCTTGCCAGGTTCTCAAATTGATGTTAAGCCTATCCGCGACTACGATTTGTTCGTAGGTAAAACTATGGAGTTCAAGGTTGTTAAGATCAACCAAGAATTTAAAAATGTCGTTGTTTCTCATAAAGCTCTTATTGAGGCTGAGTTGGAACAACAGAAGAAAGACATCATTTCAAAACTCGAAAAAGGTCAAGTACTCGAGGGTACTGTCAAGAATATCACTTCATACGGTGTGTTCATCGACCTGGGTGGCGTAGATGGTTTGATCCATATCACAGACTTGTCTTGGGGTCGTGTTACTCATCCTGAAGAGGTTGTGAAGTTAGATCAAAAGTTGAATGTTGTAATTCTTGACTTTGATGATGAGAAGAAGCGTATCGCTTTAGGTTTGAAGCAATTGACTCCTCATCCATGGGATGCTTTGGATCCTAACTTGAAGGTTGGCGACAAGGTTAAAGGTAAGGTTGTCGTTATGGCCGACTATGGTGCGTTTGTAGAAATTGCTCCTGGTGTTGAAGGTCTGATTCACGTTTCAGAAATGTCTTGGTCTCAACACTTGCGTAGTGCACAAGACTTCATGAAGGTAGGAGACGAGGTTGAGGCTGTTGTTTTGACTCTTGATCGTGAAGAGCGTAAGATGTCTTTGGGTATCAAGCAACTTAAGCCAGATCCATGGGCTAACATTGAGACTGAATATGCAGTAGGCTCACGCCACAAGGCAAAGGTTCGCAATTTCACTAATTTCGGTGTGTTTGTTGAGATAGCTGAGGGTGTAGATGGATTGATCCACATTTCAGATCTTTCTTGGACGAAGAAGATTAAACACCCATCTGAGTTCACTCAAATTGGTGCCGAGATTGAAGTTCAGGTATTGGAGATTGACAAGGAGAACCGCCGCTTGAGCTTAGGACACAAGCAGTTGGAAGAGAATCCTTGGGATACATTTGAAACTATCTTTACAGTAGGTTCAATCCATGAAGGTACTATCGTAGAGATGATGGATAAGGGAGCAGTTATCGCTTTGCCTTATGGAGTTGAAGGGTTTGCTACTCCAAAACACTTGGTAAAAGAGGACAAAACTCAGGCTAAGGTTGACGAGAAATTGCCATTCAAGGTTATTGAGTTCAACAAGGAAGCTAAGAGAATTATTTTGTCTCATAGCCGTATCTTCGAGGACGCTCAGAGAAGTGGAGCAGAGGATGCAGAGAAGAAAGTTCGTAAGAACAGCAAGGCTGCCAAGAAGAATGAACCTGCAATTCAGATTGAAAAGACTACTTTCGGTGATATCGAAGGATTAGCTTCTTTGAAAAAGCAGTTGTCAGAAGAAGAGAAGAAATAAGTGATGAATTATAACAATCTTGCCTTGAAATAGTTTCGGGCAAGATCGTTTAAACATTATTACAATAATTAAAACATTGTTTTTATTCTATGAAGAAGAATTTTTTAGTTCTGTTTATGGCCTTGGGTCTTGCTGCAGGAGTTAATGCACAAGAACAACAAGAGTCTGTTGCTGCTGAAGCTAACAACGAGGTGGCAAAATCAGAGTCAATTAACCATTGGTCTCTCGCTGTTAAGGGTGGTGTTAACTACCTCCGTAATACAGACAAGAAAGTTAACTTTGAGGTTGGTGGTGAAGTAGAAAGAACTTTCAATCCTCGTTGGGGTTTGGGCTTAGAGTATATGTTCTTGAAGAACGACCATGATGCGAACAATGGTTTCGCTGATATGGAAGGCAATCACCAAGACATCAATGTGTTCTTGTCATTCAATTTGTCAAATATCCTTGCTCCATACCGTTCTTGCACATGGTTCAATTGGTATGCTAAGACTGGTGTTGGTGCTACGATTTACAAATACCAATTTGATGGGAAAGACGAGGAGACTGGCGCAAAATTCTTAGGTGTTGCTTCAACTGATGTTGAGTTTAACGTTTGCAAGTATGTTGCTTTGTTCTTGGAGGGTCAATTACGTGTGAACCCTAACAAGGAGTCAAACGGATACAATGGTTCTCGTAGTCATTTGGGTGCTAACTTTGGTGTTCGTGTTCTCTTCGGTGGCGAGCGTAATATCCGCAACATCGCTTGGGGTGACTACATTCCAGGTGTAGAAATACCTGACTTTGGTCCGATCTTCGATGCTCAAAAGAAAGAGATGGATGCTAAGGCAGCTGAGCAACAAAAGGCTATCGATGATCAAAACGAGCAAATCAAGAAGTTGCAACAACAAATCAAGTTCACTCAAGATTCTTTGGATCGTCACATCAAGGCTACTAAGCCAAAAGTTGCTTACAAACCAACTGCAGAGGAGTCTCAAATTATCAAGACTGCTTTGTCTAACTTGGAGTTCGAGTCTGGCAACGCTGTCATCAAGAATTCATCTTTCACATACTTGGATGGACTTGCAGGTTTGTTGGCAAAACACCCAGAGTGGTCAGTTAAGTTGAATGGTCACACAGACAATAGCGGTAAGGCTGCTGCTAACCTCAAGTTGTCTCAAGATCGTGCAAATGCAGTAAAAGATTACTTAGTTTCTAAGGGAGCTGATGCTGCTAACATTGAGGCAGAAGGTTTCGGTCAAACTAAGCCAATCGCATCAAACAACACCGCTGCAGGAAAGGCTAAGAATCGTCGTGTAGAGGTTGAATTGTTCTCAAAATAATTTGAATTTATTCTGAGTTTTTACATAAAGGGAGCGGAGTTTTTCCGCTCCTTTTTGATTTGTGTTTTAATGTCGGATATTACACTTAAAATTTTAGGATCAGGATCTGCCATTCCTGCTTATGGAAGGAATCAGGCTTCTCATGTGCTTTCAATGCATAATAAGAAATTTATGATTGATTGTGGAGAAGGCACGCAAGTGCAGATGAATAGATATGGAGAGGGAGGGGCTCGTTTAGACCATATTTTTATTTCTCATCTTCATGGCGACCATTGTTTTGGACTATTGGGTTTAATATCTTCCATTGGTATGCGAATGGATCGTGGCGACCTGTATATTCATTCTCATGCCCAGTTAGAATCCGTTTTACGACCAGCACTTGATTTTTTTACGGGCGGATTGAATTTTAAAGTTCATTTCGAACCTTTTAAAGCTAATGTGTCAGAGTGCATTTATGAGGATAGGTCAATTGTTATAACCACGATACCTTTGGTACACACGATGCCTTGTTCTGGTTTTTTGATAAAGGAGAAGCCAAAGGAAAGACATTTGATAAGACAAAAGATAGATTTCTTCAAAATTCCGATAAAAGAATTACCATTGATTAAGAGAGGGGCTGATTTTATCACGTCTGATGGTGAAATAATATCCAATTCAATGTTGACAACAGAAGCTTCTCCATCTTTCTCGTATGCCTATTGCTCTGATACAGCCTATAGCGAACGCATTATTCCATATATAGAAAATGTAGACTTACTATTCCATGAGGCATCTTACTTAAATGAGCATAAGAATAAGGCAAAAAAGAACTTACATTCGACAGCGACACAGGCGGCGACTATCGCACAAAAGGCGAATGTGAAAAGATTGATTTTGGGGCATTTTTCTGCGAGATATAAAGACTTAAGTGCATTTTTAGAAGAAGCAAGACCTATCTTTGCAAACACGGAATTAGCCAAAGATGGAATGGCATTAAATTATTAGGTTAACCATAGATTGTTTGAATGAAAAAAAAAATACTGCTTTTTATTTGTTTGTTAGTACAATCTTTAAGATGTCTGTTTGCCATAGACACTGAGATTGTTGGTGTCGTACGAGATTCAGTGACGAGAGAAACTTTGCCATACGTTTCTATTTATTTCAAAAACACAACGAAAGGAACGATAACGGATGTGTCAGGACGATTCACAATAATGGCAAAGGAGTCAGGACAACTTGTTTTTTCAATGATGGGTTATAAGGATTTTCGGGTGAATGTGAAGGCAGATGGAATGAAAAAGAACCTTAAAATAAATTTGGCTCCAGATAATGTGGCTTTAGGAGAGGTTGTTGTAACATCAAAAAAGAGACAGAAGTATCGGAGTAAAAATAATCCTGCTGTTGATTTAGTAAAAGAGATGATAGACAAAAGAGATGTCTATGATCCGAAGAGACATAACTATTGTTCGTATGACAAGTATCAGAAAATATCATACGCATGGAATGAGTTTGAAGAAGGAAAATATAATGGACTTTCAAGAAAATTTGGTTTCCTATATGATCATACAGATACATCGCGATATGGTAAAACGATTTTGCCAGTAGGATTGAGAGAGGTTGCGTCGTCTATTTATATGCAGAAAAATCCTGAAAAAAAAAGAGAACTTATTCGTGCACAAAAAAGTGTTGGAATAGACGAAATCTTTCCACAAGAGGGCGTGAAGAAGACATTGGACGAGATGTTTAAGGAAATTGATTTGTTTCAGAATGACGTTGTCTTGTTGTCAAATCATTTTGTAAGTCCACTTTCTAATGTTGCCCCTTCTTTTTATAAATATTTTGTCATAGACACGTTAGTGGTTGATGGGGATTCATGCGTCAATTTAGCATTTACACCTCGAACGACCGAAGCGTATGGATTTACGGGAAGTCTCTATGTGTCTCTTGACTCTACCCGTTTCGTTCATCATGCGCATTTCAATATTCCTAAAGACATTAATCTCAACTTTGTTGAAAGTTTATATATGGAGCAAGATTTTGAAAAGTCGGATGATGGCACACGTTTGATAAAGAAAGACTATGTGTGTGTTGAATTTTTTGTACCTGCGCTACCTCGGGTTTATGGAGAAAGGTTGAATTCGTATGACAATTATGGGTTTAAAAAGACAGGAGATTTTGAAATCTTAGAAGAAAGTGCACCAATCATAGAAGCCAAAAATGCAAATAAACAAGATAATGCTGCGTGGGATACGCTGCGTCATTCTCCATTGTCTGTAGAGGAAAAAAGAACGGACTCGTTGATGATGAAATTACACGATGTGAAACTGTTTCGGGTAGTGAAGAAAGGATTGGAAGTATGTATAAACAATTATATACCAACGAAAAAAGTTGGAAGCCAGTTTGATTATGGTCCTTTTTTCTCAACTATTTCAAAAAACAGATTAGAAGGTTTTCGTGTGAGAGTGGGAGGAGAAACGACGACCTTCTTTGATGAACACTTTTTTATCAACACTTATTTGGCCTTTGGTTGCAAAGATAAATTACCGAAAGGGATGGGATCATTAGAGTACTCTTTTAATAAGAAAAAACTTTATCACGTCGAGTTCCCCGTTCATTCAATTAAAGCGTATGGAAAATTTGATGTCGGCAAAGTAGGGGAGAGTTTCGTTGGGTATGATAATATATTAGCCTCCCTTTTTAGTCGCACGGACGATAGAAATGCCATTTATCAAAGAGAATTCGGATTGGTTTATCAAAATGAATTTTATAATGGATTTTCGTATGATTTAGAATATGCTTATAAAACATATTATGCGACATGGCTGACAAAATTCAAAAAGTATTCTGAGAATGGAGCATTTTCGGAGATAGATGATTATTCAATGAGTACATTAAAGTTGTCTTTACGGTATGCACCACATGAAAAATTCTATCAATCCCGCCGTTTCCGTTATCAGTTAAATAAAGAGCATCCCGAGTTTAATTTGACGCATAATGCCTCCATTAAGGGTGTTTTAGGATCATCATATACTTATAACAGAACAGAAGGAAGTTATAGTCAGCGCTTTTGGATGTCATATTTTGGATATGTTGATATATTCTTAAAAGCGACGAAAGTCTGGAATGATGTGCCCTACACATTGTTAGATGTGCCGGATGCGAGTTCATCTTACACGATAAAAGAGAAAGCGTTTTCATTGTTGGATCCTGTTGAATTCTTATGCAATCAGTCTCTGACCTGGGACATATCCTATTTTTTGAATGGGTTGATTTTAGATAGAATCCCAGTGATTCGGAAACTCCAATTGCGGGAATTTGTGACCTTTAAAGGGGTTTATGGAAAACTCTCAGATGGTTCTAATCCGATGAAAGCAAACAATAAAGATGGACTTTTTGTTTTACCGACAACATCGTATGCATTTGAACAGAAACCTTACATGGAAGTTGGCGTTGGCTTGGATAATATTTTAAAATTGTTTAGGTTGAGTTATTCGTGGCGTTTGACATACAAAGAGCATAAGGATGTTCCAAAACATGGTTTGCGGTTTGCTCTACACATAGATTTCTAATAAATAGGAAAGAGGTAATATATGAGGATTTCGAGTGAAAATAGAATTTTATTGAAAAAAGTGCTTTTGAAATTTGGTATATAAGGGAAACTACGCTATCTTTGCAAGCGTTTTAAAGAGATTGTCTTGTGGTGTAATGGTAGCACATCAGTTTCTGGCACTGCTTGTCCGGGTTCGAGTCCTGGCAAGACAACGAAGGGGTCTTTCTTGAAAAAGAAAGACCCTTTTTTTGATTAGTTTTGTCTTGTAAAAGAGAAATATGAGAGGAATCCCTGTATTGTTGGTTTTCTAATTCGTCTGTGATTTTGTTGTATGTTACAAAATGTTGTCATAATGCGTTGTTTGTACTATTTTATGAGTTGAATCTTAGAAATATTGCGAAGAAACCATTTACTTTGTGGTGAAAGAGGAAAACTCGAAAGAAAAAATAGATAAAGTAAAATAAGTAAAATTTTTAGTTATGCCATTATTCAGAGTAACATTGAAGCAATCAACCAACACGAATGGAGTGAGATTAGAGAGAGGAATGTCAGTAGACGTAGTAACGGATAGTTTCAGTAATCCAGTAAGTACAAACAATGGGCAGGCGGTGCAAGATGCATTTTATAGAGCGTATGGGGTTGATATCCGTCGTTCTGGAGCATTGAACTGTGCCTTTCTTAATGTTGAGAGAATAGGATGAAAGGTGCTATTGCGGAATATGCTTTAGGGGGTATGTTCCCTGAAAAGCAGTGCTTGGACATTGTGAAGAGTCATGCAAAATGGGGAGCAATAGCGATAGCGATTCCTTTCGTTCCAATTCTTGATGCTGTCCTTTACGTTTTTGTTCTGTGGCATATGTATCATAAATTGAGTAAGACGGTAGGGAAAAGTCTTAGCATTACTTTAGGAGTCTTTGTTAATATATTGGTGACGATAGGAATTAGTCTGGCTGATGAAGCTTTAGATTGGATTCCCCTTGTAGGATGGGTAATCTCTGCTTTTGTGGTCTATTTACAGTTCTATTTCTCTGGTAAAGCTTATATTTCTTTTTTGAAAGGTTGAATGTAGGAAAAGCGTGAAAAACTTTCTTGAAAATTTGCAGAATAAAAAAATAACATCTATTTTTGCGAAGTCTTAAGAAAAGGACGTGAGGTTCTGAAAATTTTGAAAGAAAAGACATTATTTTCACTCATTCCCAAAAGGAAGTGGAAGAAGACTCAGTAGCTCAGCTGGTAGAGCAACAGACTCTTAATCTGTGGGTCCAGGGTTCGATCCCCTG
>CAVFXQ010000024.1:0-41481 GCA_963626555.1 Clostridiales bacterium
TTGCTGATCTTATCGCTACCTTTGCCATGTCGATTAATTGTTTGGTTTTTCACTAATATAGGTGAGTTTTTCGACATGGCAAAGTATTTGTAACTTTTTGTTTATCAAATACTTTGCTTTTTTTCTAAAAAATTATTGCGGAATTAAGGTTAAATATTAAATTTATGAATAAAGATCAAGTAATATTCTATTTAAAGAAAATCTTTTTGACAATCCTAATAGGATTCATTATGGTTGTGTGGATTTTGTCATTTGGTATGAATGATGAAGCAGTTGTTGTTAATTTTTTTGCTATTGTCTGTATGGCACTCTATTATCTGAAATGTGTCTGGACTCAGAAATGCGATTTCGTAGAGTCTGTTCTTTTTATGCCTTTTCAAGAAAAGATAAGTTCCCATTTAGGACTAAACATTAGCAAGTACAATATGGTTGTTTTGGGAATATCGTTCTTGATATGGGTTTTCATGATGGAGCCTCTTTTGTGGAATATTCTTGAATCTTTTAGTTTCGACTATCACAATAGATACGTTGATGTGCGCGATGTACTTTTGTTCCCTAACTATTTATACGTTGTAGCGTTATTTTATGGTAATAAGACAAAAAAAATTTCATTAGTAAAATGAAAAATTTAAGTCTGAAATATATTCTTTCTGCATTCGCTTTCATTGCTTTTGTGTGCTATGAAATGAATGCTAAACGAGAGTTAGAAAAGAAAATTAGCGATTTAGAGAAAAGAAATTATGGGTTGGAAAGCGTTGTTGAAGAGAGTGAAAGTAGAATAGAACAATTGGAGTATGATATAAGTGATGTTCAGGATAAAATAAATGATCATCAGGGGGTGTTGGACAATTATGAGTATCGTATATGGAGATTGGAACGATCTTGGTAACCTTCTTTGATTATTTATGATATGTCCCTCTCTCCAAAACTCCCCCTCCTCCTACCCTCCGGCGAAACAGTCCCCGCTCAAGCTCCCGTCATCGTCTCTGCGAGTCGAAGCACGGATATTCCTGCGTTCTACTGCGATTGGTTCTTCCATCGCTTGAAGGTGGGCTACTCGGTGTGGACTAACCCTTTTAATGGGGTGAAGATGTATGTGAGCTACGCGAACACGCGATTTATTGTCTTTTGGTCGAAGAACCCGTACCCACTGTTGGAGCATTTGGACGAGTTGGAGGAGCGTGGCATCAAGTGCTATGTGCAGTACTCGCTAAACGACTATGTGTCAGAGGGATTGGAGCGAAATGTTCCTCCGCTCGACTTCCGTATCAACACGTTCAAACGGTTGGTTGACCGATTGGGAAAGGGTGGTGTGGTTTGGCGTTTTGATCCTCTCGTTCTGACGGACGAGATTGACATTGAATGGTTATTGAAGAAGATAGAAAATATTGGAAATCAATTAGTTGGTTATACAGAAAAGTTGGTTTTTAGTTTCGCTGACATCTCTATGTATCGCAAGGTGAAGGCGAATTTGGAGGCGAGTGGCGTGAAATATCACGAGTGGACGGACGCTCAGATGACTGAGTTTGCTGAGCGGTTGGTAGCACTCAACCAGTCGAATGGCTGGAACTTTGAACTGGCTACTTGTGGCGAGAAGAACTCTTTCCCTGGTGTGGCTCACAACCATTGTGTGGACGATGAGCTGATGATCCGCCGTGCTTATCAGGACAAAGAACTAATGCATTTCCTCAAGGCAGAAACGCATCCGAAGCCTCAACCTGACCTTTTCAACAACACTGCTGACATCCCTGACGACGCTATTCTACTCCCCAATGATCAATATGCTACCCGAGGCGACAACCGTGACAAAGGTCAACGTGAGTTTTGCGGTTGTATGAAGAGCAAGGACATTGGTCAGTATAACACTTGCATCCACCAATGTCTCTACTGTTATGCGAATACCAGTGTGAATTCTGCTATGAAGAACTACAAAAAGCATAAGGAGAATCCATTCGGCGAGACTATTTTCTGATAGTATCTGCTGAAAAGTGTGGTGCAATGTACTAAATATGTGTCGAAAAGTGTAGTTTTGTAGTGCGAATAAGCGCGTAAAAGTGTAGTTCCAGAATGGAAAGACTTGTATTACAACAACTTATAGAATGGAAGAATCGAAAAAGTCGGAAACCTTTGATTCTGAATGGCGCTCGTCAGGTTGGAAAGACGTGGATTTTGCGGGAGTTTGCCCGACGGGAGTACAGGAAGGAAGCGTACTTGCTATGTCGGAAAAATGATATTGCAGAGCAGATTTTCAAGCAAGATTTTGATGTGGATCGGATTCTCCGTTCGCTAAGGGCGTTGACGGGTGTTGATATTACCTCAGGCGACACACTGATTATCTTGGACGAGGTGCAAGAGATTCCCGAAGCGATAGAAAGTCTCAAATACTTTTGCGAGCAACTGCCTGATTATCACATTGCAGTGGCTGGTTCTCTTTTAGAAATATCGCTCCATCGAGGAGTTTCGTACCCAGTAGGAAAGGTGAATGAAATAGCCGTTTGTCCTATGAATTTTGAAGAATTCTTACTGGCGAAAGGTGAAACTGAGAAATCTAAGTTGTTGAAAACGAGAGATTTTCAGACGATAAATCTTCTGCACGAGAAATTTGTTGACTTGTTGAGACAGTATTATTATGTCGGAGGAATGCCCGAAGCGGTGAACGAGTATGTTGAAACGGGGGCTTTGAATGAGGTTCGTCGCATTCAGACGGAACTGTTGCGAGGCTATGAGCAAGATTTCTCTAAACATGCGCCCAAAGAGCAGGTCGAACGCATCCGAATGGTATGGCGAAGCGTTCCATCGCAGTTGTTCAAAGACAATAAAAAGTTTATTTATGGAGCGGTGCGTGCCGGTGCGAGAGCGAAAGACTTTGAAATGGCGATTCAGTGGTTGCTAGATGCTGGTTTGGTTTATAAAGTTCCTCGTTGCACGAAGCCTGCACTTCCATTGGATATTTACGAGGATCTTTCAGCCTTCAAACTCTATTTGATGGATGTCGGACTGTTGGGTGCGATGGTCAACACGGAACCAGTGCAGGTGTTGATGTCAAATCAAATTTTCTCTGAATATAAAGGAGGAATGACGGAAAACTATGTTTTGCAACAGATGAAAAGTAAAGGCGTTGCGCCAATTTACTATCACAAAGCCGAAAATTCTCGTTTAGAGTTGGATTTCGTCATTCAGAAGGGTGAGAAGGTTCTTCCCATCGAGGTAAAAGCCGAAGAAAATGTACGAGCTAATTCGTTGACGACACTGCTGAGTCGGCAGCCTGATTTGACGGCAGTTCGTTACTCTATGTTGCCATATAGGCGGCAAGGTCAGATGGAGTGTCTTCCCTTATATGCAATTTAAAGTGCTTCACCATGAGTCCATTATTATCTTCCAATTTAGCCCCACGTCACTTTATTATACTTTTGCTTTATTTGGTGGCAGTTGCTCTGGTATGGGCATTTACAAGTACGAAGTACTGTATGTTTCATTATATGTATTCGCATGAACGTTCCCGTATTATTCCACTCTTGAGAATTTTCGTCCGCGACTATAAACGTGTGCTTGTTGTTATGTTGTTGTGTGCCATAGCCTTTTTTGCTATTTATGAAATATATGTACATTGGCATAGCGTTTGGAATGTAATAAGGAAGATTGGATATCATGGTGAAAAAAGTATGATTACAATGGTATTTTTTCTTGCCTCTTTTTTCGGGGGCGTTTTTTTATATCTCATTCCTCGTAGCATAGTTAAAATTTTCCAAAAGGGGATTGTAGAAGATATTGAGTATGGAAATTTTGTGTCTGTTGGTACAGTTTGTCTTCTTTTCTCTTGGTTGTTCTTTTCATGTTATAAGCCAGAAAAAGATTGCGAAATTATCCCTTATTTCGCTCCTTATATTTTTTATATAACAGCTGTCGTCGGGATTTTAGTCTTGTTTTTTGTTTTAATACATTTCGTTATAGGAAAGATTGTTGATTGGCGAAAATCTAAAAAGGTGTAACAAAGTAACATTTTTTTAGATTATTTGCAACGAGTTTGCTCGCTTGTCGTATATTTGCAGTCAAAAATCATGTATCATTGTTACACTTTTTTTGATTATGGCAATAATAAAACGAGATACTTATCTTTCAGAATTGATATCACTTCGCGAGAATGGTATGATTAAGGTGGTAACGGGTATGCGCCGATGTGGAAAGTCGTATCTGCTTTTTGAACTGTTTGTGTCTTACCTTATGCAGCAAGGTGTGCCTTCGGATCATATCATAAGGATTGATTTAGAGGACTTTAGAAATTTAAAGTTGCGAGATCCAAACAATCTATACACATACGTTGAGGAGCGTCTGAAGGATGATAATGTCCATTATGTGCTGTTGGACGAGGTGCAGATGATTGACCATTTCGAAGATGTTCTGAATGGGTTCCAGCGAAAGAGAAACGTGGATGTCTATGTGACGGGTAGTAATGCTAAGTTTTTGTCGAAAGATATTATCACGGAATTTCGTGGACGAGGCTTTGAAGTGAAGATGTACCCGCTTTCATTTTCGGAGTATATGTCTGTTTATCAAGGTTCTATGCAAGCAGGACTGAACGAATATATGCTCTATGGAGGGTTGCCTCAAGTGTTGTTCTGCGCTACGGAGGAGCAAAAAATTCAATTGCTGAAATCCTTGTTTGCGGAGACCTATATCCGAGACATAAAGGAGCGTTACAAAATCAAGCAAGATGATGATTTAGAGGAACTTATCAATATTTTGGCTTCTGGAGTTGGTGCGTTGACCAACCCTAATAAGTTGGCGAATACATTTCGTAGCGAAAAGAAATCGGTTATTTCGTATGATAGAATAAAAGATTATATTGATTATTTATGTGATTCTTTCTTAATTGAAAAATCAACAAGATATGATATAAAAGGTAAAAGTTATATAAATTCGCCATTCAAATATTATTTTATGGATTTGGGATTGCGCAATGCTCGTATCAACTTTCGCCAGTATGAGAAAACGCATTTGATGGAGAATATGATTTATAACGAGATGAGAATTCGTGGATATAATGTTGATGTGGGTGTTGTGCCTGTGTTGCAAAGAAATGAAGAGGGCAAACGTCAACGAGCGAATCTTGAGGTAGACTTTGTTTGTAATTTAGGCAGTCGCAGATATTATATCCAGTCTGCCTACCGTATGGAGACGGAAGAAAAAATCAAACAGGAGCGTGCCTCATTACTAAAAGTGAGCGATTCGTTCAAGAAAATCATCATCATTGGTGAAGAAAGTCCTGTTTTACGGGATGAAAATGGCATTACAACAATGAGCATTTACGATTTTCTTCTGAAAAAGGATTCGTTGGAGTTATAGAGTACAATCCGAAAAATCTAAAAAGGTGTAACAAAGTAACATTTATTTCTGTTTTTTGGCTGTTGTCTCTGTTAACAGATAATTCTATTCTCCATTTTTTCCCTAAACATTATTTCGCTTTCCCTATTTTTTTAACTTTGTAGCGACTTGTTTCAAAACATTTCGTCATGAATATTCCTCCTTTAATTTCGGATTTGGCACTTATTTTGATTAGTGCTGGATTGACTACCATAATCTTCAAATGGCTGAAACAGCCTGTAGTTTTAGGGTATATTGTGGCAGGCTGTTTAGTTGGCTCGCAAATCACTTTTTTACCTACCGTCTCGGGTTCGTCAGACATTGGAACATGGGCAGATATTGGTGTGGTATTTCTTCTCTTCAGCTTGGGACTTGATTTTAGTTTCAAGAAGTTGCTCAATGTGGGGCGTACGGCGATGATTTCAGCTTTGGTTATTGTTACCTTTATGATTATTCTTGGCTTTTTCGTTGGTATGGCGATGGGTTGGGGAATGACCAATAGTGTGTTGCTCGGTGGTATGATTTCAATGTCTTCTACCGCAATTATTATCAAGGCTTTTGATGATATGGGGCTTAGAAGTCAGAAGTTCACTAAGATAGTATTTGGAATTTTGATTTTTGAAGACCTTATTGCGATCGTTTTAATGGTCTTAATATCCACGCTTTTTGTCGGAAAATCCTTTGAGGGGACGGATCTTGTCTTTGCAATCTTGAAACTCTGTTTCTTTCTGGTTGTATGGATGGTGGGTGGTATCTATCTTATTCCGATTATTCTTAAAAAGGCAAAATCCGTGCTGAATGATGAAACTTTACTCATTTTCTCTCTTGGTCTCTGTTTCAGTATGGTGCTTTTTGCGATGAAGGTGGGGTTTTCTTCTGCGTTAGGAGCGTTTGTGATGGGTTCTGTGCTGGCTGAAACACTTGAAGCTGAGCGAGTTGAATCGTTAGTTCGTCCGTTGAAGGATCTTTTTGGAGCGATATTCTTCGTGTCGGTAGGTATGATGGTTGATTTCAATGTTATTGTTCAGTATGCGGTGCCGATAATCATTTTGGTGCTTGCGGTTGTAGTGGGGCAGATCTCGTTTGCGACTATGGGGCTGATGCTGTCTGGACAATCTTTGAAGGTGGCTGTGCAATCAGGGTTTTGCCTCACACAAATTGGTGAGTTCGCTTTCATTATTGCCCTGTTAGGTATCAATTTGGGTATTATAGACGAGTATATTTACCCTGTCATAGTTGCGGTGTCTGTCATCACGATTTTCCTCACTCCCTATGTCATGCGACTGAGAGACCCCGCATATTCGTTGATTTGTAAGAAATTACCAGAACGTTGGTTAGTGCGGTTGGAGTCAAGGTCTGATTGGAAGACGACGCATAATGAAAATGTTTGGTATAGTCTTGTGATTCAGATAATAAAAATCGTAGCCGTTTGCTCAATTATGTCTTTGGCATTCGTCATCGTATGCGTGAAGTATTTAAAGCCGTTCGTCTATTCCTATATGCCTGGATTTTGGGGACAGTTGCTCGTGGCGGTTGTCTCAATCATAGTCATTTCGCCCTTGATGCGTGCGATGGTGGCGAAGAAGAATCATTCGATAGAGTATAAGCATTTGTGGATTCAGAATAGGTTGAATAGAGTTTTACTCGTTATGCTAACGGCCTTGCGTTTTGCAGTTGCTTTGGCTTTCGTGGGTTTTATCTTGTTGCAGACGTTTAATGTTTATGTCGGCATTGCAACTATGGTGGCTTGTTTAGTTGTTTTTTTGATGTTAGCTTCCAAACGATTAAAGTTATTTTCTATCAATATGGAACGTAAATTCTTGCACAATCTCAATTCAAGGGAGAATGAGCAGAGCTTGCGCACAATAAGAGAGTCAGGTTATAAGCAAGGGTTGGCAACGCAGCTTTCATCGTATGATATACATTTGGTTGACTATGTCATTTCACCTTCGGCAAGATGTGTTGGAAAATCATTGCAAGAGTTGGACTATCGTCGGAGGTTTGGCGTACATATTGTATCTATTTTGCGTGGAGTGCGTCGCTATAACATACCTGGGGGAAATGAGCGACTTTTCCCGATGGACAAGCTGTTGGTGCTTGGAACGGATGAACAATTAGAAAAATTTCAGGAGGAAGTTAAGGTGGAGGTCTCAACTGAAGAAGACTGTAATCGTAGCATCTCCATTGAGCAAGTGGAGATTACGGAAGATTCAGTGCTTTGTAACAAGGCATTGAAAGATTCTGGTTTGCGTGAAAGTCGAAAATTGATGGTTGTTGGCTTGGAGAGGGGTGGAGTCTCCCTGATGAACATAGATGCACAGACAGTCTTTCATAAAGGCGATTTGGTTTGGTTGGTGGGTGAAACGGAAACATTGAGAAAATTGGTGGATGAGAAGCATTCTGTGAAGGTCGTTGAGGCTTGCTGATATTTTCTTTAAAAAACCACATTTTTTTCTTTGCTGTTAAAAAAAACTCTTCTATCTTTGCACCGCATTTGAGGGAAACGAGAATGTGAACGAGGTGTAGCGCAGTCCGGTTAGCGCATTTGGTTTGGGACCAAAGGGTCGGGGGTTCGAATCCCTTCACCTCGACAAGAGACTTTTTTTTAAGTCTCTTTTTTGTTTTTATAGGACGTCATAATCAACCAACTTTTATATACTCTTAACCTTTTCTTTGAAATTTTTAGTTATTTTTGCAAACACGGTGTTGGGGATGAGAGAGCCCTTTTTTAAGATTGAATTAAATATGAAAAAAATAATTTCACTGATAGTTGCATTGCTCTTCGTAGGATCGGTTTCAGCAACTGGTGAGGACAAAATAGAGGCGATAAATTTTGGTGTTGAGGTGGGTGCGCATGTGCTTACAAAAGACGTAGAGCCACCTGCTAATGTGCGCTTTGGAAAGTATGGCGTACACGCTTATTATATTCCTTGGCATATTGGTGTGTTGGGTGAGTATATGTTCGGCAATGGAATGTTTGGGTTGTCGACGGGGCTTCGACTTACTACATATACGGCGTTCCTGGGGCGCGAAGGAGAAATTTCGTACGAGTGGAATGTTGACCCTGATGCAGAAAAAGGTGAGTATGTTTCTATAACTAGTATCAAACAGGCTAACAACTATTTAGGTGTTCCGTTGCAGTTTCGTATCCTCTTCGTGAAACCAGACAATATTGTGCGTCCGTATTTCAAATTAGACCTCTCTTTCTGTTGGTTGGTTGCTAATCGTAATACGATTTCTTTTACTAATGAAGATGAACCTGCTCGCTATATCGACATCATAAATGAGAATTTGGGAGACCCTGAAAAGTTCAGTTCAACATTGGATTTTGCCTATGGATTGCGCATCGGTCGCGATCCGTTCTATGTCAATGCCGAAATCCATTTCCCTTCATTCTTGTTGACAAGCAGTCCTGTTTCTTTCTTTGGTACATCTGATTTGACTATGCTTAATTTTGGTGCGAAAATCGCATTGCAAGTGCCGGTTTATTGGACAGACTATGTAGAAAAAAAGAAACATAACGGTAAGACGGCTGCTCAACGTAAGGAAGAAAAGATTCAGCAAGAATATATTCCGACGAACGATTTCGAGAATGTTCCTAATGAAGATGACTCTAACGGAGAATTCACTCCAGAGTATTGATGAGTAGGGAAACGACCTGACTTAGACATTCCTCGTTATTTACGGGAGATAAATGTCAAGGCTTCTTTTGCTTTTTACTAACCTAATTCTACCCTTGCAAAAAAGAAGATGCGGAAATCGGTCAAAAAGGCTCTCGTGCGTGTGTTGGCTTCTGTCATCGCATTCCTTTTGATTCTCAACACCGTAATCATTCTGCTACTGAACGTACCTGCAATCCAAAAATGGTGTGCAGGTTTCGCTGTCGATTATGTGGTGGAACGGACGAAAACGAAGATTGAAATTGGGCATCTTCATTTGGATATTTTCAACGGAATCTACATTAAAGACTTGTATGTAGAAGACCTAAATGAAGATACTCTTGCCTATGTAGGTTTGCTGAATGTTGACTATTCCTTAAAAAAAATCTATTGGAAGAATACTCTGAATATCAAGAAAATAGCACTGAAAGATTTTACGGTAAAGCTATCTGCTGACAACGATTCTGCCGATTTTAATTTTCAATTCTTGATAGATGCTTTTGCTTCGGGAGAACCTGAAGATACAACCTCTTCACCAACGAATTTTAATTTGTCTGTGGGTCAGATTCTGCTGAAAAATGGAACTTTTGCCTACGATATTTATAGCGTTCCCGATACAAGCACCTTGTTTAATGCATCGCATATTCGTGTAGACAGCCTCTATTTTTCATCAAATTTAGACTTACGTCTGCCGTCTACGTTAGATGTTGTTTGTGATGAATTGTCGTGCAGGGAAAAAAGTGGGTTGAGGCTTGAGTATTTTGATGCACCGATACATTTCAATTTGGACTCATTGGCTTTGTCTGCATCTACGTTGGATTTAAAAACGAATAAAACATGGTTGTCGGGGTCGAATATTTATTTCAATATAGACTCACTTTCGTTATCGGCTACCATAGATAGTGCGTCTGTTGTAGCAGCTGATTTCCAGTGCTTTGTCCCAATGTTACGGCGATTTTCAGACCCAATCCAATTGTCTGTAAAGGCGGAGGGAGTACTGCCACAAATAAGTGTCTCTCAACTCCATATCAACTATCCACAGACATTGCAACTTTATTCTCCACGGTTGAGTATAGAAGATTATAGCCAGTGGGAAAAAACACATATTTTCGCACAGATAGAAAGTCTTGAGGTGGGGGAAAATGCTCCAAAAACGTTGGAACGTCTTTTTGATGTTGCTTTGCCTTCAGCAGTAGTATCTTTATTGCCATGCTCTTTAAGAGTGGCTGTGGAGGGTTCGTTGAAGAACTTTCAGGAGTCGCTTGATCTGACTACACCAATTGGGAAAATCTCTTCGATTGGAACCATCAATTTTTGGGCAGAATTAGAACAGTTGAAAGCAGAAACAAGTTGGGATGTTAATGTCAACACTTTAAAGCCGATTATAGGGTCAGATGTTGCAAAAAATCTTCGCTTGCAGTTGAGCAACACAATCGATTGGAATTTTGCTGAAAATCCTTCTGCCACATTGAGGGGCGAAGTGCTGACCGCAAATTTGTTTGATTATACCTACAGTCCTATAAATATTGATTGCGAATATGGCAAGAGCGGTGATGTAAAAGCAACTATTCGTACAAATGATCCGAATTGTAGTTTTGATTTAGAAGGGTCTGTAAATCAGTTGATGACGGATAGTATGTCTACAGATATTCGGTTGAAAATCAATAATATAAATCCTTCAAAATTAAATTTGGCAGAGAATTTATCATTTAATAATGCAAGAGGTGTGTTGACAGTGAATGGTGTCGGTTTGGACTATAACAAATGGAGGGGAAATGTTTCCATTGATGATGTTATGTTGGAAGGGGATACAGCGAATTTACACGTTAACTATGTTAGATTCACACAAACACAGATAGGAAGTCGTAAAAACGTTGATTTAAAATCTTCTTTTTTGAATGCGACTTTAGAAGGAGTCTTTAAGTATGACGAACTATATGGCTGTGCGCAGGATGTGTTGAGTAGATATTTCCCGACGGTCTTTCATGATACTTCGTCTGTCGTCAATCCGACTGACATAGCCTTTGAATTAAAGACAGATAAAGTCAATCCGATTTTAAACTATTTCGGGGTAGACCTAAGTTTGTTAGGCTCATTGAGGGTGAATGGATCAATGAGCAATAAGGAGGAGGAACATTTAAAGTTGAGTGTTTATTCTCCTCAAATTGAAACTTCTCAGATAGCGGTTGCTCCGTCGTCAATTGATTTTAAAACGGAGGAAGATCGTTTATTTGGTGAGGCTACAACTACCGTCCGTCCGAATAAAGAGAGTGATTTCTCGGCAGTGGTAGGTATGCATATTGTCGCTTTACACGATTCTATCTTCAATGTTGTAGAGATGGGGACGATGCCCGACACGCTGTTCCTGCATGGAGATTTATGGAATTGTATCTCTTTCCAACCTTCGGACAGTGGAAATATTAAAATTCGGATGAACATTGATAAAAGTTCCGTTTTCTTGCATGAGAAAGAAATTGTCAATAACAAAGCGGTCATTGACTATCCGTTAGGTGTGCCGACGAGAATAACGATTGACAATTTTGGACTTTCAACAACGGAGCAACCATTGCTTTCTGTGAATGGTGTTATTTCCGAAAGTCTAAAAGACACCCTCAACGTAGAGTTTGATAGACTGAAATTTAAAACATTGCTTTCTTTGTTGTATATCAACGATCTACCCGTTGATTTCCAAATAGATGGACGAGTACGAGCGACGGCTGTACTTGGAGAAGATTTTCGTTTTTTCACTCGAGATTTTCATTTGAATGGGATAAACTACGATGGCAATGAGTTTGGTGATTTGGAGGCGAGCGCGATATGGGACAATAAGCGAAAAGGGGTTGGAGCTAAAATGCAGCTTTCGAAAGATAGTCTGCGATTAATGGATATCAAAGGTATTGTGGCTCCGTCAGACCGTTATGTGCGTCTTTCTGCCGTTTTAGACTCTGTTCCGTTAGCGATGACAGTGCCTTTCACAGGAGAGTATGTGAGTGACGTACAAGGATATGTCGGGTCGAATATAAAGATAGAGGGAGATTTGACTTCGCCAGACATTAACGGCTATGTTTACTTGTTGGATGCAAAGGCGAAAGTCAATTATACAGGTGTCACCTATAGCATATCGGATAGTGTAAAGATGGACAAAAACCACTTCTATGCGAAACGATTCAAGGTGACGGATAATTTCGGAAATCGATTGTTCTTCAATGGCGATATTTATCATGATCATTTCAAAACATTTAAGTATGAGATGATTCTCTTTATGCGAGATTTCGCTCTTCTGAACAATCCGAAAGATAGAAATAAGATTGCCTATGGAAAGTTCTTTGCGAATGCCAAGGCGTTGAAGTTGGTGGGAGACGAAAAACAAGCTTCGTTAACAGGTGAGTTTAGTAACAGTGATAATACGGTTGTCAATATTAATTTACCTGAGGAGGCTACGGAAGCAAGCACATACGACAATATTGTCTATGTATCATCAGATGTGATATTGAACACGAAGGAAGACACAGCAAAGGTGGAAAACGAAGAAAAATTTATGGTTTATGCCAACTTAGATCTGGGTTTGACTGATAAAGCGGCTTTTTATGTTAATGTGGCAGATGGAGCAATGGTAAAAGGCAATGGAAATCTCAAAATTGTTTATGAAGATAATAATATTTCTTTGTACAATCGTTTTACGGTGAGTGACGGATATGTGAAGTTGAAACTTTCTGGAATCCCAACGAAGAAATTTTCCATTCAAGAAGGAAGTTACGTTGATTTCTCTGGTAATCCGATGAAATTGAGGTTCAATGCGACAGTTAATTATGGTTTGACAGCAGATCTTGCAACGCTAAGTTCTTCCTTTTCATCGCTCTCGTCAACACGAGTGCCTGTCAACTGTGTACTTAAGGCTTCGGGGGATCTGAATGATATGACGCTGGGCTATGACGTTGCATTACCAAAGGCGAATGAAGAGATTCAGCAGCAGGTAGCAAGCATCATCAACACGGATAACATTAGAATAGTGGAGTTTGCCTACTTGATCGGTTTAGGTATGTTTAACGATCCGTATGGAGAGTCAAGTGGTAATGCGATGATGTCGTTTGCCTCGTCTTCTCTTTCTTCTTCCCTTAACAATGTCTTAGGAAATGTTTTGGGTGACAAAGTGACGATCGGAACTGACCTCAATTCAACCAAAGAGGACTTATCTGATATGGAATTGGGCGTGTCTGTCTCCACTAAGTTGGCGCATGACAAGTTGTTGCTTAGTACGAATTTAGGTATGCAACAGAATGCAACAACGAATACTTCTGGCTTTATGGGCGATTTTGACGCTGAATATTTATTAGGAAAGACAGGCATCTTCCGTTTAAAAGCCTATAATCATACTAATAATGATATTTTCAGAACCTCTAATAATACGCAAGGAATTGGTTTCTCGTTTGTTCGAGAGTCTAAAAATCTGAAAAACTTGTTTAATATAAAAGGCGAATTTAAGTCAGGCAAAGAGAAGGAACCTGCCGTTCGCAGAGATGAAAAACCAGAAGTAAAAGAAGGGAAAGCAACTGATTCTGAGAAAAAAGCGACTGAAAGAGAGCCGTTAGCGAGTCCATCAACAGATAAAATAAAAGAGAAAAAGGAAGATGATGAAAACGCTAATAAATAGACAGTTACATTATGCGAATATATATGCTATCATTATTGTAATAATGGCATTCGCATCTTGCTCTACTACAAAATATGTGGAGGAGGGAGACTATTTATTGGATAAGGTTGATATTAATGTGGAGAATAAGAAGGTGTCATCGTCTAATCTAACAGAATACGTCAGTCAGAAGCCGAATGCGGACGGACTCTTCATCAATAAATTAGGATTGCACATTTACTCGCTTTCGGGACAAGACACAACGAAGCGAATCAATCGGTTGTTGCGAAAAATAGGTAGCGAACCAGTCATCTATAGTGAGTCGCAGACTGAAAGAACTGAGAAACAGTTGACTAAGGCGATGAAGAATTTAGGATATCTCAATGCTGAGACTTCCCATTGTGTTGACTCTGCTGAAAAAAAAGTCGCTTTGAAGTATTGTATTCGACCGAATGAGCTCTATAAGATTAGAGAATTTAGGGTAGATATTGCGCCAACGGAGATGGCTACGCTATTAACAACCCGAGCGGTGAAGAAAATTATGAAAATAAAATCAGGAGACAACTTTGATGCTTCTGTTTTCAATGATTTATCGTCAAATTTGACCGCAGCCTATCAGAATATGGGTTATTATAAACTTAGCAAAAACAATTTTTATTTTGAGGCGGACACAAGTGTGGGGAATAATCAAGTGGATGTTACTCTTAAATATCGCAGTTTGGAAAAAAATGGAACATTGGAGAATGATCCGGCGTTGAGACGGTATAAATTCAATAATATCACTATCTATAACGGTACAGAAAAAAACAACTTTCCTTTTCGACGAAGAGATGCAGAGAAACAAGACACGTTGCGTTTTGGTAACACAATGATTATAGATGGAGAGGAGCGATTCATCCGTCCGCCAGTGTTGTACAATAACAATTTTATTCGTACTGGGAGATATTACAACACGAAAATCGTCGACAAAACCTATAGCTCGTTTAGCAATTTGGGTGCGGTGTCGAAAGTAGCCGTTGAGATAGAGGAAGAACCGGGCGATTCTCTCTTGTTGAACGCAGAGATAACATTGACACCATCTAATCTGTATCATTTCCAGTGTGGTGTGGATGGCACTAATTCGGCAGGCGACTTAGGGGCGGCCGCTTACGTCGGTTTCCAACAGAAGAACCTTTTCCATGGATCGGAAGTGTTCAATATCAAGTTGAATGGATCGTTTGAACATATCCGAGGTAAGTCGAATTACATCATAAATTCAGACAATTATTACGAATACGGAGGGGAGACATCTTTGACGATTCCTCGTATTCTTCTCTTTGCAGTGCCAGAGAAATACAAAAAGCAGGTGGGTGCAAGCTCTGTTTTGACTTTCAGTATGAATTGGCGTAAAAGACCAGAGTACAATCGTCGATTTATGAGTTTAGATTGGAAATATACATGGTATTCCAACCGAAAGAGACTGTTTCATACGTTTGACCTCTGTAATGTCAACTATGTCGTTTCTCCGTGGACGTCTTCGTGGTTTGAAGAGTATTTAGATCAAGTTGACAATGTCTTGTTGAAGGAGAGCTATAAAGACCAGTTTATCACAAGAGCGTCGTATTCAATTGTCTATGCAAGTGATAAATCCACCTCGACAACGAAGAAAGGTTGGAATATTCGTGCAGGTATAGATGTGGCGGGGACGGTTCCGTATGCTGTCTGTTCTGCCGTTCCGTCCATAAAAAAGAGTGAGGACGGAGCGTATGAAATTTGGGGTACCCCTTTCGCACAATATGTAAAAGCTACGTTTGATGTGTCGAAGACTTTTTTCTTAGGGCTAAAATCGCAGTTGGTGGCACATTGTGGTTTGGGATTTGCCTCTCCGTATGGAAACTCAGACATTCTCCCTTATGAGCAGCGTTTCTATGCCGGAGGCGCAAATACAGTGAGGGGATGGAGTACGAGAACTTTGGGTCCGGGAAGATTTGACTCTGAAACATACGGCAATTTTATCACGCAGACTGGAGACATCAAAGTGATACTCAATTTGGAGTATCGGCAACAGACCAATACTATTTTGGATTTAGCGGCCTTCTTGGATGCAGGAAACGTATGGACGGTTCGAGATTATGAGGAGCAAGCAGGAGGACAATTCAACATTGCCACGTTCTATAAGGAGATGGGTTTTTCGTGGGGTGTCGGTATACGTCCGAATCTCAAATTTTTAGTGATTCGATTTGATGTAGGAATGCAGATTTATAACCCAATTTACGAGGGAAAATATCGTTGGGTGATTTGTTATCCAAGTTGGAGTTATTGCGCATTTAATTTTGGAATTGGGTATCCGTTCTAAAAGGAAATGCTACAAAATAATCTTTTTTATCGCGTAGAGGGGAATAACTTGAACTTTCTCGTACTTAGAAAAAGGTTCAAGACTAGTGCGGATTCCATATTCGCAACTCTTTTGCTTTATGAAGTAGTACATGCTTTGCATAGACCCTTTGACCCCTGCTTTCACTTCAATAGGAACGATTTTGTTGCCTCTTGAAATGACATAATCCACTTCGGCTTGTCCCTCTTTCCCATCCCTTTGCCAGTAGTAACAGTAAGGACGAGCGGTTGGAGAACTATATTTTATCATCTCCAATCCAACAAACATCTCTGAAAGTCCGCCTTTGTTGACAAAATCATTTTCGGATGAAAGTAAAATATCTTTCGCCTCCAACCCTAAGAGCGTTTGCATAAGACCGATATCCACGAATAGAAACTTCTGAAATTTCGGATTGATATCTGCACCCAAAGGAATCCCATTGGCAGCGGTGTGAATCACTGGAATGGATAATCCAGCGAGTGTCAGCAATTGTAGAGCTTCTTTCACGCTGGTGCTGTTAGTGGTAGTCTCTACTTGAGAATAGACAAATTTTGAGCCTGCCTGTAGTGCGATTGACTTGAGTGTATTGTTCAAAATCAGAGGTGAAATACGACTTTTATACTTGCTGAAATCGTCTTGATAAGTCTCCAAAATATCATTGTGAATCTGAGAACACTTCAGAAAATCGTGGTCAACCACCCACGAGCGAACGGCTTCTGGCATGCCACCTACAAGGAAATAGGAGCGAAGAGCCTCTATCAATTTTGTATGCAGAGGGGTTGGAAGTGGATTGTCGACATCTGACATTTCGTTCTTGTACGAAACTAATTGCGGATTGCCGTCTGCTTCCAAAAACTCGTCAAATGAGAATGGATACATGAAAAGAGAACGGATTCTTCCTACTCCAAATGAGGGCAATTCCCTTAACGCAAATTCCAACAATGAACCTGCAGCAACAACGTGCAGCTCTGGAAAATCCTCGTAGAAGAAACGAAGTGCGGAGATGGCTCGTTCAGATTCTTGGATCTCATCAATGAAAAGCAGTGTTTTCCCAGGAACGACGGGGACGTTGTAGATGGCAGATAATACGGTGCAAATTTTCTTCACATCAAGGTTATCGCCAAAAAGGGCTTTTGTCTCCTTGTCTCTTTCCAAGTTGACCTCCAAAAAATAGTCAAAAGACTCGCCTAAATGTCGCACAGCAGATGATTTTCCCACTTGCCTTGCCCCACGGATGAGGAGCGATTTGTGGTCGGGGTCTTTCTTCCAATCAAGCAGAGCCTTGTCAATAAGTCTATTATAATAGTTTTTCATCAAGTACCTCCTTTGCCAATGAATTTTGATGACTGCAAAAGTATTCATTTTTCTAAATGAGAAGAAAAACTGATCCTAAAAATAGGGTAAAATATCAAAAAGCGGAGGCTAAAAATAGGGTGAAGTGTTGAAAAGCGGAGGCAAAAGAGTTGTGGAGTGTTCTTTTGTAAAGAGATTATTGTATTATTTGATAAATATTGCAAATGGTAAATTGCGTATTCGCTAAGGCACTTCTCGTTGTTACGAAAAAGTAGTCAGTTAGGGTTTCAGACATCCAATAGGCGCAACCCAGACACCGTCTTTGCGTTTATAAGCATACGCTCCCGTACCTGTTAAAACCATAAGAAAGGAGGGTGAAGACATTTTGTTGATGTCAATTTTTGAAGCCAAAGCGGTCAGTGTTGAGACTCCCTCTTCTATCAGTTTCTCTCCACCCAATTTGATTTCTACGAGTCCGTATTTGCCATTTCGTAGATGAATCACCGCATCACACTCAAGATTGCTCTTGTCTCGGTAGTGGTAGACTTTCCCATCGATGGCTTCGGCATAGACGCGAAGATCCCTCACACACAACGTTTCAAAAAGTAGTCCCATTGTGTTGAGGTCGGAAAGCAAATCTTCTGGACCGACACCCATTGCAGCTGTGGCGATGGAAGGGTCAACGAAGTATCGTGTGTCGGAGGTCCTGATCACTGTTTTTGACCTCAGATTAGGATTCCAGGCTGGCGAATCCTCTATTACAAACAAATTTTTCAATGCCGAGATGTAGGAGGAGATGGTCTCTTCCGTCATTGTCCCCTCGGCGTTGGATTTTAGATCGTCATAGATAGAAGCCAATGGAGCTTGTGCGCCTTGAAACCGGGCGTAACTACGGAGCAGACGCATTGCGAAATCTCTGTCTCTGCGTACTCCGTCCACGTTCGAAATATCTTTGCTGACGATGGCATCAATGTAGTTGAACGACTGCCTCAATGCACCGTTATGTGTCATGTAGAGGGCTGCTGGCCAGCCGCCACGGCAGATTAACCACGCCAATTGTTCAATGTCCAGTGTATTAGTCATATAAGCGTCTTCCGTTTTGTCAAGAAACAAGTTGCCCAGACTTAACTGACCATTAGACTCTCCTGACTCCCAAAGACTCATCGTTCGCATTTTTACCCACGCTGCACGTCCTGTACCTGAATGCTTTATTTTCTCCAACTTTTCTCTTGGTATCACTGTTGAACCTGTAAATATAAACTGACCTGTTTTGACTTCTCTATGGTCGACTTCAAAACGAGCAGTGTCCCATAGTTCGGGGGCTTCTTGCCACTCGTCAACCAAACGAGGAGTGTTGCCTCTCAACAAAAGTTTTGGAGCGTTCTGCACCAAAGCGTGGTATGACTCAGCGTGTTCAGGTTCGTTCATATACACAATACTCCCAGCCTGTTGCTCGGCGGTTGTGGTTTTTCCACACCACTTTGTGCCTTCAATCAGCACCAAACCTGCAGCCTCCAGATTGTCTTTCAAGACCTCGTCGGCAACTCTTTTTCTGTACTCATTCATAACATCGCAAATATATGTATTAATTTCTTGATTTAAAAATATTTACGAAATTTCATTCCGTCATTTGGCCGATTTTCATTCCGCCATTTGGCTAAAAATCGTCAATTTCATTCCGCCGTTTGGCTGATTTTCATTCCGTCATTTGGCCGAAAAATGCCAAAATCATTCCGCCGTTTGGCTGAAGACAAAATCCACAATGCTTTTCTTGTCGCTAATTTCAAATCTGTCTTTATTTTGTCTTATTCTACAAAATAGTACGCAAACGGAAAAATTTAAAAGGAAATAATCAGAATACAATTCCAAACTCCGCCTTGCCGTGCTATGTTTGCAACAGTTAAGGTGGTGAGAGCCTTACAAAACGGAGTATAAACTAAAATAATTAAGAGTATGATTTTATCAACATTGATTTTGGCTGCGGTGGGCTTTACATGCGATAAGGCCATAAAAGTTGTGAAAAATGGAATTCAAACTAAAATCCAAGAGGGAGTTGTAGAAGGAGTGAAAACAATAAGAGACAACCTCAAGAGCAAGTAGTTTCAAAATTGAGTTGTAATGTGTTATTCGATAACAATCAAGAATAGCCAAACAACGATTATGAGAAGGAGGGCGTGAGGAGGCTTGCGTCCCTAAAAAATTAAGCGCAAGGGTCTGAGTAGGCTCTTGCGCTTTTTTGTGATGTTTTTTGTAACTTTGGAAAAGGAACATTTTCAAAGTTAATATCCAATGCAATACCCGTTAATTTCAGAATACATAGAAGCAGTTAAGGACGCTGACAACTTCGCCACCCTCACCAACCTTCGCCCCGTGTTGGACGGTAACGGCAACCCAGTGATGAGCAGTGGAAACTTCGCCGTGGTGTTCAAAATGACGGATGGCAAGAAAGATTATGCCGTCAAGTGCTTCTTGAAGGAGCAGGAGGGGCGAGAGGAGGCTTACACGCAAATATGCGATTACCTGTCATGCGTGCCGTCGCCTTATTTAGTGTGGACGGAGTACCTTGAGGACGAGCTGTTTGTGGACACGAACCAGTCGGACGAGGATGAGTTCCCCGTTCTGGTGATGGACTGGGTGGAGGGCGTGAGCCTCGACCGCTTTGTGAAAAGCGTTTGTGATGATGAGGCAAAACGCACTGCCATTGCCAACGAGTTCCGAGGTCTCACGTTCTGGCTCCTAAGCCAGGAGTTCGCCCACGGCGACCTGAAGCCCGACAACATCATCGTTACGAACAGTGGACACCTCGTGCTGGTGGACTACGACGGCATGTTCGTCCCCGCTATGCGAGGGCAGAAGGCGAGAGAGCAGGGAACGCCCCTCTACCGGTACAAGTGCCGTTGCGCCCAAGACTTTGACGAGTATGCAGACGATTACGCCTGCGTGTTCATTTTGATGGTGCTGATGGCGAATAGTGTCGAGCCAGTCGACTTTGACTCGTTCGCCTCTCCCGATGCTGAGAAGATTCTGGCTCATTTCTCATGCTACTACGAGCATGCCACGATTGCGCCCTACATTGCCGCCTTTCTGCTCGTGGCTTCTACAGGGCGGTTAGACAGGCAGGTGTTGTACCCTCTTTTATCTCACAAATCGAATGGTTTACGGATTTCTCAAGGTATGGTATCAAAGCCAACCACACCAAAATCAACTACTCCAAAGACTCTTTCTTTCACAGTGAATGGCGTTACCTTTGAAATGGTCTATGTCGAGGGAGGCACATTCACGATGGGAGCGACGGCAGAGCAAGGAGAGGATGCGTTCGATAATGAAAAACCTGCCCATAAAGTAACCCTCGACGACTACGCTATAGGCAAGTTTGAGGTGACGCAAGCGTTGTGGGCGGCAGTAATGGGGAATAATCCATCAAGATTCAAAGGAGACGACCGACCCGTAGAGTGTGTGTCATGGGTTGATTGTCAAACGTTCGTGAAGAAACTGAACGGACTCACTGGAAAGAAATTCCGACTTCCAACGGAGGCGGAGTGGGAGTACGCCGCAAGGGGAGGGAAAAAGAGCAAAGGCTATAAATATAGCGGAAGCAACAATTTAAACGAAGTCGCATGGTATGACGGCAACAGCGGAAGCCAAACACATCCGGTCGGGACGAAGAAGCCCAACGAACTTGGAGTCTATGACATGAGCGGAAACGTGTGGGAATGGTGCAATGACTGGGACGGAGCCTATTCACCGACAGCTGCGAACAACCCTGTTGGACCTTCCTCCGGTAGTTACCGTGTGATCCGTGGTGGTGGTTGGGACTTCGATGCCGGGAGCTGCCGTGTGTCGTGCCGTCTCCGTAGCTACCCCGTCGACTGGTGCGAGTGCATAGGCTTTCGCTTGGTTCTTCCCCAGTAATAACCTTTCTCTCAAAAAGCAAGAAAAGTAAAATAGAGCGGAGCGGAAAGAGAACTGGAAAGGGAGAGCCGAGGGACGAAGGCTCGGAAAAGCAGTTCTCATTCCGCGGAGCGAAAAAAAACAAAAAATGCAAATAAAAATATTTCAATTGCCCGTGGTGGCAACGGAGGAAGCGACGGAAGAACTCAATCATTTTTTGCGGTCGCAAAAGATCGTAGATGTAAAAAAAGAACTTGCAACGATTGACGGCAATAGTTGCTAGGCTTTTTGTGTAACGTATATAGAGACGAGCAGCAGTACATCTGCAGAGGTGGCAAAGTTGAACCATGCCATTATGAATGTGTGCCATGACACTTCCAGGAACTGCCGTGTGTCGAACCGTAACAGGAACAACCCCGACAACAGGAACAACAACATAGGCTTTCGCTTGGTTCTTCCCCAGCTTATGACTGAAAGAAGGAGAGAAAGGTTATAAACAGACGGATATCGAGAAGCCCTATAGAGGACTTCGAAACTGGCATGCTTCTATATAAAAATAGAGGCATGCGGCAACAACAAGCTTAGTAGCGGATTCATTCTGTTGAAGTTTTGAAAACTGTCGAAACGCTTGTTGTTGCGTAAAATTTAGATTTCTATTTCATCACCTCATCACCGCCACCGAATAATCGTCCAATGCGATTAGTCCGTTTTTCAGCAACTTCTGAATGTGCTTGGCAAGATTGCATTGATGGTTCAGACAGTTGAAGATTTTCTTCAAAACATCTTTTTCAAAATCTATTTTTTTTAGGTTGAGTGCCATCTTTACATAGTTCTCGTTCTTGGATTGTTGCTTCAAAACAATGGCTAACTCTTGCTCAAATTCTTGCTTTTTGCTTACCTCATACATCATCATAACGTAATGAGACAAAGCATCGCTCGCGACAAAAACTATTGAATCTTTATCTGTTTGGAATACACCGCTTTTGAATCCTTCTTTCTTGAGCTCGTCTTTGCAGTTTATCAGATAGGGTGGACGGTCAAAATCGGATAATGCTCCGAAACTATGTTCTAAAACATGTGTGCGTGGATTGTAATGAAATGCAACACTGTCGCCAAAGCTAACCCAACGGCACTCTTGTTCAGACATCTTCCACACGGCTATCAACGTGGCAAACGAGCCTTCGTCATAGAATTTGTCTAACGATAATCCTCCTAATTTCTTTGCATCCTCTTCGCCTTGGTTATAAAAGGGTTCCCAGATCTCGCCGATCCAGTGGTCTAAGGCATCTACATCTGCAAACGGTGCATCAGGAAGGTTGTCTAACAGATAACGAGACCAACGCTCGGCAAACAACCCGCCACCGCCGGCTCCGTCCGAAACGGCGATGAGGCTGTCGCGACATATCACTGAGTCTTCGTTGATACACCCTGGCTCAAAAGTTCCTTTGGCTACGGAAACACATCCTGTTCTCATTGGTTCTGACTGATATTTGTTGGTGTACCGATATCCATCAATTTGATAAGTGTTGTGGCATCCGCATTGACTGCCATGGCAACGTGGCGACCTTGACGGTCATCGCCCAAATTGCGGTTGATGTCGGCATTGTATCTTGACGGCAATAGACTTGACATATCGAACAGTGTTTTTGCGTATTCATCTCCGTTCAACTCGTCTTTCGACAGAGGACAAACCACCTCCTCGTCCGACTTGTTGGCAGAGAAGTGGATGTTGAAGAGGATGACGTTACCGTCGTTGGTGAACATAGATTTCAATTCGTTGGCTTGTTGCAAAACCGACTCGGTCGTTGCTCCGTTGAATGCTCCGTCAGTGATGTTGATGATGGTTGGAGGGTAGCAATCTTTATCTTGGTGTTCTTCCATCCAAGTGTCGAGCAATTTTCGAGCCTTGCTGAAGGCATTGTGAACACGCGTCCAGTTGCCGTCGTGGCGGGCCTCGACCCATTGCACCTTTTCCACTTCTTTCACCACAGAACCCTTTCGAGTGCGTTTCTCCTCTCTGACGATGATCTTTCTGAACGGATTGTCGCGAAGTTCCTCTGGCGAGACGAAATCTCGTCCCTCTAAATCGCCGTTCCAACCACTGTAGGCATTCTCACCGTAGCCAATTACGGCAATGTCGTAGTAGTGGCGCACCTCATTAGTCTTGATACAACGAAACACCAATTCGTTAATCTGCTGATTCACAATGCGTGCGGCGGCCTCTGCCATAGTCATCTCCTCGCCAAAGAGTGAGGTCATGCGGTTCATGCTCACGGAGTGGTCTATCAAGAAAATGAAGGCTGTAGGAGTACTTCGGGTGATTTGAGCTGTGTAAGGACTCTTGCTTTGCAGAGCTAGTGGCTTGTTGGGAAGAGAAACGCCGAAGTTGCCGATATTTGTGATAAACTCCAGTGGAATATGGTTCAACACTAATATTTCTGCTTGAAAATAAGGTCGTTCGTCATCGTCTAAATCCAAATAGCGAGATTTGACAGTGTTGAAGTGAATTTCGTTGAGGTTGTCTATTGACCCACCAACGGATGCGTCGTTGCAAGTGGCGTTGAGGTTGGAGAAGAGTGTTTCGTTCCACCAAATCACCTGAGGGTCAATCTCTAAGAGAACAGGGTTCGATATTCTCTGTTCTCGCATTGCCACAAACTGCATAGGGTGTTCTTTCACGAAACTGACACGCACATAATGCTCCAACCCATTTCTCAAGTCAAGTTGGTGAGACAAATCGTTCGCCCCCGGTTTCGGAACGGAGATGCCCTTGCCCACGCAGTCCTTCCACGAGAAAAGCCCGCCGTTGTTGATGATAGACTCTAAGTTTTCACGGTCGGTGAAGTGATATAACTTCTTGATGCCTTTAGCGTCAAGTAAATCTTTGAATTTCTGCCAATTATCTTTTAACGTCATAATTTTTACAAATCAAATAATGTAAGTTGTTTGGGTTCTTTAGGTGTCTCTTTCTTGTCTCCATACGGATAAAGTCCCTCAATGTAAGCCTTTACGAGGTAGGCATGCGAGAGCGGTTGCGTTTCGCTATTCACATCGCAACAAGTATTATAGTCCAAAAGTACAATAGTTTTTTCAATACTCAATGCACGAAGTCGTTCAATAAGGTCTTCCGCCTTATGTTCCAACATCCAGCGGTAAGTTGGAATGTAAATTTGCCGTTTTGCCTCCACATAACTGAGAATCTCGTTACCATTCACGCCCTTCCGATGTCCCAGCACTCTGCCATGCTTTCGCACCGTCCGCTTAATGTTCTTCATAGTGTCGTTTGAGAATGTGGATACGTCAACATCTTCATTCTCAAACACTTTCAATCCTTGCCACATTGCTTCCACACATGTAGCGACATACCCCTCACTGAACGGCACTGGAATATCCCCATGCGGATAAAACGGACTGAGGCGCACCCATTCATCCTCAGCCTGCGAGGTGATGTCAAGGATAAGGGCGTTGGGGTGTAACTTGAGAATGGAGTCGGTGCGACGACGGTGGGAGAGAATGTGGAGCATAGAATTAATGTTTATGATGGTGCGATTAAATTCTTCCTGTTGTTTAAGAGTTTGTGCTAAATAGTTCCTGCTCTATTTTATTCTTATAGATTTTCATTATGCAGTAAAAAAAAGGAAAAAACCGAAATCCTTTTTGCATTTGATTGTTAATTTCTTTGACTTCATAACATCTCGAATTAATAGATTCGATCCATTCTTTTTTCTTTTTTGGAGACCTTTTAACATTTGCATCCTCTGTTAATACACTAACCTCCTTGTTTTTTTCTCCAAACCAAGTTTTCATGATAAACAAAAAAGCTTTATATCCCTTTCTAAACTCAGAAAAGTAAAAATGGTTGTATGCGTATATATTTACATCGGATATGATTTTTAAAATTCTAAGTAGAGTGTCATTATAGGTCAAAAAATAATTAGAATATGCGATGCTCAACTTGTTGAATGTTGCATTTTTTAAGTTGGCAAGTACTATGTTTTTTTTGTTAGGATTGTTGGAAAACATATTAAAGTATTCCTGCTCTGCTTCCTTGTAGTTTCCAAATACTTGTATATCAGTTTTCCCTTCTGAGTTTGTAGATAGAAGAAAGTAAGATTTTTGAGATACCTTTAATTTGTTTCTTTGCGTCCTTAAATCTACGCTGTTTTGATTGAAGACATTGCCGACTTTTTCTAAATATCGGTATTTGCCAGATATATTAGTAATTCGTCTTTTGTCTGTTATTGTCATTTCATTATCTTGTTTTGATAATAATTTGTGAAACTCGTATAACTCAGGATTGAATTTGTCGTTGTATTCTTTTAATTTTGATTTGAAAAGTACGTCTGTGATTTCTACAAGGGTTGCCCAATTGTGTTGTTGTATGCTTCTTATTTGAATTTCAATCTTTTTATTTGATTTCCGTTTTAATTTGACATTAAAATGGAGCGATTTATAACCATTTAGTTTAGGTTCTCTTATGTAATCTTTTGGCTCTCCAATACTAAAAGGCAACTTTTTTTCTCGTTTTTTGAATAATTCAAAGATACGAAAGACATCTTCTGTCGTTGGAACAATGCATCTGCAACCTGCAATATCAGCCATGCGTTGTACTTCCATTTGGGGCTGTCTTTGCAGTTTACTGAAGATTGATTCTATTCGTTTTATTCTAAACGTGCAAATGCTTTCTTTGTTTATCTTGTGAGAAATTTTGCATAAATAGCCAAAAATGATTGCAAGAGGTTCCTTATATGTTGTACGTAAGTGTTGTAACATCCTAAGGTCTTCTTCAAAAATGTTATTGATACTGTCACATTTGCGAATTCTGTCGCTTAAACGTTTGTATTCTCCGTTTGAATAGTTATCTCTGTCTAAACTCATTTTTATTTTTTTAAAATTATATTAGTTTTATTAGAAAGGGTATTTTGGGGGAAGAACCAAGCGAAAGCCTAAGTCGTTGTAGCTGATGATGGGAATGTACCTGTAACGGTTCGACACACGGCAGCTTCCATCATTGTAGTACCAACCACCTCCACGAACTACACGGAGATCCCTGGAAGAAGATCCTATAGGGTTTTTCGCAGATGTCGACGTGTAATCACCATACCGATCATTGCACCATTCCCACACATTCCCGCTCATATCGTAGATGCCAAGTTCGTTAGGCTTCTTCGTGCCAACGGGATGGGTTTGACTTCCGCTGTTACTGTAATACCATGCAACTTCGTCTATGTTGTTGCTTCCGCTATATTTATAGCCTTTGCTCTTCTTTCCTCCTCTTGCAGCGTACTCCCATTCCGCCTCTGTAGGAAGTCGGAAATTTCTTCCAATGAGTCCGTTTAGTTTCTGCAAGAACTCTTGGCAATCAAAATATGACACACTCTCTACAGGACGGTTGTCTCCTTTGAATTTTGACGGATTAATTCCCATTACTGCCGTCCATAATGCTTGCGTTACCTCAAATTTTCCTATTGCGTAGTTGCTGAGGGTAACTTCATGGGATGGCTTTTCGTCGTCGCGAGCATCATCTCCTTGCTCCGCTGTCGCACCCATCGTGAATGTGCCACCCTCGACAGGTATCATTTCAAAAGAAACATCGTTCACTGTGAAGGTTAATGGGGTGGAGTCAAACTTGTTAGTTCTTTCTCTATCAGTAAGTATTTGTGTTTGTTGTAAAATTTCCCCAATCGTTTCCTCAAACCACTCCGAGGTTAGCGTGTTTCGAGAAAGTACATGCATAAAGACAGATAGTAAATCTTGGAAAGATTTGTCGGATGTCAATTCTTCTTGTTCTGTCAACCTCTGTAAATATTTGTTGCTCAAAACATCAGTTTCTGACACGATGCAAAACTCGCTTGATTTGGAAATCAAATCGGGGCGAATTGCAAATGTTTGCAAGGAAAGGGCGATTATGGCAATCGCATAGTTGTCCACCGCTTTGCAGAGGTTCTGATTTTGATTGTATGGATGTCTGAAATTCTGCGTGCCCCCACAAACAATGGGCATTCCTTGCATAGAAGGGACGAACATTCCGTCATAGTCAATAAGAACGCACGTACCATTTTCTCGCACAACGATGTTGTCTGGCTTCAAATCGCCATGGGCAAAAGGTTGTGTCAAAAGCCATTTAGTCATCCACAAGAAATTAGTTGGCATGCAACGAAGCTCAAAGAGGTTGTACTGCGTCTCTTTATCACTCCACAATTCGTGGTTGTTATCGTATTCTTTTGCTATATCGCTCAAGAATGTAGACAGCGTTTTTCCCTCCACCCAATCCATTACTAACACAGGAAACTCCGTCTTGTCGGTCTGGTTGGTATCTACAAAAATCTCTTTCTCTAAATATTTGATTTTTAGAATGTAAGGCGAGTCAACTTTGTTCAGTTCTTCGAAAATCAACCTGTAATTCTCATCTCGTCCTTCTTGCTCTCTTGTAAAGCACTTGACAGCATAATTCTTCTCACCATCTGTCATTTTGAACACCACGGCGAAATTACCACTGCTCATCACAGGGTTGCCGTTATTGTCCAAAACAGGGCGGAGACCGGTGAGGGTGGCGAAGTTGTCCGCATCTTTGACGGACTCTATGTATTCGGAAATTAGGGGGTATTGCATGTGAATTTACTAAAAAGATAGATGGTCATTCATTTAGGCTACATTGTCCATAGCGTTTAAAAATTTTGTTCCAACCGTCTACGTTTACGACTGCTATATTTTTTATAATTGGACGCTTCCACTTGGTCTTCTCTGGAATGCCTTTCGGTATTTGTTGTAATAATATCTCATTCAAACGCAGGGTCAGAGCCGAATCGCACCCCTCAACCACGCAAATGTAATTGACAGGCTTATTTAATTTGTCTTCAGCAAAGAGATAAATGAAAGTGTCGAAGTATTTACTTCGTAGGTCGTGAGCAATTCTTTTTATGGTTGCCGGAATACGTCGTTCGTCATCTGTACTGAGTGGACAAATGCTTTTTTTCAGTTTTTTAACATCCCATAATGGACAACGAAATTCTATGCTTCCAGTTTGATAATTTTTGAGTTCTATAAACAGATATTCGTTAGGAAACTCTGCAATAACGTCTACTGACTTCATCCGATTACGCACTCCGTTATACTCATTATCGTCGAAAATGTATGTGTCTAACACTTGCCATCAAAATCAAACTGAAAACCATCAACTTCCACCTGTTTTCCCATGGACTAATCCTCCCAATTATTACCTATGGAACGAACAAGCAATGAGTCAAATGTGTCTCGGATTGCATTATGGTTTATTTCGTTTATGGCAGAAACAGTTTGGCAGTCAATCCTCCCGTCTTCTATATGAAGTGCATGATACAATATATCGTCTTTGTTTGAATCTGATTCCAACTCTAATTCTTTCAATAACACATAGTCGTGTGTCGCAATGAACACTTGAGTTCCCATTCGTTGCAATTCAAGGAGAATTTTAACCACTTTACTGGCCAATTTGGGATTTAGATTTGCTTCTGGTTCATCCCAAAAAAATAACCTTCGTTTTAACAATGAGTAAAGACAACCATGCGTTTCTTTCGGTGCAAAGATACAAACATTAACGGATTCATCTATCACCAGAGCTACATTAGGGTGGTTAGATGTGTTTCAAATATTTTATGTGTCTCTAAAAGTTTAGCGGATAGTAGGAATTACAAATTTGTTTGTGTTTTGTTGTATTCTACAAAATAGCGTGTAAACTGAGTTTTGATAGAGAAAATCTATAGAAGGAAATTCCAAACCCCGCCAAACCATACTATGTTTGCAACAGTTAAGGTGGTGAGAGCCTTACAAAACGGAGTATAAACTTAAAAATTGAATAAGTATGTCATTTTTAGCTATCGCATCAGCAATCGCTGCTGGAACACTTGTGAAAACAGGAAGTTCACTTGTTAACTATGTTGTAAATGGTATGATTTCTAACGCTGCACAGCAGGGAGTAGAAAAGGTTGTAAGGGGTACAATAGATGCTGTAAAAGATGTTAGCAGTTCAAAAAAGTAATAAGAGTTGTAATGTGTTATTTAGAAACAATCAAGAACGACGAACAACGATTATGAAAAGGGTGGGGCGCAAGTGAAGTCTTGCGCCCCTTAAACAAGGAGAAGCTACTACATTGTCTGCAAGGTGTAATGTGAAAAAATATTAAAGGAAACGATGTAAAATATGCAAATTTTGTATTACTTTTGGAGCGAAACGGGGCTTTGTCAACGAGGAAGTTGAAAAGTTCAGTGGTCTTGGCTGGCACTGAACCTTAGTGAAAATGCTGTTAATTTGCTGAAATACAAGTCTCAGAGTCGGTCGAGACAAGACATAGAAGGCGTTTATTGGCGCTATGTTCATGGCTTACTGAAATTCTCGCAAAATTTCTGAAATCCTGTCATGATGGTAGCAACGGTGGATGTCCGAATGGTGTGGTAATTCACATCGGGGGGTGATATACCTGCTTTTTCTGAAGTATGGTATATCTATCCTTTAGGTGTTGGTTAAGCATATCAGGGTGGGCTTCTACGTTGTCTGTTCGACAGGATTGGGCGATGCGAGAAGCCTCAGTGAGTGGAACAGACGACAGTAGTTCCCACTCTTTTTGTGTCTATAAGCAAACATTTAAAAATGTTATTCTATGATGGGAACCATAGAACGGAAAATGTTTACTTATGGCGAGACAGAACGTTTTTGTGGAAAAAGTCCGAAAGATTTTAGGAGTTGCGTTTTTGTTTGTGATGTCCTTGTTTTTGACTGTTGGATGTAGCAACGGATGGAAGTTGAAAGTTGAGGGAGGAGAGGAACAGAAAACGGACAAACAATTTGCGGTTAAGGTCTACATTGAGAATTCGGGTAGTATGAACGGCTACCTTTGCAATGGTGCAGAGTTTAAAGATGCCATTTACAGTTATTTGACTGCGCTCAATGGCTATGCCACTGATGTTGATTTGAACTATATTAATGCACAAACAGTGCCGATGAATGCCACGCTGAGTGAATTGATTCCCCAACTGACACCTGAGGCTTTTGGTAGTGTTGAGGGTAACCATGCCAATACGGATTTTAAGCAAATCCTATCTGAAGTTATTAATAGTGTGAAAGAGGATACTGTTGTCATATTCACATCCGACTGTATCATGGATATGCCGAAAGGAAATGCATCAGGATTTTTGAATATCACAAGAACTGATATAAATAATATTGTGAGCCAGAAACTTAAGAACATGCCAACATTGAGTTTCTGTATTTACCAATTAGAATCGAAGTATCAAGGAACGTATTATTATCCGAAGGGCGGAAAGATTGATTATGAGGGTGTTAGACCAGTTTACTTGTGGGTGGTAGGAACGCAGGAGAATCTGGCGTTCGTCAATCGTAATATTCCAAACACGAAAATACAACACGGTTTTAAGAACTATTGCTCGTTTGCTCCGACCACATCATTTCCTGCTACTTTGTTTTCTGCAAGGGGAAATATGCAGGATATTGTTCTGAAAACGAAAGGTCGAAACGGCACCTATTCTTGCGTGCTAAAGTTAGACTTGTCTCGGAGTTTGCAGTTGGAAGAAGATTTGCAGTATCTTGATAACTATTATACTGACAAGAATCTTTTGCAAATAAAGAGCGTGACAGCGTTGCCAGCTACTGACGCTTTTACACACTCATTTGCCTTGGAGATTCCCGAACAAGCATTTTCTGATTGGATGCACGTGAAGAAACTTGAACTTCCGTCGTGGGTTGAAGATTTGAATGGAACGAGAGATGATTCTTTGGAAGTAGACAAGACATTTTCTATCAAATATATAATTGGAGGAGTGGCTGATGCCTACGAGAAAAACAAGGATGCAGGGAAGGTAACTTTAACAATAAATAAAAATTAACAAATATGGGAGAATTTTTTGGAGCTCTCTACACTATGTGTGGATTAGAGAACCTTTATGGAATTGACTTGGCAGATTACCTATGGGGATATGCCTCAAGTCAGGAAACAGCTAATCAATTTATTAGTATCGGATTGGCAACATTGGTAATTGCAGCGATTATTACAGCAATTTACTACTATGTTTTTGGAACACTGTTGCAAAAGCCAAGTTGGGGGAACAAACTTACTTGGGTGATAACTCTTGCCGTTAATAGTGCAATTGCTTTTATTGTCGGATGGTCGTGGACGTTGTCAGATCTTTACGGAGGCAAGATGGTAACTGTTGATCCAACAACAAGTGCTACGATTGATTTGCCGATAGATGCTGGAAACTGCCTCGGATTTGGAGTCGTAAATGTGATTGTTGCATTGCTGTTCTTCCTTATCTTTACGGTTATCTTCAAGTGGAAAAGTAGAGATTATTCAAGAGTGCCATTTTAAACAAACAAACAATGCCGAAATTATATGTATTTGGAATAGGAGGAACGGGGTCGCGGGTGCTACGTTCACTCACAATGCTGTTGGCAGCTGGTGTTGAGACCAATGGGTACGAGATAGTGCCTATCATCATTGACCCAGACGTGGCTAATGCAGATTTGACGAGGAATATTGAGATTCTAAGAAAATATAAGACCATCCACGATGAGTTGGAGTTTACGGAAGGAAGCAAATTGTCTTTCTTCAGGAGTGTAATAAATCCTGGGGTAGAGGATTATACTCTTCCTTTAGAGGGTACGAACGATAAAACATATAGGGAGTTTATCTCGCTTGACACTATGAGCCGTGAGGATAGGGCAATGGCAGAGATGTTGTTTTCTGAAGACAATTTGCAATCGTCAATGGAAGTTGGTTTCAAGGGTAATCCTAATATCGGTAGTGTTGTATTGAACCAGATTTCACAATCTGAGAAATTTCAAAGTTTCGCTTCTATATTCGGAAAAGATGATAGAATTTTCATCATTAGTTCCATTTTCGGAGGAACAGGAGCAAGTGGATTCCCTTTGCTTTTAAAAACTCTTCGAAACTGCAAAGATGTTGACAATTTTGCGTATCTGAATAAAGCGGTTATCGGAGCAATTTCCGTATTGCCATATTTTAACGTGAATGCTGATGACGAAAGTGCAATAGATTCATCTACATTTATGTCGAAAGCGCGTGCTGCCTTGAAATATTACAAGGATAATATCAAGGAGGCGGATGCACTCTACTATATTGGAGATGAACCGAAAAAGGCTTATTGTAATAGCGAGGGTGGATCTACGCAGACAAATGACGCAAATTTGATTGAGGTCTTAGCAGCTACTGCAATTATAGATTTTTGTCAAACCTCGTCAGATTACGAAAGTGGTGATGAACACAAGACTAAGTATAAAGAATTCGGACTTAAAGATTCTGGGCAAGATAGTGGTAATGCGGTCACATTGAAGAATTTTATTGGGTTGAGCGACAATGGTAACTATGAGCAAGTGTTGGTTTATCCTCTTGTTGAGTTCACTTTGTTTGCCAAAAGCCTTGTCGAAGATTATAAGTTTGTAAGTTCTCAAAGTTTAAAAGCGAACGCAAAATTGGAATCAAAGGAAGCATTCTACAATGAGAAATTTGCAAGGACAGTACGAGGTTTCCTCGATAATTATATTTCGTGGTTGGATGAGTTGAAGGGAAATTTGCCATCTTTTGTTCCATTTAAGGTGGAGTCTAATCGTTTAGGAGATTTGAAACATTTGGTTACTGACATAGAAGCCAAAGGAGGTTTATTTTCTTCAAAGGTGGATGAGAATTCATTCAGATCTGAATTGAACGGAATATCTCCAAAAGAGAATGACGACAAAATGAAATTCATGGAAATCTATAACATGGCTGCAAAGAAATTTGCAAAGGATAAATACAAGTTCTGATTATGAGTAAGGTATACAGAATATATAAAGAAGGTGATAATAAACTTGAGGGGTGGGCAAAAAAAGATACCAATCCTTACGATGATAATAGTATCAAGCAGATAGAGGATCCTAATGGTGGTGATAGTAAAAAAGAAATCACCTCTATTCCTTCTCCATTCGCTCGCATAGATCTTGTTAGGACTGCATTTGCAGAGGTAAACAAGGCCTGTGGAAAAAAGAAGGGGAAGACGTTGAGAGAGGAACTGGACAAGCAGACCATCTATCACAAGATGATCAGTGACGCTTTGGATGTCGGAGAGATTTTCTTCAATTTAGAGAAATTCAAGGATAAATTCGAAATTCTTGTGTGGTCTCCAGAACGTCTAAAAAATTTAGAAGATGGATCAATAGGACGCAAATGTTATGCGGATGCTTTGAAGACCTATTGGGAAGCAGATGCAGAAACCTATAAATTCGGTGATGTTAAAAACATTTACATACTGAATTATAAAATAGGGAATAGACTATGTGTAGTCGGAGCAACTTCTCCAACAACGTTGTTTTTCAGCAATGCAAATGATTTAAGTTGTGTAAAGGGGGTTCAGTTTGCATTAGATAAGCCTTTTGATGATGAATACCAACCACTTTATAAAAGAGAACCAGAGTATGTAAAGTATTTGTTAGGTTTGAAGGAGTCCTACAAACTCAATAGCAAGATGAAAGAACTTGCTGAATATTTGGATTTTACCTCAAAGGCACTTGAAGACAGTTGGAGTGACTTTAGTCTTCCTGATTTTTCTTCTGACGATCTCCCTGAAGGTTACCAGAAAATTGTTTCTGTTGGAGAAGAAAGAAATGACATTGAGGTTATAGGAATTCCGTTGTATCAGAAGGCATTGAAAATGGTCTCTGATAGTGACTTCATGATTAAGTCTACTAAAATGCCTGAATGTAAACATTTTGTTCTTCCTGTGAAGTCTGGAAATATATATGCAGATTGGAAATATACAACAGGTAAGTGGGGAAAAAACAGTGAAGCGCCTGCATATGACGAGAAGCCTTTGGAAGAACGATCGTTGCCATACGATGGTAGTAAACAACCATATTTGACGATAAGCGACTTTCTAGAGGATACGATATTGTGTTCAAAAAATGAGTTGAACAAAGAACTGTTCTCTGACGGTAACATAGACAAGGCGGTAGTAAGTTGTTTGCTTCCAGTAAAACCATTGTTTTTTGAATTCTTCTCTGTGAATGAATTAAACAAATATTTGTCTATTGAGTGGACGGGTAGTGATAAACAGTCTGAAGAAAGAATAGCGTTCCGTGTTAAATTGAAGATTCCAACGAAACGTCAACAATCGGAAAACTATATTGTATATGAAAGGAATTACTATCCATCTAAACAATCGGATGATGATGGATTGGTGGTAAAAGATCTTCTTACAAACGGAACGGTTGCGGTTATGCCAGCTACCCCTATGCAGGAAGGAAATAAAATTCATTATGTATTCTCTGCAATATCTCCAGTGAAAACGAAGATGAATTTGACATTCTTTAGAGACGGCAAGTTGGTAGAAATGGATGAGCCTCAAAATCGAAATTGGAATGATAGAGATGAGTATAATGTATTAGATTATACGCTAACAAATTTTATTGAATGCTTTCAAGTCAAAACTGATCATGGAATAGGTATGGGTGTTCCAACGTTTATGAGAATGGAAGGAACAAATGGTTATGAGATCTCGTATGCTGTAGATTTTGGTACTTCAAATACACATGTTGAGTACCGTATATTAAAGGATGGAAGATTTTCTGATCCTAAACCTGTCGAGTATAATGCGACAGATAATATGATTGGGTTGTTGTTCAAAACGGATTTTATGGAGAATGAGAGCCAGATGATAAATCAGACTCTTATTCCGCAAAATTTCTATGCCAAAGAACTTTTCCATTTCCCAGCTAGAACTGTCCTGAGTTACAGGGTGGATTTTCCTTGGAACAAAAAGTGCGGAAATCCATTTGAATTGCATAACATTTGTTTCTCGTACGGCAAAATGGATAGATTGCCGATAAATGGTTATGTGAACAATATAAAGTGGAATGAGAATGAAAATCAGATGCAAGCATTTATTGCAGATCTTATGTTTGTTCTGCGTAATAAAACGTTGTCATTGAATGGTGATTTGTCCAAAACAAAACTGATTTGGTTTTATCCTAACAGTATGTCTAGGGGGCAACGAAATAAATTCAAAAAGAGTTGGGAGAAGTATTTTAGTGAGTATTTTGGCTGCGATAATGTTTCTTCTTTGAGTGAAAGTTATGCTCCTGTACTCTACTATAGCAAAAAGGAGGGAGCAGATGAACTGCTTTCAATAGATATAGGGGGGGGGACCACGGATATCGCTTTTGCCAAAGGAAATTCGATAAAATACACTACTTCTTTCAGGTTCGCAGGAAATGTTTTATTTGAGGATAACATTGGAGGTAGCCAAGAAGCTAATGGCCTTGTGAGTCATTTTAAAGATGTTTATAAAGATATAGCTAAAGATGACTCGGATTTTGGAGAAAAGTTAGACAAAATGTTTAATGATGATGGAGCACAGGTAGCTACTTCGTTGTTTACACTGAAGGATTCTGATTGGTATAAAGATCATGGGGATGAATATGATGTAGAGGGTATTGACTTTATGTCAGTGTTGGCAAGAGACAAGTATTTTAAGATGGAGTTTATTGTCTTTTTTACTTCAATTTTGTACCATGCAGGCAAAATAATAAAGACGAAAAGTGATTTGGAACTTCCTCGTCATATTTCATTCTCAGGAAATGGTAGTAACCTTGTCAATGTATTGAAAGAAGATTGTGGAATAGAATCACTCCAAGATTTGGCAAAAGTTGTCTTGGAGGTGTCATCAGGGAAAAAATACTATAGAAAGTTAGAAATCCTTGGACTTGGCAAAGCGGATACGCTCAAGAGTACAACTTGCAAAGGTGGGTTACTTAGTGATGGAATGAGAGATGACAATCTGAGAGAAAAAAATGTGGAACTCATGTTTGAAGGTTGTTGTTATTCTGATGAAAATAATAAAACATATTCGGAAGCGAAAGACGACAGTGAGTTAGTTGATTCTGTTCTTCAAGAAACAATGGGCTATTTCGAAGCTCTGAAAAAAATTGGAGGGAGAGGCCAATTTGATTTCAAAGATTGTTTTAACGATATTGAGATAGACAAATCGTGGGAGATTCTTGATGACAAATTGGATAGGGCAGATGTGAGAAGTTATATTACCAAGGGTATAGAACGTAACGAACGCAACAATTCTGAAGAGGTAATATCCGAGACGTTCTTCTTCTATCCTATCGCAACTGTCTTGCAAAAATTTTCGAAAGAAATGTACAAGATTATTCCTAAAAACGCACAAGAATGATGAATGGGATGGTCAGAATGTTTACAGTTATTCTTATCAACATAGGAAAGGCCTTGATTTCTCTTGGCCGATCCTTAGTCGGTTTCGGTAATTCTTTGACGCAAAGTTGTGATAGTGAAAAAGAAGAAAAAACTGAGCTGTTATTGCAGAAAGTAGATGGTGAGGACTCTTCAAAAATTACCAACAAAAATTCAGGAAAAACCTCAGATAAAATTAAAGAGAAAAAGAGAAAGACTATAGAACCAGAAAAAGATCACAACTATCAAAAGGAAGAAGAGTCCAAAATCACATCCTCTTGCAATGAGTTTGATGGTTCTTCTAAACAAGAGACAGAATGTGTAGCAAAGGAAGAAATGACTAATAAAGGAGTTGATAAAGAGGAAAAAATCAAGCCAGCGCGAAAAATTTATTTCACTCTTCCAAATACTAAATTTGAGTCATTTGTAGAATCCTCGGAGGAGAGGACTGATGAAAGTAAATTTGAAGGAGAAGAGAAAGAAAGCGGAACTTTTTCATTTACTCTCATTGATGTGAATAGGGTGAAATCAAGAACAATAAATGTGGCTGTGATTATGGATGGAGGTGTCTCAAAAGATGAAGCGGTTGACTTTAAGACGATTGAGTATGGTGTAGCTAAAGAAGTTGAACGTAATGGCCGCCTGATGTGGAAAATAGAAAAAAAAGCAAAAGTTAAATTTATCAAATAGGAATGGATGCTCATTATATAGTAATTGGAATTGCAGTTGTTGTGATCTTGGCGTTTCAGGTTTTGTCATTGATAGGAACTGTGAAACGAATGTATGGTTTTGGAAAAATTTTTGGTGGAAAGAACCCATATCGTTATGCTGTTGATCGTGATGTTAATGGCAAAGTGGTAGGTTTTATAGCAGGTGATGGAATTTGGAAAAATGCTGATGGGGAAAGTTGGTGCAAGGTCAAAAATCCCTATTTTTTAACCATACAAGATTCAATTAACGGATATATTAGTAATAATGATGTTGTTGATTTTCAATTAGTTAAAGATACTATTGATGGAAACTGTGATGCGTTAGAAGAGGATATCCAAACACAGATTCCTATTCCATTGTATTTGGGACTTGCGGGAACTATGTTTGGAATCATCTTTGGTGTGGGTTACCTCTGGTTTTCAGGGTCTTTGGATTCTCTGCTATCCATTACACCTGGCACTACTGGACAGACCGAAGGTATTGTTGTTCTTTTGGGTGGAGTTGCAGTAGCGATGACTTGTTCCATCATTGGATTATTGTTCACTACAATTTGTACATATCTTTTCAAGGGATACCGGTTAACCAACGAACAGCGTAAGAACGAATTCTTAGCATGGTTGCAACAGAATTTGCTTTCTCAAGTTGCTACTACTGATGTTGAGGCGATGAACCAAATCGCAAGCAAACTAAATGACTTCAATGTAAATTTCAAGAAGCAAAGTGATGCCTTTGCGGCTTCGATGTTAAACATTGGAAAAATCCTCAATCAACAGAATGAGTTGGCTCTGGTCGTTGGTAAAATGGGTGAACAAGCTAAAGAAATGGCAGATAACAATGCTATGGCCTCTCAAGAACTTTCCAAAAGTGCGGATAAGATAATGGCATTCAATGACTATTTGGATAAGATTGACACTTTGATTAATCGAGCGGATAGCTTTGTTGACAAGTTCAAAGCAGAAGAAAATCGTCTTGAGGCGTTGGAAGAGATCCGCAATTTCTTCTACGAAGAACGTAATGAAATCTCAAAGAGAAATGATAATATGGCGACTTCTGTTCTTAAAATAGATCAATGTTTACAAGATTCTCTTAAAGAATTAAAAAATCATGTTATGCAGGAGAAAGCAAAACTTAATAATATGGTGATTGAAAATAGTGTCATCCTAAAAGATTCTTTAAAAGAACAGAAGAAGATGTTTCAAGAAGCGAACGAGGAAATAGTTGCTTGTATCAATGAAGAATTCAAAAAATTACCTTCCGCATTGTCTGCTATAAATGCATTAAAAGATTTCCCTACACAGATGAACAGCCTATTGAATGACATAAAAGCATCGAATAGTAAGTTAATCAATGAGTTGAAAGGTAGACAAGTGGAAAAAGATATTAATGTTGGTAGAGTGGCAAATAATTCGGAGAAAACTTCAAGCGTGTCTAACATTAATTTCCCATCTTGGCTCAAATACTCCATTCTCGTTGCTCTCGTCATCATCACCCTCTCGTGTGTATTCAATAGTTACAACACTTGGAAAATGAGTGCCGCAGCTGCACCTGATGTGGAACATCCAACTTTGCTCATAGTGGTCGTAATTGCTGTCTCGTGTGGAGTTGTTGCATTCAATGCTTGGAAGGGTAATCGCAAATCAGATGAGAACGATGATTCAGAAGAAGATGTGAAAGAGAATAAGAAGAACGTTTCCGAAAAGTCTGAAAGTTCCTCAAAGGGTTCTAAAGAGGATAAGAAAAAAGAGGAAGGAAAGGCTTCTGAAAAGTCAAAGAAGGAGGATGATTCCTCTGCATCCAACTTTGAACAACCCACTGAAAAAGAGTAACATCTATGGCAAAAAAGAAAGAATCATACTTTTGGACGAGTTACTCCGACTTGATGACGAGCCTCTTCTTTATCATGCTGACATTGTTCATCTTGACTGTAGTATTGCTGAACCAACGAATGAGAGCTACACAAGATGAGTTGGACAAAATCAAAACCATTCAAAACTCAACAAAGGAGTTGGAACGAAAGGATGGTTACTTTGAGTACAACGAGGAATACGAGAAATTCGCTTTGAAGATTGACGTGTATTTCCCTGTCTTGCAAACAAGTTTCGACTATCTGTCAGATGAGTGTAAGTATGAACTGAGTAAGGCAGGAGATGAGGTTGTTGAATTTTTGAAACGTCACAGGGAAAACAAGTATCTTTTGATTATAGAGGGTCAGGCTTCGAAAAACTCGCAAAACTGGATGCATCAAAACTATCAGTTGAGTTTTGAACGAGCCAAAAACTTGATGATCTTTTGGCTTCCTAAGTTTAAAAAATATTGGCATAACGATCGGGATCCTCTATCTCTTCCAAACAAAGTTGAGAACTGTGAGATTCAGATAGCAGGTAGTGGAGACGGCCGCTTGAATATCAATTCTATGCGTGATAAGTTTCAAGAGAAAAAGAATCAACGATTCTTGATTTACATCATTCCTAAAAACATTATGAGAGACGATGAGAAAAATTAGAGTTTGTCATATTCTGTTGTTAACGGTGATGTTATTTTGCTCTTGTGCGCACAAATCTGGACATAAGAAAAATGAACGCGAATCGGTTCGGACTTCTCAAGTGCAGAGGAGAGCGGCGAAAAGCCGTGATTACAGCAATACGGAGAGTTCGTCTATGTATTCGTCAAAGAAGAGAGCTTCGTGTGGCAATATCATGACGGGTACAGAAATCTTTCGTACATATAATGACGCTGTGTTTATGATTTACACTTCCGATGGTAGGGGAATATGTCAAGGCTCTGGCTTTTTTGTTGGTCCAAATGGATTGGCAGTAAGTAATTACCATGTTTTCGATGGTTCGGTGTTGGGAGCATGGATTGTGAAATTGCCGGGAGACGACGAGAATTTCTATGAAATATCAGAACTGCTCCATAGAGATGAGGACGAAGATTTTATCATTTTCAGAGTAAAGAATATCAGAAACAACAATTACATTCCAATCGCAGAGCGTAGACCTAATATCGGAGACCGTGTCTATGCTATTGGTAGTCCACAGGGATTGGAGAACACTTTCTCTTCTGGAGAGGTGTCGCAATGGCGCAGTCAGCATCTGATGCAGATTAGTGCGCAGATAGACCATGGAAGTAGTGGTGGCGCACTTCTCAACGAGTATGGAGAGGTGGTTGGAATCACCTCAGGCACGTTTGCTGAAGGTTCGCAAGCCAATTTGAACTATGCTTGGAGTATTGAGGCGGTAGAAGGGTATCTAAAATATAATTGAAATACAAGAACGCAAGACTAATTATTTAGGCCTTGCGTTCTTCTGGGTAGTCTGCTATAAAAGTCAGCGAAGCCTCTTCCTCAAGAAGAAAATGTACAAATCCACAAATTGAGGATAAATCTCTCTGTTTTTGAACTCTTCTATTTTCTTTCGTATTGCTTCTGTGTTTTGTGTTACTGCCCACTGCATCATCTTCAATAGAGCTTCTTTTCTCTCGCTCACCAACGTACAGCAGTTTAGATGGCAGATTCAACTCCAAAATGCAACTAAGCGAGAACTGCTTTGTAAAAGCAGTATTTAGGAGAGTTGAACGACAACTTTTTCCTGGGTCTTCTATTTATTTTGTATTGAATTTGTAAAACATCGTCATCACTGAAATCCTCAAAATTTGCACCTTTGGGGATGTATTGTCTGTAAAGTTTGTTGGTATATTCAATCAAGCCCTTCTCCCAAGAGCAATACGGATGGGCGAAATAGACCTTTGTGTCAAGAGCCTTTGCCAGAAGCTTGTGTTCGGCAAATTCGGGACCGTAGTCGGTGGTGATAGTGAGCACGTGCTTCTTGTATGGCAGCAGCATCGCAATCACTGTCTCACAAACACCCCTGGCATCCTTTCCTCTCGAAAGTTTCCTGATATGAGAATGCCCAGTAGACCTCTCTACGAGAGTGCCCATCGCACCTTTGTTGTTGGCTCCGACAATCAAGTCCATCTCCCAATCCCCGAACCTTTTCCCGTTCGCGTCAGATGGACGCTCGTCAATGCTGACGCGGTCTTTTATCGGGTAGTGCCGACCGACAGGGCGTTTCCTGTGTTTGAGAGCGTGCCGACAGTTCTTATACAAGTCGCCGCCATTCTCTTTGTCCTTGCGAATGTACCTGTATATCCGCTCTACGGAGACCAGGCTGTAGCCTTTCCCTCTGCAAAACCCGACAATCTGCTCCGGAGACATCTGCTCGTTGCGCATGTATCTTTCTATGCGGTTCCTAACCTCCTCGGTAAACTTTCGACAACGGCGTAGCCTGTCCTTCCGCACCTCCACCAACATCCTGGCATAGTCGCAGGAGTACACCCCCTTGG
>CAVFXQ010000025.1:0-41406 GCA_963626555.1 Clostridiales bacterium
CATACAGTTTTGCCTTTAATTCGGCTATAAACAATTTCGTTTTCACCTTCATAACCGGGAAATACTTGCCAGACTTTGCATAACCAATGAAGTCTACGATAGATAAGCGTTTTTTACATTTTTTTAACTCTATAATTGTATCAATTATAAACTCAAAAAAAAAACATTCCTTCGTTCTTTTCAAATGACCTCAATATTCCTTCATATCGTTCAGGATTTCTTACTGCAACCTCAAGTGCCATTTGCTTATATTGCCTTTTCCCATGGTTTACGCTATTCCCCATAAATCAAAAATTTGTAATTAGAACCTCTTTAAACGTTTTCTTTGTGTTATCATTAAAACTAATGTAATTGCTTTTTATTGGATGACTGTTATACTTAGCCGACCACTCTAAAAACAGTCTGTTTTCTCTTCCTCTGTAATGTGTCACATTTGAGATGGCAAACCGAACTTTAGACTTTTCTAAATCATCTAATTTTTTCAACAGACTCATCTCTAATTCCTGATTCCATAGTTTATTGTATTCACTAAATGAGATTAAATACGGAGGGTCCAAATAAACAAGATCCTTTTCTTCATACGTTATGTTGTTGAGAAACTCTCGAAAATCCTTGTTTTCCCATTGGATTTCTTTTTTCCCTACCAAAGCAAAATAATCTACCAAAGCATTGTATGTGTTCTGATTAAAATCAACATTTCCTACAGGAAGATTAAAAAATCCATTCTTGTTGAACCTCAACATTCTATTAAAACCATATATAAGAAGCGCATATAGCAATAAAATATCTTTGCTCTCACTTTCGTTATAATCACTCTTCATTCTATCATAGCCACCCTTATTAAGCTTTGCAAAATATGTTTTAGGAAATTTTTTTCTGAGTGATTCTGGTATCTCAGTGCCTTTGAACGATAAAGAGACCCCATACCTTCCTAACAAGGCAAAGAAATTAGAAAAGAATTCGTCTTCTTTTCCAATATATCCACACAACATTTTATGGATATTGATGACATTGGCATCAATATCGTTTAAAAGAAATCTATTCGCTGATATATTCATAAAGACAGAACCTCCACCCACAAATGGCTCTATCAATCTATTTATATCATTTGGCAAATGTGTCTTAATTTCTCCTATCAATTTGCATTTATCCCCCACATAAAAGAGTGGTGAACGAGCGACTCCGTTTTTCATTGTCTATCTCAGTTATAAATAAATACTCTTTATGGTCGTCAAATTCAGTTTTCCCTGCATTGAATGGATTATGCGAATGTGTAAATACTTTTGTTTTTCCACATTTGTCCAACACTTCTTGTATTTGCTCAAGTTTTATCTTGTTTTCTGATGACTTACTCTTCGATTTATAGGTATTGTTATACGACACCACGATATACTTGCTATCAATATTTGCTACAATATCAGAAAACGCTTGAAATGCTTTAACTCGACAAAAATCGCTCATGTTTTCTGCCTTTGGTTTTCTTGCATCACCCTCTAACACTGGCTTGTCCCATTTCACCAATACCTCATACAAGTGATAGAACCGACTGTATTGCCGAGAATTATATGGAGGATCCAAATAAACAACATCCGTATGTACATGTCTGCAAGCAATATTGGCATCCTCCTGTAAGATTTGCACATTTTCAAGACTATGTGCTTCAATCATTCGCATAACAAATTTCTGCTCCTTTATCTCTTTCTTAATGTACGCATCAAAATGCCCTAATGTGTTTGCTATCCGATCCATACTGTATATGAGAGATGCTACTAAAATACAATATTCTTTCTCAGTTAAAGCTGGCTTCATCTCCTCTATATTGTCTCTTATGTAACCTATTTGCCTTGCAACATTTTCACTAAAATATTTTCCCCCATAGTTGACAGAGAAATAATTGTCTTCAAGTGTCTTGGCATCAACCTCATTGAATTCATCTAAGATGCCGAACAATTTTTCCTTATTCCACTCCCCACTGCCAAAGAATGCTCTATAAACGACATTATTAGAATACAAAAAGTCATTCATGACGACTTTATCATAGTACTCTAATGCTTTATTAGCGACACAACCCGTTCCCGCAAATATGTCGAAAAAAACATGCACATCCTTTGTCTCTAACCGTATACAATCGAATATCCACTTTGTCAGTTTTGCCTTGCACCCAATGTAACGACGATTCTCTATTTTATGAGGTTTCATATAGACTGACTCCCTCCACAACGGCACCACTTCTCTGCCATACAACGCAATAGCTTCATTTAGCGTACAGGCCTCAAAATCTTCAGTGTTAATTATTGGATAATTCATGCTCTCTTTATATATCCCTACAAAGATACTATATCTTTCTGCTTTTTAAAAAGTCTTTCTTACAGTTCCAAACAGGTTTCGTGAGCGTTCTGCTTTCTCAAATTTTTTCTTTGATTTTTCGTCGTACATACAACCCACTCGCAGAAACTTTATCCCAATCTTTTTCTGCTACTGCTCCATGTTGCAATGCTGCCGACGACTCGTCTACGTCCGAAAAACTCCAATTCACCCAGCTGAGATGATGTGCATTCATCCATTTCATCCATTCATCACATGACTCTACAAAAACACCACCATTACCATCTGCCTGCGAAAGTCCAAACTCCGAAACGAAAATCGGCAAACCTTGTTGCAGGGCTTTGTCCGCTCTTCGACGCAAATCCTCACCATGAGTTCCTGCGTAAAAATGAAGAGCATACATAAGATTGCTATATGGTAGGGGAGAAATGACAGCTTTATCTACATCCTGACTCCAAGTAGGCGTGCCACAAATAATGACCGTCAATGGGTCATTCTGACGTATCTCAGGAATCACATACTCTGCATATTTTTTCACAACTGTCCAGTCTACAGTTGCCCCATTGGGTTCGTTGCATATCTCATATATAACGTGTTTGCTATGCGAATAACGCTGTGAGATTTTTCTCCAAAAAATCTTCGCATCCGACAGGGTGAAATTGGGGTCGCCACTTCCCTCATTTAGAATGTGCCAGTCAACAATGCAATAAATGCCTAATTTACCGCACAAACATACCAATTTGTCTATCTCCTCATCATACTCCTCTTTTGTCTTCCATTGTTCCGTACAATATCCTCCCCACTCATGGGTATAGACAGCTATGCGAAAAAGCGTGATGCCCCATTCTTCTACCAACACTCGCAACGACTGCTCATTATAGGTATTCGGATTCCACGCAATTCCATGCGTACTCATTCCACGCAATTGGACAACCTCACCCACTTCGTTGACCAACTGTCTGCCTTCCACTCTCAATTTCCCGTTTTTCTCAACTATTGATTTCATACCCTCTCTATACGGAAAATCGGCAACATTCCTGAAAACATTGCCGATTTTTCTATTACAATTTTTTTATTTACGCATTGTTCTGTGCTGTTGTGGCTTGCACTACATTCAAGACATAATCACCTAATTTCTCACACTCTGATATAAAGTCCATATAGTAGACACCTAACTGATAGTCGTAAACGCCACTGTTAATGTCCGACAGATTCTGGCTCTTCAAACGAGTACGGTAGTTATTTATCTCATTCTCGATATTGAGAGAATCATTTATATCTATGTCTTTCTCATTAATATCAAGTGTCTTCACCATCTGACCGAGCGAACGACCCACAATCGACATCATCTCATGAATATGATTCATTTGGTCGCTCGTAAATTCATCCTTTAGATTTTGCTTGCGACGATCTAATGTTCTCGCCAGATTATAACAAGAATCTCCGATACTTTCCAACTCAGAAATCTGCTTGAACATCTGCTGCATCTGCGCCTTTGACTCGCTTGAAAGTCTTCCTTCGCCCACACGTTGCAGATATTTGGCTATTTCAACTTCCATATCATCAGTGATACGTTCATATTTTTCAATTCTCGAATATAGCTTGTTGAAATCCTCGTCCTTCTCCATGACCAACAAATCGCTTATAAAGCCGAACATCTTCTGCACGCGACATCCGAAATTCTGGATTTCTTTTTTAGCCTCCAAAAGAGAAAGTTCGGCTGTTGACAACATTCCCGAAGATATATAGCGCAAACGATACTCTTCGTCTTGCTCCTTCATTGGCAGCACTTTACATACAAACTGCTCAATCTGTTTAACAAATCCTATCAACAGACAGGTGTTGACCACATTGAAGGCGGTGTGAAAAGCAGACAACTTATACAAATCATTGTTTTGCACGCCCATCACATCGGTTACAAACCATGAAACAGCATTGCAAGCAGGGTAGAACACCAACAACACAACGACAACACCAAAGACGTTGAAGAACATGTGCGCCAACGCGGCTCGTTTCGCCTGCGTATTAGCGGTCAAAGATGCCATAAACGCCGTTATCGTCGTACCAATATTCTGCCCCATCGCCAAAGCGGCGGCTTGCTCAAATCCAAATCCAGGAATATGCATGTCGAAGAGCATCAATGTAATCGCCATCGTAGCCGCACTCGCCTGCACCAACATTGTTACCAAACATCCTACTATCACAAAGAGTATGATCGTAAAGAAACTGTCACACGGAATATGCGAAAGCATACTTGCCACCGCTCCTCCAATATCAAGACTATTGGCCGAACTCTGCAAAAAGCTCAACCCCATGAATAGAAACGAAAATCCAAAAATAAATTCACCTAAACTCTTTCGCTTGGATTTCCCCGAGAAAATCAGTGGCATACCAACAGCTAAAAGCGGGATCGCAAAGGCGGCAATATCCACCCTGAAGCCAATCGCCGAGATGATCCATGCCGTTACGGTCGTTCCAATATTCGCACCCATAATGACACCGATAGACTGACCCAAGGTCATCAATCCTGCATTTACAAAACTCACCACCATTACGGTGGTCGCACTAGAACTCTGTATCAGCGCCGTTACAACGATTCCCGTTAAGACTCCCGCAAACCTGTTCTGCGTCATAGCAGACAAAATATTGCGCAACTGATCTCCTGCCAACTTCTCAAGTCCTTCACTCATGATCTTCATGCCATAGAGGAACATGGCAAGAGATCCTAACAGACTTAGAACATTTAGTACAACGTCCATTCAATCAAATTTAATTGCCCCCAACGTAGAGGCGATTATAAAGAAACTATTTTACTTTTTTCCCTTCAATTTGTTTTTGCAAAAACAATAGTTCTATCAACAAAAACTGTTTAAAGACTTTTTTTAAAATCCACTAAGAAATTACTTTCTGATAATCGTAACAACACCTCCTGGCTCTAATTTGATGATAGAAGATGGCTCTGATTTTGTCTTGTCCTTTTGTCTATATTTGACGATATAATCAACACCCTGCTTGATTTCTTCGGATATTTCGTCAAAACTATGGGCGGTAGGCTCTCCACTGATATTAGCAGACGTGGAAACAATCGGCATTCTAAACGCCTCGCACAACGCTTTCGAGAAAGCTTCTTTCGTCAATCGAATGCCCACACTGCCATCTTCCGCTATCAAGTTCTTTGCCAAGTTTTTGGCTCCCGAATAGATAATCGTCAATGGCTTCTCTGACACCTCAATCAAGTCGTACGCCACTTCTGGCACCTCCTCGACAACACGTTCCAACTTGGCTAAGTGATCGGTCAACACAATCAACGCCTTGCTGTCGGATCGTTTTTTTAACTCATATACCTTGCGTACTGCATCCTCGTTATTGGCATCACAACCGATTCCCCATACCGTGTCGGTAGGGTAGAGGATCAAACCGCCTGCTCGCATCACCCGAACCGCCTCGCGTATGTCGTCTTTATAGTCTTCCACTTCTAAACCTCCTGTTTTTCCTGTTTCAACTTTTGTATATTTGTCATTGTCTCAATTTATCTCTCAAGAATCTGCCTGTATGCGACTTTTCACATTGCGCCAACTCCTCTGGCGTGCCAGCAAAAACAACCTCTCCTCCTTCTTTTCCTCCCTCCGGACCTATATCTATCACATAGTCTGCCGACTTCACAACATCCATATCATGCTCAACAATCAAGACGGAATGTCCGTTGGCTATCAAAGCATTGAACGCCTTCAAAAGTGTTTTCACATCGTGAAAATGCAACCCTGTAGTCGGCTCATCAAAAATGAATAACGTCGGTTCCGGCTTCTCTGTGCCGAGTATATCCGCCAACTTGACGCGCTGACTCTCACCGCCAGAAAGAGTGTCTGACGGTTGCCCTAACTTAACATACCCTAAGCCAACATCCTGCAAGGTCTTCAACTTACGAACAATCTTCTTCTCAACCGTCGTACTTGACTCGGAAAAGAACTCAACTGCTTGATTAACAGTCATCTCTAATACATCATAGATGGATTTACCTCTAACCAACACCTCAAGTATATCCGACTTGAATCGCTTCCCTTGACATGCTTCACACGGCATCACCAAATCTGCCATAAACTGCATCTCTACCGTTATCGTACCCTCTCCTTTACATTCTTCGCAGCGACCTCCCTCAGTGTTAAACGAGAAATAGCCCGGTCCATAACCCATTTGCTTCGACAACTGTTGTTCGGAGAAAAGTTTACGTATGTCGTCATACGCCTTAACGTATGTTACAGGATTCGAACGAGACGACTTTCCAATCGGATTCTGATCAACGAACTCCACACCGTGCAATGCGTTCAGACTTCCTTTCAGCTCGCTATACGAACCTGGTTTCTCTGCCGTTTCATCAAAACTACGCTTTAACGCATTATACAACACATCATACACCAAAGAAGACTTTCCCGAACCACTTACGCCTGTAACGACTGTCATAACATTCAACGGAAATTTCACATCTATTCCCTTGAGATTATTATGACATACTCCCGTCACTTCAATATAGTTGTTCCATGGGCGACGATAAAGAGGCACTTCAATCTGTTCTGTCCCTTTCAAATATTTCAAGGTATAGCTTCTCTCGCATAATGCCTTGTCGTTCAGCACTTCATCCGTGATTGGACCTTGCCAAACGACTTCACCTCCAAGGCGTCCCGCGTCCGGACCAATATCCACAATATAGTCGGCTGCCCGCATAAACTCCTCGTCATGCTCAACCACAACCACCGTATTGCCCAACTGTTGCAATTTACGCAATACTCCAATCAACAGATGCGTGTCTCGTGGGTGCAACCCGATACTTGGTTCATCCAACACATATAGAGAACCTACCAAACTGCTTCCTAACGAGGTTACTAAGTTGATTCGCTGACTTTCTCCTCCAGAAAGCGAATTGGAAAGACGATTCAAAGTAAGGTAACCTAATCCTACTTCGTTGAGCAACTGCAAACGATGTCGTATCTCCGTCAACAATCGCTTAGACAATTGCTGCTCCTGATCCGATAAATCTATGTTCTTAAAAAACTCCGCCAACTCTTCAACTTGCATTGAGACCAACTCAGTTATCGTCTTACCCGACACTTTCACATAGTTCGCCTCTTTGCGCAGACGGCTTCCGTGACAGTCTGGACACGTTGTCTTGCCTCGATAACGCGCCATCATCACTCTATACTGTATCTTATACTGATTCTCTTTTACAAAATCAAAAAAAGCGTCTATGCCCTGAATATCACTAGCTCCGTGCCATAAGAAATTTTTTTCTTCCTGCGTCAAGTGCATATAAGCTTTATGAACAGGGAATTTTCGTCGACCTGCATTCATCACGAAATATTGCTGCCATTCAGACATCTTATCTCCTCGCCAACATGCTACCGCTCCTTCGTAGACCGACTTAGACTTGTCTGGTATCACCAAATCCTCATCTATACCCATCACCTTTCCAAACCCCTCGCAGGTAGGACACGCTCCTAATGGTGTGTTGAAACTGAACATCATATCGCTCGGCTCCTCGAACATCATTCCATCGGCTTCAAATTTCTTAGAAAAAGTCTTTTCTACAGGTTCAGTCCCTTTCTCATAGATTCGAATAATGCATGTATCATCTGCCTCCGAAAAGGCCTCTTGAATAGACTCCGTCAGACGATTGTATGTATCAACATCGTTTTTTACAACAAAACGATCTACCACTAAGACAATACGTTGCTTCTTAGAGACATCGCCGCTTGCCAACAACTCCTCAATACGCATCACCTCACCATCAGCCTCAACACGATTGTATCCTTGCTTCGACAAGACATCTAACTGCTGAGCCATATCCCTTCCTTTGGGAACAACGAAAGGAGAAAGCACCATACCTTTTGTTCCCTCGGAGAAAGTCACGATATAATCTATCACATCGCTGACCTTGTGCTTTTTGACCTCACATCCCGAGATAGGTGAAAAAGTCCTACCAACTCTAGCATATAAAAGCTTGAGGTACTCATATATCTCCGTCGACGTACCCACTGTCGAACGCGGATTATGCGTGTTTACCTTTTGCTGAATAGCAATAGCAGGCGGAATCCCCTTGATGAAATCTACCTCAGGCTTGCTCATTCTTCCCAAGAACTGCCGTGCATACGAGGATAAACTCTCCACATAACGACGTTGCCCTTCTGCATAAAGCGTGTCAAATGCCAACGACGACTTACCAGACCCTGAGAGTCCCGTGATAACAGTAAATTTATTGCGCGGTATACGCACGTCAACCCCTTTCAAGTTATGAACGTGCGCATTTTTAATTATAATCTCATCACTGTCCGCCATAGACTTGTTTTCAATTTCTTAACTTTAAGGATAACAAAGTTAATGATATTTTTACCAAATCACGATTCTATCTGCTGGCGCAACATACATTGAGTCTGCCTCTGTTATTCCAAAGGCACTGTAAAAGAAATCCAACATTGGCAACTGCGTATTCACTCTGTATCGTCCATTAGCATGTGGGTCGGTCATCACCTGCTGACGAAGATACTCATCACGGTAGTTTCCTGCCCAAATTCTCGAATAGGCGAAGAGGAAACGCTGATCTGCCGTCTGTCCGTCAATCATCGGGTCTGACCCCTCTTTCATCGTATTCAAAAAGGCTTGATGAGCAATGTTCAATCCACCAAGGTCGGCTATGTTCTCACCAAGCGTCAACTCGCCATTGCAATGCAACGAATCAATTACGACAACATTCGAAAAGCGGTTCTTTAGTCGCTCAGTGGCAACCTTAAATTGTTCAGCATCGGTAGCCGTCCACCAATCGTGCAGGTTTCCATCTTTGCCAAACTGCCGCCCCTGATCATCAAACCCGTGCGTCATCTCATGTCCTATCACTACACCAATAGCACCGTAGTTTACGGCATCATCGCCTTCAGCATAGAAGAACGGAGGCTGAAGAATACCTGCAGGGAAAACAATCTCATTATTCAACGGACTGTAATAAGCGTTGACCGTTTGAGGTGTCATATACCATTTGTTCTTGTCTACTGGCCGACCAATCTCGCGCATTGACTTGACACTGGCAAAGTGGGTGAGTGCAATATAATTCTCTACAAGACTCTTCGTTGTGTCTATTGTCGCCTCTGTATAATCCTCCCAAACATCAGGGTAGCCCACCTTCACTTTGATGGCTGCCAATTTCTCATGCGCCTCCACTTTAGTGCTATCCGACATCCAGGTCAAATTGTCTATTCGCTGACCAAACGCAGTACGAAGACCTTCTATAAGATTCTGCATGCGTATCTTCGCATCTTTTGTGAAATATTTTTCTACGAACAACTGACCTAACGGCTGACCTAACATTCCTTGAACCATATCCAAAGAACGCTTCCAAAGAGGCTTTCTCTCTGTTACACCACTCAATGTTTTACCATAGAAATCAAATTTAGTCAAAGCATATTCATCAGATAAATAGCCCGACAAACCTCGCACGGTAGTATATTTGAGATAATCTGATAAAACAGCCTTATCTGTCTTTTGCAACAACTCGAAAACTCCTTTGAAAAACTTCGGCTGACCTACCGTAATCTCCGAAGGTTGAACAGGAAACTCCTCAAAATAAGCCTCCCAGTCGAACAATAGATAAGCATTCTTCAACTCGTCGAAGGTCATTTTGTTGTAGGTGGCTTGCGGATCTCGATTCTCTACTTTCGTATTCATCAGACCTGCCATTGCCTTCTCAAAATCGTAAATCTTCTCTGCACGATCGTTCACACCTGCGCTATCGCCACCCAATAGCTGAAGATATTTTGCTACCATCTTCTTGTAGGCAATGATGATTTCTTGACCCTTAGTTGACTCGTCAAAATAGTAGTCTCTGTTAGGCAGACCTATACCATCCTGCCATAATTCACCAATGTTCATTGAACTGTTTTTCGCATCTGGCGTGCAGCCCACTGCAAAGAACGGATTTCCGAAATTGAGATGGTGATATGCTATCTCTTTTGCGAAAATCTCTCCATCTAACACCCAGTCCATCTGATCAATACGATCCAAAACAAACTGAATAGGAGAGATGCCCTCACGCTCGCGGCGAGCAGAATCCATCGCCAAAGTATAATAATCTCCAATCTTCTGCTGATTCGTACCCTGTGCTGCATTTACTTTCTGTGCTGACTCAACAATCTCTTTCAGACGATCTAAGTTTTCATCGTTCAATACATCAAAAGTATTCAATCGACTCTTCTCTCCTGGAATCGGATGTGCAGCCATCCAACCTCCATTTGAATATTGATAGAAATCGTCTCCCATCCTCACCGTCGTATCACAATCACCCGGCAAATAGTGAGCCACTTTATCCATATTATTTTTCTGACATCCCGAAAACAAAAGGGAAGATGCACAACCCATAATAATCAATCGTTTAAAATTCATTGTATTCTGATTTTACAAAAAACAGATTCTTCTAAAAAGAAAAAGAGAGCCAACATACAAAAAAACGTTAACTCTCTTTCTTTTATTCCTATCTCATATTGCTAGTAAATAACAACAAACGATTCGCAATATTTGCCTCACTGACACCACCATCAAAATCAAGCGACAACATATTGAGCATCGGATACTCTTTCTTAAGTTTCTTCTCAATTCCTCGTGCCACAATGTGGTTGGCAATACATCCGAACGGCTGCATACTGATCACATTGTTACAACCATCTTTGATAAAGGCAATCACCTCTGCTGGCAACAACCAACCCTCACCAAATTGGGCCGACAGACTGACAATGTCCTTCGCATACTCGCTAATTGTCTTGATGTCTTGCTCTGGCTTGTAGAACTTAAACTGCGATGCTTCTTTCTCCAACTTCTTCATTACACGGCGAATAAGGCTATATGCCATATCCATCACCAAAGGCGGTACTTTGAAGCGTTTCACAAAGTTCTCACGGTTGAACTTATAGTTCACGAACGCACGGAAGAAGAAGTTGTGCACCGTCGAAGGAATAACCTCAACTCCATGCTCCATCAACCAATCAGGCACATAACGGTGCGCATACGGATTGAACTTTAAGAATATCTCGCCTGTTATTCCCGCTTTCGGATAGACCCTGTCTTCATAGATAGGTACGGCATTGAACGCTCTCGCAGCCTCGCCCGTCAACTTCAACAAACCCTTTGTATCCCCTTTCTCAACTAAAGGCTTCGCCTTTTCCAAATAGAGGTCTCGCAATTTTCTCGCCTCTCCTTTGTTCTTCTCACGAACTGCTATCGCATGGTAGAAGATTGAAAGCCAATCTCCATACATCGTAGCATAGATGATCAACGGAGCCGCTTTAATGAGATTCAACTTGAATCCCGGCTGATCTTCCGTGTTGTCTGTCCCTCCGATTCCAATTACCGGAACCTGCGAAAGTCCAGCATCCACAATCGCCTTACGGATCAACGGTGGATAATTCGTAGCACGACATTGTCCCAACTGAGTTACAGCCACAGCCACTTTATCTAAATCGTATTTGCCAGACTGTAGCGCTTTGATCAAGTCTCCCACAATCAACGTGGCAGGATAGCAAACCTCATTGTTGGAATATTTCAATCCTATATCATTCGACTCAGCATTACTCAACGGCAAAGATACGAGATTGTAACCAGCCCATTTGAACGCCGCTGGAAAGAGAGGAGAAAGATACTCCGTAAAGAACGGCGCCAAAATAGTACGCTTCTCATTGTCTCCCACTTCGAAGCGTGTCGGCTTCACAAACTCCTTCACCTCTGTCGTCTCCTTCGCATCAAATTTCAAACTCTCAATGAGCGAACGAACTCTCAACTTCATAGACCCAACATTGTTGATATCGTCTATCTTCAACAACGTCAACGGCTTTCCATAACGGTTCAATAACGAACGAACTTCATCCACGAAGAACGCATCTGGACCACAACCGAACGATGTCGTCTCCACAAAGTGAACATTGCGTCCCTGTCGCGCCACCCACTGCGCAGAATTCAAAATTCTGTTTACGAATGACCATTGCTTGATTATAAAAGCCTCCTGTTCGCCATTGTTTGTTTTTCTCGTAATCTCCTCTGTTACAACGTCTACACCCATCTGCGAAATCATCTCGGATATCTTGTGCTGCACCAATGGGTCAGTGTGATATGGACGACCTGCCAAGACAATGGTCATACGGCCTTCCTTCTGCGATTTCTCAAATGCCTCTTCGTTGATCTTGCGAAGATTCAAACCAAACTCGCTATATACTTTCAGTGCCTTATCATGTGCATTTTTGATCACCTTCTTAGGCACGCCCAACGTCTCCATGTATCTGTACAACTGCTTCAAAAGCAACTCATCGTCTTTGAATGAGATGACAGGCGAATCAATCGGAATTTCCGACTCAATAGCACTATTCACCACCTCTGGATAACCGATGATAATAGGACAGTTGAAACTATTGGCAACAGACTTGTCTTCCTCCTTTTCGTAAACCACACGTGGGAAGAATATTCTATCAACTCCTTTCTGCTGCAATTCATAGATATGGCTATGCACCAATTTTGCAGGGAAACAGATGTTATCCGACATGACAGAGTGAACCCCCTTCTCGTAATTGCGATAGGTTGACGTGGACGAAAGCACAACCTCAATGTTACACTCTGTGAAGAAAGTATGCCAGAACGGAAACTCCTCATACATATTGAGTGCTCGTGGAATTCCCATCTTCATCAACGGATGCGTCAACTGAGAAGGCATCTCGGCACGATCAAACAACTCGTGATACTTACGGTTGCTCATGTCTATGCCTGGCTTCGCATCTGTCTTTCCATTATGGAAGATTTTCTCACATTTGTTTCCTGAATAGTAAACGCCTCCGTTTTTGAAAATATATTTTGAAATCTGACAATTGTTCTCGCAACCCTTGCATGCCAACAATTTCGTATCGTACTCTGCCGAGTTGAGGAACGTGTCAAGTGGAGTAGCCTCCTTTTGCTGGTCGCACATGCGCTTCGCATAGAGGGCGCAACCATACGCACCCATCAACTCAGGCACGTTGTTGCAATATACGGTTTTACCCGTCAGATTCTCAAACGCCTTGACGATAGAGTCATTTTTCATCGTTCCTCCCTGAAGCACAATGTTTTTTCCTAGGTCGTCGTAGTTCTTGATTTTCAATACTTTAAACAAGCAGTTTTTCACCACCGAATAGGCAAGTCCTGCTGCAATATCGCTCACTGCATACCCCTCGCGAAGCACCTGTTTCACCTTCGAGTTCATAAACACCGTGCAACGTGTTCCAAGGTCGCATGGATCCTTGCTCTGGCACGCTTGGTAAACGAAATCCGATATTTCACATCCCAACGTGTTGGCGAACGTCTCTATAAACGAACCACAACCCGAAGAACAAGCCTCATTGATTTCCATGTGTGTCAACGCCCCATTCTCCACATAGATGGCTTTCATGTCCTGCCCACCAATATCAAGAATAAACGACACATCTGGACACATATTCTTGGCCGCCACATAATGTGCCATCGTCTCTATCATTCCATAATCAAGCGAATAGGCGGCTTTAATCAAGTCCTCACCATATCCCGTAGAGCATCCTGCCGTGATGTGTAGGTCTAACTTTTCCTCCTCGCAACGAGCCTTCAAACGCTCCAATCCACGATGAACGGCCTCTATTGGGTTTCCTCCATTATGCGTGTAATATTTGAAGAGTATGTCGCCCTGTTCATTAATCAGCACAACTTTTGTCGTCGTTGATCCTGAGTCAATACCCAAGTATGTCTTTCCCTTACACTCCGCCAAGTTCACCACTGGAATATGCATGCGTTCCTTCTCTCCCTTCCAAGCTAAAAACTCTTCCTCATCTTTGAAGATAGGGGGGAGAGAGACATTCGTCTTGTTTCGATTTGGATTTTGAGGTTGCGACTGTGTTTCTGGTTCTTTACTCAAACGATCTGTCAACTCCTTTACGCTGATAGGCTCCATATCATTCTTAAAGAGAGCTGTACCCCACGCAGGAATAATATTGGCGTTATCAAGAACCACACAGTCTTGCTCCAAATTAAGACGGAAATAATCGGCAATGGCTTTTCTAAGCGAACCGATAAAGGTGAGCGGACCACCACAAAACAACACTTTCGGACGAACCTCACAACCATGCGAGAGTGCACTTGCCGTCTGCACGGCCACAGCCCTAAAGATGGATGCCGCAATATCCTCTTTCGAAACATTGCGAGCAATCAAGTTTTGAATATCCGTCTTTGAGAACACACCGCAACGAGAAGCAATAGGGTAGATATGATTGGCGTTCTTCGCCAACCCATCCAAATCCGTTACCTCAACGCCCAAGCAGAGAGCCATTTGGTCAATAAACGCACCCGTACCGCCCGCACAGTTTCCATTCATTCGAAGGTCGGACACCTGACCGTTGTTCAAATATACGATTTTGGCATCCTCGCCACCAATGTCAATGATTGTTGATATTTCGGGATGTACTTTTTTAGTAAATTCAGACGCCGCTATTACCTCTTGTACAAAAGGGATATTATAGCGTTCAGCTACACCCAAACCAACGGAGCCTGTGATAGACAATGTGAATTTTTCAGTTGTCAAGATGGAATTCAACTCCTCAAGAAAAGCAGCAATTGCCCCTTTGACATTCGCTAAATGGCGTCTGTACGACGAGTAAACAACCTCTTGCTTGTCGTTCAACACGACTATCTTAGCAGTTGTAGAACCAACATCAAGACCTATTTTAAACATACTTTGAAATAATTTTTCTTCTTTTCCTTCTCTATTTTATTCTAACTCTGCACTTTTTTGTTACTTATCCAAAACAAGTAACGAAAAAAGCCTTTGGCAAAATTACGAAAAAAAATTGGGAGAGGGGGTAATTGAGAAAAAATGGAGAATAGCATAAACGAAAACAGATAGACAAACTCCTTTTTTTCTTTTCTTTCTTTACATTCTTCCTTTCAAAACAATTCCTATCCTCTCTACAACACCTGTCACTAAAGCGTTTCCCATAAGAAAAGCACGACGCAAATCACTCGCCTCTTTTGTATGATTGTCTGGAAACATATTTAGTCGTTCTAATTCAATAGGAAGGAGACGGCGATAGCGTCCATTTTCAGTACGTATGATATGCTTAAACCGTGAGGGAGCAGCACCACCTTCACCCGTGATAATAGTGCGTGAAGCACGATCAAGATAGTCGGGGAACGCCATCGCTCCCTCACTATAATTGTACTCAAATCCTGTGCTTTTGTTAATGCGCTTCAGCGATTTGTGCCCTTTAAGATATTCCCATTTTGATAAATCTTCTTCTGTTATGAAAAACTCCTTTGGAACGTCTTTTTCATCTTCTAATATCTCACCCAATGTAATGTAATGACCATCATAAACAGACAACGTGTCAAGCGTAAAAACCTCACCATTGCTCATCACACCCGAGTTCTGAAACGGACTCTCTTTCTTTCCCTTATTGAAATTTTCAGATACCTCTGCTATATCCATTGAAATGGAAAAAATTCCCATTTTCTTGTCCTTCCTCTGACATGGAAACGCCGTTGCCATCACACCATTAGATAGCACCCAATCAAATTTTTCACTCTCTGACAAATATTGATTTTGTAGTTTCGTATCTATTTGATAGGCAACAATATACGTTCTACGACGCCTTTGAGGCATACCATATTCTGCAGCATTCACCACACGCCACTCAACAGTATATCCCAAATTGGCGAGAGAGGAAAGAATAATCGCAAAATCGCGTCCCCTTTGTTTAGCAGGCGAGTTGAGCAGTCTGTCTACGTTCTCCAACATCAGATATTTTGGACGTTTGTCACCTTTCTCTAACAATATTCGATAAATCTGCCACCAAAGAACACCCTTCTTGCCCTCAATGCCACTCGAACGTTGCAGGGTCGTCGCCACAGAATAATCCTGACAAGGAAACCCTCCGCACAACAAATCACTATCAGGAATCTCACTCGTTGGCACAGAAGCTATGTCCTCATTGCAATGTCCTAAAGTTCCGAATCGTTTACAATAGATGACACTCGCATCCTGTCGTTTCGTAGAGGGCTCCCACTGATTGTTCCAAACTGTTTTATAATGTTCGGAAGCACGTTCCAAACCGACACGAAAACCTCCAACACCAGCGAAAAGTTCCACCACACGAATATCTCCATCCGTAGTTTGCACCACTTCCTCAGAAAAAAGGGACAACTCTTTGATACGTCTATGAATTGCTCTTGAATATTGAATAGCTGGCTCACAAAGAACACTATAAGTATCTTCTATTTTATAATTCATTGTCAACAATTTTCTTTACATACTTGGCATTAAACCAATAACAAAATTTTTTCGTCATCCCACCGTTTGGATTCGGGGTCAAATCAGCAGCAATAGCAGCCTTAGGACGAACGTGAAAGTTACGATCACTTTCCAAATTCCAAAAATATTTCGATTCTATATGATTTTCAATTACGCATTGTTGAATATTTCTCCAAATTTCTCAATTCATCAATTGAAAAAAGCGCGTCAACCTCCGACCGTGGCAAATCAAAATTGCAATATGCTCCATTCACATTGTGCTTTTGAACTTCTTCCAAAACACGACGCATATAGGCCGTCTTCAAACTCCATGCTCTTCGAGGAGCACCAACCGAGTTTCCATGCTGCGCCATCAATGAGTCTCCCTTCTGACCTTTTCGACATGCCCCGAGATACATAGTGTCTCCTTCTGACAATGTATGGGCCTCTCCATTTTTTATTTTTTTAACAATTACCTCATAATCCTGCCGAATAATTAAAAGATCTTTCTCTGGAATCTTCCAAAGTACCGTGAATAGGAACTTCAAATCAAGTTTAGAAGCTCCTGATTGATGCAAGTAAAACATCAATAACATCACCAAACACTTTTGATAAAAATGCGATTGCTCAAATGTTTTGCTCCAGTCTTCTATATAGTTAATCATACTGCAAACAAGTCTTTCTTTTATGAACAATTCCTGTTTGCTAACAGATTTCTTCAAAGGTGTGCATTTCAATTCCACACCTGCAGCTACAAAATCTGCCTCTTGTCGACTGTTAGTATCATACCCAAAATATAACTCCTCTACTAACTGACCTAAGCTTCCCTTTCCTTTATTTTCTTCTGCATTTGGCGCAAAATCCCTCAAGCAATGTTTTAATAAACCTTTGCTATATTCAAAAATTGACGTTATATCTTTTTCGTTATATGATTTTTCCATTACAAACTCACAAATACTCCGAACAAAGATAACACTTCTTAACTAATCCTTGAATATTACGCAACTCCTTTAAAAAGCATTTTCGTATCTTCGCAAATAAACTTCATACCTATGCTACAACAAAAAATCTATGGAAATATAGTCGACATCGTCAATAAGAAAATCTTCAGGGGATGTCTCTGTATCCGCAACGGAAAAATTGACTCTATTGAAGAATTAGACTCTGCTACTTCTAATTTTGGCTTCATTCTTCCTGGTTTCATTGATTCTCATATTCATATAGAAAGTACACTGCTGACTCCTGAAAATTTCGCCAAAATGGCTGTTCAAAGGGGTACTCTCGCCGTCGTTGCCGACCCTCACGAAATTGCTAATGTCCTCGGTATCGAAGGTGTCAATTTCATGATTCAAAATGGGAAAAAAGTACGATTTCATTTCAATTTCGGTGCTTCCCCTTGTGTGCCTTCTACCTCCTTCGAGACAAACGGTGCCACACTCGACTCTCATCAAATCGCCGAACTTTTGCAAAACGACGACATCTACGGTCTTGCCGAAATGATGAATGTTCCTGGTGTTCTCTTTGGCGATAAAGAGACAATGGCTAAGATTAAAGCAGCTCGCCTATTGGAAAAACCTATTGATGGCCACGCTCCCAACGTCTCGGGCGACCAACTAAAACAGTATTTCAAAGCAGGTGTCTCAACCGACCACGAATGTACAACCCTTAAAGAGGGATTGGAACATATACAGATAGGCATGAAAGTGCAAATTAGAGAAGGTAGCGCAGCATGCGATTTTGATAAACTTTATCCGCTGCTTTTCGACTATCCAGAAAGTGTTATGTTCTGCACCGACGATAAATATCCCGACGAATTAGCAAACGGTCATATAGACTCGCTCGTTACTCGCTCTATTCAAAATGGTGTGCCTTTTTGGAACGCCCTCGAAGCAGCTTGCGTTACGCCTGTCCGCCACTACCATCTCAAACAGGGACTGTTACAAACAGGCGACGCAGCCGATTTTATCATCGTCGACAACCTCACTGATTTCTCAACACAATCGGCTTTTCTCAACGGCGTTCAAGTCTTCACAAAACAAAATGGTTTCACTGACGATTTCTTTCTCGACAAAACCCCTCTCTACTCATACCCAAACAATTTCAACGCCTACAAACTTCTGCTCGGAGATCTGAAAGTAACCCCTAAATCTGACAAAATGAAAGTCATCGTTTCGTCTGAAGGGTCTCTTCTCACTACCGTTGACATCGTTAGTCCACTCATAAAAGACGGAAATGTTATTTCCAATACAGAAAATGATGTCTTGAAGATGGTTTGCTATAACCGCTACTCAGAGGCTCGCCCTCAAATTGCCTTTGTTCGTGGATTCGGACTGAAACGTGGTGCCATCGCATCTACCATCGCTCACGATAGCCATAATATCATCGCTATCGGAACAAACGATGAAGATATCGTCAATGTCATCAACTACCTCGTCGACATCAAAGGTGGATTGGCTGTTACCGACGGCAACAATATTCTTGACCTACCTTTGCCTATCGCTGGACTAATGTCTCCTCGTTCAGGCGATATAGTAGGGGAGCGACATAAAGAACTTAAACTGCTATCTAAAAAAATAGGATGCAACTATTCTGCTCCCTTTATGACCATGGCTTTTATGGCTCTACCCGTCATCCCCGAACTAAAACTGACCGACAAAGGACTTTTTGATGGCAACATATTTCAGTTTACTGACCTTTTCGTAGATTAATCTAGCCTACAACATAACTAAAGTAAGGAACATACAAAAAACACATTATGTCAGTTTTCATAATTATATTTTGACGATTTGAAAGAAGACACAATGTGTTTTTATCATTTTGAAAGAAAATTTTTCTTTTTCATTTCTCTGATTTCGATAATCTTCGTACATTTGTGAGCGTAATTTTTTACAATTTTTCATTTCGCAACAAAAAAAACTAAATATGGAGGCAAAAATTGGTTTCGACAACGACAAGTACTTGAGTATGCAGTCGTCTCACATTGCCGAAAGAATTCAGAAATTTGGCAATAAATTGTATTTGGAAATCGGTGGTAAACTTTTTGATGACTATCACGCTTCTCGTGTTCTACCTGGGTTTCATCCCGACTCAAAACTCCAAATGCTCCTCAAACTGAAGGACAAAATTGAGATTGTTATTGCTATCAATGCCGAAGACATTGAATCAAACCGTATGCGCGCCGACTATGGCATCACCTATGACGAGGATGTGCTTCGTCTTATTGATGAATTCCACAACGTCGGACTTTTCGTCGGTAGTGTCTGCCTCACTATGTACAACGAGCAACCCTCTGCTATACTCTTTGAGAAGCGTTTGCGCACTTTGGGCATTCCTTTCTACCACCACTACCGTATTGAAGGGTACCCTAACAACGTAGAACTGATAGTCTCTGATAATGGCTACGGAAAAAACGAATACGTCAAAACGGAACGTCCTTTAGTAGTTGTTACTGCTCCTGGTCCTGGTAGCGGAAAATTGGCTGTTTGTCTATCTCAACTCTATCACGAACACAAACGTGGCATTGATGCTGGCTATGCTAAATTTGAAACATTTCCAATTTGGAATATTCCATTGAAACATCCCATCAATCTCGCATACGAAGCAGCAACTGCCGACCTCAACGATGTTAATATCATAGATTCTTTCCATTTGGAGGCATACGGAGAAACAACTGTCAACTATAACCGCGACGTAGAAGCATTCTCTGTTTTGAACGCCACCTTCGAACTTATCTACGGAAAAAGCCCTTATAAGAGTCCTACGGATATGGGCGTTAATATGGCTGGCAACTGTATCATTGACGATGAGGTATGTCGTGAAGCTTCTAAGCGCGAAATCATCCGTCGTTACTACAAGTGTCTTTGCGACAAGAAACGTTACGGGGAAAGCACCGATAATCAAGGAAAGTTGGAGTCTCTTATGCAACAAGCACATGTCAAAGTTACTGATTATCCTGTGGTTGAAGCCGCTCTCTCTAAAGAGAAAAAAACTGGAGGAAAACCTGCTGCAGCCATAGAACTGCCCGATGGAACTATCGTAACTGGTAAAACTTCCGATCTTTTCGGTCCGCTCTCTTCTGCACTGCTTAACGCACTCAAAACTTTGGCAAACATAGACGACTCCTTCAACTTGATCTCTCGTCTGGCTATTGAGCCTATTCAAAAACTCAAAACCAAATATTTAGGTAGTGCTAATCCTAGGTTGCATACCGATGAAATACTCATCGCACTTTCATCATCTGCAGCACACAGCGACTTGGCAGAACGTGCCTTGCAACAACTTCCTAAACTCAAAGGTGCTACTGCTCACACTACAGTTCTAGTTACCAATGTAGACGAACAAACATTCAAAAAATTGGGTATCAACTTAACATGCGAACCTAAGTATGAGCAATCAAGAAGTTATCACAAACATTAGCATAATACAACTTATCTAATATCATCTTTTAAATCCCCTCTCGTTTTGATAGAACAGGAGGGGTTTGTTTTTCTTATTGAAAAATGTCTACAAATTTTTTTAAATTTTCTAATATTGCATCCATCATAAATGTTAATTCCGTATGAAAAAATTATTTCTTCTACTTATTTTCTCATCCTGCCTTCTCTCCTGCAAGAAAGATAAAGAACATTATTCCGTTGATTCTGAGTTAAACCCATACCTTGACCTTTTCCTCAGTGAGGCTAAAAGTCACGGATTTAATTTTGATGTGGAAAAAGATGGTTTAATTATGAAATTTTCTGATTTAGAAGACCCTACCATTGGTCTCTGTACTTATTCCGACCCTATTCTTGTAGAAATTGACAGAACCTATTGGAATGATGTTACTCAATACGAAAACTGTGAGGATTTGCGCCAAAATGTGGTATTTCACGAACTTTCTCATGGTCTTCTAAACCGCCGACACGATAACTCTACGCTAAGCAATACAGAATGGAAATCCCTCATGTGTGGTGGCGACGTTGTTGACGACCGCAGCTGGCAAGTCAACTTTTCAGGTGAAAGAAAGCAATATTACCTCGACGAACTTTTCAATACAAAGACAGCAGAACCTTCATGGGCTTCCTACGGAGATACCTACAACGGCAGTTATACTCACGTTGTAGATTCTCTTAGACTCTCTAAAAACTATTACAATATTGATAACGACGGCAATGTTTTTCAAATAAGCAACGGTATCTATTACATCAAAATCAACTCAAGCAACAACACATCTATACCTATCAATTCTGTCAGTGTTGATGACGATTTTTATTATGAACTCAAAATAAAAGGAGATATAACGTCTAACGAAGGCAATTGTATAGGTATTTTTACAGGATATGATAATAGTAGCAATAAAACTGCTCGTAACTATTTCATTGTTTACTATTCTTCTAATTATCAACAATATAGATGTACAGCTAACAACTCTCTTTGCATGCCAACATTCGCTGAAGTTCTTCTCAAAAATGGTATCTGCAATTTTTCTGATTACACAAAACTTGCCATTGAACGTAAATCTGACGAATTATTTTTCTATATAAACGACCAACTCATCTATCGTAACGACTATGCGGCAGACAAGAACTGCACAAGCTATGGTATAATCGTTCCAGGTAGCAAAACAATCTCAATTTCATCTTGTGCTATCTACAACAATAAAAATACTTCTCTGAAAACAACTAATAATCAAGAATTTACTTTCGGAAAACCAGAACCATTGGAATTTTCTAAAATCAACTTCATCAAGTAACACTTATAAGTTTTTATAGTTGATAATAGTTATATGTCCTTCTTTAATATAATATATGAAGCCTTTAACGACAGAAAAATATTTCGCCTCCTCTATAATAGTCTTCTCAAGTTCTCTATGAATATAAAACTCTTCCATTTTTTATGCAAAATTGAAATCGTATTTCAAAATTACATAAAATTATAGAAAAATAGAGACCCAAAGGTGAACTTTGAGCCTCTTATCTAATCTATTAATAAACAGAATAAATTCTTTACTCCGCCTTGATTTTTCCCTCCTGCATCTTCTTCAACGCATCTACATCATACTTGCTCATGTGATTGTTGCGCTTTGGATAGTCAATTGTGTAATGTAAACCACGACTTTCTTTACGTTGCATAGCAAACTTAATCACCAAATAGGCTGTATTGATGATATTTCTCAATTCACAGATTTCCTTTGATACGACTGAACGTTGAAACAAACTTTCTGTTTCTTTGTAGAGCAACTCCAAACGGTCATACGCACGTTTTAAACGTAAATTTGATCGCACAATACCAACGTAAGCCTGCATAATCTGATTTACCTCCTTTTCACTCTGCGTAATCAAGACCATCTCTTCATTGAGCGAAGTACCTTCATCATTCCACTCTGGAACTTCTTCATTCCATGACAGACTTGGCAATAGTCGCAACGAATCTTTTGCAGCTGCATCTGCATAGACAATCGCCTCAATCAATGAATTGGACGCTAATCGATTGGCTCCATGTAACCCCGTACATGAACATTCTCCAGCTGCATACAGGCGATTGATAGTCGTCCTTGCATTCATATCCACCTTTATTCCTCCGCAGAAATAGTGAGCTGCGGGTGCAACAGGTATGTAATCTTTCGTGATATCAATACCTAAAGATAGACATTTATTGTAGATGGTGGGGTATTCACGCTTCGTAACCTCTGGGTCTTTGTGAGTTACATCTAAATAAACACATTCATCTCCTGTTTTCTTCATTTCAGTGTCTATCGAACGTGCCACTACATCGCGAGGAGCCAATGAACCACGAGAATCATACTTCTCCATAAAAGACTCTCCTGCTTTATTGCGCAAAATTCCTCCATAACCTCTCATCGCCTCCGTGATGAGGAATGATGGACGATCACCTGGATGATACAAAGCAGTAGGGTGGAACTGCACAAATTCCATATCATCAACCAAACCTTTCGCACGATATACCATTGAAATTCCATCGCCTGTAGCCACTGGAGGATTTGTCGTTGTCTGATATATATTTCCAATACCACCCGTACACATCATCGTTACTTTAGACAGAAACGTGTCAACATGATTGGTCTTTATATCCAAAACATACGCTCCATAACACTCAATATTTGGTGTAGTGTGTTTTACCAACTCTCCTAAATGGTGCTGAGTGATGATTTCTATAGCAAAATGCTCTTCATATATATCAATGTTTTGGTTGTTACGAACACGTTTGATAAGACTATTTTGAATTTCTTCACCCGTATTGTCTTTGTGATGAAGAATACGGAAATCAGAGTGTCCTCCCTCCTTATGAAGATCAAAATTTCCATCTTCTTTCTTATCAAAATCCACACCCCATTCCAACAGTTGTTTTATTTGCTCAGGAGCTCCTTCTACCACTTTACGGACAACATTTTCGTTGCAGATTCCATCACCAGCGATCAAAGTATCAACAATATGATCCTCAAAATTGTCTGTTTTCTTAGTTACTGAAGCAATTCCACCTTGTGCATAATGCGTATTGGCTTCGTCCATATTTGTCTTACACAAAATAGCCACTTTTCCTTTCGTAGCCACTTTCAGTGCAAAACTCATTCCTGCTATTCCAGAACCAATTACCAAAAAGTCATATTTCTTTATCATATTCAAATCTATTTATGGTCTGAGTGACAAATTTATATCACTTTGACCAAAAATGATGAGGTTTTATTAGATTTCTGAATGTTCTATTTAAAGAAAAAGGAGAACATCAATGCTCTCCTTTTCTATTTGACAGAATAAATTAATTATTCATAAATTTCATATTTGACTGTTATTTCCATATAGTTTCGAAAACTTTCACTCCTGTTCATACCCCTGTTAAAAACTTGTAAAATCACTTCTATAAAAAAACAACAACTTTATTTTCATTGTTCACTTTTTTTTATATACACTCTCATTTATCAACTTTGCAAATTTCTTTTCCATTTTTTACTATCTTCTTTCAACCTATTATATAAACTGCTCTCCATTTTTATTTTTTAGTTTTTGTATATTTGTCACACTATTAACAATGTTAATATAATTCGTAAGTGTCTCATTCTTACCCATTTATTTTTGACATTCTATCCATTTTATTGTGGATTTTTTTTTAAGAATGATAAGTGCAACTGTTTCTCTTTTTTTCTTTTAACTCAACTAACAGTCTATTATCCTTATTATTCTTATCTTTATTTTATTATGAATTTATATTTATAGATATGAATGTATTAGATAATGAATATCTGAAAAAAGAAATTCTTCGTTTGAAAAAGGAACGTAATGCTGTCATTATGGCTCACTACTACACGGTTGGCGAAATTCAAGATATAGCTGACTGTGTCGGTGATAGTCTTGCTTTGGCTCAACAAGCAGCTAAAACAGATGCGGATATGATCGTTCTTTGTGGCGTCCATTTTATGGGTGAAACAGCGAAGATTCTTTGTCCAGATAAGAAAGTCCTTGTTCCTGATGTTGAAGCGGGCTGCTCTCTCGCCGATAGTTGCCCTGCAGATGATTTTAAAGCTTTTATAGAGGCTAACCCTGGGTATACGGTTATCTCATACGTTAATACTTCTGCTGCCGTAAAAGCGTTGACGGATGTGGTTGTTACTTCTTCTAACGCTAAGCAAATCGTTGAGAGTTTTCCTAAAGAAGAGAAAATCATCTTTGGTCCAGATCGTAATTTAGGAAATTATATCAACTCTATTACGGGTCGATCAATGAAACTTTGGAATGGTGCCTGCCATGTTCATGAAAAATTTTCTATAGAGAAAATTTTAGAACTTAAAAAGGATTTTCCTAAAGCTAAAGTTTTGGTTCATCCAGAATGCCAGGGTCCTGTGGTTAAGTTGGCTGATAAGGTTGGTTCAACGGCTGCTTTGCTCAAATATGCGGTTACTTGTGAGGATTGTAATGATTTCATTGTGGCTACTGAAAGCGGTATACTGCACGAAATGCGTAAGCAAGCACCTCAAAAGAATTTTATTCCAGCACCTCCAAACGATTCTACATGTGGTTGCAATGATTGTTCTTATATGAAACTCAACACATTAGAGAAACTTTACAGAGCTTTGAAAGATGGTGAACCTGAGGTTTTTGTTGATACTTCTATTATTGAACGTGCAAAGTTGCCTATTCTTAGAATGTTGGAAATCAGCAAAAAATTGGGTTTATAGCATTTATGGAGAATAATTTGACTTTAGAAGATTTGCAAAAAACAGTGGACAACTGGATTAATCAATATGGTGTTCGCTATTTTAGTGAATTGACAAATTTGGCTTGTCTGACAGAAGAGGTGGGGGAGTTGGCTCGTGTGATGGCTCGTAAATTTGGTGACCAATCCAACAAAGATTCAGACCTCCAGTATTCTTTACAAGACGAATTGGCTGATGTGCTATGGGTTCTCACCTGCATTGCTAACCAAACAGGGGTAAACTTAACGGAGGCTGTCCATAAGAATATCCAAAAGAAAACAGAACGTGATGCTACACGTCATCTTAATAATGAAAAATTAAAAGATTAAAAAATAAATCTAATAAAATATATCAATGGATCGTTTCGACGAACTTTTTTCAAAATATGATTTTACGGGCTTAGATCAAGAGGTAGTCTCTTCTGAAGTCAATAAAATTATCAAGGAGAATTTTAAAAAGAACAATGTGAAATTAGTCTATAGCAAGATTTTGAGTTGTATAGACTTGACTTCGTTGAATTCTGACGATACGGATGAAAAAATATCAAACATGGTAGAACTTGTTAACAAGTTTGATGATGAATTTGAAATTTTGCCCCATCCTGCTGCTATTTGTGTTTATCCTTCTTTTGTAAGTACTGTAAAAGATTCATTAGAAGAGGATGTGGATATTGCTACTGTAGTTGGATTTCCTCATTCAAACACATTTTTAGAGGTAAAAATAGCTGAAACGGGAATGTCTGTGATGTCTGGTGCTTCAGAAATTGACGTTGTAATGCCTTTATCTCTCTTCTTATCGCAAAACTACTCTGATGTGTACGATGAACTGTCTGAAATAAAAACTTCGTGTCAGGAGGCAAAATTAAAGGTAATTTTAGAAACGGGAATTTTAAAGGACCCTGTTTTGATAAAAAAGGCTTCTTTGATTGCGATGGTGGCAGGAGCTGATTTTATAAAAACTTCTACAGGAAAATCTTCGGTTGGTGCTACTTACGAGGCTGCTTATGTAATGGCAAAAACAATCAAAGAATACAATGATTTGAACAATCAAAAGGTAGGTTTGAAGGTTGCGGGGGGGGTCTCGGATGTGGAAACTGCTGTATCTTACTATTCCATTGTTGATGCAATCTTAGGTGAGGATTGGTTAAAACCTGAACTTTTCCGTGTGGGTACAAGTCGTCTCACCAACAAATTGATTTCTGCTTTAGCTGATAAGGAAATTGAATATTTCTAATGTTTTTTTTTAGTGAAAAAAAAGAAGTCATAACATTATGGCTTCTTTTTTATTTGAAAAAATCAGTTTTTTCTACTAATTGTATGATCCAACATCATACTTAAAGATTCTCTTATATCAATATTTTTAATTTTTTCTAATATTTTATTGCATTCTGCTTTGAAATCAAGAATACGTTTTTCTGCGTATTCTATACCTCCATTGTCAATGCTGAACTGAATAAGTTTTTCAATGTTTTCTTTTGTGAAATTTTTGTTGCTTATAATATCAATATACTTATCTCTTTCTTTGTCGTTGCTGTTGAGTGCATAGAGTAGGGGAAGGGTAATTTTTCCTTCTTTTATATCGTTTCCTACTGGTTTTCCTATCTCTTTTTCTGTGGAAATATAGTCAAATATATCGTCTTTTATTTGAAAGCAGATACCATAAAGCTCACCAAACTTGCGAAGTATTTCTGCTTCTTCACTTGAACATTGTGTTGATACTGCTCCAGAGTAGGTACAAGTGTCAAATAAAGTAGCAGTTTTTTTCCTAATTACATTGAGATACTTTTGTTCGTCTCTATTTATATTTTTGACATTTTGCATTTGAAGAAGTTCCCCTTCTGAGAGTTCTTTTCCTAATTGTGTTATTTTTTTTAAAACTAAAAGATTTTCTGTTTGCGTGGCAATAGACAGAGATTGAGAAAGGAGATAGTCGCCTACTAATACAGAAACTTTGTTATTCCAACGTGAATTTATTGATGGTTGCCCTCTTCTTTCCATACTTTCATCGACAACATCGTCGTGTATCAAACTTGCTGTGTGGAGCATTTCTAAAGAAACAGCGCATCGAATGGTGTTGTCGTTTATTTCTCCTACACTTTTAGCCGAAAGAAGAGTGAGCAATGGTCTAATTTGCTTTCCTGTCTTATTGAGTATGTGATTATGAACAGCACTGAGAAATTCATTGTTGCTTTCAAACGCCTCTCTGAATCTCTCCTGAAATAAAGCAAATTCTTTCTGAATAGGTCTTTTTATTAACTCAATGCTCGTCATTTTCTGTTTTCAGAATTTTTTGCAAAAGTAGTAATTAATTTCTACTTTTTTGCTTAATCTAACTTTGTATAGACCTACTTTTATTCTCTTTACTTGAATCTTTACTATCTTTGTTTTTAATAACTTTAGTAAACCGTTTTGTCAGTTTAATGGAAAAAAAATTGTTTCTTATTGATGCGTATGCAATCATCTATCGCTCTTATTACGCTTTCTTAAAAAATCCGAGAATCAATTCTAAAGGGTTTAATACTTCGGCTGTTTTGGGTTTTGTCAATACTTTGGAGGATGTACTAAAAAATTGCAAGCCTACTCATATTGCGGTTGCTTTTGATCCATCAACGCCAACTTTTCGTCGTGAGATATACCCAGAATATAAGGCTCAACGTCAAGCTACTCCAGAAGATATTCATGCTTCTGTTCCAATTATCAAAGAAATTTTGAATGCTTATAATATTCCGATTGTGGAGTGTGATGGTTTTGAGGCGGATGATGTGATTGGTTCGCTTTCTTGCTTAGCTTCTCAGAAAAATTTTACTGTGTTTATGCTCACGCCTGATAAGGATTATGCGCAGTTGGTAAAAGATAATGTTTTTTTGTATCGTCCTCGTCATGGTTTTGGTTATGAAACTTTGGGTGTTGAGGAGGTTAAAGAAAAATGGCAGGTATCTTCAACTAAGCAGATTATTGATTTGTTGGGTTTGATGGGGGATGCTTCTGACAATATTCCAGGTTGTCCTGGAGTTGGGGAGAAGACTGCAGTTAAAATTTTGCAGGATTTTGGTTCTATTGATAATTTATTAGCTTCTACTTCTCAACTCAAAGGTGCTTTGAAAACGAAAGTGGAAGCAAACGTTGAAAATATTAAACTTTCAAAATATTTGGCAACTATACGTTTGGATGTTCCGATAGAATTTAACGAAGATGATTTTTTGTTGAAACCTGCTTCTTCTGAAAGGCTGATTTCTATTTTTCAAGAATTAGAGTTTAAAAATTTACTTTCAAAGTTTGGAGTCTCATTTTTGAACAGTGAAGGCGTTAAGAAAAAAGAGGCTATTCAACTCAATCTCTTTGACACAGATGCTAACGAGATACCGAATGAAAATTTTCACGCGATTCTCAGCGAGTTAACTTCAGTAAAACACGACTATAAACTTATTGAAAATCAGGAAGATATAGCAAAAATTTTGCCTTATTTTGATACTCAGAGTTTCTTCTGTTTTGACACAGAAACTACTGGAATTTCACCTTTTTCGGATAATTTGGTAGGAATATCGTTTTCATTCAAGGAAGGAGAGGCTTTTTTCGTTTATCTGCCTGCTGAACGAACAAAGGCGTTGGAGTGGTTAAAAATTTTCAAGCCTTACTTTGAAAATCCAAATTTGATGAAGATTGGTCAAAATATAAAATTTGATATTTTGTTTTTGAAAGCGTATGGAATAGAGGTAAGAGGAAAATTTTTTGATACGATGATTGCGCATTATCTTTTGCAACCCGAGATGAAGCACAATATGGATTATCTTTCTGAAGTTTATCTCAAATATAAAACGATAACATACGAGGAACTTTGCGGACCAAAAGGTAAGGGTCAGTTGCCAATTCGCTCAGTAGACCATCAACGTTTATGTGACTATGCTGCAGAAGATGCAGATGTAACTTTAAAATTGAAAAATAAGTTAGATCCACTCATCAAAGAGAGTAATCTTGAGTATCTTTTCTATGAAGTGGAGATGCCTTTGGTTTCAGTCTTAGTTGATATGGAATGGGAGGGTGTTCGCATTGATATAGAAGCGTTGCACTCGTTGTCAGTTGATTTTACAAAACAATTGTCTGAAATTGAAAATAAGGTTTATAATTTGATAGGAGATCAAATAAATTTGAGTTCTCCAAAACAAGTGGGTGAGTTGATTTTTGATAAATTAAAATTAGACGATAAAGCAAAGAAGACAAAAACAGGTCAATATTCCACATCGGAAGAGGTGCTAGAGTCGTTGCGTGGAAAACACGAAATTGTTGGTTTGATTTTGGATTATAGAGGAATAAAAAAATTGCTTTCAACCTATGTGGATGCGTTGCCTGCGTTGATAAATTCTAAAAGTGGTAAAATACATACAAGTTTCAATCAAGCAGTTACAGCAACAGGTCGTTTAAGTTCAAGCAATCCAAATTTACAAAATATTCCTGTTCGTGATGATATGGGGCGTGAGATAAGAAAAGCTTTCATTGCTGATAAAGATTGTAAATTAATTTCTGCCGATTATTCTCAGATTGAGTTACGTTTGTTGGCTCATTTCAGTCAAGATCCTCACATGCTTTGTGATTTCAATGCAGAAAGAGATGTTCACGCTTCCACTGCTGCTAAAATTTTTAAAGTTGATTTAGTGGATGTTACTTCCGATATGAGAAGAAAAGCAAAAACTGCTAATTTTGGTATCATCTATGGAATTTCTGCTTTTGGTTTGGCTGAGCGTTTATCCATTCCTCGTTCAGAAGCGAAATCTTTGATTGATGGTTATTTTGATACATATCCAACGATTAAGACATTCATAGAAAAATCTATAGAGAATGCGAGAAAGAATGGCTATGTTGAAACAATGTTTAATAGAAAACGTTATTTGCCTGATATAAATTCAAGAAATGCAACTGTGAGAAATTTTGCTGAACGAAATGCTGTTAATGCACCAATTCAAGGAACTGCGGCAGACATTATCAAAATTGCGATGGTGAAGTTGTACAATCGTCTTTTAAAAGAAAATCTTCAATCTAAGATGATTTTGCAAATTCATGATGAGTTAATTTTGAATGTTCCATCTGTGGAGTTAGAACAAGTAAAGTCTATTATAAAAGAGGAAATGCAAAATGCGGTGAAAATTTCAGTACCATTGACTGTTGAAGCTGGTGTTGGTGATAATTGGTTAGAAACACACTAATTTATTTTTTGTATAAATAGAGACGCTTATAATAAAATTTATGAGCGTTTTTTTTATTATTTTGTCTTATTGTTCCACGTGGAACAATGTAGTTTTAAAATCAAAAATAACTATACTTTTAGTCTTTCTGCAATTTTATCCAAAATATTAAATAATTCGTCTTTAGTGTTAGCACGAAGCATTGAGATTTTAGTTTGTCTAAAATTATCAATATTTTTAAAAATAGGAGAGGCTGCCAAATGTCTGCGCGAATGTAGTATTCCTCGTTGTTCATCAATGCTGGCAATATTTTTATCAACGTATTTTTTTAAAATATCTATATAATAGCTAATTTCTCTTTTTTCTAATTTTTTTCCTGTCATTAAATAATACTTAATTTCTTCAAATATCCAAGGACGACCAAAACTTCCTCTACCTATCATTACGGCATCAACACCATATTCGTCAAAACATTGTTTTGCTCGCTCTGGTGTCGTAACGTCTCCATTACCAATAATAGGTATTTTTATTCTTGGATTATTTTTAATCTCTCCAATCAATGTCCAATCTGCCTCTCCAGTGTACATTTGAGCTCTTGTTCGTCCGTGAATTGTTAAAGCTTCTGCACCACAATCTTGTATTTGCTCTGCTAAGATTGTTATGATTTTGCTTTCATTGTCCCAACCTAAACGAGTTTTTACAGTTACAGGTTTTTTAACGGAATTGACTACAGCTTTAATAATTTCAAGCATTTTTGGTATATCTTTCAATAATCCTGCTCCTCCACCTTTACCTGCTACTTTTTTAACAGGACAGCCAAAATTTAAATCTATTATATCAGGATTAACTTCTTCTGCAATAATTGCTGCATCTCTTATAGGTTCTACGTCTCTACCATAAAGTTGAATAGCTACTGGTCGCTCAATATCATTTATAGTAAGCTTTCGTTTTGTGCTTTCAACATCTCTGATTAACGCATCTGCTGAAATAAATTCGGAGTAGACCATGTCTGCACCAAAACTTTTACAAAGTGTTCTGAAAGACATATCAGTTACATCTTCCATCGGTGCAAGGAATAGCGGATATTCTCCAAATTCTATATCTCTTATTTTCATATTTTTTATTTTAATATAGATTTTTTAAAAAAAGAGTGTTCCACGTGGAACATTAAAATATTATTTTATTAAAAATTTCACGATGAAATCGTGAAATGTTCCACGTGGAACACTATTATTGATTATTTGGAACTTCTGAAGCATCTACTATTTTGTAAAGTTTATCGGACGGACGAATCTTCTCGGAAACTTTGATAGAGAATGAATTGCCTCTCTCACAAGATTGTGCTGGTTTACAGTCTACCTGAATTTCGTCTGCCTTTAACTCTATTACACCTGTTGTTGGACCAGTAATTATCAAATTATCTCCAATGTTCACTCCATATTTGGTTTCTACTAAAAATTCTGCAACACCTAATTTAGAATAGTATTTCATTCCTTTGCCAACATAGACTTTGCGCTTCGTGGCTTCTGAACCGTAGGTTGCACTCCATTCTCCTAAACGCTGACCTAAATAATATCCATTCCAAAAACCACGGTTGAAAACAGTTCTCAGTCGCTCATCCCATTGCTGTATTTTCTCCTCTGTAAATGTGCCATCAATGTTAGAGAGTATTGCTTCATTATAACAACTAACTACAGTTTTTACATATTCTGGACCTCTTGCTCTTCCCTCTATTTTGAAAACCCGTACTCCTGCATCCATCATCTTATTCATAAAATGTATTGTTTTCAAATCTTTTGGTGAAAGCAAATATTGATTATCTACCTTAATTTCTATGTCTCGTTCATCATCAATTAATCTATATCCGTGACGACACACTTGATAGCATGCTCCACGATTGGCTGAGGCATTCAGCTCATGCAAACTTAAATAGCATTTGCCAGATACTGCCATACATAACGCTCCGTGACAGAACATCTCAATTTTCACCAAATCACCCTTTGGTCCGCAAATATTCTGCTCTTGGATGCCTTTCCAAATTTGTGCTACTTGATCCATATTGCACTCGCGAGCTAAAACGGCTACGTCAGCATAACGTGCGTAAAATTTCAGTGCTTCAATATTGGCAATATTCAACTGAGTTGAAAGATGAACTTCAACACCTTGATGGTAGGCATACAATACAACAGCCATATCTGCGGCAATAATGGCACTCACACCAACTTCTTTTGCTGTGTTTACAATCTCATGCATTAAGTCTAAATCGTCATTATAGGTGACTACATTCACAGTCAAATAGCTCTTAATGTTGTGTTCCTTGCAAATTTTGACAATCTCTCGCAAATCGTCTGTGCTGAAATTGCTCGCAGAACGCGAACGCATATTCAACTTGTCTATTCCAAAATAGACGGAGTTCGCCCCTGCTTGAATGGCTGCCATTAAACTCTCATACGAGCCGACAGGTGCCATTATCTCAAAATCTTCTCTTTTATAATTCATATATTGGATTACATCTTATTTTTTATTATTTATTATTCTCTGTTTTGTGAATCTATCCATATTGTGGTGGGTCCATCGTTAATCAATTTTACCTCCATATAGGCTTGAAACTGTCCTGTCTTTACTTCCTTGCCTAAAAGTTCGCTAACCTTGACACAAAATTTTTCATACATGGGTTTGGCAAATTCAGGCTTAGATGCCTTTATGTATGAGGGTCTATTACCTTTCTTCGTTTGCGCCTGCAATGTGAATTGGCTGACAACGAGAATTTCACCATCTTCATCTATCACGGATTTATTCATCACACCATTTTCATCGTCAAATATGCGAATGTTGACTAACTTGCTTGCCAACCAATCAATGTCTGCTTCCGTGTCTCTGTCTTCAACGCCGACCAACACTAATAGTCCTTTGCTTATAGCCGACTTCAATTTTCCTTCTATCGTAACAGATGCCTCCGTCACTTTTTGAATCAACATTCTCATATCTTATCTCTTATTTGATATTTTTTTTGGTTTCATCGGAATTCTCAATCTTTTCTGCGCTAATTTCAGTCTCGTGAAAATGCTGGTATACAATGTTGGCTTTGTCTTTTCCAACACATTTCTCTAAGTCTATTAAACTGGCTTCTTTCACCCTCTTCACACTTTTAAACTCTTTCAAAAGTTTTTCTTGTGTTTTCAAACCAATGCCTTTAATGTCTAACTCTGTTTTTATCTGATTTTTGCTTCGCTTCTCTCGGTGAAATTTAATAGCAAAACGGTGTACTTCGTCTTGTATAGATCCAAAGAAACGGAAAATTTCATCAGTTGGATCCAAACCTACAACTTGTGGTGGAAAGCCAAAAAGCAATTCTTTCGTTCGGTGCTTCTCATTCTTTGCCAATCCTGCAATGGCAATGTTAAGGTGCAACTCGTCTTGTAGCACTTCCCGAATTACTTCCATTTGTCCGATTCCACCATCGGCAATCACCAACTGTGGTAGGGAAGATTGCTCTTCAATCAATCGGGTGTAACGGCGACGAACTACTTCTTTCATAGAGGCGTAATCGTCGGGTCCAACTACTGTTTTGATGTTATATTTACGATAATCATTCTTTGATGGTTTCGCCATTTTGTAAACCACACATGCCGCTACTGCATCACTTCCTTGTATGTTGGAATTGTCAAAACATTCAATTTGAATCGGTAATTGGGGTAGTTTCAAAAGATTTTGAACTGTCTTCAAAAGTTTTGTAGCACGTTGTTCTGGATTAAATTTTTCCATCTGCTTCATACGGTCAAACCTATATTGCTTGACATTCTGAATGGAAAGATCTAACAATTTTTTCTTATCGCCTCGCTGGGGAACGGTGATGGTAACATTGTCCAACTCGTAACCAATCTCAAAAGGAACTAATATTTCACGGGATAAACTGTGAAAACGACTGCGCAACTCCGTGATGGCAGAGGCTAAAATTTCCTCCTTTTCTTCGTCTGTTCTTATCTTGTATTCTAATGTGTAGGCTTGTGTGATGGTGCCGTTGGTAACTTTCAAAAAGTTGATGAAAGCGTCATTTTCGTCAATTTCAATAGCAAAAGTATCTATATTGGTAAGCATCGGATTGACGATGGTGGAACGTGAGTGATATTGAGCTAAAATGTCTAATTTGTTTTTCAAAATTTGAGCCTCTTCAAACTTCATCTCGTCTGCCAATTGAAGCATTTCTTGCTCTAAATTTTTCTCAATTTCTCCGATTTCACCCTTTAAAATCTGCTTTATCTCACTGATATTTTTGTTGTATTCTTCCAACGATTGCAGTCCTTCGCAACATCCTTTGCACTTTTTTATGTGGTACTGAAGACATACTTTATATTTTCCTTGATTGATGACCTCTGGTGTCAGATTTAATTTGCAGTTGCGGAGAGGATAAAGTTGCTCTATTAAATCTAAAATGGTGTGAAGAGCAGGCAGATAGGTGTAAGGTCCAAAGTATTTTGAACCATCTTTTACAATATTTCTGGTTTTGAAAACTCGTGGAAAATATTCGTTTTTGATGCAGATAGAAGGGTAGGTCTTGTCGTCTTTTAATAAAATATTATAGCGAGGTTGATGCTTTTTTATCAGACTATTTTCTAATAAAAGTGCATCTTGCTCGCTCGCTACAACGATGTATTTGATGTCTACTATCTGCTTCACCAAGACACGTGTCTTGATGCTTTGCTGCTCTTTATTGAAATAGGAGGAGACTCGACGTTTTAATTTTTTTGCCTTTCCAACGTAGATTATCTCACCTTTGTCATTCAAATATTGATACACGCCAGGTTTGTCTGGCAATGATAATACTATTTGCTTAAGATGAGAAACCTCCTTTTCCATAGCAAATTACCTTCCTAAAAGTATGAGTAATATGTTGATGTCACTTGGTGAAATACCAGAAATTCGGCTGGCTTGACCAATTGTCTCAGGGTCTATTTTCGTGAGTTTTTGTCTTGCTTCGGTCGAAAGAGAGTGTATAGTTGAATAGTCAAATTTACCCTTGATTTTGATATTTTCTAAACGATGAAGTTTATTAGCAATCATCGTTTCACGCTCAATATAGCCTTTGTATTTAATCTTGATTTCAGTGGCTTCAACAATCTCTTCTTTGCGATTTGGAATCTCATTAATTGCCGTTTTCAACGCATCTATTCCTTCTGAAAGAAGTTGAATATTGAGTTGTGGACGAGTGATGAGATCTACTAATTTGCAACCGTTTTTCAACTCGCTTGTGCCTTGCTCTACCAAAAATTGGTTGATGTGCGAAATCTTGATAGGGTAGTTTTCTACAAATTCTGTCAAGCGATTGATTTCTGCCTCTTTTGACTTGTACAAATCGTAGCGTTCTTTGGTTGCTAAGCCTATTTCGTAACCTTTTGTTGTTAATCGTGCGTCAGCATCATCTTGCCTTAATAAAATTCTATATTCTGCACGAGATGTAAACATTCTATATGGTTCGTCCACACCTTTTGTTACTAAATCGTCAATTAACACTCCAATATAGGCTTCATCTCTTCCTAAAGTAAATGGTTCGCCTCCGTTGCAATTGATATGTGCATTGATACCGGCGATAAGTCCTTGTCCAGCTGCTTCTTCATAGCCTGTGGTTCCATTTACTTGTCCTGCAAAGAAAAGGTTGCTAATAATCTTCGATTCCAACGAGTGTTTTAACTGTGTAGGATCAAAATAGTCATACTCAATAGCGTAGCCTGGACGATAAATGTTGGCGTTTTCCAATCCTTTGATAGTCTTCAAAGCGTTTATTTGAACGTCTAATGGAAGGGACGATGAAAAACCATTGAGGTAATATTCTTGTGTGGTTTCACCTTCAGGCTCTAAAAAGAGTTGATGTCTTTCTTTGCCTGCAAAGGTTACAATTTTTGTTTCAATGCTCGGACAGTAACGTGGACCTATACTTGTTATTTGTCCGTTGAAAAGGGGAGAGTCGGGTAGTCCTGCTCGCAAAATGTCGTGGGTATGTTCATTTGTGTAGGTGATGAAACAACTCTTTTGCTGAAGCGGACGAGGTTTGAAATCTAAAAATGAAAATTTGTGAAAATCGTCTTCTCCTACTTGTTCTGTCATAACAGAGAAATCTATGGTTCGTCCGTCTATTCTGACTGGTGTTCCAGTTTTCATTCTCCCTGTTTTAATGCCAAGGTCTCTTAATTGTTCGGTCAATCCGTAGGATGCGGGTTCTGAAATACGTCCTGCGTGTATCTGTGTTCTTCCACAGTGAATCAAACCAGAAAGAAAAGTTCCTGCCGTAATCACGACGGACTTGGCCGTGAAGGTTGCACCCATGGCGGTTTTCACCCCTGTAACGGATTTTTTTTCGTTTTTATCGGAGATTAAGAACTGCACAGCAGAGTCTTGCCACATACTGAGGTTCTCCATATTTTCAAGGATGGAACGCCACTTTTCACTGTATTTCTGTCTGTCGGCTTGAGATCGTGGACTCCACATTGCGGGACCTTTAGAGCGGTTGAGCATTTTGTATTGAATAGCAGTTAGATCGGTAACGATACCGCTCATTCCTCCTAATGCATCAATTTCTCTAACAATTTGTCCTTTTGCAATACCACCAACAGCGGGGTTGCAACTCATCTGCGCAATTTTGTGCATGTCCATTGTGATTAAGAGCGTTTGGGAACCCATACGAGCTGACGCTGCTGCTGCCTCGCAACCAGCGTGTCCCGCTCCAATCACAATTACATCGTAGTCAAATTTCATACCTCTTCTCAGTTTTTACCGAAAATTTACTAACAAGTTATCAATAATTTGCCAACAACTTATTAACAGATTTTCCACAAGGTGCAAAGGTAAAATTTTTCTTTGATGTAATTTCGCAATATGAAACCGATTTACAACAAGATATTGCCCATAAAAGGTTTTGTCGCCATTAATCTTTTTGGAATCATCTTCGCACGCAAGGAGTATCGTTTAGGTCAGGTAGAAATAAATCACGAGAGAATCCATACGCGCCAGATGATAGAAATGCTTTTTGTGTTTTTCTACTTGTTCTATCTGATAGAGTGGTTCATCAAATTAGTCTATTATCGAGATTTTATGAAGGCCTATCGCTCCATTTCCTTTGAGCGTGAAGCATACAATTTTCAACGAGACTTGTACTATTTGAAGAAGAGGAGGGCATTTGCATGGAGAAAGTGGGTAAGGTTCAAGGTTTGAAAGTTGTAGTTTTTTTGCTACATTTGAACTTGTTTATATTGAAAAAACATATATGATATCTGATAGACCTTTAACACACATTGATTGTTTTGCGGGACCTGGTGGTATTTGTACTGGCTTAGCGGCAGCGAGATTTAAAACATTAGTGGCAATAGAGTATGTCAAAAGTTGTTGTGATACATACACGGCGAATCACCCAGATGTGTATTGCATAAATTCCGATATAAGAAACGTTCAGCAAAGTGACTTTATCAATTATATTCCTAAAGATGGGGTAGATTTAGTTACATCAGGTATGCCTTGTGAAACGTTTAGTATGGCAGGAACTACTTCAAGATCCTTTTATGATGACAGACAATTTTTGTTTCGTGAAGGAATAAGAATAGCACAGTTATCTAATGCAAAGATGATTTTATTTGAAAATGTTCCTGGAATCACAACAAAAACAGTTAGTAAGGATAATCATAAGTTAATAATTGATGTTTTGAAGGAGGAACTTATTGAAGCTGGATATGGTAACTTCATAGAGGTTAAATTAATGGCAACTGATTATGGTGTACCTCAAAAAAGACAACGATATTTTATATTAGCATCTCGAAATAAAGGTTGTTATCTTTCAGCTCCAGAACCAACAACTAAAATACCTGTTACCGTTCGGGAGGCTTTTGCAGGTCTTCCTCCTGTTGAGGCTAATTCAGATATTCCTGCGTACCATTATACGAACGAAACATCTAATTATTCTGAGTTAATGAGAAATTTAGAGTTTTGGAATAGAACTGAATTTGCAGACGAGGCTAATCAATTGTCTTATCAGGTACCTATGCGACATAAGGCGTGTACGCTTAAAAGATTTGCAATGATAAGGGAAGGAGAAGGACTAAAATCTTTATTTGAAAGATTAAGTTCAGAAGAAATAGAGAGTTTACAAAAAGATGGAACACTACCAAAAAAAATATTTTCAAAGAGAAATATAAGGTTGTCCTTAGACAAACCCTCTTTAACTGTTACAAGTCATTGTTTAGATGAAAATCTTCATCCTACACAAAACAGAGCTCTAACTGTACGAGAGTGTGCAAGATTACAATCTTTCCCTGATTCTTATAATTTCTGTGGAGGTCCGTATATGGTTGGACACGATAATAGAAAGGTTCAAGATAAATATGAGCAAATAGGTGATGCTGTGCCACCTTTATTAGCGTATGCTTGGGGTAAAAAAATAAAGGAATTAATTAATGAATTTTATTTATGATTATGGAAAAGAAAATTTTTGATTTTTGTGAGAAAAAATACAACGATGTTTTTTCTATTGTACAAAAGAATTTGATAAGAGCAACAAAAAGAAAATTAGTGGATTTATTAGAACAAAAACAAAATGAAATAGAAAATAATGCTCAATTTTCTTTCATATAGTGAGAATGTTGGCAGAATCTATGGTATAGACCCTAATTTTAATATTATTAAAGAGCATACTGTGAAAGCTTTTAATCAATGGCATAAGGATAGAATGGGTTTTGTTCAAGAATGGAGGGCGGATTAGAATTTTCTTAAATGAAAGAAGAAATAAAAACTATTATCTGAAGAAGAGGCGGGCATTTGCATGTATAAAGTTTTTAAGGGTATAAATTACACGAAGGGAGTCATGTAAACAGGAAGAAAAATGGTTTCTTCGTCTTTCTGCAAATCTTTTGTGTAAATGAGGTATCGTTGGCTGATACGGTCTGAGTATTTCTGACAAAAAGCGTCTAATGATGCGTGCGTTTTATAGCCAGACGATTTCACTTCTATCGGACATAATTTGTTTCCCCTTGAAAGTAAGAAATCTATCTCGTACAAGTGTGTCTCATCTTTCGGAAATGTGTAGTAGAAAAGTTTGTCCCCTATTGCACGGAGCATTTGGGCTACTAAATTTTCGTATATATATCCCATATTGGCAGAGAGTTTGTCGCTAAGCAGTTTTTCGTAAATGATATTTTCTGTGAAATCTTTATCCCAAAACGCAAGTGTTATAAACAAACCAGTGTCCCCAATATATAATTTATATTTTCCATAATCAGCAGTGAGTGATAGCCCAACGTTAGGGTCGCCCGCACGATTTGCAATGTTTACCGTTTTGCTATCTTCCAAACAAAGTATCATCTCTTCAATTTTTTCAGACGATAGTTTTCCGACGACAGATGTAGGTTGATATCGCAGGACATTTCTACTCAACTGTGATGGAATCGACATAAATAGTTTTGAAATTTTTCCTGTTGGATCAATTTTTCGAAAATCCTCTGCGTAGAGCTGAATGATTTGTCGTTTGACGTGGTCTACCATCTGAAGGTTATTTGTGTCAAGATATTCGTTGACGGCTTGTGGCATTCCACCGACTAACATATACAACCGTAAATCTCTCATTTTCATTCTATTGAGACTTTCGCCTAAAGACATTCTCTTTTCAAATGTTTGTTGCATTAACGTCATTCCGTCCGTGTCGCCTAATGCCCATCTGAACTCTTCATAATCCATTGGAAACATTTCGACTCTAAATTCTTCACTTGGTATGCTGATGTCTTTTGTGTTTTTACGAATACTGATGAGAGAACCTGTTTCTATATAATCGTATCGTCCATCTTTTACTAAATATTTTATTGCTTGCCTTGCTTTAGGGCATTGTTGAACTTCATCGAATATTATGACTGATTCTCTGGAATAGAGTACTTTATGGTAAATATTTTGTAAGTAGAGAAAGATATAATCCAAATTCATCAGGTCATTGAACAGATTCTTTACATCTTGCGATGCCTCGTTAAAGTCTATCATTATGTAGGAACGATATTCCTTTTTTGCAAATTCTTCTACAATCGTAGATTTCCCGATACGTCTTGCGCCTTCCAAAAGCAAGGCACTTTTGCCATTAGCAAGACTTTTCCAATCTTTCATTTTATCAAAAACCTTTCTTCTAAATTTTCTATCTGTCATAATTATTGTTTAACAAGTTAATAATCAGACTGAAAAATATATAATCAAACTATTTTACCAAAATTTTTTTCCTCAAAATATCGCCTATTACCAAAATTTAAAATGCCGTTTTAATGCCTATTACCAAAATGTTTGTTGTAAATAAAATAGTTATTTCTGTTTTTCTATGTATTCATACGTTCGCTTTTTCAAAGATTATCTTTATCGCTATAAAGCCATAGAGTTTGTTGAAAGTCACTATAATTATTT
>CAVFXQ010000026.1:0-41197 GCA_963626555.1 Clostridiales bacterium
GTAAAATATATTTTCTGAGTCGCCCACGCAGGTTTGGAAAGAGTCTACTTATCTCTACGTTGGAAAGTTATTTCCTTGGGAAAAAAGAACTTTTCAAAGGCTTGGCGATTGAGAAGTTGGAGACGGAGTGGAAGGAGTACCCAGTGTTTCATCTTGACTTTAATGGCGATGATTTTAAAAATCCGAAGGTCTTTGAATCTACGCTTGAACTCTTTGTCAGTGAGGGTGAGAAGAAATACGGAGTTGAGAAAATAGAGGATTTAAGTATAGGTCGGCGTTTCGCCAGGGTCTTGTCTGCAGCTCACGAGCAGACTGGACTCAAATGTGTTGTCCTTATAGATGAATACGACAAGCCGTTGTTGGATGTGTTGGGTTCTGGCTTGATGGTGGATGTCAATGGAAATCGTATTACCATGGAGGAGCGGAATAGAGACATTATGAAGGCGTTCTATTCGACACTGAAATTGGCAGACGAGGATCTGCAGTTTGTCTTCTTGACGGGTGTTACGAAGTTCGCCAAGGTGAGTGTTTTCAGTGGGTTTAACCAACCGATGGATATTAGTATGAGTCCCAAATACGAAACGCTGTGTGGTATTACGGAGAAGGAAATCGACCTTTATTTTGAAGAGTCGGTTGAGAGCATGTGTGGATTCTACAAATGTGATGTGCAGGGTATGCGTCGTCGTTTAAAACGGAAATATGATGGCTATAGTTTCAGTGAGTCATTGCACAAAGTTCACAATCCATTCAGTTTGCTCAATGCGTTTACACAACAACGAATGAGAGACTTTTGGTTCTCGTCTGGCACGCCAACCTACTTGATTAACCTGTTGGACCGCGATGATGTCAATTTGGATGAGATCGTTGCAAAATATTATACAGCTCCGGAATTTATGGATTTCAAGGCGGATAGAGACGCACCGCTTCCGATGCTCTATCAGAGTGGCTATCTGACGATAAAAGAATATGACCCAGACTTGGATATGTATCGTCTTGATATTCCAAACGATGAGGTGAAGAGGGGCTTTATTCCGTTGCTAATGGATGATTATTTTTCTGTAACCTCCAATGCGGATGATTGGATGGCACGAATGGTGAGAAGTTTGAAAGCAGGTGATTTGGAGCAGTTTAAGATGTTGCTTACGGCTTTCTTGTCTTCTATACCATACGGTATGCACCCAAAGAAGGAGACGGAGCGTTTCTTCCATTACACATTCTATTTGATTCTTCGTTTAATGAGTACTTTATTGATTTATACGGAGAAGGAGCAATCTCAAGGTCGTGTAGACTGCGTCATCGAGACGGATAATTTCATCTACATCTTTGAGTTCAAGTTGGATGGCACGGCGGAGGAAGCACTGAAACAAATCAACGACAAGGGCTATGCTTGTGAATATTCGGCTGACAGCCGCAAGCTTTTCAAAATAGGTTGTAGCTTCTCTTCGGAGACGGGGACTATTGGAGAGTGGAAGGTGGAGGAATGATTATCACCAAACTTTGTTCAATCCTTCATTATACTCTAATCCTGCTTCTGCTAATTTTTTCTCAATGTCTTCTTTCTTTACGTTAAACGCTTTGCAAATTTGGTCTAAATTTTCGTAAATTTCGTCGCGTAGCAAAAAGTTGATTGCGCTCATCAACATCGCTGGATCGGTCATTGGCAAATGTTCCATGTTTTTTTCTATTCTATCTTTATGTTGCTTGAATCTATTCTTCGGAGGCTTGAACGCTCAGCATTTTTTCCAACTCGTCAACTGCTGTTGCCATATCATTGGCGAATGTGCTGTGCATGCTCAAAAAATCTTTATTGCCATGCGATAGTCGTTCAAACAATTCGGGAGCAATCTCGTGTACATAGTTACCTATGATGTACTCAATGTCGTCTTTTTGAGTGTCATTGTGTGAAAATTTGTACACTCTCCACTTTTGGTGGAGAAAACAGTAGGTTGTTTCGATACTCTCTTTCGTAATCATTTGAGTCTCTAATCGTAGAGTTCATTTAAAATACGAAATTACTGAAATAGCCGCATTCGGTAAAATTTCTTGCTTCATTTTAGTAAATTTGTGGTCTAATTTGATTAGAAAATGGCAGATTTCAACTTTGCAGACTATTTGGATGCTCCCTCGAATGTGGAAGTAAATGGAGTTTTTTTATCGGAAGAGTCTACTTTAGGCAAAAACCTTGTGCCTACGGATTTTAATGTCGCCCTCATTGGTGTTCCAACGGATGGAGACCTCAACAATTTAGGTACTTCCGATGCTCCGAATGCTGTTCGTAAGCAACTTTATGAACTATCTGCACGATTCCATAAAGTCAATATTGCCGATCTGGGGAATATTAAAGTAGGAAAGAAATTGAATGATGCTTACTCTGCTTTAACAGAGGTCGTGGCATATTTGGCAAGTAAAAAAATTGTTTCCATTGTAATAGGGGGAACGCAAGACTTGACAGTTCCGATGTTGAATGCATTGAAGAAGACGAGAACAATGGAGGCGGACGAACAAAATCACCTATGTCTCACTGTTATAGATTCGAAAATAGATCTTTCTTCAAGGAGTGAAATCCTATCTGCCAATAATTTTTGGAATCAAATATTGGAAGATAGCTCCATCTCTGAATTGGCTCTTTTGGGTCTTCAAAACTATTATTATGCAGATTGGCAAACTGAAAAATTGTCAGAAAAGGGGGTTGTCATAAAACGTTTAAGAGAAATTATACAAAATTCAATATCTGTAGAGCCATTCTTGCGTAATGCGGATGTATTTAGTCTTGATATGGCTTCCGTTCGTCATTCTGAAGCTCCAGGACATGCTTTGTCTATTCCTAATGGACTAAGTGGCTTTGATGTCTGTCAGTTGGCTCATTATGCGGGGCTGAGCGACACTACGCTTGCATACGGTTTGTTTGGCTATAATCCATCTTTTGATGATTCTGACCAAACAGCTGCGCTTGTTGCTGAAGTAGTTTGGCATATTTTGGAAGGAATAGACAAAAGGTATGGAGATTATCCTGTCTGCGATCTATCAAAATATCGAAAGTATGTGGTGTTGCCGAAATTTGATGGGGATAATAAAATTACGTTCTACTCTAACGTTGCGAATGGTCGTTGGTGGATTGAAATTCCGTCCCTCAATGGGTTGAAGGTCTACGCTTGTACGGCAAAAGACTATTCGGATTTTTGCAACAATTTAATTCCTGATATTTGGATGAGACACTATATGAAATAGGCGGAATATGAAATAGATAGGTTGTCAACAATCAATTTTTGCATAATTAACCTCTTTGTAAATGTTTTAAGAAAAGGTCTGGCTTATCATTGACAACCAATGACATGGGAAAGTTTTCCTCTTCAAGTAATTGGTAGACGTAGTTATAGTTGGCAACATCGAAAGAGATGTGAGCGTCGCTTCCCATAATCACCATTAATTCATATTTTTTGCAGAGGCGAACAAGTTCTCTGTTTTTATCCCATGCATGCGCTTTCCCTCTATTGGGGTTGAGTGAACTATTGTTGATTTCCAAAAGAATGCGATTCTCTTTGGCCGCTTGAACGATAGGTTCAAGTAGAAGTTCAGCGCTACCATCGGCTGGGTGACTGATAATGTCTATCTTGGGATTCTTGATGACGTTGATTATACCCTGCGTGTTCTCTTCAATCGTACCTGATGTGAAACAAGATTGATGAATGCCAGCTATGCGAATAGCTAACTTGTCTATTGTTTTGTCTGGAAGATCTAAACTGCCATTCGCATTTAAGATGTTGATCTCGCATCCCATCAAAATCTTCACACCTTCAATATTGCGTGGAATGACGTGAAAATTGTTGAAATAGACAGGATTACATGCGCCTCGTATAGAGGGACCATGGTCTGTTATGCCTAAGATCTGCAAACCTTTTTCTTTCGCACTTTTCACCATTTCTTGCAGAGTGCTGTAGGCGTGTCCGCTTGCCACAGTGTGCGTATGTACATCTAATGCTACGTTCATGCTTTTCGTTTTTTCAAAGGTAAAATTAATGCTCTAAATATAATGTATAGTATAAAGGAATTTTATGAAGAAGGTAAGTCTCTAAACTTGAAAAAAAACAAACCCCGACAAGGAACAAGTCCATGCCGAGGTTGAAGAATCGAAGAAAAATATTAATTATGTGGCAAGCATTGAAATTTCTCAGCTTTTCATACGTTAGTCTTCGTCGCTTTTGAAAGTGCGATCATCGTATTCAGCGATTTCACGGAGTCTTCCGTAGTGTTCGTCATGTTGGCTTCTATCCAAACCAATCTCCTCGTTTTGCTCGGAAACTCGCATTGTAATCATCTTGTTGGTTACGAAGTAGAGTACCCAAGACATACCTGCGGTGTAAACAATCACGATTGCTAAGGCAATGATGTGGTTCACAAAGAATTGCATGTGGCTTACACCCTCAGCTGCTAAGTCTGGTTCGTATTTGTAAACGAAGATACCCGTGAGGAGCGTTCCAACGATACCGCCCAAACCGTGAGTTGGGAAAACATCAAGTGCGTCATCAATAGCAGTTTTCTTGTTTTTGATGTAGCAAGCGAGGTTACAGATAATCGTCGTGATGAATGCGATGATAACACTTTCACTTGTGCTGACCCAACCTGCAGAAGGAGTGATGGCAACCAAACCAACGACACTACCAATAGCAGCACCCATTGCAGATGGTTTGCGACCGCGGATGCAATCAAAGAACAACCAAGTAACCATTGCAGTTGCGGCTGCAGTATTCGTGTTCAAGAATGCCTTTACTGCCATTCCGTCTGCGTGTAGGCTAGAACCAGCGTTGAATCCGAACCATCCTAACCAAAGAAGAACTGCACCCAAGACTACGTATGGAATGTTGGCAGGCTCTGCTTGTTTGTGGTGGCGTTTGCCAAGGAACAACGCACCTACCAAGGCTGCGATACCAGAAGAAGCGTGAACTACGATACCACCGGCGAAATCCTTTACATGCATTTGGTTGAATAATCCTTCTGGATGCCAAGTACAGTGTGCTAAAGGACAGTAAATGAAAATACAGAAAAGTATCATAAATACCATATATCCAGAGAAATGCACACGCTCAGCGAACGATCCTGTAATCAACGAAGGCGTTACAATCGCAAACTTCATTTGGAAAAGTGCGTAAAGCCCTAATGGAATAGTCAACCCCAACGCTTGAGAAAGTTGGTCTGTCGCTTGTCCGCCAACATCTTGCAAGAAGAAATAGGTCGCAGGATTTCCAATTACTCCACCGATGTTATCACCGAAGGCCAAACTAAATCCGAATACTACCCAAATCAAACTGATAACACCCATTGCGATGATACTTTGTAAGATAGTTGAAATCACATTCTTCTTTCGAACCATACCTCCATAGAAGAAGGATACACCTGGGGTCATCATCAACACAAAGATAGTTGAGGTCAGTAACCACGCTACATCTGCAGGATTGATATTCTCACTCATATCCCACATATAGTCGGGTTGTCCAGGTATTGATTGTCCTGGAATGAAAAATGCCAAAGCAACGATTGCCAATAGGCAGCACATAAAAATAATCCAACGTTTTTTCATGTTCTTTTCGTTTTAGTTGTTTATTATTTTGTCTTTTAATTTCTTTTCGTTATTAAACTTATGCAAAGTTAGACAAAAAGTAAGAAAAACAAACAAAAATGCGACAAAATGAGAGGTTAAGGTTTAAATTTTTGAAAAAAGAAATGTGGAGATTATTGTAATTAAATTATAACTAATTGATATTCAGAAATTTAGTAAAAATAAAATGAGATAGTAAAAATCGTAATGGATAGAATAATTTTATTTGTGTTTCGTTTTGTAAATGTTTTTGTTTGTATTTGTGTCATTTTGAAAGCTGATATTCCTCTTGTTTGCGTATGGGTTTTCTGGAAATTTTAAGGTTAATTTGTGTAACTTTGCACTTTGGGTTTTTGGATAATGTAAATAAATAGGATATAAAATGACGGAAAGAAAGTTTAAAAGGACAACTGTAACGTCGGCGTTGCCATACGCTAATGGTCCGGTTCATATCGGTCATCTTGCAGGTGTCTATGTGCCTGCTGATATCTACGTTCGCTACCTCCGTTTAAAAGGAGAGGAAGTAATCTTCATTGGAGGGTCGGATGAACATGGCGTACCTGTAACCATTCGTGCAAAGAAAGAGGGGGTTACTCCTCAGGATGTGGTTGATCGTTATCATAAGATAATAAAGGATTCTTTCAGCGAGTTTGGTATCTCTTTCGATATCTATTCACGCACAACTTCTAAGATCCATCATAAACTGGCATCTGATTTTTTCCGCACTCTTTATGATAAGGGTGAGTTTATAGAGAAAACTAGCGAGCAGTATTATGACGAGGAGGCTAAGACTTTCTTGGCTGATCGTTACATCGTGGGAGAATGTCCTAAATGTCATGCCCAGGGTGCGTACGGTGACCAATGCGAGGCGTGTGGCTCTGCCCTTTCTCCCGAGGAATTGATTAATCCAGTTAGTAAGCTTTCTGGCGCAAAACCTGTTCTTCGAAGCACGAAGCATTGGTATCTGCCATTAGACAAGCATGAAGGTTGGCTTCGTAAGTGGATTTTGGAAGATCACAAAGAGTGGCGCCCGAATGTATATGGCCAATGTAAGAGTTGGTTGGATGGTGGACTGCAGCCTCGTGCGGTGAGTCGTGACCTGGAGTGGGGTATTCCAGTGCCTGTTGAGGGTGCGGAAGGAAAGGTTTTGTATGTATGGTTTGATGCTCCTATCGGGTATATCAGCAATACGAAAGAGTTATGTGATGCTAACCCTGAGAAATTTGGTCCATGGGAGAAGTGGTGGAAAGACGAAGATACTCGTTTAGTCCATTTTATTGGTAAGGATAATATAGTGTTCCATTGTATTGTCTTCCCCGCTATGTTGAAGGCTGAAGGGTCTTATATATTGCCAGATAATGTACCAAGCAACGAATTCCTCAATTTAGAGGGAGATAAAATTTCGACTTCTCGCAATTGGGCTGTTTGGTTGAATGAGTATTTGGTGGATTTTCCAGGAAAACAGGACACTTTGCGTTATGTGTTGACAGCAAATGCGCCTGAGACGAAGGATAACGACTTTACTTGGAAGGATTTCCAAACTCGCAATAATAGTGAGTTAGTGGCTATCTACGGCAACTTTGTAAACCGAGCGTTGGTGCTGACACAGAAGTATTTTGACGGTAAAGTGCCTACGTTAGGTGAAGTAAACGACTACGACAAGTCTACGATTGCAGAATTTGTCGATGTGAAGAAACACTTGGAGGATTTGTTGGATAATTTCAAATTCCGTGATGCACAGAAAGAGGCGATGAATTTGGCTCGCATTGGAAACAAGTATTTGGCGGAGACAGAACCTTGGAAATTGGCGAAAACGGATATGGCTCGAACGGCTACTATCTTACATTTAAGTCTGCAAATTGCCGCTAATCTTGCAATCGCATTTGAGCCATTCCTGCCTTTCTCATCGGAAAAATTGCGTAATATGTTGAACATGAGGGCATTCTCATGGAGCGACTTGGGAAGTACGGAACTTTTGAAGGAAGGTCAGGAGTTAGGTAAGGTTGAATTGCTATTTGTTAAAATAGAAGATGCCGAAGTGGACGCTCAGGTAAAGAAGTTGCATGATAAGAAGAAAGAAAACGAATTGGCAAGTTGGTCGCCAGATACTGTCTCTGCAGAGTGTACGATTGACGATTTTGCTAAATTGGATATTCGTTGTGGAACTATTTTAGAGTGTGCCAAAGTGCCAAAGGCAGACAAACTTTTACAATTTAAGATTGATGATGGTATGGGAACGAGAACCATCGTTTCAGGTATCGCAAAGTATTATAACCCAGAGGATCTGGTCGGGAAACAGGTTTGTTTTATCGCCAATTTCCCTGTTCGTAAGCTGAAAGGAGTGGAGAGTCAAGGAATGATTCTCTCATCTTTAGATAGCGATGGAAGTTTGTCTGTTGTTTCTCCTTCTAAGAAGGTGGCGAATGGAGCAAAGGTTTGCTGATTTTGTTCTGAAAATATAGAAAAAAGAAAGCGATGATTTTGATTGTCGCTTTCTTTTTTTGCTATATCGAGTTTTATTCGTTCCTATTCGCATTGAATATCTCCCAATAGATACCTTTTTTTGCTAATAAATCCTCGTGTCTGCCTTGCTCTGCTACTTTCCCATTCTCTAAGACGACGATTTTGTCCGCATTTCTGATAGTTGAAAGTCTATGCGCAATGATAAGACATGTTTTCTTGTATGTTAGTCGACGAATTGCTTGCTGAAGAAGTAGTTCCGTTCTTGTGTCTATGTTGCTGGTGGCCTCGTCGAGAATGAGGATGGGGGCATCAGCAAGGATGGCGCGCGAAATAGTGAGCAACTGTTGTTGCCCATAACTAATGCCTGCGCCTTGTTTTATAAACTTATACTCGTATTGTTGAGGTAAATTCATGATGAAAGTGTCAATGTTGGCAGCTTCCGCAGCGTTTTGGAGTTCTTTGTCGCTGACTGTCTTTTTGCTGTAGCCAATATTATAGCGTACTGTCTCGGAGAATAAAAAAGGCTCTTGAAACACAATGCTCAACATTGAACGTAAATCTTTTGTTGAGATTGATTGTATGTTGATTCCATTGATAGATATGCTCCCTTCTTGTATTTCGTAGAATTTAGAAAGTAGATGAATTAGGGTGGTTTTCCCTGCTCCAGTTGTACCCACGATCGCCACCGTCTCTCCTGGCTCTATTGAGAAGGTTACGCCATCAATGGTAGGTGTCTTTCCATCATATGTGAAGCACACGTTGTTGAAATCCACTCTCGCAGGAAACTGATTTTTTCGGGGCCTTTTGCTGGCTTCGTTTGTGTCGGTTTCTTCGGTTTCATTTAGAAAAGCAAAAATACGTTCTGCTCCTGCTATGGCGGCTTGTATGGCGTTGATTTGCGTTGCAATGGCATTGATGGGCCTCTGAAAATTCTTCGTGTACAAGAGGAATGTTTGAATCATTCCTACGGATAGATGACCATGGAAGGCTAAAAACGCACCGACAACAGTGACAAGAAGATAGCTCAGATTGTCTAGTACACGGAGTAGCGGCATTAATATGCCACTGTAAATCTGTGCTTTTTTACCCGTCTCATATACATATTTGTCGAGTTGTTTGAATTTCGTGTTTTGTTTTTCTTCTTGGCAGAAATTCTTAATTGTGCGAATGCCAACAGCGTATTCTTCAACCATTCCGTTAAGTGATGAAAGCGCTTTTTGCTGTTGGGAAAAATAGGCTCGAGTGTGTCGTATGATGAAACGGCTAAGAAGAATGGTCATTGGAATTGTTACGCAGGCGACGAACGTCAATGTTACATTCTCATGTAACATAATCAAAAGAGAGCCAGTTAGTGTTAATATGCTGGTAATCAGTTGTACAAGACAATTACTCAATGCATTTTTTATGAGTTCAATGTCATTGGTGAAATAGCTCATCAACTCGCCTCGCTTTTGTTTATTGTAGCAGCGAATGGTTAGTTTGAGCGTTTTGTCTATTAACTCTTCGCATAGCGATTTGATGATTCTCATTGTGCTTCTCTTCAGCAAGTACTCTTGTACCCAAATGCAAAAAGAGCCTATCAAATTAATTGAAAAAAAGATGAGGAGCATCTTCCCTAATTGTCCGAAGTTAATTGTTTTGCCAATGGTTGACACATCGTTGATGCATTGGTCTATCGTGATTCCTAAAAGGTAAGGTGCAAGGAGCGAACACGCAACACTAATGAGTGAGAATATAATGATGACAGTTAAACTGAAGGCTGGTTTCCTCCAATAAGAGAAAAGTCGTAGTATAGTGCCGCATCCCCCAGATCTTGAGGAACTCGTTGTGTTGATATTTCTTTTCTTTCTTGTCACTCTTGTTTTTCGTTGGAGTCGGACGACTGTGATTGTACGATTTCTTGATAGATAGGAAGCGTGCGGAGCAACTCTTCGTGTGTTCCGATTCCTTTGATTTTGCCTTTGTCTAAGACGATGATTCGTGTCGCATGCTTGATTGTGCAGACTCGTTGCGAAATGATGATTTTTGTGCAGTCAATCTTTGAAAGTGCGGAGAAAAGTGATGTTTCGGTCTTTTGATCTATAGCGTTGAGGCAATCGTCTAAAATAAGGCAATTAGGCTTGGAAATGAGCGTTCTAGCTAATGAAATTCGCTGTCGTTGTCCACCCGAAAGATTCATTCCTCCGGGAGCTAATCTGTGGTTGATTCCCTCGTCTGTTTTCCTGATGAAATTATTGATCCTTGCCGTCTCCAATGCGTTCATCATCTCTTCTTCTGTTGCATCTTCCTTCCCGAATCGTAGATTTTCTGCGATTGTACCTGCGAAAAGTTGTACGTTCTGCATTGCAATTCCAATATGGCGATGTATGTCTTTTTTGTCAATCTTGCCTATTGAAATGTCGTTAATATAGATGTTGCCGTATGATGGCGTGTAGTTTTTCAACAATAATTGAACGAGTGTGCTTTTACCTGCGCCAGTTCCTCCAATGATTCCTATTGTTTCACCTTCTTTCACTTCGAAATTTATATTCTTCAAGACAAAAGCATCTTCAAGTTCTCCCTGGTTTTGACTATAAGCGAAAGAAACATTCTCAAAGCGAATTTTACAATTCTCATTTTCTAATTTAAGGTGATTTTCAGCCTTATTGCTTTTGTTATCTGTGTCATGCAAAATAAAGGCTTTGATTCTTACCCATGAGGTGTTGGCTTCTGTGAGTGATATTATGATGTGTTGCGCCATCATAAGAGCGATGAGAATTTGCGTCAGGTAACTGGTGATTGCCATAATCTCGCCGACTTTTATGTCCCCTTCCGATTCCATAAGCAATGCTGCCCAATAGACAACAATCGCTATTCCTCCATTGATAATTAATGACATCAACGGACTCAGCAAAACGGTTCTTTTTATGGCTTCCATATTGCTGTCGTATAAATTATCGTTGATTTTTTTGAAACGTTTTCTTTCTTTCTCTTCTTGATTGAAAATTCGTATTACTTTTATGCCTGAGAGGATTTCGTGTATTACTAAATTGAGTTTCTCTGTTTGTTCTTGTATCTTTTTAAAGAAAGGGTAGGATTTACGGGTGATATGAATGATAGAGAACAACAGAATAGGGAGGATAATTAACAAAATGGAAGAGAGCTCCTCACTAATGGATAGCACCATGAAAATTGATCCGACGAACAAAATGGGAGCGCGGTAGAGCAGTCTCATTGATGATTGAATAACACTCTGTATTTTGTTGACGTTGGTGAAAATGCAGGTGATAAGGTCTGAAGGCTGCGTTTTGTCTAACTCTGAGAATGTTAGTAGCGTTGTCTTTTCAAAAATTGTTTGTCGAAGTCCTGAACCGACACCGTATGCCACAATGCCCGCAGCAAAAATGGATAGTAGTCCGCCTACCATCCCTATGAGAGAAATGACGAGCATTTTGGTACCTAAAGGGAGAAGCACTTCTGGGTCGTGAAAGAAAATCCCCTGGTCTATGATTACGGACATAAAGAAGGGCAGAGCCAATTCTGCACAGACCTCCGTTCCCACCATCAATGGGGATAGAATCGCCCAAAACAGGTGTGGTTTTATGTATCTGTATAGAATCATTTGCAAAATGTCCTTTTTGATGCGTCTGATGAAAGAAGGAATAAACGAAATATCTAATCGCAAATGTACTAAAACGAAAAATTTTAATAGTTTGTTTTGTTGCGTTATTTGTGCTATAATGTTAAATTTGCGGAGAATTTTGGTAGAATGGCTTCTTTAGAGGATGTTGAAGAAAATTTGGCAGATAGTGTGCGTCGCTTAATCGTCAATTATGACGAGTTGAAGGCGCAGAATAACGAATTGATTCAAAAAATAGAATCGTTAGAGAGTCGGCTTTCGGAGACGGAAGAGAAGTTGAAAGATTGTCGCAAGGAGTTGCAAGACACACGTTATGCTAAGGCGATGCAGGTGTCGGAACAAGAAGCGAGGAAGATGCACAATCGAATGCTAAAATTGGAGCGGGAAATTGAAAAATGTGTGTCGCTTTTAAATGAATAGCAGATGGACTGAGTTTTCTCGGGCTGCTGAAAAGTGGATGCACACCCTCAGAAATAGAAAGTAGACGTCGGACACCATGAGTGAAAAGAGTGATTCAACATCTGGAACTCCTTCTGTAAAGGAAGCTCAAAACGATCGATTTAAGATTCGTGTTCATGTGATGAACAGTATTCTTGAGGTGAACATAAGACGGTCTGATGAGGTCTATTTTCGAGATGGCGCAAAGTTGGCTGATGGTAAGTATGCGGGTTATGTCGGTGCTTACCAAGGTGAAAAGACAGGCATAGACGACCGTTATTTTATGAAACTGACGGCTCTTGATTTGGCAATGCGCTGTGTGAAGTATGAGGCTGAAAAAGAGGAATTAAGAAAAAAACTGGAAGATTTGGAATCCAGTATAAATAAGGTCTTGAAATAGTTTGAAACAATTGTCAAAGACGTAGAGACCTTGCATTTGTCCTTAAAATCGATTTTTATTATCCCGGAAACGAACTGAGAACTCGCTTTCACCCCCTTTGGCTGAAAGGTGGTGGGGCTTAATTGTATTATAAAAAATTTATCATGACATTAATTTCTGTTATAGTAGCAGTAGCAGCTTTGCTGGTCGGCGCGCTGATTACTTGGTTGGTGATGAACACCATGCTCAAGTCGCGTACAGACAATATCCTTAAAGAGGCAGAAGCTGAGGCGAAGGTTCTTCGCGACAATAAAATGTTGGAGGTGAAAGAGAAATATCTTGCCCTCAAGACTGAGTATGAAAATCAGTGTAACCAACGTAACGCCAGAATGCAACAGTTTGAGTCTAAACTGAAACAGCGTGAATCTCAACTCAATCAGCAACAGGCTGACGTGCAACGTGGTCGCACCGAGAACGAGAATGTGAAAGAGAATTTGGCCAACCAGATGGATATGGTCAATGCTCGCAAGCAAGAGTTGGAAAAACTTAACAGAATGGCAAACGAGCGTTTGGAAACTATATCAGGACTTTCCGCTTCTGAGGCAAAAGCCAATTTGATTGAATCTTTAAAAGAGGAAGCCAAGACAGACGCAATGTCTTACGTCAATGAAATCATGGAAGAGGCGAAGATGACTGCCAACAAGGAGGCTAAGCGTATTGTTGTCCATGCTATTCAACGTGTGGCTACCGAGGCGGCTATCGAAAATTCCGTTACTGTGTTTAATATTGACTCTGACGAGATTAAGGGACGAATCATTGGACGTGAAGGTCGAAATATCCGTGCTTTGGAGGCGGCAACGGGTGTTGAGATCATTGTAGACGATACTCCAGAAGCAATAGTTCTTTCTGCGTTTGACCCTGTTCGTCGTGAAATAGCTCGATTGGCTCTTCATCAATTGGTTACTGATGGTCGTATACACCCCGCTCGTATTGAAGAGGTCGTTAATAAGGTGAAGAAGCAGGTTGAAGAAGAAATTATTGAGACAGGTAAACGGACAACGATTGACTTAGGTATACACGGATTACATCCCGACTTGATTCGTTTGATTGGTAAGATGAAATATCGTTCTTCTTATGGTCAAAATTTGCTGCAACATGCTCGTGAGACAGCCAATCTTTGTGCCATTATGGCCGCAGAGTTAGGCTTGAACGCAAAAAAAGCGAAGCGTGCAGGTTTGCTTCATGATATTGGAAAAGTGCCAGATGACGAGCCAGAATTGCCTCACGCAATTTTGGGTATGAAATTAGCGGAGAAATACAAAGAAAAGCCTGATGTGTGCAATGCCATCGGAGCTCACCACGATGAAATAGAAATGGAGACTCTGATCGCACCAATCGTTCAGGCCTGTGACGCTATTTCAGGGGCACGCCCTGGCGCACGTCGTGAAATTGTTGAGGCTTACATCAAACGTCTGAACGATTTGGAGAAGATGGCTCTCTCTTATCCTGGAGTCGTGAAGACTTATGCAATACAAGCAGGTCGCGAACTTCGTGTGATTGTGGGCGCAGATAAAGTGGATGATAAGGAAATAGAGAAACTCTCGTATGATATTGCTAAGAAAATTCAGGACGAGATGACTTATCCTGGTCAGGTAAAGATAACTGTTATTCGTGAAACGCGTGCGGTAAGTTATGCGAAGTAAACGAGGAAAATAAAGCAATGGGTTTTCATTGTAATTTTTTTGTTCAGGAAAAGAAGCGGTGTTCGTAAGAACCTGCTTCTTTTTTTATGATTTTTTAGCATTTATTTTCTTGTATAGAATGGAAAGACGGTTTACCTTTGCTCTTGTCTACAGTGGTAGATTGTCTATTACAATGTGCCGAATATAGGGCATCTCGTAATTAAATGGGGATGACTGGATTTGACAGCGGGCAGAAGTGGTAGGTAAGCATGCAGTGCGCTGGTGGCTAGCACTATAATCTGGAGACCAAAAATTTAACTGGCGAGAATAACTACGCTCTTGCTGCCTAACCGAATAATAGTAGGTTTTGGCTTAATCTAAACACAGGTGTTTAGACAAGACTTCTCCCCGATGCTAAGTCCTGAGGCGGTCGGATTAGGAGGAGTGGAAAAATCAGGAATAGTTTAGATGTGCCTCGACATCTAAATGAAACTTTAGAGGATAAGGCGGCAGTTGGTGGTCTTGGTCTTGCTGACGCACGAAAACCAAAGTCAAGAATAAGCATGTAGAAAGCTTATGATTTCCTCGTTTGGACCAGAGTTCGACTCTCTGCATCTCCACAAGTTCTTATACCTGCCAAAATCAAAATGGTTTTGGCAGGTTTTTTGTTGAAAATACTAATCTCATCGCAAAATTGGATAAACAGTCATTTTTTATTCCATCAGCAAATAATTTCGATTTCCTTCGTTTCGTCGCTTCGTTTGGCGTTTTCTCTTCTCATTTTCTAATCTTAAACCACATTGATAGGGGGGTAAGCCCTGAAACGATGGTATGCGTCTTCTTTGTTATCAGTGGAATTCTGATTTATCGTAGTTATGAGCGATGTGTATCATTGAAAGCTTATTGGGAAAAAAGAATAAGAAGAATTGTGCCAATTTACTTGTTGGTTGTTTTTTTGAGTGCCGTTGGAGGAGTGACGTTGTCGAGTTTGCCATTGAAAGAATATTTTCTGTCCTTGGATTTATACAAGTATCTTTTTTGGAATACGATTTTTATGAATTTTATGCACCCCGATTTACCAGGTGTGCTGGATGGTGCGGCCGTTAATCCCTCTTTATGGACAATCAAAATAGAAATTTTCTGCTATCTTCTAATTCCGTTTTTTTTTGAATTAGTGAAGAAAACGACGAAAAAAGTGATGGCCTGGGTGACTGTGTCTGTTTGTGTGTTGTCTGCGTGCTGTCGATTTTTTGCGGAATGGTTCAAAAATCCTGCTTTTGACATGGTTGGAAAATATTCATTGGTAGTTGCTTGTTTCTTGGTGGGTGTTTGTATCTATCTCTGTTTTGAAAGGATTGCTAATTTGAAGTGCAAGTTTTTCCTAACAGTGGTTTCTTTTTTTGTGTTGTTAGTAGGTGGGTTTGTCTCAAATTTATTGACTCCTGTTGCCGTTGGAATGATTGTTTTTGTTATTGCATTCAATTTTAAATTCTTGAATGGATTTGGAAGATTGGGAGATCCGTCATACGGATTGTATTTATGTCATGGACCGGTTATTATGTTTTTTATTGGTCTACAGGTGCCTGCAAGCCCTTGTTTGTTTGCTCTTGAGGCTATTGTTGTGTTGTCTTTCTCATTTCTCTCATGGCATCTTTTTGAGAAAAAATTTTTGAAAAGAAAGACGCAAAAAAAGCAGATAGTCAATTAACCATCTGCTTTATGCGGAAAGACAGGGATTCGAACCCTGGGAACAGTTACCCGTTCACCGCATTTCGAGTGCGGCCCGATCGACCACTCCGGCATCTTTCCAATCGTTCGTTTCTCTGAACGCAATGCAAATTTAGTGTTTTTTGTATATTGCGTCTGTTTATTTAGTGTTTTTTGTTAATCTTTTTTCTCTAAGATAATTCCACTTGGACGAATAACCATTTTTTCGGGGAGCTGACTCCTATCAATCACTGCAGTATCGCAAGCTCCGTCTGCTTTATGAAGCAACAGTAAAATGTCAGATACAACTTCCCAGCTTCGGTAACTTACGGGCATATTTGTGCAGTTGACGATGTTTAAAGCCATTAGCTCAAGACTCGCTTGTTTACCGCCATTTTGACTGACTTCTTGACGCATCCAGAGTCCTTTTGTACTTTTAAGACAACGTGTGAAGTTATCATCTATGTTTCTGAAAGAAACTACCAATTTGCGATCTTTCTCTTTTTGTGGCGTTCCTAAAACAACCTCAACTTTGTTGCCTGCGGTTAGATCTCCATCCATTTTTGCTCCTTCCGCTATGTAATAGGAATAGTTTGCTCCCGAACCATTAAGAACAATTTCAATTAACCCCATAGAACTACGATCCGTCAGTTGTCCTTGAAGGGTATCAAATGAGATGTAGTCGCTTGGGGAAACTGATTTTGAACATGAGCTTAAAAAGGGAATAGAGAGGCTAAACAAAATTGCAGTAACTGCTGTTTTCTTTATTTTTTGTATTATTTGAATTGTCATAGGTCCCATTTATAGTCTTTAATATTGTTTTTCGAATTATTCTTTTATTGCACAAAAATGCGTGTTTTGCGCAACTTCCGTCGCTAAATGGACGAATTCTCAGCAAATTTACCTATTTTTGCTACGCTAATAAAGACAAATAGACAGGAAATGAATTTTAATGAAAAATCTATGCGTTGACATTAGAGAAAAAATGAAAGAAGTATAGATGTTCCATTGTAAAAGGGGAGAAAAATGAAATATTACGAGACGGCGACGTTTAATGAAGCGTTGAAGAACTCTATCAGAGAAAATTGGGATGCGTTAGCGATGACGAACTATGCTAACGGAGAAAATTTTACCTATGCGAGGTTAGCAGAGAGTGTTGTAAAGATGCATTTGTTGTACAAAGAATTGGGAATCAAGGAAAATGATAAGATAGCATTGGTTGGAAAGAATACGCCAGAATGGGCTATCGTTTTCTTGGCTACTGTAACTTATGGTGCAATTATCGTACCGATACTTCAGAATTTTCCACCTGATGATATTCACCACATTGTAAATCACTCTGGATCTAAGTTGCTCTTTGTCAGTGATAATTTAAAAGAGCTGATTATAGAAGACAATATTCCGGGTGTTAAATGTATTTATTGTTATACGGAAAAATATTGTGTTCACAAGAAGATCAAAAATCCGATTCCGCAAAAAATTAAAGAATTAGAAGCTCTTTATAGTCAGATGTATCCGAATGGGATAAAAGTTGAAGACTTGCATTTTGCAGAGAAGAAGGATGATGAGTGGTTTTCCATTAATTATACTTCTGGAACAACGGGGTTCAGTAAAGGTGTGATACAGACTTGTGGTAATATAAAAGGAAATATCTCGTATGTGCAGGAGTATAAGGCAGCATACAAAGGAATTAAAATTTTAAATTTTCTTCCTTTGGCGCATACGTATGGGTGTTCGCTTGACTTTCTTTCTCAAATTACGGTTGGCGCGCATATAACGTTCTTGAATAAAGTGCCTGCTCCGAAGGTGTTATTAAAAGCATTTGAGGAAGTTCGTCCGAATATTATCTACTCAGTACCATTGATTGTTGAAAAATTCTATCGTTCAATAGCGGAGCCTGTGTTGAAATCGCATGCCGATTTAAGTGAGTCTATTTTAGAAAGTCAAATTTATCCTCAGCTGAGAGAGAAGATGATGCAGGCGTTTGGTGGAGAGTTTAGAGAGGTTGTCGTGGGAGGCGCTCCGTTAAATCATGAGATAGAGGAGTGCTTGAAGAGGATTAAGTTTCCATTGGCAGTGGGGTATGGCATGACTGAGTGTTCTCCGTTGATTAGTTTTGCTCATGAAGATGAGTATGTTTTAGGGTCGGTAGGAAAGATATTGCCGAATATGGAGGCGAAAATTGATTCGGAAGATCCAGAGAATGTTCCAGGCGAAATCATCGTTAGAGGACAAAATATGATGTCAGGTTATTTCAAGAATGATATGGCAACGAAAGCGACTTTCACTGAGGATGGTTGGCTGAGGACTGGGGACATTGGTGTCCTAAAAGACGGGTATCTTTTCATCAAAGGGCGTTGTAAAAGTATGATTTTGGGTCCTTCGGGACAGAATATATATCCGGAGCAGTTGGAGGCGAAAATGTCAAATTTACCGTTTGTTTCTGAATCTCTGATTGTGGAGAGAGAGGGAAAATTGGTTGCTCTTGTATATCCAGATTATAGAGCAATGGATGAGATTAACATCCAAAAGGAGGACTTGTCAAATATAATGGAGGAGAACAAACGTAGATTCAACAAGAGTGTTGCTAATTATGAACAAATTTCCGAAATAAGGCTTTATCCTAAAGAATTTGAGAAAACACCGAAAAGGAATATCAAGAGATACCTTTACGAGAGTCATAAATGAAAAGATTTTTATAAAACTGTGGTGTGTCGTTGTTCTATCGACACACTTTTTTATATAGCCTCATTAATGGGGTTTACGGAAATATTTAAAAAAAAGTTTCGGACGTTAAAAACATCCGAAACTCTTCTCTCGGTGATCGAGGAGGGAGTCGAACCCTCGACCCACAGCTTAGAAGGCTGTTGCTCTATCCAACTGAGCTACCCGACCATCCTTTCTTGCATTAAAGCGAGTGCAAATGTAATACTTTTTTCTGATTTTCCTAATTTATAGGCGACTTATTTTTTTTGAATTGTAGAAATCTGTGTGTTTGGGAGATACCGTGGATGTGTACAAACACGAAAAAGGTGGAAATGTCACATCTCCACCTTTTTCGTGGTCCCACTAGGATTCGAACCTAGGACCCCCTGCTTGTAAGGCAGGTGCTCTGAACCAGCTGAGCTATAAGACCGAAACAATAACAACAACTATTGGATGGCAATATGAAAACTGCCGTTGTGGTCCCACTAGGATTCGAACCTAGGACCCCCTGCTTGTAAGGCAGGTGCTCTGAACCAGCTGAGCTATAAGACCGTTGTTGCCATTTCAATAAATATAAAGAACATCTCCTTGTTCCTTTTTTTCGTGGTCCCACTAGGATTCGAACCTAGGACCCCCTGCTTGTAAGGCAGGTGCTCTGAACCAGCTGAGCTATAAGACCGTTGTTGCCATTTCAATAAATATAAAGAACATCTCCTTGTTCCTTTTTTTCGTGGTCCCACTAGGATTCGAACCTAGGACCCCCTGCTTGTAAGGCAGGTGCTCTGAACCAGCTGAGCTATAAGACCGAAACAACATTTTTCTGAAATTTGCTTTCTCAAAAGCGTTGCAAATGTAGGGAGTATTTTTGATATTACAAAGTTTTTTGAATAGAAATTTTTAGATTATTTCTGCTACAACGTAGGTGCTGCCTCCTATGTATATTAAATCGTCTTCGTTCGCGTTTCTTTTTGCAATCTCAAGTGCCTCGCTTACAGTTGGATAACTATTGCCTTGAAGACTTCTTTCTTTGCCCATCTCGCATAATTTTTTTTCGTCTAATGCTCGATGAATGTTAGCGCGTGTGAAATAATAGTGAGCCTCTTTAGGCAGTAAATCTAACACATGCGAAACATCTTTGTCTCCTACCATGCCAAAAACGATGTGCAACGCCTTGTGTGGTGTCGCTGACAACTGTTTGACGATATATTGGATGCCTCCAACATTATGACCTGTGTCGCATACAATAGTGGGGTTCTTTCCTATGATTTGCCACCTTCCCAGAAGGTGCGTCTGAGAGATAGTCTTTTGGAAACCTTCCCATTCTGCTTTTTTACTGATATTCAATCCTAATTGCCTCAACCTATCTACAGCGCATTTAACGGTTGCCATGTTCTTCGCTTGATAGTTGCCCATTAAAGGTGTCTCTATGACATCGCCATCGATAGAGAATCCCTGCAATGGCGTTCCATCCTTGTCAATCCGATTGTGTGTCCACTTCGCATTGTTGTCTTCTGCGAAAAAGATGGGTGACTGCTTTTTTTCTGCTATGGTTTGAAATAAATTTTTTATTTCACCCTCCGCTTCTCCTATGACAATTGGTGTGTTTTCTTTGATGATTCCTGCTTTTTCTTTGGCAATCTCCAACACTGTATTCCCTAAAATGTTGGTGTGGTCAAGACTAATATTGGTGATTACACTCAGAATAGGGGAGATAATGTTGGTGCTGTCCAATCTTCCTCCAAGTCCTACCTCTACAACTGCATAGTCGATCTTTTCTTGTCTGAAATAGTCGAATGCCATTGCAACATTCACTTCAAAAAAAGATGGATAGATGATGTCGAAAAATGCTTTATGTTTCTCAACAAAGTCAATGACAAATTGTTCTGGTACGACCTCTCCATTCACCCTGATGCGTTCTCGGAAATCTTTGAGGTGCGGCGAAGTAAACAATCCCACTTTATATCCTGCGGATTGAAGAATTGAGGCGAGGGTGTGTGAGGTTGACCCCTTCCCGTTTGTTCCTCCAACGTGAATGCATTTAAACGAGCGGTGAGGATTGCCTAAACGATTGTCGAATGCTTGCATGCTTTCAAGTCCTTCTTTATAAGCGGATCTGCCAACCATCTGAAACAATGGCATGCGATTGTAAATATAGGTGAGTGTATCGGCGTAGTTCATCTTTTTTGTTTCTCCCATTTTCTGAATTTCCTAATTGATCTTAACTATCATTGTTTCTGAAAAAACGAATGAGTTTGCGCTTGCAAAATTCGGAAAAATCTTTTTTAAAAGTTTGTTTTTACAAACCGAAAAACTAATTTAGTAGGGACGAAAGTTCATAATACCTCTATTCTTTCAAAGACTTGAGGTATTTCCTTTCTCACCTTGAATTTAATGATAAACACGTAAATAGGATTGATTATGGGCGCAAAGAAGAATTTCGTTTTGGATACGAATGTTATCCTTCACGATTACAAGTGTATTTACAATTTTCAGGAAAACGATATATATCTTCCGATCGTTGTCTTAGAGGAGTTGGATAAATTCAAAAAAGGTAATGAGCAAATCAATTTCAATGCTCGCGAATTCGTTCGTGAAATTGACTCTCTGAGCGTAGACAATGACTTTTTCAAAAATGGTGTTTCATTGGGCGCTGGTTTAGGTCGTCTGTTCGTTGTTACAAATCCAGTCTACCCTGAAATCTTGGTAAAGTCTTTCTCTGAAAAGACTGCTGACCACCGAATCATGGCTGTTGCTTTGTATTTACAAGAGAAAGATAAAAAAACTCGCACGATCCTCGTAACCAAGGACGTGAACCTTCGTATGAAAGCGAAGTCTATCGGTTTGGAGGTGCAAGATTATACCACGGATAAGGTTAAGAATGTGGATATTTTCGATAAAGCGCAAGAGACTTACGAGAATGTGGATGCCGATGTGGTGGATCGTATTTATGCTGAACCGTATGGCGTTCCTGTGGCTGATGTGGGGCTGAATGTCGAGTTGTCTCCGAATGATTGCTTCATCTTGAAGAGCATACGCTCTACGGTAATGGCGAAATATGACGCTGCTGCGGGAACGATTAAGAAAGTAAAGAAAGAGAAGGCTTTCGGAATAGAGGGAAGAAATGCTGAGCAAACGTTCGCTTTGGACGTCTTGATGAATGACGATATAAAGTTGGTGGCTGTAACAGGTCGAGCAGGAACTGGAAAGACTTTGTTGGCTTTAGCCGCAGCCTTGCAACAGAATGAAACTTACAAGCAAATTCTGTTGGCTCGTCCTATCGTTGCGATGTCTAACAAGGATTTAGGCTTCTTGCCTGGCGATGAGAAACAGAAAGTGGCTCCATATATGCAACCATTGTTTGATAACTTGAATGTAATCAAGCATCAGTTCGCACCTACTAGCCGGGAGTTGAAAATGTTGGATGATATGCAAAAAAACGAGCAACTTGTCATTGAGGCTCTTGCGTTTATTCGAGGTCGTAGTTTGAGTAGCACTTATCTGATTGTAGATGAAGCGCAAAACTTGACACCTCATGAAGTGAAGACTATTATCACGAGAGCAGGAGAAGGTTGTAAGATTGTCTTTACAGGTGATGTTCAACAGATTGATACTCCATACTTGGATATGCAGTCTAATGGTTTGGTTTATATGATTGATAAGATGAAGGGACAGGAGTTGTTCGCTCATGTTAATCTAATCAAGGGTGAGAGAAGTAAACTTTCAGAATTGGCAAGCGTGCTTTTGTAGTAGATTTACTGAATACTTGAAAAAGGGATGCTCTATGAGCATCCCTTTGTTGTTCTGTTGGGTTATAACCAATGGTTTCTCGTTGTTGAGATTTGTGTAGTAATGTAGTTAAAAAAAAGAGGGTAGAACCTCAGTTCCACCCTCTCTTAATGTTATGGTTGTGATTTTATGTAACTCTGATTACATCATGCCACCCATGCCACCGCCCATTTGAGGCATTGCAGGTGCTGGCTTGTCAGACTTCTTCTCGGCGATGACGCACTCTGTTGTCAAGAGCATTCCTGCGATAGAAGCAGCGTTCTCCAAAGCGACACGAGTAACCTTGGCTGGATCGATAACTCCTGCGGCGAAGAAATTCTCAAACTTGTCGTTACGAGCGTTGTAACCGAAGTCGCCCTTTCCTTCACGTACTTTTTGTACATAAACAGCACCTTCCTTACCGGCGTTAGCGATAATCTGACGAAGAGGCTCCTCGATAGCGCGCTTGATGATTTCGATACCAGTTGTTTCATCTTGGTTGTCCCCCTTCATGTCGGCTAAAACCTCGCTTGCACGAATGTATGCGACACCTCCACCAGGAACGATTCCTTCCTCTACTGCAGCACGAGTTGCACTCAATGCGTCGTCTACACGGTCTTTCTTCTCTTTCATCTCAACTTCAGATGGAGCGCCAACATGAAGTACTGCAACACCGCCAGCCAACTTAGCCAAACGCTCTTGCAATTTCTCTTTATCATAACTTGACTTTGTAGCCTCAATTTGAGCCTTGATTTGGTTAACTCGCTCTGCAATGTCTTCTTTCTTTCCGGCTCCGTTGACGATTGTCGTGTTGTCTTTGTTGATGGTAACCTTCTCGGCAGTACCTAACAAATCAATTGTTGCGCTCTCCAACTTGATGCCCTTTTCTTCGGAAATAACGATACCTCCAGTTAAAACGGCAATGTCTTGCAACATCTCTTTTCTACGATCTCCGAATCCAGGAGCCTTAACTGCGGCTACCTTCAAAGCACCACGCAAACGGTTTACAACCAATGTAGTGAGGGCCTCGCCATCGATATCTTCTGCGATAATCAACAACGGACGACCAGATTGTGCGGTTGCCTCCAAGATTGGAAGTATGTCTTTCAATGAGGAAATCTTCTTGTCGTGAATCAAAATGTATGGACTGTCAAATTCAACCTCCATCTTCTCTGTGTTGGTTACAAAGTATGGAGAGAGGTAGCCACGGTCAAACTGCATTCCCTCTACAACGTCCACTGTAGTGTCCATGCCCTTGGCTTCGTCTACGGTAATGACACCTTCCTTCTTTACTTTTGCCATTGCATCGGCGATCAGTTTTCCGATTTCGCTATCGTTGTTGGCAGAAATAGTAGCGACTTGCTCAATTTTGTTGTAGTCGTCGCCAACTTCTTGCGCTTGCGCTTTGATGCTTTCAACCACTTTCGCAACGGCCTTGTCGATACCACGCTTCAAATCCATTGGATTAGCTCCAGCAGCAACGTTCTTCAAACCGACATTGATGATAGATTGTGCCAAAACGGTTGCTGTGGTTGTTCCGTCTCCTGCGTCGTCTCCAGTCTTAGAGGCAACTTCTTTGACAATCTGCGCACCCATATTCTCGTATGGACACTCAAGTTCAATCTCTTTTGCTACTGAAACACCATCTTTTGTGATATGGGGTGCTCCGAATTTTTTCTCAATGATTACATTGCGTCCCTTTGGTCCAAGGGTTACTTTCACTGCGTTTGCCAACTCGTCTACACCTTTCTTCAAAAGGTTGCGAGCATCTGTATCGAATTTGATTTCTTTTGCCATGGTTTTAAAATTTTTAATTGTTTTTTGAATTTACTGCATCACACATTATGTTGTGTGTAGAATCGAATAATTAGATGATTGCGAGAATGTCGCTCTGACGCATGATGAGGTATTTCTCACCATCAAGTTCCAACTCTGTGCCTGCGTATTTGCCGTAGAGAACATTGTCACCCACCTTTACGACCATCTCCTCATCTTTTGTTCCGTTACCGATTGCGAGAACTTCTCCTCTCAATGGTTTTTCTTTTGCTGAATCTGGAATGATAATTCCACTTGCTGTCTTCTCTTCTGCTGCAGCTGGTTTTACCAAAACTCTGTCTGCTAATGGTTTAATGTTCATAGACTATTTTTTTATTTTGTTTTTCGTTTTTCTTTGCAGGATTCCTTTCATTTCCTGTCTCGACTTTACTTTATCATATTTTGTGCCAAACTTCAAACTCCACCATTTTCTGACAATTTTGGCAGAATCTTGAGGTTGATACTGACAAATTTGTCAGTTAAAATGTTGTCAAGGAAAGAATAGTGTTGAGGTTGATTTAACATTTATTTTCTATCTTTGCAATCGAAAAAAATTAGGAGAATAACCCAAATACTAACTAAATATATTATCTATGGGATTGTTAGACGGAAAAACTGCGCTTATCACTGGAGCAGCGCGTGGTATCGGTAAAGCGATTGCGCTTAAGTTTGCTAAAGAAGGTGCAAATATTGCGTTTACAGATTTAGTAATTAATGAGGCTGCTCAGGAGACTGAGAAAGAGATTGCTGCTTTAGGTGTAAAGGCGAAAGGGTATGCTTCCAATGCTGCGGATTTCTCTGAAACGGAGGCTGTCGTAGCTGAAGTACACAAGGAGTTTGGTTCTATTGATATTTTGGTAAATAACGCAGGTATCACAAAGGATGGATTGATGTTGCGAATGTCTGAGGCTCAATGGGATGCTGTTATTGCAGTGAACTTGAAGAGTGCTTTCAACTTTATCCATGCTTGTCTTCCTATTATGATGCGTCAGCGCCATGGTTCAATTATCAATATGGCTTCCGTTGTCGGTGTTCACGGTAACGCGGGGCAAGCGAACTATGCTTCATCTAAAGCAGGATTGATTGCGTTGGCTAAGAGTGTTGGTCAAGAGATGGGTCCTAAGGGTATCCGTGCAAACGCTATCGCCCCAGGATTCATTGACACTGCGATGACACAGGCTCTGTCTGACGATGTTAGAAATGAATGGATTAAGAAGATTCCTTTGCGTCGTGGTGGTACTACGGAGGATATCGCAAATTGCGCTACGTTCTTGGCTTCAGATATGTCTTCTTACATTTCTGGTCAAGTAATCCAAGTCGATGGCGGAATGAATATGTAATTTGTTCGCATTTATTATTAAAAATGATAATTTTGCACCCCGTTTCAATTCCAATATTGAGATGGGGTGTGTTTTTTTCTAATATGATTGTCTCATGAAATTAACTTTTTGTAGATAATAAGATGAAGAACAAGTATGTTGATCTTATAGAACAGTCGTTCGAGTTCCCTAATGATGAGTTCAGCGTCGTGGATAATGAACTTCAGTGGTTTAACGTTCCTTTGATGGATGTGATTAAACAGTATGGCACTCCGTTGCGTATTGCATATTTGCCTCGTATCGCACATAACATCCAAAAAGCGCGCCGTCTTTTCAATGTGGCAATGGCAAAGGTCGACTACCAAGGTAACTATAACTACTGTTTCTGTACGAAGAGTTCCCACTTCTCTTTTGTGATGGAGGAAGTGTTGAAGCATGGAGTTCATGTGGAGATATCATCGGCATACGATGTCAACTTGTTGGAATGTTTGCATGAGTCGGGTCATTTAGACAATAAGCGCTATGTGCTTTGTAATGGATTCAAAATTCCTCAATACACAGAGAACATACAGTCTCTTATCAAGCGAGGTTTCGAAAATGTAATTCCTATATTGGATAACAAGGATGAATTGGGCATGTTGCTCAAAGATTTCTCTGAACCTTTGAATGTCGGAATTAGAATAGCAACAGAGGAGGAGCCTAAATTTGATTTCTACACCTCTCGCTTGGGGTTCCGTGTTACCGACATTATTCCGTTTTACAAAAACCACATTATGAACAGTGGACAAGTGAAACTGAAAATGCTTCATTTCTTTGTAAATACGGGTATAAAAGATACTTCTTATTATTGGAATGAGTTAAACAAAGTATTGAACCTCTATTGCGAGTTGAAGAAGATTTGCCCAGACTTACATTGTCTGAACATCGGTGGAGGCTTTCCGTTCCAAACACACATGGATTTCACTTACGACTATGAATATATGTCGGAGGAGATTGTGGCAAGTGTGAAGAATATTTGTACGCAGCAGGGTGTTCCTGAACCAGATATTTTCACGGAGTTCGGCTCATTTACCGTGAGTGAAAGTGGTGCGATGCTCTATTCAATCGTGAATCAGAAACAGCAAAACGACCGAGAGTTGTGGAATATGATTGATAGCTCTTTTATTAACACCATGCCAGATACATGGGCGTTGAACCAACGATTTCCATTCCTCGCAGTCAATAATTGGGATCAACCTTACGAACGTGTTCATCTTGGTGGCTTAACCTGCGATAGTGAGGATTTCTACAATGCAGAGGTTCACTCAAATGCGATTTTCTTACCAAAGATACAGAAAGATCGGGAGCAGTTCATTGGGTTCTTTCACATGGGTGCTTATCAAGAGGCTTTAAGTGGTTTTGGTGGAATCAAACACTGTTTGTTACCTGCTCCGAAATTAGTTGTAATTGACTTGGATGAGAATGGAGAATACTATACTAAACTGTTCGCTAAGGAGCAAAGTTTTAAATCCATGTTAAAAATATTGGGATATTAAAGTGTTATTATTCATGACAGACCTTCTAATTTATGTTAGAGGGTCTATTTTTTATAGATTAGTTTTAAACGGATATTAAATGGATAGAAACCAACGAAATAAGTTATTTAAGATTGCTATTCCGCTGATAGTCATGCTTGTAATCCTGACTGTTTGTGTGAAACGATGGCATGTCTGGTTCGGAAATCCTCCAGAGCCTGCGTATGTAACTGAGAATAAAATCTCGCGAGTCCTTTTAACGATGGGTGAGGATGAAAATTCAAGGTATGTTACTTGGGTGTGTGATTCTGTGTCGCATCCAAGTTGGTTGGATTACTATGTTGAACGAGATTCTATCTTACATACATTAGAGGGCAAAGCACATGTTTTTCAGTCTCGCTCAGGCAAAAGTTCGTTCTATAATGCATTGGTATGTGGGGTGGAGTCGGAGAATGTCTATCACTATCGAATACGTACGGAAAATGATACGACATCGTGGATGACTTTTCGGAAGAGTAATGATAAAGATTACTCATTTCTCTATTTTGGCGATGTTCAAGATGAGTTAGATGGAGGATTTGACTCTATTCTACCTTCAATAATGGCTGAAAATAAAGAGGCTCGATTCCTTCTGTTTGGTGGCGATTTGATTGAAAGACCGATGGATCAGTATTGGAATGTAGTGTTTAGTGCGTTGGATACATTCGCAATGCAATATCCGATTGTGGCAGTTCCCGGTAATCATGAATATCTAAAGTCTATGCCGCGAAAATTGGAAGAACGTTTCCCCTTGACATTTTTTTATTTTCAAAAATCATACGAAGAAAATGGCGAGAATGCACTCTATACATTTCAGGAAGGCGACGTCAGATTTTATCTATTGGACTCAAACAAGGATTTCTGGAAGTTCTTTGCTCAGCGAAAATGGTTGAAGATGGAACTGTCTAAATCAACCGCAAAGTGGAATGTAGTAGTTTTGCATCATCCTTTGTACTCTGTAAAAGGAAAGATAAATAACTTGATGCCTCGACTATTTTTCAATGGTTTGTTGGAGGAATATAAGGTGGATTTGGTGCTTCAAGGTCATGAGCATGTTTATGCTCGGTTTAATGTGGAGAAGGATGCTGAGGGAAATATGACTTCCCCGTTGAGGCTTGTCTCTTATTCATCTAAAAAGGATTATTCAATGGATTTCGTAGGAGATGTGGCAAAATGGGGTACGGCCGATCGCTACTATCAAAGGTTTTCAATTCAAGGAGATTCTTTGGTAATGGAGACGTATGGTTCTGAAAACAGACTCTATGACAAGATTATCATAGAAAAGAAAAATGGCAAAAGACAGTTTAAGGATGAGGGACAATTAATTCCACAAAGGATTTATGTGTCCGATTGGTTCAAACAGAATAAAAGTTCCAAAAAAGTGAAGAAATTTGAGGAAAATGTTGAGAAATGGAAGGAGTCGCACCACGATGAGTTGATAGAGCGGTGAATGTCCCCATAAATATTCATTTGTGGATGTGCGTTGAATTTGTTATATTCGCAGTTCTCAAAATAGACTATATAAATAGAAAATTACATATAACAAGATGGAATTAAATACGTTGACCGCCGTTTCTCCCGTAGACGGAAGGTACTGGGGCAAGTCGGAGCCTTTATCCGAGTATTTTTCAGAGTATGCTTTGATTCGCTATCGTGTACTCGTTGAGGTTGAATATTTTATTGCTTTATGCGAGCTTCCACTTCCTAATCTAAAAGATTTTGATGCGACAAAATTCTCAGCGTTGAGAAATATCTACAAGAATTTCACGGTTGAGAATGCTCAGAGAATAAAAGAGATAGAGAAAATCACAAATCATGATGTGAAGGCCGTTGAGTATTTCTTGAAAGAGCAGTTTGACACATTGAATTTGGCTTCATTTAAGGAATTTATTCATTTCGGTCTGACTTCCCAAGATATCAATAATACTTCAGTTCCTTATTCTGTCAAGGCCGCAATTAATGAAGTTTATTTGCCACAAGTTGAAAAATTGATTGAAGAGTTGTCCATTCGTGCTGAAGAATGGAAGAATATTCCAATGTTGGCGAAAACTCATGGTCAGCCAGCCTCTCCAACTCGTTTGGGAAAGGAAATCATGGTCTTCGTGAGCCGTTTGCGTGTGCAAGTAGATCAGTTGAAGACTTTGCCAGTTAGTGCAAAATTTGGTGGCGCAACAGGTAACTTCAACGCTCATCATGTTGCGTTTCCAAACCATGATTGGCGTGCGTTTGGAAATCATTTCGTAAATGATGTTTTAGGTTTGCAAAGAGAGCAATGGACTACTCAAATCTCTAATTACGATAATCTTGGAGCTATCTTCGACTGTTTGAAACGTGTCAATACGATCATGATTGATATGAACCGCGATTTTTGGCAGTACATTTCAATGGAGTATTTCAAACAGAAAATAAAAGCGGGTGAGGTGGGGTCTTCTGCTATGCCTCACAAAGTAAACCCTATCGATTTTGAGAATGCTGAGGGTAACTTGGGTATGGCTAACTCCATTCTTCAATTTCTTTCTGCTAAACTGCCAGTTTCTCGTTTGCAACGAGACTTGACCGACTCTACGGTGTTGAGAAATGTAGGTGTTCCTTTTGCTCATATTCTCATTGCCATACAAAGTTCCTTAAAAGGAATTGGCAAGTTGTTGCTGAACGAAAAAGCCATCTCTGCCGACTTGGATAAATGTTGGGCTGTTGTTGCCGAAGGTATTCAGACAATTTTGCGTCGCGAGGGCTATCCAAACCCTTACGAGACGTTGAAGGCGTTAACTCGTACCAATGAGGGTATCACTGAAAAATCCATTAAAGACTTCATTGAGACTTTGAATGTTAGTGAGAGTGTGAAAGCGGAACTTCGTGCCATCACTCCTCATAACTACACAGGAATATAATTCTTTCAGCCATTCATCTCGTGTTTATAAGGGGAAAAGTGGTGGCGATGAAACTTGCTTATGAGTAAAATATCTGATTTGCAGTTCATCAAACTGATTAGTAGGTTTGTTGGACCCTACAAGTCGAACGTCATTCTGAATATCGTCTGCAATATATTGTCGACGGTATTCAGTGTTTTCTCGTTCGCTCTTATTGTGCCGATTCTTCAGATCTTGTTCAAAACAACGACGGTACATTATGAATACATGCCCTTCGATTGGGATTTTGAGGTCATAAAAAATAATGCTTATTGTTGGGTGTCAAACTACATTGAACAAAGTGGCGCACAGTCTACTTTGTTGATCTTAGCAGTGTTTTTGATATTGATGACTTTCTTGAAGACTGGTGTCGCTTATTTGGCAAGTTACTTTGTTATCCCTATGCGAACTGGACTGACGCGAGATATCCGTAGGCAATTATACGACAAGATTGTAGATTTGAACTTAGGTTTCTTCGACAAACAACGAAAGGGCGATATTATGGCTCGTATAACAGGAGATGTGGCTGAAGTGGAGAACTCCATTATGAGTTCCATTGAGTTGTTGTCAAAAAATCCTATTATGATTGTCGTCTACCTCGCCATCCTATTGATGCTGAGTTGGAAGCTGACTCTTTTTGTTCTGATAGTGCTTCCAATAGCAGGTGGAATTATGGGGGGCGTTGGAAAAACGTTAAAGAAGCAATCTAAGCTGGCTCAGAATCAACAAGGGGATTTGCTCTCGCAAATAGAGGAGACTTTAAGCGGGTTGCGTGTCATCAAGGCATTTAATGCGGAAAAGTCTGTCATTCGAATCTTCTCTAATATGAATGAACGTCTGAGAAGAACTACCAACAGTGTAAACCGTCGTTATATGTTGGCGCATCCTATGAGTGAGCTTTTAGGTACAGCAACGATAGCAATAGTCCTTTTCTTTGGTGGTACTTTGATTTTAACCGATAATAGTTCGCTTTCTGCAGCAGAATTTATCTATTATTTGGTGATTTTCTATAGCATTATCAATCCGGCGAAGGATTTGTCGAAAGCTGTCTATAGCATACAAAAAGGTAAAGCATCGTTAGATCGCATTGATGTGATTTTACAGGCTGAAAATCCGTTAAAAGAGGTAAAGAATCCAGTAGTTCCAAAACCTTTCACTGAAAAGATTGAATATAAAAATGTAAGTTTCAAATATACAGATACATACGTCCTTAGAAACATCAACTTAACAATAGAGAAAGGTAAGATGGTGGCGTTAGTAGGACAGTCGGGGTCTGGAAAGTCAACTTTGGTCGACCTTTTGCCTCGTTTTTATGATGTTACGGAGGGAGAAATCACGATAGATGGAGTCAATGTGAAAAACATGACGTTGTTTGATTTACGTTCTTATATGGGAAATGTGAATCAAGAGGCGATTTTGTTCAACGACACTGTCTATAATAACATAGCTTTTGGTGTTGAGGATGCCACAGAGGAACAGGTGATTAAAGCGGCTAAGATTGCAAATGCGCATGAGTTTATTATGGCGATGGAGGATGGCTACCAGACGACGATTGGAGACCGTGGAGGTAGGTTGTCAGGAGGACAACGTCAGAGGCTTAGTATCGCAAGAGCTGTTTTGAAGAATCCATCCGTTTTGATTTTAGACGAAGCGACGTCTGCCTTAGATACAGAATCGGAAAAATTGGTGCAAGAGGCGTTAGAACGACTGATGCGTACCAGAACGTCTATTGTAATAGCCCACAGACTTTCTACAATTCGTAATGCAGACATTATCTGTGTCTTGCAAGACGGAAAAATTGTTGAACAGGGAAAACATGAGGAGTTGTTGGCGTTGAATGGTCATTATGCGAAACTGTGTGCAATGCAGTCTGTTTAAAATAGTATCTTGATTAGTTTAGGCTGATCACGCACTTGAAATGATACGATTATATTTTTTTACAGAGTTGAAATTATAATCGTTTCATTTCAAACAAAATGTAGATAAGAAATTTTTTGTTTTGTTGCTTTTCTATTTGTTAATTGTTGTAAAATTTCTATATTTGCTCAATATAAGACCATTATTATAATCAAGGCATGTGAAGGAATTGGTGTCTGAGACAGCGTTTCTATTCTTTTTTGTGCTAATTATTACAATTAATTGATGGATTTTATGAAAAGAAGTATTGTTCTCTTTGTTAAGGGGGGGGCTTTGTCCAAGTTGCTATGCTTTTGGATGTTATTAAGTTCGAATTTGTGTTTTGCTGCGTTTCAATGCAAGGTTAGTGAGACGTGGAGTGGGTCTGCAACTGTTCAAACGGTAGGAAACTACGCCGCAATAAATGCAGATGGATTCAATGGAACTTTTAAAGTCTCAGGAGTTAAGGTCTCGTCGTTTGATTATCCTAAGTCATTAATCAGTCAGGATTACGATACTCGCATCCAAACGAATGGGGCTGTCACGAAACACTTTTGGATCTATTATGATTCAGAAACTTCTATTGTCCACGTTTATGATGAGTCTGCGGAGGGAATGATAGCTGCTTCTTCGTATGATTTTTGTGTTGGGTCGACTATTCAACTACAAGCTTTAGACGCTGATCTTTCTAAGTATAAGATTGAGTGGGGTGAGCAGTTGCAAGGAGCTACAGATACTGCTTGGTTGCCAGACTATCAAGGTTATCTGAGGATTAACTATGCAACAAATTCTTTGCAACCTGTGACTGTCTTCTCTCGATTGACCTCGGCACTAAATGATACAATCATCAATTCACGGGTGGTTACGCCAACTTATGCTTCTTGTGGTTATTCTGTATCGGTAAGTAAGCGATATATTTGTAATGGACACTCTGCAACTTTTTCAACAGATTATACAGGAGGAGCAGAATATGTGTGGAAGGACGAGGATGGTTCTGTATTAGGTAAATCTATCGTTCCTAAAATCGAGCTTGTGCTTGCGAAATCAACGACTGTTTATTGTTATGCAGATGAAGTTTTGGTTGATAAGGTTGAGATTCAAGTTGTAGAATGTACTTTCTTCATTGCTTCTCGTTACCCTGTAAATTCATGTTTGCAGGATAGTAACATGCTTTATGCCTCGGGTACTTCAATGTTAGAGGATATAGAAAAGGAGAATTTCGTTTGGGAAACCTCTGACGACCAGGTCACTTGGACAGTAGACGAGACACAAAAGACGTTTAGGTATCCTGTCTCGACTTCAAACCATGCGCTTTACTATCGTGTCTCTTGCAATGGAAGTTCTGCTGTGTTGAATTATCCTGAGATAGATTGTTCAAAATCAATTTATTGTAATGGATTGGAGACGAAGACACTCTTCTATGAAACTTTCGGTTTCTTTATGTCTGGAGATGTTTATGTAGTGAATGATGAAGTCTTTGAAAACAAGATTACGGTAAATCATAAAACTTCTGTAACGCTAAACTCGTCTTCTTCAACTTATAGTTGCCCTGAGACGTATAGCTCTTCTTCCTCTTATTATTCAGCGAGAGGTGCGAAAAGCGATGTGATGACTGTTGATACACTATCCACCAGCACTTTCACGATTCGTCATTTCATTGCTCCAGATCCGTTCGGATATGTCGTGCCTGCTACGAAATTTGTTTCGTCAACAGCTAGTGGAGATGCCAATCAGTTTGTCGGTACGGATGGACACCTTTTTTTGACAGAGAACCCAATGCTTTCTCAGTATGAGACGGATAAATGGGTGAAAAACGCTTCTGCACGTTTGCAAGATGGATATTATGCGATTGTTATGAATCCAGACTCTTGCGATCAAAATAAAAATGGAGACGATTTCATTTCATGCTCGGACTACACAGGGAATAAAAATGGAGCTATGTTGTTCGTGAATGCGGGTAAGACGCAAGATTCAAAATCTGCTATTTATGCGCAGAAAGCACCTTTGGCTTGTCCTGCCGATCGTTTTAATTTCGGTATGAGTATTAGGAATGCGACAACGCCAGGAGATGGTTCTAAGAATCCTGTGAATTTGACCATCTGCCTGCTGAAGAAGATGACTGTTGAGTCGAAAACGTTGCCGAATGAAGGCGATGCTAACGTATTGGCTCGATTGAATACCAATGATGTGATTGTGGGTTCTGATTGGTATAGAATAGATGAGTTTATTCAATTGTCTGAAAAAACAGATGATGTTTGGGTGGTCATCTACAATAATGGAAAAGAGGGAGATGGAAATGATATGTTGTTGGATGATATTTCTTTCTCTGTGTGTATTCCAAAATCTGACTTGAAGGCGGTGATGAACGGCGACACACTCGACCATGATGTCATTACTTGTTCGGGAGGCGATATTAAATTGCTCGCTTCTCAGTATAGTACTTATCTTGATAATCCACTTTATTTGTTTCAATATCAGAAGGTTGTCAATGGTGATACCGTCTGGATTGATTTGAAAGACTATACAGTTAATCCAGATTTGTTGAAGGAAGATACTGCGATTGTCAATACAAGCAAGTCGGATTTCTGGGGAAACATTTCTTATCGTGTTATAATTGCTGATGAAGAGCGAATTGCGCGTGAAATTGCTAATGGAAACACATCTAATCTAACAGAATGTGAGTTTACTTTCCATAGTGCTACGACGAATATTGTCATAAAGAACACATACGGTGGTGAAATGGGTGATAGAGATTCTGTTGCCTTTTGTAATATTCCGAATACAGTTGTTCAATTGAATGGTATTCGTCATCTGACGGAGGTAGACCATGAGTGGAATATGTCATGGCTTGCAGCGGATAGTTCTATTATCTATTCGAAAGATGTCAAGGGAGTATCAAAAGATAGTTTGATACTGACGGTTTTGGATGGAGAACAATTTCTTGTCTCAAGTTCTGATGGTGCAAATTTGGGAGTGTATGATTTTGCAAGGTTAGATTCTGTCTTTTTCAAGGCAGTAGATGAAGGTGGGTGCGAGTTCTTTCAAGTCATTAAGACGCATAAGAAATATAATTTGGACATTCAATCTATAGAGACTGAGTTTATAGATTGCAATTCAGTGACTGTATCTGTAAAAAGAAACTACTCTGAGCCTCCATTAATATTTGATTGGTCGAGTGTGCCTGGAACAGTAGTTGTTGTCGATGATACAACGCAAACGTTTACTCCAACGCAAATAGCAAATTACTCTTCTATTGAGGGAAAGGTGAGAGTTACTCCGATGAATGTAGACGACAAATATTGCTTCTTGCAAGACTACATTGATGTGCCTTACACCATTCATAACGGACACTACAAGGTGGTTGTTAATGCAAGTAAGGATCCCGTTTGCGTCTCGAAAGAAACGAACACTATTAATTCCGAGGTGTTGTCATTGAGGGCTAACGTGGTCGTAGAAGGTGGATCTGAGGAAGAGGCAAAGAAGATTGAAAAGAAAATTTCTCAATACGATTGGGTCGTGATTTTCTCAAAAGGAGACACTCTGCGCCAATCAACCACTACCAATGAATTAAAGTTTACGCATGAACAGTTGTTGAACGCCGAGAAAACACAAATTCGTTCATCTCAGCTAATTGCGTATGTAACATCTTCATTCACAGATGTTTGTGAAACAGTCAGTCAGGACACGACAAATATGGGTACGAATGTTGAGATTCGTGAGGGTGGATTTAGTATCACTTTGAGTTCCGACCCTACATTGTGTATCACGCAAAATCGTAAACATAACTTGAATGTTGTTATCTCTCCGTCTACTGCATTGTTGAATATCAGTATGTTAGATTTCTTTATCAATGGAGAAAAAGTGACAACAATAGGTGATTTAAAAGAATCGTTTGACATAGAAATAAATGATAAGTTATATCCGAATGTTTTCAAGGCAGGTTCGACAGTACTCTACAAATTAGGTGTTTACGACGCAACGTGTGCGGCCGAAAATGAATCTAATGACGTTATGGTCAGATACAATGGATATGACTGGAATTTCAATCAACCAGACTCTTGTTTGTCTACGCAAGGTGATGAGTTTAAGGTGATTGCGAATATTGATTCTCTGAATGCTGTTAAACATATCAATTCGTATGTTTGGAAATTGAATGGCACTGAGATTCGCGGTAATGGCTTGACGCTCGACTACCCCGTTGATCAGAGTATGACTGGAACGTTCAGTTTGACCACTTCGGATGGTATTTGTCGAGATATAACAAAGACGTTTACTTCAAACATTTCTATCAATTATAAGGTCTCAATTTCATCTGATGAAATTTCAAAAGTCTGCTCGACGGAGAATGTAGATATTCACACTACAGTATCTCCGGCATCGTCTAAAGATTATATTAAGGAATACAAATGGATTGCAGTTGATAAGTCTGGATTGAAAACGGTGATATATAAAGGTTCTGCAGGAGATTCTGTCCTTCATCTCAATGCTACAAATTTCCCGAATTTGTTTGTGGCAGGAAATTCTTTTGAGATCTACTTGGAAACGGACGATCAGATTTGTGATGTGGTTACTTCAAATAACCAACTTCACTTTGATGTAAACGTTCCATTTACAATTGAATTGATTTCCGACGGAGATAAAATATGTAATAGAGGTCAAGTTTCTGAGCTGAAGGTGAGAGTAAATCCAGTGGATGCCATCAATCACATTGAAAAGTTCGTATGGAAAAGAGTTGGAAATGGAAAAGATGAAAGTGTAGAAACGACAGATACTATTCTTAATCTTAATGAGATGGTTGGTTGGTTAGACCCTGCGGATAAAGTTTTGTTTTCGGTTTCTGCCGCAGATGGAATTTGTGTGAAAGAGGGAGCGGATTTGGTTGATGCCAAGTCTATTGATATTAATGAACCGTTCGAGGTGTCTTTGCAATCCGACAAGAAATACTATTGCTCAGAAGGGGAGGAAGTTTCATTGGTGGGTTCGAATACAGGATCGGACAATCCGTATAAATCTTATACCTACTCATACGTTTCTGTTTACAATGAAAGTTCCAACCAAATCTCGCAGGTCTCTGGTAATCCGCTTTCTGCTATTGATGATTTGAAATCGTATGTAGGTGTTATTCCTGGCTCAAAAATTAGTTATACTTTGAATGTAAATGATGGAGATGTTTGTGGAATGCAAACTTCTGAAACAGTAACGATAACTTTACAAACGCCATTTAAAGTACATGTTGAGGCTACCAAGAATGTTGTCTGTCAAAATGAGATGGTAGAGGTGAAAATTGTCTCTTACGACCCTGTTGAGGCAGAAAATTTCGTGAAAGAGTACAGGTGGAATGAAAATGACATAGATTTGTCTGATAATGTCAATAACTTTTTACTTAAAAAGACTGAAATTTTTGGATTTTTTAACTATTTTGCTCTCGTTTCAGACGGTATTTGCTATGGAACGGAGAAATTCGCTCCGTTACATTCAGATACGGCGACGGTGAAGGTGAATCAGCCAGTCAAAGTCTCTGTGGAAGTATCTTCAAAATATTTCTGCGAAGATAGTTCTTCTGAACCTCTGACACTGACGGCGAAATGTGAGACAGGAGAGCCAGTCCGCTACGAATTGTACGATTATAATGGAGTGATCATTGATGGCGCAGACACGAATGAAATGGAATACAGCTGGGAAATCAAACCAACGACTCAGCAGTATGTCTATGAGGTCTATGTCTACGATGGCGTTTGTCCAATCGCCAAAGATGCAAAAGGACCGACATCGGTTGATGTTCATTTGCCGATGAAGTTCAATGTCACGATTCCTGAAGAGGATTATAAAATCTGTTTGGGCGAGCAAGTCCATTTTACGACGACAGTGGAACAAGGTCAACCAACAAAATATTTGTGGTATGGCTTGGCGGTTTCTTCTCCATATCATTCTTCTGCTTTATCTTTGCAAGACGTTCCTCTCTCTGCAGGCGAATATTTCTACGAGATTGTTGCAGTAGATAATGTTTGTCCAGATGTAAAGGTCGAAGTTGGTCCTGTTCAAGTGTATGAAAAACCAGAGATTAGTCTTGAACTCTCTGAGAGTTCAATTGTCTTAGGACAGAAGTTAAACTTGACAGCCAACGTGATGAAAGGAAACCCAGTTCAGTATGAATGGACGGGCAACAACAAGTCCTTGGGTACGACGACAGAGAACGTCTTGGAGAATGTAGAACCGATGTCTACGACGAAATATGTTGTATATGCGAGTGATGGCGTTTGTCCTGTGGTGTCGGCTACGGCTGAGTTAGATTTAAGTGTTCCGACGGCATTTACTCCGTATGTGCGTGAAGGTCTGAATGACGACTTCGTAAAAGGGTTTACGGTGGAGATTTATGATCGGTATGGAATGAAGGTCTTTTATGGTGATGATGGTTGGGATGGAAGGAAAGGATCAAAGATGGCTGACCCTGGCGTTTATTTCTGTCGTGTTATATTGAAAGACGGAAGCGTTTATAAGGGAACCATTGAAGTCGTAAAGTAAAAAATATAGGCAAATCAAAATGCAACTTTTTAAAAAGTGTTGCAAAGCATAGTTGATAATAGGTATAATAATTTGTGTTATGTGTTCTAAAATGAAGCGTTTAACTCTCTTGACTGTAGCAGTTCTTATGAGTGGTGTTGCTTACTCCATCCATAATGAATTTGTTGATGGTTATGAGTTGGTTTCATCAGATGTCAATACAGCCGAGCAGGAGAGACCTATGTCTTTCTATAAAGATGGCAAGGTTGTGTGGTTTGTTGGTGATACTGCTTATAGTGCGGTTATCGGAAATTCTTTTGAATTGGAAAAGAAAGAAGTCTGCGAAGAATTATGTGGTTTAGGTATCCGTGGGCAGTTTGCATACGATCCGCGTCGTCGAACAATTTATTTTGCGAGGGTCGACGAGTTGGGAAATTCAGATCTTTACGAGGCTCAGTTATCTCAGGGAAAGTTTTCAGAACCTAAGATGTTGAGTATTGAGGGATTGGATAAAGTCAGAAAAGAAGTTCGTGGTTCTTCTACCGTTATGGGTGGTTGGACTTATCGTTACAATAGAATATCAGGTTTTTTCAATCCTACGATTGCTGAGAATGGAAAGAGAATCTATTTCTCTGCTGATTTTCCAAAACAATCGTATGGAGGGAAAGATATTTGGTATATTGATCGAGACACGAAGGAGGCTTCTCCGTATGGTTGGAAGATGCCTGTCAATGCCAGCGATAGTGTTGAACGCTTGAATAGTCAGTCTCGTGAGGACTATCCGTTTGTGGTTGGTGATACGGCTATGTATTTAACTTCAGATCGTCCTGGCGGATTTGGTGGTATGGATGTTTATGTCTCTCATTATAGAAACATGACATTTGATGTAACTGATACTGCTGGAAATGTGTCAAAAGTTACCCGTAAGGTGTGGACGAAGCCAGAAAATTTAGGAGCGACGTTCAATTCAAGTGCGAATGAGTATAATTTCATCGGAAATAATACTTTAGTGATGTTGATGTCTAATCGTGCTGGAGGTAAGGGTAAAGATGATATATGGATGCCTCGTCCATATCAGGCAGAGCCAGACTTTGACCTGACACCAGAGGTGGCAATGACAGAACCTAAGGGTTTCCACTGGGTGTTATTCTTCTTCAATTTCAACGAGTCCAAGATGTTGCCAGAGTATTTGGTTCAGTTGGATGAGTTAGTTTCGGCGATGAAGGAGTTCCCTGGCGTGAAGTTCGAGGTGAGTGGACATACCGACTCTCGTGGTTCGGATGCATACAATACAAAGTTGTCTCAAGCTCGTGCGAACTATGTGCGTGAGTTGTTGATTGAAAGAGGTATGAGTCCAGACGACTTGACCGCTGTAGGACGAAGTTTCCACGATCCTGTTATTCCGAACGCACAGACAGAGCCAGAGCATGAGCAGAACCGTCGTGTAGATATAAAAATTTTGGATGAATAAAGTGTAGGAGGACGGTGTGTATGAAAAAACTTATATTTTCAATAGTGATTTTTTTCGCCTGTTCGACTTTGTTCGCACAGCGAGATTTGATGCTTTCTCAACAGTTTTTCTCAAGGTTGAATATAAATCCTTCAGCCACGGGAAATACCGATGATGTTGATTTCTTCCTCTTAGGGCGTTGGCAATGGATGGGTTTGGACAATTCGCCAAAGTCTGGTGTGATGAATGTTACTAACTATTTTGAGAAGGTGCGTTCTGGCATTGGTTTCTCTGCTTCCTACGATGATGTCGGCGTTGCCAATAGAACCCTCAATATGAAGGCAGCATACGCCTATCATTTGAACTTGAATGAGAGTGTCTTGATGTCTTTCGGTTTGTCTGCAGGTATCTTATATCACTATTTTGATGCCTCTAAGAACACATGGTTGGATCCGCAGGAGTTACAAGAACAGACTCTGAATTACGGTGATAAGGTATCAAAAGTGCATCCCGATATGGATTTCGGAGTTGAATTGGCGATGCCGAAATTTATGTTCGGAGCGTCGGTCGTTCACTTGTTGTCTAATGAGGAGCAAGTCAACACCTCAATGCCTGGACGACAGTTCAACTGGTATGTTCGTGGATTGTTCTCTTTCTCAGAAAATTTTGACCTCGCTCCAGCTATATGTTATACGCATAGAAACTCTACGAATAGAGCAGAGCTGAACGTGATGGCGTTTATCAAACGATTTATATGGTTTGGTATTACCTATCGCCCCGACTTGAATGGTGAGGATTCTTTCTCTTCAAATATGTTGCATTTCAATGTTGGAGTTGAATATAAAATCTTCAGAATTGGATATGCATTCGAATTAGGCTTGGGAGATATCTCGAATGTTTCGTCTAATTCAAGTGAGTTGATGCTTTCGTTCCGAATTGAGAAGAAGAAGAACAAAACGGTTCGATTCTTAGAGGATGAAGAGCCTTAATAGGCTCATTTTATAAGAGATAGGTTGCATTTGTTCAAAATGTTGAAAATTATTGTGCTGACGTTTGTATTTATTAGGTTAAATTTTCTTAATTTTGAACTGCACTCAAAAGGATTCTTGGGGGCAGACAAAGTATAGTATATTTGTGAGGCGACAAAAGGCGAAGCAGGAATGATGACGAAGAAAAGTTGATCTGATTAGTCGTGTTGAAATCTCACCTGAGGGCGAAAAAAAGAAATATATTTTTTGAACTAAAGATAATTCTGTTATGAGAGTCATTTATAGGCTGCTATTGGTGGTGGTAACGCTTTTCGGATTGTCGGGTGTGCTTCATGCTCAGGACGAGATTGTATGCGACCAATATCATTTCAATTACTATTTGGTGAACCCAGCGGTAGCGGGTGCGGAGCGTT
>CAVFXQ010000027.1:0-41155 GCA_963626555.1 Clostridiales bacterium
TGCTGTGCCTACACTGTAAAATGCATTTTTCGATTATAAAAACAAAAAAAAAAGACATGAAAAATAAAAACATTACGCTCTATCTATTTGATATAAGTAATAGAAATGTTGGATTGGGAGAGTTTGCGTATCAATTGGGTCTCAATATTTCAAAAAAAGCAAAACTTTTGAAAGAAAAATACGGTGTTGAGTTTACATTTCTTGTCCCTAAGAATTTTAAAGGTTGTTTCGGCGAAAGTGTTCAATATAAAACATTTAAGTCAAACTCGTTGTATAAGTTTTACTATCGACATTTATATAGATCAGATTGTTTTCATTTGATTCACCAAATGAATCGATTAAAATATGTTCGTTCTTCTCATCGTAGTTTGATGACAGTTCACGACATCAATTTTATGTATGAGAAAAATGGATCTCGGTTGGAATGGTATATGAGAAGATTTAAGAAAAATCTGCGTGACTGTACAGATGTTTCATATATATCCAACTTTGTAAAATCAGATGTTGAGTCTGTATTCACACCTTTAACGAACGGCTGTGTTATTTACAATGGGGTTACTGATTTGTCTGAAATTCACGGAGGCTTCGAAAAATTTAACCTAAAGGATGGTGACTATTTGTTTCATATATCCAGTTTAATGCCAAAGAAAAATGCGCATTTGTTGGTCGAGATGATGCGTTATCTTCCCAATGAAAAATTAGTTATAGTCGGAAATCTTAGCACGGCATATGCGAAAAATTTATTAGAGAAAAAGAAACAGTGGAATTTGGATAATGTCATTATGCTGAATCATGTAAGCAACGAGGATAAGGCTGAGTTGTATCGTCACTGCAAAGCATTTCTTTTCCCATCGCTTTGCGAAGGTTTCGGACTTCCGCCTATTGAGGCAATGCATTTTGGTAAGCCTATATTCTTGTCCTCTTTGACTTCTTTACCAGAGGTTGGCGGTGAGTGTTCCTACTACTATGATGACTTATCTCCCGAGAAAATGGCAAAGATAACATCCGATGGATTGGCTGATTTTTTAATTCACAAAGAAGAAAAAACTGAAAAACTAATTGAAAGAGCAAAGAGTTTTAGCTGGGAGAAATGTGCTGATTCTTATATTGACCTTTATTTAAAGATTTTAGGAGTCAATGCAACGAAGTAATAAACGACAGAAGACATAAAATTGGAGATTATGATATCTGTATGCATGGCGACATATAATGGCGAGAAATATATAAAGGAGCAGTTGGTGTCTATTCTAAATCAAATAAAGGAATGTGATGAAGTAATTGTGTCGGATGATGGATCAACAGATAACACTTTGGAAATAATAAAATCCTTAAATGACGATAGAGTAAAGATTTTTGAGCATTCAAGGGGAAAGGGGAAGTTTACGATAGATTATACGACTTCCAATTTTGAAAACGCAATCAGACAATCAAAAGGGGACTTGATTTTCTTATCCGATCAAGATGACGTTTGGAAGCCTAATAAGGTAGAGGTTTTGAAGAAGCTGTTAGAAAAGTATGATGTTGTTATGTCGGATAGTGAGGTTGTTGACTCTGAGATGAATGTCGTTGAAAAGTCTTTTTTCTCAAAATATAGGAAATTCAAGGCGAGCATTCTTTACAACATCTATAAGCCAGCGTTTTACGGGTGTTGTATGGCGTTCAAAAGTGAAGTATTGGAAAGGGTATTGCCTTTCCCTAAGTATGGGGTAGGCCATGACCTTTGGATTGGTTTGGTATCATTGAAGTATTATAGATTTAAATTTATAAATCAGGCTTTAATGTATTATAGACGTCATGATCGTAATATTACTAATGGTGGAATTGGTGAGCGTCATACGTCCTTATGGTTTAAAATCCGCTACCGTTGGTTTATCCTACTAAGTCTTATTCGTTTGATTCAATTATAATCTGACGACAAGATGAATTTCCTTGCACATTCTTTGTTGATTGTGCTTCTTTCCTTGTCAAAAAACCATCCCCATTTATTAAAGTATTTAATTGCGGACATTAAATGGATCTTTAGCAACTTTGTTGAGTGTGATGATTCTCGATGTGCTATGTGATTAATGCTAACGGTCGGAACGCATACGACTTCCCATCCTTTCTTGTGTATCCTACGAGATAAATCGACATCCTCGAAATACATAAAATAGCGGTCGTCAAACAGACCAACTTCTTCAAGCGCTTGTACTCTGAAAAGCATAAAGCAACCAGAAATCCAAGGGGAAGAGAATGGCTTGACGCTTATCTGTTTCAGATATAAATCCTTCGCAGATGAACGTCTCAACTTCCTATTAATTAATGTGAATGGGGTTGGCAATTCTCTACAAGAGTCTGCCTTTTCTCCTTCTTCGTTGGGTTCAAAAACGGTTGGTGCGACAACTCCTGCTTTTGTATGATTCCCCAAATAGTCAATTAATGTTTCTATAACTCCGTTCGTGAATTCAACGTCTGGATTTAATACTAAATGGTATGGGGTCAGACCTTTAATCCGCTGAATGGCATAGTTGTGCCCTTTGCCAAATCCAACGTTTTCTCCCATATAGTGATATTCTATTTTATCATTTTTAGGAATTGCTTTTTCTGCCTCTTTATTGGGTGAGTTGTCTATTATTATAAGCAAAACAGACAATTTAGTTGAAAGAAAGGATCTGATTGTTGCCAACAATTCTTGAATGTCTGGCTTATATATAACAATAGAAGCTGTAACTTGATACATAATTCGTTTTTGTACATAGTTCAATCGTTCGGCAAAGGTATTATTTTTTTTACTTTGTCAAAGACAAAAGTTATCAATGGCTTGGATTTCACAACCGAAACATCGCTTTTCTACTCGTAGAAAAATCTTCCGCGGATTTAATGGTAAATTTCCCTGTTGTTTGATTAGAATAGTTGAAAATTATCCTATTTTTGCAGATAAAGAGGAGGACTATTATTGAGTCTTCAAATCTTAATTAGTCGGAATATCATATTACTAACAAATACCATTTTTATGCTTAAATTAAAAGATTTATTTGTGTCGGCCATGCTTTTGGGCGTGTCGGTTGACATTTCAGCATCAGTTTCTTCGGATATCTTCTGTTCTCCTAATGGAGATGGAGATGGAACTTCTGTAAGTTCGCCAACAAGTGTCGTTAATGCAATCTCTAATGTAACAGAGGGTGGAACAATCTATCTTCTTGAGGGTACATACGAGTTTAGTGAGATGATCCTAATTGATCAGAATAACTCTGGAACTGCTTCAGGCTATAAGACGATTATGGCTTACCCTAATGCAAAGGTTGTATGGGATTTTTCAGGTCAAGGTGATGCAGATGGGGCAAAGCGTGGAGTTGTACTTGACGGGAACTATTGGAGGTTCTATGGTTTTGAAATAAAAAAAGCGGCAGACAATGGAATGTTGCTTTCTGGTAGTAACAACATTATTGAAATGATGTTGTTCAACGACAACCAAGACACTGGTCTTCAGATTTCTCGTTATAGAACGGATGCTTCTTCGTTGGCGGATTGGCCTTCTAACAACATTGTGAAAAATTGTACTTCAAAGAATAATTGCGATAATGCAACCATGGAAAACGCTGACGGCTTCGCAGCAAAGCTGACTTGTGGTGAAGGTAATGTTTTTGACGGCTGTTTGTCATACAACAATTCGGATGATGGGTGGGACTTGTATGCAAAAAAAGAGACAGGTCCCATTGGGGTCGTGACACTCAGAAATTGTGTCGCTTTTAGGAATGGTTTTACAGAGTTTGGCGAGGGATATGGTGATTGTGATGGAAATGGGTTCAAACTCGGAGGCTCTGGTATAGGTTCTGCGCATATAGTTGAGAATTGTCTCGCTTTTGAAAATCTCAATTGTGGTTTCACGGATAATAATAATCCGAAACTTGGTAGCCTCAAAAACTGTACATCCTATAACAATGGAGTCGGCGGAAATGGGAAACCAAACTTTTCAGTTTATCGTTGTACAGATACTGTAACAGAATTCAATAATGTTATATCATACATAAACACGGACAATGTCTCTTCTCTCAATGCTAAAGGCATAAAGGTGAGTAACGACAAGTTCGTTGGTTCAATGACAAACTCGGTTTACTACAATAGCAAGTATTATTACGCAAAGGATCAAACAACGATGGAGAACGGTTCTAAACTTGGCACCGTAGTCACTGTGAAGGATTCGGAGTTTATGACGCTTACTGTCCCTTCTATGGGAAGCGACTTCCATAAGGAATGGAGAAATACAGATGGAAGCCCTAATTCATTGGGATTTGCAGAAACGAATGGGACATATAAAGCGCTTGGCTATCATTTTTCAGAGGGGATAACACAGATAGAGACTCCTTCGTATGCTACGCCTTCAGATGTTCAAGATGCTCGTGTTCGTGGATTGTTTGTCTTGGATGGTCGTATTTATACCGATGTCGATTGTAAAATATTTGACCTCTTTGGGCGTGATGTCACATTGAAGAATGGTTCTCTTTGTGGCGTTTACGTTGTGCGTACGAAAGACACAGTTCAAAGGGTAGTCGTTAAGTAAGGACTTAATTTAAAGTTTTTGGAAGTGCCTCGCAATATTTTGTGAGGCACTTCCACGTTTCTTTTATCGTTCGCTGAAAGATATCGTCTCCAAAACGTCTCTAAACGATAAAAAAAGCACTTCTGACGGAAATAAATCTCTTTCATTGAAATAAGTATTTCTAACTCTCTGCTATCAATAATTTTACCATGCACAAAAGGAAATGTGTATGGTAAACAAAGTATTAACTTTTTAAATCTGATGGATATGAAAAGTAAGAGGATAGTAGTGAATTTATTAGGAGGTGCGATGTCTATGCTGGCTGTCTTGTCGGCTAATGCAGAGACTGCCACTAAGGTAACTATGGAATTGTCGACAGGAACACAGACATATACGATGTATGACGGTGGAAAGATGTATTTTTCAGACGATAATATTGTTGTTGATGTTACGGGAGATGGGTCTGGTGTTGCTTTAAATGCGCTTAGCAAGGTTAACAAAATAGTTTTCTCCACAATTGAGGTTTCTGGATTAGGCGATGAGAAGGTTCTTGCAACCTCACCTTCTGTATCTGTTTACCCAAATCCAGTGGGGGATAATTTCTCTTTGCAAACTGATATACAGGACGATTTCGTTTATACAATCTACAATTTAGGAGGTGGCATTGTCAAGACAGGTAAAACTCAAAATGGTGTAGAAATTGATGCGAGTGCGATGAAATCCGGAGTTTACTTGCTTGAGGTTGAGAAATCGTATTTAAAATTCACTAAAAAATAGAATTTCCGGGATATGCAGAGAGTCAAGCGAAATGTCGCCATGATGATCGCTATCTTAGTGGGGTTGCTTATGATAGCGCAGGCAGGCATAAGTGGTGCCACGAGTAAACCGAATGATAGCGGTGAGAAATGTGCTATCACAGTAGATGAAATGTATAGTTTGGAGTAGCAGGTGTTCTTGCTACTCTTTTCTCTTTTGACGAGTCATATTTTTATATACGAAAAAGGTCTGTGTCAATTTGACACAGACCTTTTTTAAGGACATGTGAATAATCTCCTTCTCGGAGTTTTTTTAGAGAGATATTGGCAACTCTCTTTTTATGCTCTGCTCTAAGCAAATAAGCGTTTCCGTTGCAGACACGCCCTTGATGCTCTGAATCTTACCATTCAATAGTTGCATCAGGTGTTCATTGTCTCTTGCGTAGAGTTTGATCATCATTGTGTAGGGACCTGTTGTAAAGTGGCACTCTACAATTTCTGGAATCTTCTCTAATTCTGGTACTACCTCCGTGTACATAGAACCTTTTTCCAACTTGATGCCTATGTAGGTACACGTCTGATATCCTAAAATTTTAGGGTTGACATGGTATCCAGACCCGATTATAACTCCCAAATCAAATAAGTGCTGTACCCGCTGATGGATGGCCGCTCTTGACACTCCACACTCAGCCGCTACATCCTTAAATGGAATTCGAGCATTCTTGGTTATAATCATCAAGATATCTCGGTCTAAGTCATCTATTTTATCCATATTTTAAGTTTACAATCTGACACAAATATAAATTGTTTTTCTATGATATGACACTTTTTCTTATCAAATTGTCAAGTTTTTTGTTCTATTATATTGTATCGACAAAAAGGGAGTAGCTTTAATCGCCACTCCCTTCTTTATTGGATTTACAGTTGCCTGTTATTTCTTTTTTTGAGCTTCTTTAGCAGGAAGTACTTTTACCAACTCAACTTCGAAGAACAGAGCTGAGTTTGGCTTAATCTCTGGTCCTGCACCTCTATCTCCGTATGCCAACTCTGATGGCAACAAAAACTCATATTTCGCCCCTTCTTTCATTAGTTGTACACCTTCTGCAAAACCAGGTATGTTGCCTCTTAGAGGGAAAGTTGCTGGTTGCCCTTGGCGGAGGTCTGTTGAGTCAAACACTTTTCCGTCGATTGTCTTCCCTGTGTACAACACAACGACTGTGTCTTCAATTGTTGGTTGAATTCCTGTTCCCTCTGTAATAACACGGTATTGCAAACCGCTTTCTGTAACGATAACGCCTTCTTTGGCTTTATTGGCTTCTAATGCGCTATCTGCTTGTAGTTTCGTACGGATCGCTTCTTTCTCCATGTCATCGCGGCGGATAGAATCCAATTCTGCGAAATAGTTCTGGAGTACTTTGATGCACTGCTCATCGGTCATCGTGATGTTGGCAGAGTCGCTTTTCATTGCTGCCACGAATCCCGACAAGAATGCGTTAACGTTGATTTTCTCTCCTGGCAATGTTTCAAGTTGTTGCTTGAGCATTGAACCTTGGTTCAGACCTAAAGCGTACGAGGCTGTGTCGATATGTGATACAACCTTCGCGTTTTCAATGTCGCAACCACATGAGGCCATAAATCCGACAGAAGCTACAGCTACTGCCATTAAGGATAATTTTTTCATTTTTATTCTACGTTTATATTTTTGTTTCTATTTTTCAATAATGGGGTTTATTTACCGCTTTTTTGGTATGTCGGAAATTGAAATTTCGGGGTGTTGCTAGATCCTTGCTCTGTAGTTGGTTTCCCCACATCCAAAAGCTCAACGTCGAAAATCAATGTTGAATAAGGAGGAATTGTTCCTGCTTGACGTGCGCCGTAACCTAACTCCTGAGGTATAAAGAAACGGAATTTTGATCCGACTGTCATCAATTGCAATCCTTCTGTCCATCCTTTGATTACACGATTTAGTTCGAACTCGACAGGTTGACCTCTGTCGATAGAGCTGTCGAAAACAGTCCCGTCAATTAATGTTCCGTGATAGTGAACCCTTACTTTATCTGTCGCATTGGGCCTAACCTCGCTTTTCCCTTGAGTCAACACCAAATACTGTAGTCCACTGTTGGTGGTCATCACTCCTGGCTTCGTTTTGTTAGATTCCAAGAAGGCAATGCCGTCGGCTTGTGCTTTTTTTGCCGCTTCTTCTTGTACTTTTTTCAAATATGTGGTGAAAAACGCTTGTGCTTGAGAAGGAAGAATCGTCATTGAAGCAGTGTCGCTCTTGTTAAACGCTTTTGTCAGTCCTTCCATCATCAATGTCTCGTTGTAAGGACCACCAGGCAGACGTTGCAAGTTCTCACGAACACTTTGTCCGAAGGCCACGCCGATAGCATAACTGGCAGAGTCTTTCTCTGTCATCTGCACCGAAGTCGCTTTCTTTTGTGGTTTCGCCATTGCAGAAGGACTCAAAGATATGACGGACAATGTCGCCAATATTAATAAACCTCTTCGCATATTTTTTGATTAAACGCTTTTGATTATTTCAAAATTTCCAAAAGTTCAACATCAAAGATCAAGGTCATATTAGGACCAATGAGGTCGCCTGCTCCATGCTCTCCGTATGCTAAATCAGAAGGTATGTATAATCTCCATTTTGAACCAACTGGCATTAACTGCAACGCCTCAACCCATCCTGGAATTACCTGATTGACCGGGAAATCTGCAGGTTGGTTCCTTTTAAACGAACTGTCAAAAACATTGCCATCAATCAACCTTCCCTCGTAATGGCAACGAACGGTGTCCGTTTCCTTCGGTTTGTCGCCTTTACCCTCTGTCAAGACTTCGTATTGCAAACCGCTTTGGGTAACTTTAATTCCTTCTTTTTTCGCATTGTCAGCCAAAAATTTTTTACCTGCTTCTTTGTTGGCTTCGTCCGCCTCTGCTTGCATCTTGGCGAAATGTTGACTTAAAATTTGATGAGCCTCGTCAAGACTCATCTCGGGTTGAAAACGGTGGAAAACAGCGTTCATTCCATTCATGAAGCTTTCTAAATCAACATTTTTGAACCCTGAATTTTGAAGGTTTGATGCCATTGAAAGCCCCAATGCGTAACTAATTTTATCCATTCAATATACTATTATGACATTATAGGGACTGAGAGTCCACTTCATCGTGCGAATTTAGAAATTTTTATCGGATTAAACTCTAAATTACTCACATATAGACAAAATTAATTTACTTTTGCACGCAAAACCCCATTACGATGTATACAAGAGAGGAAGCCAAGCAATTAAAAAGAGATTTTTGGAACGGATTTGATGCTTTTTGCGAGAATCTGCCAAGGTTCAAGTATCGCAAGAAGAAGTGGATTCTCTATAACACAAAAATCAAAGGTGTAGAGTTGAAGTTTGATGCTACTCGTGATGGCGCGTATGTGATTTTAGAGTTCAACGAGCAACGTCGACGAGAAGAGCTCTTTGATACTGTGTGGAAATACAGAGTTGTGTTTGACCAATATTTTGCAGATGCTATTTGGCAACATGATTTTGAGAAATCTTGTGGTACAATCGTTTCTCGCATATACCGTGTGCAGACGGGTTTGGATATTCATAAGAAGGAACAATGGCACGATTTCTATGTTTTTCTTTCGAAGGAAATGAGTCATTTGGAACGTGCTTTTGGTGAGATTCGAGATTTATTAACCCCTAATGTTGAAATGTAGGAGATGGAAAAACATCGGCTGAGTGTTGAGGGTTCAAGTAAATCTAAGTGGGATGGGAGAACTGGAGGTGGGGCATTCGGACAAGGCTTCTTGCTCTGGGTTTTAAGTTTTGTTAGCGTTCGTGTGCTATATCCGATTTTGTATTTGGCGATTCCGTTTTATTTGTTGATTGGGAAGAAAGGGCGTCATGCAATTTACCAGTATTTTAGAGAAAGACACCATTTCCCTCCGATGAAAGCGGCATGGTCAACATTTCGAAATCATATCTTGTTCGGTCAGGTGGTTTTAGACAAGTTCGCCTTGTTGGCAGGAAATAGAAAACAATTCCAGATTCTCGGAGAGGGCAAATGTATTTCGTCGATGATGAGTGAGGAGAAAGGTTTTTTTATTGTGGGTGCGCATGTTGGAAATTTGGAACTATCTGGTTTGTGCTATCCTGTACAGAAGAAGAGAATTAATGCCATCATTTCAATGACGGAAAGGGCTGCGTTCCAGAAACGTAGGGACGATGCTTTCGAAACATCCAACATAAACTTGATTCCAGTGATGCCAGATATGTCTCACCTTTTTACGATAAAGGAAGTGATTGAAAAAGGCGAAGTCGTTGTGATACCAAGTGATCGACTTTGGGGAAGCACGAAGAGTGTAACTTGTGATTTGTTGGATGGAACCGCTGATTTTCCAATCGGTACATTCCGATTGGCCGCACAGTTGGGTGTTCCTGTGCTGTCTCTCTTTATAATGAAAGAAAAGGGTACAACTTATAAAGTCTACGAGCAGCGGATCAATTTGCATTCAGAGTTGCCGAATTCAGTCAAGAGAGCGGAGGCAATGGCATCCGATTTCGTGCATGTATTGGAAGAGATTCTGAGGAAATACCCGATGCAATGGTTTAATTTCTTTCCTTTTTGGAATGAATCAACAAATAAAAAAGAGTAAAAACTATTATTATTGAGTATGAAGATAAAGTTGAATTCTCCACAGAAAGAATTTTATGGGAAGGAGCGTTTCTCTGCTCTTGAGGCACAACGTAGAGCTGAAGAAATAGCATTTGGTCCAGTTGTATTCCAGGTTTCTCGCTTAATGTTGAAATTTGGAATTTTGAAGATGTTGGATGAGAATAAGAATGGACTTTCATTTGAAGAAATTGAACAAAAATCGGGGTTGTCTCATTATGGCATACAGTGTTTGTTAGAGTCTTCACTCACGATTGGAACGATTCTCCTCAAAGAAGACAAGTTCTTCATTTCCAAAACGGGGTGGTTCTTGTTGAACAATGAGATGACGAGGGTTAATCTGGATTTCAATCATGATGTCAACTATTTGGGCTTGTTCCATTTGGAAGAATCTATTAAAGAGGGAAAACCAGCAGGGTTGAAAGTGTTTGGCGATTGGCCAACGATTTATGAGGGATTGTCAAGTTTGCCTGAGGAGGCACAGAAAAGTTGGTTTGGTTTTGATCATTACTATTCTGATTGCTCGTTTGAGCAGGCTTTGAATATACTTTTCAAAGATGATGCAAAAACATTGTTGGATGTAGGTGGAAACACGGGCAGGTTTGCAACGGAGTGCGTCAAGTTCAAGAAAGACGTAGAGGTTTCTATTATGGACCTCCCTCAGCAGTTGGAGTTGATGAGGGAAGCGGTTAAAAATGTTGAGGGAAAAGAAAGAATTCACGGAGTTCCTGGTAATCTGTTAGATTCGAAAACAGCTTTTCCTAAGGGGTTTGATTTAATATGGATGAGTCAGTTTTTGGATTGTTTCAGTGTAGAACAAGTAGAGAGTATTCTTACAAGAGCAGCTGAAAGTATGGGTGAAAATGTTCGGCTTTATATAATGGAGACGCTATGGGATCGTCAGCGATTTGAGACTGCCTCATATTGTTTAGCGCAAACGAGCATCTATTTCACGGCGATGGCAAATGGAAACAGCAAGATGTTTTATTCCGAAGATTTGTTCCGTTGCATTGAAAATGCTGGGTTGGAAATTGAGAAGGTTCATGATGGGTTAGGTCAAGGACATAGTTTGATTGCTTGTAAAAAAAAGATTAGATAAGAAAGTCCTGATGGAATCCATAAAAATTCTTCCAATTGATCGATACCTACCGCAACAACGTCCATTCATTTTGGTGGATAAGATTTGTGTTGGAAGTGAAAAAAAATGTGTAACTCAATTTGTGGTTTATGATGATTGTGTTACAGTTTCAGATGGTGAATTGACGGAAGGTGGATTGTTGGAAAATTTGGCGCAAACGTGTGCTGCTCATATTGGCTTCGTGGAGATTCATATACGAAAGAGCAATAAAATCAATATTGGATTGGTTGCAGCGGTGAAGCAGTGTGAAATTCATCGAAAGGTATGTGTCGGAGAGATGTTGACAACTGAAGCGGAGGAGAAGTTTGTCTTTGATAATATGAGTTCATACAATGTGGTTGCAAAAGTGGATGACGAAGTCATTGCAAGAGGTGAGATGCAGGTTGTTTTGTCAGATTCGCCTTTCTAAAATTAATTAAGAAATAAGTGAAAAATGTCAGAATGTCGTTCATATAAGATTGGTGATAACATTATATCCCCTTTGGGTCAAACCTCGAAGGAGGTTTATGAGGCGATAAAACGAGGTGATTGTAAGGCGAAATTACATGATTGTATATTCGGTTTGCCAGAACCTTTCTTTGGTTCGCTGTTGGAACGTGAACTTATTGATTCTTTGTTTTTATCTCTTTATAGTGGAAAAATACGTTATACCTATTTTGAAAAAATAGCGATTTTATCGGCATTTTATGCATTAGAAAAGCTGGGTATTGATTCAAGTCGTCCTGACCTTTTCTTTGTCCTTTCGACTACGAAAGGTAATATAGAATTGTTGGAAAATCCAGATGGATTCGATAGTAATAGAGTTGATATGAGCGTTTCTGCTCAGATGATAGGAGATTTTTTTGGAAACCCTAATGGAGTGGTGGTGGTGAGTAACGCTTGTACTTCGGGGGTTGCTGCGCAAATCTATGCTGATGAAAAATTAAAAAGAAGTGATAAATATAGGTATGCTGTAGTTATTGGGGCGGAGGTGCTGTGTAAGTTCATAGTTTCTGGATTTCAGTCGTTTAAGGCCTTGTCCTCACAACGTTGCAAACCATTTGATAAAAACCGCTGTGGACTGAATTTAGGTGAGGCTGCTGCTACGATTGTCTTGGAAAAATCTGAAAGCCCGATTGATGGTTGCTTGTCAATTTTGGGTTCAGGCAATCGAAATGACGCCAATCATATATCTGGTCCTTCGAGAACTGGTGAAGGACTTTTTCTCTCCATAAAGTCTGCTTTAAGAAATAAGAGTGTTGAAGGAAGAACACTTTCGTTCATTAATGCTCATGGTACAGCCACTCTTTACAACGACGATATGGAGTCTTGGGCAATATTTCGGAGTGATCTTCAAAATATTCCGACAAATAGTTTAAAAGGATATTTTGGGCATACGTTAGGAGCGGCTGGTGTGTTGGAATGTATTTTGTCGGGTTGTGCTTTACAAGAAAAAAAGATTTTGTCAACATGCGGTTTTGATGAGGAGGGAACAGTTAAGAAGATTACTATTGCGCATGAACTTTTAGATTCGAATAAGGGAGACTCTTTTTTAAAAATCATTTCTGGATTTGGGGGTAGCAATGCTGCTATCATCTATGGGTGAAATACTGAATAAAATGAATGAGGTTTATATGAAAAAATTACGAATTGCGACATTGACGATTTTGTTGCTTGTTACTCTAATGACAAGTTGTGGAAATGAGGACAAAGAGAATGTAGCAACGCAAGAACAACCGACGTTGACGCAGAGGATTTCGAGTTGCTCAAAACTCTATACTACGCAGTATAATGTACATAAGATTTTGACATACGAAGATGCCAATGCACTGAAAGGTTCTGTGTTTAATGAAGAGTTTTCTATTCCGATTCCAGGAGATCGTAAAATCTTAATTCCCATAGATGCGGTTGTAAAAGCCTATATTGATTTTTCAAAATTCTCTGATGAAGACGTGAAAATTGATGGAGAGCGGATAACAATTGTTTTGCCACAGCCTAACATTGAAATGACATCTTCAAAAATAGACTATGAAAACGAGAAAGCTTTTGTTTCGTGGAATAGGTCTGATTTCACACCGGAAGAGAAAGAGTCTTTCATTCAACAAGGTAGAGCGAGTATATTGCAAAGTATGGCTGGAAGTGACATCATTGATAAGAGTCGGGTTTCAGCATATAATGTTTTGCTGCCTATCTTAGAGTCGGCAGGTTACAAACCTTCTAATATTACACTGAAATTCCCCGATAAAATCGAAGAAAATAAGAAATCGGAGCAAACTATTCATGGGTTAATATCATTGCCGAAGAAGAACTAACAAGGATTGAAAATAAGAAGATATGGCAACAAAGAGAAATAATACATCAACAAAGACAAGAAAAAGTGCAAAGGGGTCCACGCAACTCACTGTTGAGATGATGAAGACACCGTTGTTTTGGATTCTTTTGGCTGTTTGCTTGATTTTTTATCTTATTATGCATAATTGTAGCGGAAAGGAAGATGAAAAAGGGCAAAAAATTCAAGAAACGCCAACCACGATAACTTCGATTCAGGAGGTAGCGGAGTGGGAGTTCCTCACCGTGCAGTTAGAGGAGGTTGTAGACACAACATTGAAAAAAACTTTCTCAGGAACGCGGTCAACTCGTATTTACACTGGAACTGCTCGTTTAGGCATTGATATGAAAAACGTAAAAGAGAATTGGCTTAATTGTCATGGCGATACCGCAGAAATCCAACTGCCTAAAATCACTTTGTTAGATAAAAATATCATCGACGACACGAAAACACGCGTTTTCTACGAATCTGGAAAGGTATCGGCGACTTTGAAAGAAGGAATGTATCAAAATGCCAAGAAAAGAATGAAAAAGGACGCTTTGACCGAGGAAAACGTAGTTGCTGCAAAAGAAAATGCAGAGAATCAATTCCGTAGTATGTTTTATGCTTTAGGATATAAAGTAATTGATATAGAGTTTGAGAAATGAGTAAAGCTCCTTATATAAAAACTGTGGTAAGAATTACCTCGGATAGTGTGAAAATTAATCAAAAAGAGATTATGATCACACGAAACGAAGGTTGGCTGACTAGTATCTATCGTCATTTGGGTATTCAATATCCGAAATTTTTCAAAATGGACAATCTCTGCAAAGTGGGATTTTTAGCTGCGGAGTTTGTTGTGCGAGCAAGTGATATGCAAGTAGAGGAAGACGGGCATCCTGATTGGTCAGTGATTGTTTTCAATAATTGTTCGTCGTTGGATAATGACAAAGCCTATCAAGAGACAATAAAAGATGTAGATAACTATTTTCCTAGTCCATCTGTTTTCGTCTATACGTTAGCGAATATAGTAACGGGCGAGATTGCTATCCGTCATAAGTTGAAAGGTGAAAGTTGTTCGTATATTCTTCCAAAATTTGATGCGGACGAGATCTATCAAGTGGGACTGACGAGTTTGTTGCCAGAGAAGCAAATTGATAACCTTTTAATTGGTTGGGTAAACTATTTAGATGGTGTGTGCGACACATTGTTGTTTCACGTCTCAACAGAAGAGGAAAGTGATAACATTGCTTTGTGGACGAAAGAGAATGTGGAAAAATACTATTGAATCGAATACTCTACGAGTGAAAGAAAATAAATTTTTATTTTTGTAGAGAAAGCATAGAAAACGAAAAAACAAAAATCTATAAAATGGACGAACTTATACTTGAATTAAAGAAAGAACTTATTGAAGTGTTGAATTTGGAAGAGATGACTCCTGCAGACATTGATGAAAACGCACCTTTGTTTGGAGAAGGTTTAGGATTAGATTCTATTGATGCATTGGAATTGATTGTCTTGTTAGAAAAGAACTATGGCATCAAACTTAAAAATGCTCAGGAAGGGAAGGATATCTTTAAATCTATTCGTGTGATGGCTGAATATATCACAAAGAACAGAACAAAATAGAATGCTCGATAGAATTGTTGTAACAGGGTATGGAATTATATCTTCTTTAGGTGTCGGAGTTGAAGCCAATAAAAATGCACTTTTGGAAGGTCGGAAAGCAATTGGTACGGTAGACTATCTTGACACATACCATAAGGAACTTCCTTGTGGAGAGATTAAGATGGACGAGATTCAATTGCGTAAATTGGCGGATGTCTCTTCTGAAGCATTGGTTACACGTAATCCTCTTTTGGCGATTATCGCATTGAAAGAAGCCATAAAAAATTCTGGACTTACAGATGCTGTACCGACCGCATTTATCAGCGGTACGACAGTGGGGGGAATGGAAAAGAGTGAGCGGTATTATAGAGAATTTTTTGAGGGAAAACATACTGAATACATTAAAGCGCATGATTGTGGTTACGGGACTGATTATGCGAGTCGTGTTTTTGGTCGGTTTGATTTCGTGACAACTATATCTACCGCATGCTCATCGGCCGCAAATTCGATTGTTTTGGGTGCAGAACTCATCAAGAGTGGGCGTGTAAAAGCGGCGATTGTCGGAGGATCTGAGTCAATTAGTAAATTTCACTTGAATGGATTCAACTCGTTGATGATTTTGGAACATCAGCCGTGCCGTCCTTTTGATAGAGATAATGCAGGATTGAATTTAGGTGAGGGTGCGGCGTATCTTGTTCTTGAAAGAGAAGATGAGGCGAAAGAGCGGGGTGCAGAGATTCTCTGTGAATTGACAGGATATGCAAATCAGTGCGATGCGTATCATCAAACAGCCACTTCGCCTGAGAGCGTGGGCGAATGTATGGCTATGATGCGTGCTTTGGATGAGGCGGGACTATCTCCTTCTGATATTAGTTACATCAATGTACATGGAACAGGAACAGGAGATAATGATTTGCATGAAAGTATAGCGTTAAAAAAGGTCTTTGGCAATCAAATACCACCGTTTTCATCAACAAAATCATACACTGGTCATACCACGAGTGCAGCAGGAGGCTTGGAGGCGGTTTTTTCAATTCTTGCTCTTCAGTACGGTTTCATTCCAGGCAACACTGAGTTTGAAAATCCAATCGTGGAGACAGGCTTATGTCCAGAGAAGAATTGTCAAAAAGCAAATCTTAGACATGTGATGTCTAATTCATTTGGCTTTGGTGGAAATGATACTACTTGTATTTTCTCAAAATATAATGATAGACAGACAGAATTAATTTGATAGCAAAGTTTGATAATAAAACGATAAAGTAAACCATGGGCTTTTTTATAGATAGTGCGAAACAGATTTCTAACCAGAAGCCTCTTTGTGATGAATGGATGACGAACCCTCAGTGGGTAGATACTCTTCATAGTCGTTTTGTCACGCCCGATTTCAAACCTTTCCTATCACCGAATGTCTCAAGAAGGATGGGCTCATTGTTAAAATGTTCCATTTCATCGGCACTTTCATGTGTTAGGGAGATAGGAGATATTGTTCCAGATGCGGTGTTGACGGGTACAGGATTGGGCTGTATCGGTAGTACTGAAAAATTCTTGAACGCAATGATTGACGATAATGAACAAAACTTATCGCCCACAAATTTTATTCACTCCACCCATAATACGGTTGGCTCGCAGGTGGCTATTGCATTGAAATGTCATGGCTACAATACGACCTATTCTCATTGTGGCATCTCGTTTGATTCTGCTTTGTTGGATGCAATCGTTCAGTTGGAACGTGGAAAGATACATTCTGCGCTTGTGAACGGAGTAGATGAGATGACAGAAGCCTATTTTGAGATGTACCGACAAATAGGACAATGGAAAAGAGAGGTTCCTGCGAAGGAAGACTATACACAAAATAAAAGTGCAGGAACATTTTCAGGCGAAAATTCTGTGAGTTTGTTGTTGTGTGATAGAAGATCAAGTCATACAATTTGTGAGGTCGTTGACATACGTATAAGGCATTTGCCAACGGATGAAGTTCTTCGTTCCGATTTGGCTCTATTGATAGAACGTGGTAGCTTGAAAAGAGAAGAAATAGACGGAGTCGTGGTTGGAAAAAATGGAGATAAAGAGAATGGAGAGGAGTATGATAGGATTTTGAATGTGCTTGGGTTGAACGGGAAGACAATCCTTTATAAACACCTCTTTGGCGATTCGTTTACTATGTCGGCTATGGGAGTGTATGTGGCGGCGCAATGTTTGTATCAAGAATATGTGCCTGAATTTCTCACAACAGATTGTAAGAGAATAGAAAAACCACGATCGTTGCTGGTGATTAATCAGTATAATAAGTCAGAATATTCATTAACGCTTCTCAAAGAATGATAAAACTTCTTGTTCTATCCGCAATTCAGTCTCTTTTACTATCTTCGGGACAGTTGTGCTTGAAGCAGGCGGTGCAGAAAGCAGAGAACTTTTCCTGGACATGGAGTCAGATATGTGAGCAACTCACGAATTGGTGGTGGCCTTTAGTAGGACTTACTATGGGGTCGGCGACGCTTTTATGGATGTATATTTTGAAACATTATCCTTTGTCGATAGCCTATCCTCTAACTAGTCTAAGTTATGTCTTCGGTATGCTGTTAGGCATTTTTATCTTACATGAAACCATTTCATTTTCTCGGTGGATTGGCGTTTTTTTTATAATGATAGGGTCTTATTTTATGATTAAATAAAAAGGTAAAAATGAAAAGCTCGTCATTCTTTCATCTTGAAAAAACAGAGGATGCATATTCGTTTGTGTTAGAGCCTGAACATCCACTTTTCGCTGCTCATTTCCCGACATATCCTATTCTTCCAGGTTCTTGCTTGTCTGATATTATTCTTAAGGCAGTTGAGGATAGCTTAGGAAGAAATATGCGGATTTCCAATGTGTCATTGATGAAGTTTATTACCCCAGTGTTCCCTAAAACTAACGAGAAATACAGGTTGATTATAAAGATGAATGAGATAGAAGACAAATGGTTAGTCAACGCAAGTGTTACTTCTGAAGAGAGAACACATTGTAAGGCAAAGCTTTTTTTTGTAGAACGGTAAAGCAAATTGTGTTATTCCATGACAATAGAAGACGTCAAAACCTACTTGAATGAAAATAAAATTGCGTTGCTCATCCCTACTTACAATAATGCAAAAACTCTTGAAGCGGTTATAGAAGAGTCTTTGCGCTATTGTAACACTGTAATTTTGGTAAATGACGGATCGACAGATCAAACAGGTGAAATATTATCACGTTGGAAAGGTAAGCTTCAATTGGTTTCTTATACTCCGAACAAAGGAAAGGGAAATGCACTGAAAGAAGGTTTCAAAAAAGCAAAAAGGTTGGGATTAGAGAGTGTTATCACATTAGACTCAGACGGTCAGCATAAATTTTCTGATTTATTGCTGTTCGTTGAGGCTCACAAGGAAAACCCCAATGCGTTTATCATTGGAAGTCGGTCTTTTGATAATCCTAATATGCCGTCAGGCAACAATTTTGCCAACAGATTTTCAAATTTTTGGTTTCATGTCCAGACTTTACAAAAATTGCCTGACACGCAAACTGGCTATAGGCTTTATCCATTAAAAAGTATCGGTTTCATCACACCATTTAACAAAAGATATGAAGCAGAGTTAGAACTTTTAGTGAGATGTGCGTGGAAATTAGTGCCCCTAAAACCTATTTCAATACATGTTTATTACCCGCCTAAAGAGGAGCGAGTGTCTCATTTTCGTCCTGGAAAGGATTTCTTCCGAATAAGTCTGCTGAACACGTTGCTTTTTCTTCTCGCGGTCGTTTATGGTTATCCATCAATGGCGATAAGATGGATGGTTAGAAAAATAAAAAAATGATAAAATGAAGGAAATCCTTTTGAAAATCTATAGAAACTTTGATCGATCATCAGCCAAGACAAAGTTGATTTTGTTTGCGTGTTTGGCTATTATGTTCATTGCTGTTTTTAAATGTGCAAGATTCTCGGAAGATATTGGTGCGTTTCTGCCAAAGAGTGAAAAGACAGATCGCATTATCTATGCTTATCAGCATTTGAACACAACCAATAAAATTGTTGTTTTCTTCTCGTTAAAAGATAGCGCAAAATGTGGCAATGATACGCTTTGTGCGTGTGTAGAGCGATTTGTCGCACAACTGAAAGATAAAGATACGACACAACTGACAAATGATATTTTCTATAAAGTATCTTCGGATGATATATCGAGAATGTCCGATTTTATCGTGGAAAATCTTCCTTATTTTATGGAAGAAAAGGATTATGCACGTTTGGACACTCTGTTTTCCGATACATTACGGTTAAAAAATGAATTGACTTGGACTCGTGATTTGCTTTATTCTCCAACGGGTGGCATGTTGCAAAATATGTTAGTAAATGATCCCTTACATATATCGGCATCGATTCTGAAGAATTTACAGAATGCATATCAGAAAAATACCTTCCAACAATATAATGGCTATGTGTTTGATAAAGAGGATAAGGAGGCTGTTGTAACGCTGACATCTCTTGTGCCGTCTAGTGAGACAATGCTCAATAAGCAGTGGCTCAACATTATTGAAGAAACGGCTCAATCCATTGAAAAAAATGGAGTTTGCAAAATTAGTCATATCGGTGCGTCAGATATTTCGATAGGAAATGCAGAACAAATAAAAACAGATACGATTGTTACATCTGTTTTGGCTTTGGTGTTGATAATTGTATTGTTGCTCTATTTTTTCAGAGATATACGATCGGTCGTGCTTTTGCTGTTTTCAATTGCTTTCGGTGCGTTGATGGCCTTAGCGGTGCTGTCTGTTTTCCGAGAAAGCATCTCGGTGATTGCAGTGGGTATCGGTTCTATCATAGTTGGTATAGCCGCTAATTATCCGTTGCACTTCTTGGCACATTTGAGAGAAGGTAAAACAAGAGAAGAGACGATAAGAGAGATCTCGTCGCCACTTGTCATCGGAAATATCACAACGGTGGGTGCGTTTCTTAGCATCACTTTCATCAATTCGACAGCGATGGAGGATATGGGTGTTTTCGCCGCTGTTTTACTTGTTGGAACCATTATTTTTGTGTTGGTGTTCATGCCGCATCTCTTCAAGAAAAGTCTTTTTAAAAGACCTGTCTCGGAAGATAATTTCTTGACAAGAATTGCTAATTTTTCGTTAGAAGAAAACAAATACATTGTTTTGGCAGTTGTTATTCTTACGGTTCCATTGGCGATTTTGAGTCTGCGAACCTCGTTTGATGCCGATTTGCATAAGATTAACTATATGACGGATTCGCAAAGGTCTGAATTGCATAAACTCATTGAACAGACAAGCGATACCTTGCAAAAGACTTATTTCGTGTGCGAAGGAGCGAACAAAGAGGCAACTTTGCAAAAATATGAGCAGATAAAGCAATCGCTTGATACGGTATGTGAAAAGTATGATGTGAAGTGTGTGTCTGGTATATCTTGTTTCTCTCCGTCTCGAAAATTGCAAAGAGAACGAATAGAGACATGGAATCGTTATTGGATGAAAAACAAAGAAAAGGCGACACCCTTGATGATTATGGTAGGTGAAGAAATTGATTTTCCGCAAGAATTTTTCAACGCTTTCATCAAGAAAATAGACACAGCAATAGAAGATAAAATCTCGCCTGATTTCTCGGTGATAGAAAATGCATTGACTAATTTATATATATCAGATTCGGAAGAAAAGTGTTTGCTTTATACTACTTTGAGCTGCGAAAAAGAAAGAACCGACTCGTTGCAAAAAGCTCTTAACCAACTTGCGCCAGAGACTTTCGCATTTGGAGAGAAATTCTTAATTGATCAGATGTTAGAGGGTCTGTCAAACGATTTCAATTTGGTGCTGTTTATCTGTGCTTTCATCGTCTTTTTCTTTTTATGGTTCTCTTTTGGGAGGATTGAATTGACACTTATTGCGATGGTGCCGTTAACAGTGGCGTGGTTTTGGATTTTAGGCTTGATGGACTTGTTTGATATTCAATTTAACATTGTAAATATTATATTGGCTACGTTTATCTTTGGTCAAGGAGATGACTACACGATTTTTGTTACGGAAGGATTGATGTATGAGTATGCTCATAGGAAGAAGGTTTTGGTGTCATATAAGCGATCTGTTGCCCTTTCTTCTCTTATCATGTTTATCGGTATTGGAGCATTGATTTTTGCTAAACATCCTGCATTGAAATCGTTAGCTGAGGTTACGATTGTGGGAATGAGTTCTGTTATCTTGATGACCTATTTGTTTCCTCCGTTACTCTTCAAATGGTTGACAAAAAGAGGAGCAGAAAATCGTATTATGCCGATAACACTCTGTAATTTGACGAAGACGGTGGTGAGTTTTACTGTTTTTGTTTTCTTCAGTTTGATTTATACGTTGATAGGTTTTGCATTGTTGGTGATAGGCGGAAAAAGTGAAACTAATAAATTACGTTTTCATCGGATGATTTCGTGGATTTTCCGAAAATTTGCGCAGTGGTTGCCGGGTGTAGAATATCATGTTGAGAATTTAGGGGACTATAATTTTGAGAAGCCCTCTATCTTGATATGTAATCATCAATCGCATTTAGATTTGATGTACACGTTGTTGCTCAATCCGAAAATTATATGTCTCACGAACAAATGGGTGTGGAATTGTCCGTTTTACGGTAATATTATTCGGTTTGCAGAGTATTATCCGATAAGTAACGGTATAGAAGATAGCCTCGAAACCTTACAGTCTGCTATAGACCGAGGTTACTCAATATTGGTCTTCCCAGAGGGTACACGGTCGGAAACAGGAAAGATATTGCGATTCCATCAAGGTGCGTTCCATCTTGCACAAAAATTTAATGTAGATGTCGTACCGATCTTAATTCATGGAATTAATCATGTTTTCCCGAAGAAAGAGTTTTTGTTGAGAAAAGGACGTATTGATGTCAGAATATTGCCGCCAATCACGAGTGAGAACGAAATGATAAAAGGTAAAGACCCACGCAAGGCAAGTCAAGCCGTACATAAATATTACATTGAACAATATGCCAAAATCTCTGATGAAATCGAGACTGCTGCATATTTTCAAGATTACGTCTACCATCAATATCTCTATAAGGGGGCATCGGTTGCCAAAGAAGTGAAGAAAAATCTTTATTCTCAGAATACACTTGATTGGGTAGATAGTTTGCCTAACGAGGGTGAAATAATCATAAAAGACTGTGGCTACGGAGAAAAAGTGTTATTGGCGGCTTTGGTGAAGAAACGTTTGCACATTATGGCGACAGATAAGGATGAAGAAAAGATTTCTGTGGCCAGAAATTGTGTAGGAGAGGTAAGTAATTTAGAATATTTTGTGTAGGCATCAACTACAAAAGAAAAAACAGCGATTTTAGCCCTTAAAATTTTTTTTAACGGAAAAAATATCCGTTCTTTGCAAGTGATTGTATCTATAGAATAGTAATAAAAAAATACATAGAATATGGGCAGTTTTATGAGATATTTGGGTGTGTTTGTTGTCATTATAGGCGCAGCAATCCTTATGATGTATTATTTCGGTGCGTTTAGTTCAAACTCTGCATTGTTAACCTCAGGTTTCTTGATGGTGGCAGGAGTCATTTTGTATGTTTTTTTGAACAAACGGTTCTTGGAAAAATAGGAACAGAAGCCTGAAAAGATGAATGGAGAATAGTCAAAGGCTGTTCTCCTTTTTTATTGTCTTGTTTGAAAGATGTGTAAATGTGTTATTATAATCCAAAATGTGTATGAAGGGTGTAATTCTACAATGTTTTATTATTTTTGGTTGTTTGGCTTTTGGAGAGTTGGTCGTTTACTTGACGGGAGTCAGTCTCCCATCAAGTGTTATCGGACTACTTATGTTGACAGCGTTACTCAAGGCAGGCATTGTTAAATTAGAGTGGGTGAAAGGCATTGCCGATTTCTTGACCTCTAATTTGGCGTTTTTTTTCATTCCACCAGGAGTGGCAATTATGTTGTATTTTGATATAATAAAGGCGCAGGTGCTGCCGATACTTGTCGCTACTGTTGTGAGTACGGTGATGGTATTAGTGATAACAGGTTGGGTTCATCAGTTAGCAAGGAAGTTCAATGGATTTTCTAAGAAATGAGTTTTTTTTGATAGCCGTCACGTTTGGGGTCTATCATCTTTTTAAAATGTTGCAGAAAAAGACAGGGTCTGTATTGCTCAATCCCATTCTGTTAACGATTGCTGTTATCATTGTTTATTTGGAGGTCTTTGGAATTGACTATGAGACCTACGAGAAAGGAGGACGATACATAGAGTTTTGGCTAAAACCTGCTGTAGTAGCCTTGGGAGTGCCTTTGTATTTGCAGTTTGAGGCTATAAAGAAGCAAGCTCTGCCGATTTTATTGTCGCAGTTGACAGGATGCATTGTTGGTGTTGTCTCCGTCGTTTTTGTGGCATCTACATTAGGTGCAACGAAGGAGGTGATCATCTCATTGGCACCTAAATCGGTGACGACACCTATTGCCATGGAAATAACGTCTCAGGTGGGAGGAATACCATCTCTAACGGCAGCTGTTGTAGTCATTACTGGCATTTTGGGTGCAATGTTGGGGTATAAGATTTTACAGTTGGGTTTTGTGAAGAATCCTATAGCGCAAGGTATCTCGATGGGGACGGCGGCGCATGCTGTAGGAACGTCGGCTTCCTTAGAAATTAGTACACGCTATGGAGCTTTTTCAAGTCTTGGATTGATTTTGAATGGAATTTTGACCTCCATACTTACCCCCTACTTGCTTTCATGGATGGGATATGTTTAGACGATGCTACTAAAAATAGTGCTTTGTCCGTTCAAAATATTATATGTTACAAAGAAAAGGGAGACTTCATAGAAGTCTCCCTTTCTCTTATTCGTGTAATAATCTATTCTACTATATGCGTCGTTAAAAACTATTTTCAAAAATAGTAGTTGAGAGAGAACGACAAACTAATGTTTTGTGTTCCGTAGAGCAAATAAGAGCTTCCTTCACTCACTAATTGGTTGTATTCCACGACTTTGTTCAAAACGCTGTCATAACCTTCATAGACACTGTATGTTTGTGGTTGAACGGCAAACATAACAGGGATCAAAGAGACTCTTGCTCCGAGTGAGACGTGTTCTACAAAGAGCCATTCAACCCCCATATCCAAACTTAACCCGAAACCGTGGCTCACACCGATGTTATAAGCGTCAAGAGGGCGAGCAGACTTGATGGAAGCCGTTCCGTCAAACTCATCCATTGTGACTTTGTCCATCACGGTAGGATTTTGGTTTTCTATTGTCATCTTGTTGCCGTATTCATATTCGATTTCGCCTCCACCCCATGCGTAGACGAGGCTACCACCGCCGACAAAACGAAGACGACCAGTAGTGTTGAACTCAACACCAAGATTCACACCTCCATTTGTGTAGGTCGCACGGATTTTGTCTGTTACAACTGCCTCCGAATATTCGTTGACTGCTTTTGCAGCGTCATCCTGCACATATTCGCGATAGTTGAAGACACCACCTCCAAAACCAACGCTTGCGCGGAGTGACATTTTGCTTGACAACATATATTTACCTTGGATAGAAACCATTGGGTCTTGTGTCAAGAAGAACATTTGGTGAGGGTGAGTCCCTTTATCCTCTAAGTCTCTGATTGAGTTGCCGACAAAATCGCCAGCGGCGGTCTGCACCATGTCGCTTGCCTTGCTAGCAGCAATCGGATTGAAACGGATGCCAATAGAGAAGTCTCCACCTGTCGGTTTCGCGAAACTCTTCTGAGAACCGTTATCACTTGAATTTTGCGCGATTGCGCCCATCCCAAGGCACAAGAAAGCACATGCTATTGCTATTTTCCTCATTTCCTTTTCTTTTAGAAATTTGCCTTGAGAGTTATTTGTCAAAGAATGCTTCGTCTACCGTTCCGTCTGCAGTAGCAACGAGACTACAAACGACAGTCTGCCCGAAAGCGACTGAAACAGTCTTTTCCCCGAAGAAATTCTTCGCTACAGTAGAACTGGAGGCAGATGCCCACTGCGTGGCGTAATCGTCTGCTGTGAAATTGGAGTAGACGCGGACAGAGGCTTTTTGTCCTGTTGGAATGAAGAGGTTGGCAGTATAGTCTCCATTTTTGCCAACCAATGCTTCTTTTGTGTAGGTTACAGTCGTTGTGTCGTTCTTTACAGTACACTCTAAGAAAACTACAGTGCCTTTTGGAGCTACTTCCGCTATTGATGAAGTTCCTCCGGAACTGTACTGGTACTGGACAAATCCCTTTACAGTTGCCTTTGTTGACATTGCTTCCTCGCTCAATTCTGTAGGTTCAACCTCTTCTTTACAAGATGCCATTGTTGCCACTACCACAGCACTTGCTACCAGTGCATTGAGTAAAAATTTAAATTTTCCCATTTCTTTTTGATTATGTTTTATATGTTATAAAAAAATTCAGTCCATTAATGGCTGCCCTAATATGGCTTTAGGAAGTTTTATGCCAACATTTTTCTTTTCCAATACAAATTCTAATTGTTGCGAAATTAAGTTTTTATTGCGATAACGCCAAAGAATTTGAGGACGAATTGGTTAAAGCAAGATTTGAAATTTGAATTACACATACATTTTAAAAGATTTTATCTAAATTTGTGTGTTGTGTGTTGAAGGAAAGTAGATGGTAAACACAAAATATAAGATGAACGGATTAAAGAAAATAACTTTTATTTTGGCGATAGCAGCGACTTCGGCTGTCTATTCGCAACAATACGAGACAATCCCTATTACGTTGGGTATGCGTGTAGCCACAGTGAGATATACGGAAGTGGGTTTACCTGCCAAGGGTGTCATTCCTGTCTTTCAAGGGGCGTTGATGGGATTTGTTGATTATGATGGAGAGGTGGTGTTAGAGCCGACTTATGAGAAAGATGGAACAGCAGATTCTTATCGGTTTTACAATGGAAGGATGAAGGTGAAGAAAAATGGGAAGTATGGATTTGTCAATGAAAAAGCTGAAGAGGTGATTCCATGTCAGTTTGACGAGGCGAACGATTTCCATAACAGTCTGTCTGCTGTAAAGAAAGATGGACTTTGGGGCTACATCAACTATAACAACGAGCAGGTAGTTCCGTTTGGTTATAAAAAGGTTTATCCTTTCTCAAATGGTATGGCGGCAGTGATTAATGAGTCTGATTCTGTTGGTTTCGTCAATGAGTATGGTTTGATTGCTATTCCTTTTGAATATGACAATGTTGGGACGCCATCTTTTCAAGAGAATGGATTGTGTAAGATACATAAAGATGGAGCGTGGATTTTCATTGATAAAGATGGAAACTCGTATGGGAAAGAAGAGCAGAAAGCATTAAAAGAGTATCAGGAAACATATCCAGATAGAAATTTGGTAGCCGATTCAGTGAAGAAAGATTCAATTTCTATAGAGAAGGTAAGCGCAACTGAACAGCTGAAAAAACTGACGGCTAAACGGATGTATTCTTTGGCGGAAGCACCGTATGAGTCGATAGGCGAATTTAAAAACGGCTACTCTATTGTAACGGCTCGACCAAACAATGGGGGAAAGAAATACGGAATGATTCAGGTGTTTGATGGTGTTTTCACGAAAGAAGGGAAAGAAATATTAGGATGTGAATATGACAATATTGAAGGTCCGTATTTAGGTCCCGTAGAGTATTTTATTGTAGAGAAGAATGGCAAATATGGTGTTTGTAAGACAGATGGAACACAGGTTTTGCCATCTGAGTATGATGAGATAGGAAAAGAAGGTACGGAATTATTCTATATAAAAAAGAATGGTTTGGTCGGGTTTGCCGATACAACGGGCAGGGTTGTCGTTCCTTGTCAATATGAAGCAGCCAAACCATTTAATTATACCTATACATGCGTTGGAATGCGCAAGAAAGGACAGTTAGTATGGAATTTCATAGATCAAACGGGGAAGGTGGTGTCAGAGCCTGAATATGACGATGCATCGACTTTTCAAAATGGCGTTTGTCCTGTTGTTCACAAGGGAAAATGGGGGTTTGTGGCGCAAGACTTGGTTCTTTTCTCACCAAAATATGAGTATAGTTTTTCTGACGATCATGAACGTTGGTCTTATCGCAATTCAGAGAAAGGAGATCCTATACCCGTTTTGAAAGGCGGAAAGTTTGGCTTTATCAATTTAGATGGTAAGGATGTCGTAAAGCCACAATATGAAGATGCGTCCGCTTTCGTATGGGGAACGGCTCGCGTGCAGAAAGGTGGCAAATACGGATTGATAGATAAAACAGGCAAAGAGGCGTTGCCGTTCATTTATGATGAAATTGAATACGACTATCGCAAGAAAATAGCCATTGTTTCAAAATCTGATAAAAAAGGAATTTATGCAGATGGCAAATTTTTGTTGCCATGCGAATATACGTCGATTGATTTTTTCACGGCCATGAAAGATGGCAAGATAGAGCAACTTTGTTATGTTACAAAAAATGGTGTGAAAGGAGTCTATAATCTGACGGAGAGGAAGCAGGTGGTGGATTGTCGATTTAAGACGGTTGAACTAAAAGACAATGTGTTGGATGCCAATGGTGGCGAATTTTATTATTCAGTTAGTGGCGAGAGCTTGTCGCTAAAAAATCTTTCCTCGTTTGTGACGGTGAAGGAGAAGAATGGAAAATATAGTCTATTCAATAACAATGGCAAAGCATTGACGGCTTATATACTTGATCAAGTTGGTTCGTTCGAGAATGGTTACGCACCAGTCAAGATAGTGAATCGTTGGGGGGTAATAGACAAAAATGGAAAGATTGTCATTCCTTGCATTTACGAAGATGTGAAGATAGTAGCTGATGGTGTTGTCTCCGTTAGAATCTTAGCGAAGAGAGGATTAACAGATGTAAAAGGAGAACCAATCTTGCCACGTAAGAAGACCTTGCAAAAAGCGGAATGGGCTTCAATTGAAGAGGGAACATTGAGAGTTGAAGCAAAATAGATGAAAAGTGCGCAAAAAAAACTAATTTTGCGCACTCATAAAAAAAACAATTAAATATTGAAAAGAAAATGGCAGAGGTAAAAGAATATTACAAAGCAGCAGAGGCTAAAATGGAGCAGACGGTCTCTCACTTAGACGATGCATTGGCACACATTCGCGCTGGGAAAGCAAATCCACGCATTTTGGATCCTATTCGTGTAGACTATTATGGGAGTGTAGTGCCATTGTCTGGAGTTGCTACGATCACAACACCAGATGCTCGCACTATCGCCATTCAGCCTTGGGAGAAGAAAATGATATCTGTGATAGAGAAAGCGATTATGAACTCGGAGGTGGGAATTACACCAGAAAACAACGGAGAACTCATTCGCTTGGCTATACCTCCATTGACGGAAGATAGAAGAAAGCAACTTGTTAAGCAGACACGTGCTGAAGGCGAAGAGGCAAAGATCAGTATTCGTAACGCACGACGCGATGCCATTGAGGGGTTGAAGAAAGAGATGAAGAATGGTTTGGCAGAAGACGCAGAGAAAGATGCAGAGGGTGAAGTGCAAAAAATACACGACAAGTATGTGAAGAAAGTCGAAGAGATATTAGCCGCTAAGGAAAAAGAAATCATGACAGTTTAAGTCAAGGTTTTGCTAATGATAGGAATTATCGTAAAGAACACAGGAAGCAGTTTTTGGGTAAAAACCGCTGGGGGTGAGTTTGTTGAGTGTCGTATCAAAGGTAATTTCCGCATCAAAGGATTGAAAAGTACCAACCCGGTTGCTGTAGGCGATCGGGTTCGTTTTGATGTGATGGCAGATGGTGTAGGATGGATTACGGAGATAGAAGAACGGAAGAACTATATTGTCAGAAGACCTGCTAATCTGTCGAAGCAGCTGCATATTATTGCAGCAAACCTTGATCAGTTGTTGCTCACGATCACCATTAACCACCCGGAAACTTCCACTGTCTTTATTGATCGTGTGTTGGCAACCGCTGAAGCTTATCAAGTACCTACCATCCTCGTCATCAACAAGATAGATTTATATACGGATGACGAAAAAGAGTATATGGAAGCATTGCGATATCTCTACGATACGGTGGGGTACAAATCGATTTGCGTTTCGGCACAAACAGGAGAAGGTATAGAACAGCTGAGGAATATTATGCGAGGCAAGACATCGCTACTTTCAGGCAATTCGGGTGTGGGCAAGTCATCTCTCATTAATGCGTTATCGGCGACGCAGGTGGCACGAATAGGACAGATTTCGGATGTCCATAACAAAGGGATGCATACCACTACCTTCTCGGAGATGTATGAGATAGAAAAAGATAGTTATCTTATTGACACGCCAGGCATCAAAGGATTTGGAACGATTGACTTTCAGAAGGAGGAAGTAGACCATTATTTCCCAGAAATATTTAAGTTTTCTGCGGAATGTAAATATGGTAATTGCTTGCATATCAAAGAACCTGGTTGTGCTGTTCGTAGGGCTTTAGAGGAACATTATATCAGTGAAACACGCTATAACAGTTATCTCAGCATTTTAGACGATTGCGACGAAGGAAAGTATAGATGAAATATGTGTGGTTGATGATAAGTATGCGATAATGCATTATGCCTATGCAGATTACGTTTGACAATTTTTACAAAGTCCGAATCGGATTTTCAATTGTGGCGATTATCATCGTTACAATGTCTATTTTCTTCACCAATCGGTTGGTGCAGGAGATGGCAGACGAGGAGCGACATCGTATAGAATTGTGGGCAGATGCGACAAAAATGATTGTTACGAATGCGTCGTCTGGTATGGATCTATCGTTTGCTTTGAAGGTTATAGAGGGAAATCATAGTATTCCTGTGATGATAGCGGACGATTGCGATGAGGTCATTTCCTTTAGAAATTTTCACATAAGACAATCGGAAGACACTTTGCAGTATTTGCAGGAGAAACTACAAGCCCTTAAGAACTCGCAGGAACCTATTGTTTTGGAGATAGAAGATGGGTATAACCAATATATCTACTATGACGATTCCGTTTTGCTCAAACAATTGTCTCTTTATCCATACATTCAATTTGGATTGATTGTAGGATTTTTCAGCATTCTTTTTTTCTTTTTTTCAAGTGCTAAACGTTCGGAGCAGAATCGTTTGTGGGTAGGATTGTCAAAAGAGACGGCACATCAGTTGGGTACTCCCATATCCTCGCTGATGGCGTGGTTAGAGATTATCAAGGAGGGGGAGCTGCCCAAGGATATGGTGCCAGAGATGGAGAAAGATGTGAAACGTTTGCAGGTGATAGCAGAACGGTTCTCTAAGATTGGTTCCAATCCAGAGTTACAGCCAACCTTGCTTAAGCCAGTATTAGACAACACGTTGGCTTATATGCAGAAACGCACATCGCAAAGGATTGTCATTAGCGCAGACTACAAGACGAACAGGGAAATCTATGTTAATCTCAATCCTCCGTTGTTTGAGTGGGTGGTAGAGAACTTGTGCAAGAACGCTATTGATGCCATTTCGAAAGAGGGAAGAATCACGGCGACGGTTACAGTGGACAATGGCATAATCAACATTGATTTGACAGATACCGGAAAAGGAATCGCAAAATCCAATTTTTCTGCCGTTTTCAATCCTGGTTTCACAACCAAGAAGCGTGGTTGGGGATTAGGTTTGTCGTTAGCCAAGAGAATTATTGAAGAGTATCATCATGGGAAAATATTCGTAAAGAAATCAGAAGTGGGGAAAGGGACAACATTTCGCATACAGTTGAAAGAGGTAAAGTATGTGTGAAGAAGGGACGCAACACAGAAAGAACAATTATGGTTGTATATGTGAAGGAAAGAATTAGAAGCCATTCTATAACATAGTTTAACGAAAACAACGACGGAAAAATCAATTGAAAAAGTTATATTTGCTTTTGAAAAACTATATTTCAATTAAAATCTGATAAATGGCTCAAAAACTTTGGGATAAAGGAAAGGCGACGGATGAGGAAATCGTGCGCTTCACTGTGGGTCGCGACCGAGAAATGGATCTTTTCCTTGCGAAACACGATGTGTTAGGTTCAATGGCACACATCACTATGTTGGAATCTATCGGTTTGTTGGGGAAAGACGAGTTGCCCATTTTGTTAAGAGAATTAAGATCTATTTATCAAACAATAATCGCTGGTAAGTTCACGATTGAGGATGGCATTGAGGATGTCCATTCGCAGGTGGAGTTGTTGCTTACACGAAAGTTGGGTGATTTAGGGAAAAAAATACATAGTGGAAGATCACGTAATGATCAGGTGTTGCTGGATATGAAGCTCTTCACGCGCGAGCAAATACAGTCGGTCTCCGAGGCAGTTTATGAATTGTTTGAAATTCTCATTAAGCAGAGTAATAAGTACAAGAATGTATTACTCCCTGGCTACACGCACCTTCAGATTGCTATGCCGTCTTCTTTTGGTTTGTGGTTTGGAGCCTACGCTGAGAGTTTGGTTGATGATATGATGCTTTTGTTGGCGGCGTGGAGGATGACGAACAGAAACCCATTAGGTTCGGCTGCAGGCTACGGATCCTCATTCCCTCTTAATAGGCAGATGACGACCGATCTATTAGGATTTGACTCAATGGACTACAATGTTGTCTATGCGCAGATGGGACGAGGAAAAATTGAGAAGACGGTAGCTTTTGCTTTAGCAGGTATCGCATCGACGATTTCTAAATTGGCTTTTGATTCTTGTATGTTCACAAGTCAGAATTTTGGCTTCATTAAATTGCCTGACGAATGTACGACAGGATCCAGCATAATGCCACACAAGAAGAATCCGGATGTGTTTGAGTTGACTCGTGCAAAGTGTAATAAGATTCAGACCTTGCCGCAACAGATCATGATGATTATGAATAACCTTCCATCTGGATATTTCAGAGACCTTCAGATTATCAAGGAGATTTATATTCCAGTGTTTGGTGAGTTGCGCGATTGTTTGAAAATGACTTCACATATTATGCGAGAGGTGAAAATCAAGGAGAACATTTTGGATGATCCGAAGTACGATTTCATCTTCAGTGTAGAGGAGGTCAATCGTTTGGCACTTAGTGGAACACCATTCCGTGATGCCTATAAGCAAGTAGGTTTGGAGTGTGAAGCAGGTACGTTCAAGCCGAATAAGGATATCCATCACACCCACGAGGGAAGTATTGGAAACCTCTGCAACGACAAAATTGAGAAGTTGATGGATACAACACTTAAGGCTTTTGATTTTGATAAAGTAGAGAATGCGATCAATAAATTATTGAAAGAATAAAAAAATAAAGGATGGCTATAATCGTTAACGATACAGACTTGTTGATTAATAAAATCGTTGAAGGAATTCAAGATGTAAAGGGACTGAAAATAACTAAGGTGGACATGTCTCACATTGACAATTATGTTTTCAAAAACTTTGTCATTTGTGAGGGTAGGTCTAACACGCATGTTGCATCTATCGCTGATTCCATCAAAGATTATGTAAGAGAGCAGATTAAGGTGAAGCCTTATTTTGTAGATGGTTACGATAATGCGCAGTGGATAGCGATGGACTATGGAGAAGTGGTAGTCCATGTGTTTCAGCCAGAGGTGCGTAGTTTCTACAATTTGGAGGGCTTATGGGAAGATGCGAAGACTGAGGAAATCCCAGATCTTTTGTAGTCCCAGTTTATAAACATTAAACGAATTGCAAATGGCAAACGAGAATACTAAGAATGGGGGAGGGAAAAAGTATAGTTTCAATCTAACTTGGGTCTATATAGTCATAGCAATCTTCCTAATTTTCATTAGTTTTTCTGATTTTGGTGCGTCGAGTAGGACTTTCTCATACACTGAAGTGCAGAAATTTGTGGAAAATGGAGACGTGGAGAGCATTCGAGTTACGACCAACAAGAACACGGCTGAACTTGTAATTCTTCCAGAAAAAATCGCAGATGTGTTTGGAAAAGATTCAGCGGCAGCGATTAAAACGCCTGTCGTGTCAATTACGATTCCATCGGCGGATCAGTTTACAGAGGACTTGAAAGATTGGCAGAAAGACAGCAAAACTAAAATAAAAGTGTCTTATTTTGAGGACCCTGACTATTCCAGTCATATTCTTTGGGGCATTGGTCCGTTCGTCATTATGATTCTTATCTGGATATTTATGATGCGAAGAATCGGTAATGGCGGAGGTGGAGGAATGGGAGTCTTTAATGTGGGTAAATCGAAGGCTCGTGTTTTTGACAAGAATGCTGACAATAAGATTACATTTAAGGATGTAGCTGGATTATCGGAGGCGAAAGAAGAGGTTCAGGAGATAGTTCATTTCTTGAAAAATCCATCAAAATACACAGAGTTAGGAGGAAAGATTCCGAAGGGGGCACTATTGGTAGGACCTCCAGGAACTGGAAAGACACTCTTGGCGAAAGCAGTAGCTGGCGAAGCAGATGTACCGTTTTTCTCAATGTCAGGTTCAGACTTTATGGAGATGTTCGTTGGTGTTGGTGCTTCAAGAGTGCGTGATTTATTCCGTCAAGCCAAAGAAAAATCGCCTTCTATCATCTTCATTGATGAGATAGATGCCGTAGGTCGTGCTCGTAGCCGTTCAATTAACTCAGGTTCAAATGATGAACGAGAGAACACGTTGAACCAGTTGCTTACGGAGATGGATGGATTCGGCACTAATAGTGGGGTCATTATCTTGGCGGCAACCAATCGTGCAGACATCCTTGACAAGGCGTTGCTTCGTCCAGGAAGATTTGACAGACAGATAGCGGTAGACCTTCCAGATGTTCACGATAGAAAAGAAATTTTCAACGTGCATCTTCGAAATGTAAAGATAGACAATAGCGTAGACGTTGAGTTTCTTTCGCGTCAGACACCTGGTTTTTCGGGAGCGGACATTGCTAATGTTTGCAATGAGGCAGCTTTGATAGCAGCAAGAAAGGAGAAGAAAAGCGTTGAGAAGCAAGACTTTTTAGATGCTGTAGACCGAATTGTCGGTGGTTTGGAGAAAAAGAACGCCATTATGACGAAAGCGGAGAAAGAATCAACTGCCATTCATGAAGCTGGACATGCTACAGTTAGTTGGATGCTACAATATGCTAATCCGTTAGTGAAGGTGACTATAGTGCCTCGAGGACGAGCATTGGGCGCAGCATGGTATCTTCCAGAAGAGCATCAACATATTACAACTCAGCATTTGTTGGATGATATTTGTGCTACTCTTGCGGGTCGAGCAGCTGAGGAACTTGTCTATGGTGAGATTTCGACAGGTGCGCTGAATGACCTTGAGACGACTACAAAGAAAGCGTATGCAATGGTTGCATACTATGGATTCAGTAATAAATTGGCTAATCTTTCCTACTATGACTCTACGGGTCAGTCTGACTACTCCTTTACTCGTCCATATAGTGACGAAACAGCGAAAGTAATTGATGAGGAGGTGAAGCGTCTGATTTCGGAGCAGTATGATCGAGCAAAGACAATACTCTGCGAAAACTTGGATAAGATGAAAGAGCTTGCATCCATCTTGGTAGAAAAGGAGGTGATTTTTGCAGATGATGTTGAACGTCTCTTTGGGAAACGACCTTGGAAGTCAAGAGCAGACGAATTGAGTGAAGAAAGCGAAAAGAGGGGTGATCAGAGGATAGGCGAAGAGAAGAAAGAAGATTTTGAAAAAAAAATAGAAGAGGTGAATGTGGAAGAGGCTTCTGCGGAGGTAAAGAAGACAGAACGAAGCAACGAAGATGCTAATTCTGAGAGCAGTTCTTCAGATGGGAAGTCGGAAGTGCGGCCTGATTAGTAAAACTACTTCACCTTGTCCTAATTTATGAGAAAAAGATTATTATTTGCTTTGTTGAGTTTATTCTATGCACTGGTGGTCAGTGCGTTAGATTATAGAATAGAAGGAACTGTGGTAGACGACAATGGGGAACCGTTGCCGTCTGCCTCGGTTTTGCTATTTAAGGGAAATGAAGAAAAACAATACAAGGGAGATGCCACTGATATAGATGGGAAATTTGTCATAAAAGAACTCGCGGAGGGTCAATATCGTCTTGAAATCAGTTTTATGGGATTTAAGAAGAAGACTATCAATGTGTCGCTTACCCCAACTACTCCAATAAGAAGACTAAGGAAAATCACTATACAAGAAGACGCGTCATTATTGTCTGCCGTGGAGGTAACCGCAAAGCGTTCATCTTTACAGGTAGACATTGATAAAAAGACATTTATCGTCAATGAAAGTGCTGTGTCTGATGGAATGTCTGCAAGCGAGGTACTGAAGGAGATACCGTCTGTGGCAGTTGATGTGGAGGGAAATGTTTCTATGCGCAACAATGAGAATGTTGAGATATACATCAATGGACGTCCTTCTGGAATGACGGAAGATAACAAGGCGGATTTATTAGAACAGTTGCCTGCAGGTAGCATTGAGCGAGTGGAGGTGATTACCAATCCCTCCTCAAAATTCTCGGCAGAAGGGTCAGCGGGTATTATCAATATAGTAATGAAGCAGAGCGTTTTTCGTACTGCTTATTATGGAACGCTTTCTGCGGGGTTGACATATCCTTGGGGTGGAAGATTAGGAGGGAATGCAAGTGCCAATATTAATTTCAATAAAAACAAATGGTCTACGGGAGTCAGTATAGGGTATCGCAATAGAAAAAATGATGGAGGCGGAGAGAGCCGAAGAGAATACTACGAAGAAGACACGACGCTCATCAATCAATATAATGATACGGAATTTGAGATGAACTCTGCATTTGTTCGTCTGACTGCAAGCTGTCAGGCTGACTCAAGTAATGTGTTCGGTTTTGCAGGAATGTTTATGTTCGGAGATAGATTCAGAGGTCAGTTTATTGACTACGAACATGGGTATATCAACGGAGGCAATCGTATTTTCAATTCCTTCCAGAGTCGAGATTCGCGAACAGACAATGATCGATTGATGGGCTATGGCGAGGTGAATTATACGCATAATTTTAGTGAAAGTCATACGCTTGCGGCAGTGATAGATTTTTCGGCAAATAAGAATGACAATGAACGCAATTATTACCAACGTAATTTCGATTCATTGCATGTTTCTTCACCAGTTAATGATTACGACCAAAATCAAGCGACCCTGAATAAAAATCGAACTTGGGAGGCGCAGTTGGATTATGTCAATCCGATCTCATCTACTTCAAAATTAGAAGCAGGTGCGAAAGTCAGTTTCGATCATCAGTATAGTGATGTTACAACAGAGAAGAAGATGAGCGGCTCAAATGATTTTATTCCACAAGCAGAATTAGATAATGACTTTGAGATGCAACAAAACGTCTACTCCATATACGCTTCGTATGGAAATAAATTCAGACGCTTTGCTGCGCAGCTCGGACTTCGAGGAGAGTTGACAGATGTTGATTGGACACTTCACACCAATGGAGACAAATCAACTAAAAAACCGTATGCTAATGTTTTCCCGACAGTTTTCCTTTCGTACATTGCTTCGGATAATGACGAGTTACAGTTGAGTTATACTCGCCGAATATCTCGTCCGAAGAGTAGAAGATTAAATCCGTACAAAGATGTGGAGGACTCGACAAATATATCGTTTGGTAATCCAGATTTGGACCCGGAATTTACCAACTCGTTTGAGTTTAGTTATGTGAAGAATTTTTGTGAGAAAAAGCATTCTTTCATCAGTTCCGTTTACTATCAGTTAAGACAGGACATTATTCAAAAATATAGTTGGAGGTCGGGAGATGTGCTGATGAATACTTACGAGAATATGTCCACCTCGCATTCTACAGGTTTGGAGTTGATTTTGAAAAACCATTGGAAATATGTTGACCTTTCCTCTAATGTCAATTTCTACTATTATAAGTTGACAGGAGGAGACTTCACAGTTCATAATGCCGAGAGTGCGTCAGACATTGACATACATGTTGATGACCGCCACAGTTGGAGTTGGACTGCCAAAATATCATCCACATTCATACTACCAAAGAACATTAGTATGGAATTGACAGGAAATTATCGTTCACCTAAAGCGACCGCTCAAGGAAAAACTCTTAACACCTATTTCGTGAATTTTGGTGCCAAAAAGTCATTCTTTGACAAGAAACTGAACCTCACCCTTTCTATCCGTGATATTCTCAATTCGCGAAAGAGAAAATCTGAGACATGGGATGATGATTTCTATCAATACTCAGAAACAACGTGGAATGGTCGTTCAATCAACCTTAATGTTTCATATTCCTTTGGAAATATGAAGAAAAAAGCGAAGAAGGGCAAGTCAGATTCCTTCTCGTCGGACGATGATGGAGGAATGGACGATTTTTAAATGCGATTGTCATGGATACTGAAAAAGTGAAACTATGGAACAGTGAATACATAAAAGTGTTTATTGCAAATTTTTCAATATTTTTCTCTTTTATGTTATTAATGCCTCTGTTGCCGATATACTTAAAGGAGACATTTAATGCTGACAATGACCTAATAGGTGTGGTCTTGTCTGGCTATGTTGTAATGGCACTTGTATCAAGAGGGTTCAGTGGATATTTGGTGGACAGCTTTCCTCGAAAGAGGGTGTTGGTGATGAGTTTTTTACTTTTCGTTCTTTTCTTTGCAGGTTACCTTATTCCAGGAACTCTTCTCTTTTTTGCCATTATTCGTACCTTGCATGGCTTGCCATTCGGCGGGGCGACGGTAGCTTGTAGTACTGTTGCTATTGATTCGCTTCATCCATCAAGACGAGCAGAGGGCATTGGATTTTATGGGTTGAGTAACAATATAGCTACGGCTATTAGTCCTTTCGTTGCGATGCAGATTTATCATGCCACGCAAAATTATATGCTTATTTTTGCTTTGGCACTGGCCACCTCAGCCGTCGGACTGGTTGCCAGTTGCTTGGTTAAATTGCCGAAGAAGGAGTGTGTAACTAATAAAGCTCCCGTCTCTCTTGATAGATTTTTTTTGTTGCCTGCGTGGCGTGTTGCGGTTAGTTTGGTATGTCTCTCTTTTTCTTATGGTGTTGTGTCAACCTATGTTGCCATTTATGGGCAGGAAAAATTAGGGATAGAGGGAGGATCAGGCTTCTTCTTTGCTCTTCTCGCTATTGGGTTGGCAATGTCGCGTATAGTCGGTTCGCGGTCTCTCCGTAATGGGAAAGTGGCGCAAAATGCGGCGGTAGGGTGTTGTATATCGCTTATAGGCTATCTTGTTTTCGCTGCAGGGCAGAATGAATTTTGTTATTTCGGATCAGCGTTGATAGTCGGATTGGGTAACGGACATATGTTCCCTGCCTATCAGACAATGTTCATCAACCTTGCGGAGCATAATCAGAGAGGTACTGCTAATTCGTCCCTTTTCGTTTCGTGGGATGTAGGCGTTGGCTTAGGAATCTTGTTGGGCGGTGTCGTTTCACGTCATTACGACTATACAGCGGCGTTTTGGTGCGCCTGGATAGTTAATATGGTGGGTGTGGTGATATTCTTCACGCTCGTGAGAAATTTTTATGAAGCACATAAATTGCGTTAATAATTGAATTGTAAAAGAAGGAGAAGAAAAATATGGTAAAACATGTTATTTTATGGCAGTTGAAAGACGACCTTACTGCCGAGCAGAAAGAAGAGGCAAAAAAAGCCATTAAGAAAGGACTTGAGGGGTTGGCAGGACGTGTGCCAGGACTTGTTGAAGTAAAAGTCAATATTGATGGGTTAGATACATCAAATGCCGATATTATGTTGGATACTACTTTGATAGATGTCAACGCATTGAAAGGTTATGCTGTGCATCCTGACCATGTTGCTGTAGCAAATTCTGCTGTCAAACCCAATACAAAGTTGAGAGTTTGTATGGATTTTGAAATTTAAAATGTTAACGCAATCTATATCTTTGCATGAAAAAGAAGTAAATATCCTATGAGTAAAACTCAGTTAGTATATCAACAGAAACTTCTTCAGCGTCTATCTCCGCAACAAATCCAGGCCATTAAGATGGTGGAAAGTCCAACGATGGAGATAGAAGAGCTGATAAAACAAGAGGTTGAGGCTAATCCTGCCCTTGAGGTTTATGATGGTCTTAACGAGGATTCTGTTGATGAACTGAATGGGAACGAAGATGGACAAGGCGGTGAAGATTTCGGGACTAATGACGACATCTCATTAGATGATTATCGGTCGGACGATGATATTCCCGACTACAAAACTTTCCAAGAGAGGGGAGAAGGAGGAGTAAATTCGCCTGAGATGAACATGGTTTATTCTGATACATTACAAGATTTCCTTTTGGAGCAGATGCGACTTCGGGTGATACAAGAGGACTTGAAGCCGCTTGTTGAATATATTATAGGCAATTTAGATGATGACGGATACCTTCGACGTACACTTCAATCCCTGTCTGATGATTTTGCTTTTCAGAATGGCAAGTTTGTGGAGGATGAGAGCTTTCAGAAAGCGTTGCAAATTGTCCAGTCTTTTGATCCGCCTGGTGTAGGAGCGCATGAAATCAGAGAATGCCTTCTTTTACAACTTAAGCGAAAGGAACAAACGGATGCGATACGGCATGCGGTGAAAATTCTTACCAACAACTTTGAAGATTTTCTTCAGAAAAGGTATAATCAGATAGAGGAAAGCACTGGTTTGTCTAAAGATGACATTCGGGAAGCAATGGACGAAATAGTTCGTTTGAATCCCAAACCAGGTAATTCGTGGGAAAACGGTTTAATGTTTGGTAATGAACTGATTCCGGATTTTATCGTTGAAAATCGCGATGGAAATTTAGAAGTATCTCTTAATGATGAAAATATTCCATCTCTTCGTGTTAGCCCCGAATTTTCTAATATGTTAGAGGATTATTTGAAGAATAAAGCTGCTAACAAAGATAAGAAAGATGCGATTATGTTTGTTAAGCAGAAAATAGATGCTGCGCAATGGTTTATAGATTCAATCAAACAACGCCATGAGACGTTGTTTCGTACAATGTCAGCAATTGTAGAAAAGCAAAAGTCTTTTTTCCTTGAGGGCGATAACTCCAAACTCAAGCCTTTAGGACTAAAGGATATTGCAGGTATGACGGGCTATGATGTGTCGACTATTTCTCGTGTCAGCAATAGCAAATATGTACAGACGGATTTTGGTGTGTTCCCGCTTAAATATTTTTTTGTAGAGGGGACACAAACGGCTGATGGAGAAGATGTTACTTATAGGCGTATTAGAGAAATAATATCTGAAATCGTTGAAAAAGAGGATAAACAGAATCCGATTACAGACGATCAAATATCACAAACATTAAAAGAAAAAGGCTATAGTGTTGCCCGTCGAACAGTAGCGAAATATCGTGAACAGTTAAATATTCCAGTGGCCCGACTTCGTAAAAAATTGTAAAATAATGAAAGATACTATAATTGACATTTTCGCTCGTGCGATATCATTCTTGCTTTTCCCTCTCTTTATGCCTCTTTATGGACTTACTTTACTTTTCCAAATCCCATTGTTTTCATTTTTCCCTCGGCAGTATGTTATCATATCATACTATTTTGTAGTCCTTATGTGTGTCTTAATGCCGTTTTTCTCTTATTGGTTGATGGCAAAATTTAATATTATTTCAAGTGCCAAGATGTTGGATAAGAAAGATCGATTCTATCCGATGTTTGTAACAGCTATTTTTTTCTTTGGCTGTGCGTTTATGCTTTGTCGTTATGCGATGCCTCTCTTTATCGTAAATTTACTATGTGCAGTTTCTGTCGCTATCCTTATTACTGCGATTGTTAGCATTAAGTGGAAAATAAGTGCACATCTTACGGGAATAGGAGGACTCATTGCTAGTATCTTTATTGTTAGTTTATCTACCAATGTTAACTCCTCTTTGGTGATGTGTGTGGCAGTTTTGTCTGCTGGTTTATTAGCAGCAGCTCGTTTGCAACTCAATCGACATACTCCAATGCAGTTGATTGTAGGATTTTTAAATGGAATTATGTGTGTGTCATTTTTTTCACTATTTGATTGGGGATCGTTGATGCGTTGGTTGTCATGTTTCTTGTTTTGATTTTTTTGTATTTTTGCTAAAACACAAAAAATAGGCGATATGAAATATCCAGTCGGCATACAGACGTTTCAGAACATTATCGACGATGGCTATGTCTACGTTGATAAGACAGATTTAATCTACTCCCTCGTGTCGGAGGGGAAGATCTACTTTCTGAGTCGTCCACGACGGTTTGGAAAGAGTCTACTCATCTCCACGTTGGAAAGTTATTTCCTCGGGAGGA
>CAVFXQ010000028.1:0-40093 GCA_963626555.1 Clostridiales bacterium
AAGAATCTTTTCTCTCAATGTCATAATAGGCTTCAAGCATGGTGAGAAACACACTCTTTCCGAAACGGCGTGGACGGATAATATAAAGGAAATCTCCAGCCTCTTCCATCTTAGGTATATACATCGTCTTATCAGCGAAATATCTGTTTTGCTGTTTAATCCAAGTAAAATTCGGAACGCCGTAGGGTAATCTTTTGTAATCCATGCTCTTCTATGCTTTGTGGGTAAAAATTACAATTATTCACAAAGTTAGCAAATCAACGGAACATTACGCATCCTCTCCTATACTTTGTAAGTTTTCTCTATCTTTGCCGAATAATCACACACAACTGTCAAAAATGATCAATCGAGACGATGTTTTTCAAATCGGTCGCATCCTACGACCTCACGGCCTCAAAGGAGAACTGTCTTTCTCTTTCTCTTCGGACATCTTTGAAGATGCTCTTGAAAATATGGACGACCCCCATCTTATCTGCGAAATAGACGGCATTTTAGTGCCTTTCTTCGTGGAAGACTACCGTTTTAAGAACGACGATATTTGTCTATTAAAATTTAACGGAATTAACGATGATGAGAATGCCAAAAAATTCACAAAAGTTCCCCTTTTTATCGAAAAAAAATATCTCCATGAAGACGTTTCAGGAGCTGATGTGGAAGGAGGAGACTACTATGTCGGATTTCACATTTTTGATGAAAACGGAAAAGAAATTGGTGAAATAGAGGCTATTGACAACTCCACCGAGAATGTTTTGTTCATCGTCTCCTCCCTTCAAAAAGAAGAACTCTACATACCAGCAGTCGACGACTACATAATAGGCATTGACGATGATAAAAAAATCATCCAAATGAACCTTCCTTCCGGGCTGTTAGACATGAACAGCCTTACCGCTGTCGAAGACGAAAATTAGAAAACATAGCGAACCAAAGAACAATAAAATCACTATCTTTGTAATAAAAATAAAGACATGAAAGAGAACGAGATGATATTTGGCATTCGTGCCATCATAGAAGCAATCAAATCAGACAAACAGATTGATAAGATCATTCTTAAAAAGGATTTGCAAGGTGAATTGGCACACGAACTCTTCTCCGTCTTGCATGATTTTCCTCAAATTCAGGTGCAGCGCGTGCCTAACGAACGGCTCAACCGCTACACCAGAAAAAACCACCAAGGAGCCATCGCCTTCATCAGCCAAACGACCTACGAACGAGTAACCGACTTAATTCCAACGATTTTCGAAGAGGGCCGCAGTCCAATCTTCATCGTTTTAGATGGAGTTACTGACGTGCGTAATTTCGGAGCTATCGCCCGTACTTGCGAATGTGCAGGAGTCGATGCTATCGTCATTCCTGTTAAAGGTGGCGCAACGGTCAACGCAGATGCTATCAAAACCTCCGCAGGCGCATTACACACGCTCTCCGTCTGCAAAGAGAACAGTCTATTGGCCACCTTAAAAGAAATGAAAAAGTGTGGAATACGTATTGTCGCCGCAACAGAAAAAGGGGATAAAAAATACACTGAATCCAATCTCTCCGATCCCGTCGCTATCGTTATGGGCGCAGAAGACAAAGGAGTCTCCCCAGAAATCCTACGCCTCTGCGACGACCTTGTGAAAATCCCTATTAACGGGAAAATCTCTTCTCTCAATGTTTCTGTCGCCGCAGGTATCATCATCTATGAGGCTATCAGACAAAGAGACCTCGAAAAATAGAATTTTTTCTATTAGGAACAAGGCATATTCTATGGACATTTTATACGAAGATAATCACATCATCATCGTCAACAAGACGAGTTCGGAAATCGTGCAAGGCGACAAGACCGGCGACGAACCCTTGTCTGAACGGGTTAAGAAATACCTGAAAGAGAAATACAATAAACCCGGCAACGTCTTCATCGGCGTTGTGCATCGGTTAGACCGCCCCGTTAGCGGATTAGTCGTTTTTGCAAAGACATCCAAAGCACTTGCTCGCATAAACGAAATGTTTCGCACGCACACCAACCTCCAAAAGAAATACTGGGCTATCGTCAAAAATGCTCCCAAAGAATCTGAGACTCAACTGACTAACTTTTTAGTCCGCAATGAAAAGCTCAACAAGACTTTCGTCTACGACAAAGAAATTGATGGATCAAAAAAATCCACTTTGGCATATAAAGTCATTGGAAAGACAGATAATTATTTTTTATTGGAAGTAGAATTGATGACGGGTAGACATCACCAAATCCGCTCTCAGTTGGCTCACATCGGTTGCCCTATCAAAGGCGACTTGAAGTATGGCTTTCCTCGCTCCAACAAAAACGGCGGTATTTCTCTGCATGCTCGCAGCGTTACGTTCACTCACCCTGTCACAAAAGAGGTTATCACCGTAACCGCTCCTGTTCCTAAAGACGACATACTTTGGAAAACATTTGAAGAAACAGCAGTAGACTAATGTTCAAAAACATCAACATTCGCAACTATTTCCTTCTTTTTATAGGATTTTTCATTCTGAAGACAACTTCTCTTCAGGCGCAAAATCGTCATGCTCTCCAGAAAATGTTCGACACCATTGCAGAGTGTAGAGACGATTCCATCAAAATGAGCCTCAACAAAAAACTATACGAGGAAATCGGAGCACTACTGCAAGCTCCTAACTCATTCGACGACCCTTTCCTTGAATTGCGGAATTTAGGCAAAATCTATTCCGACGACAAAAAAGTACGCATCTACACCTGGTCTTTCCCTTTAGAAGATAAATCTTACCAATATGGAGGCTACATACAATATCAAAGGAAAAACGAAACGGTTACCACTCCGCTTATCTTCAAAAACGCAAGCGTTCCTAAAGAGACAGATGAAGTCAGCGTGAAAAACTGGTATGGAGCCCTCTATTACAAGGTGTTCCATGTGAAGAAAAGACGAGACAACTATTACATCGCCTTCGGATGGTCTGGATTCGACGCTGCGACAGATTTTAAAGTAATCGAACCATTGGATTTCGACAAGCAAGGCAATCTCTCTTCTTTTGGGAAAGAGGTATTCGACAAAAGTGCTTCCTCTGACAATGTCAACAAACAAACCTCAAAACCATCAAGAAAAAGTCCTTACAGAATAGTTTTGGAGTATAACTCAGAAGGGAAAGTGGCTTTAGACTATGATTATGCCAACGAGAAAATTATTTTCGACCACCTCTCCCCCATTGAGCCGACCTATACCGGCATTCGCGCCTACTACGGACCTGACTTCACCTACGACGCCTACGAGCTTAAAAGAGGTATATGGTATTTTGAAGAAAATATTGACGCACGAAACCAACAATAATTGAAAAACAAAATGAACATAATAAAAGTAATGACTATGAGTGCATTAGCAATCGGAGCCTGCGCTTGTTCAGGCAACAAGCAGGCTGAAAGCACAGAACCATTCAACTATCACGTTGACAGGTTCGCCGACATCGAAGTCTTGCGCTACAAAGTGCCTGATTTTGAGAAATTAAGTCTACAACAGAAAAAACTAATTTATTTCCTTTCTGAAGCGGCCATCGAAGGTAGAGATATCTTATTTGATCAAAACAACAAGTATAACTTGGTGATTCGCAAGACTTTAGAGGCTGTCTTTTTAAATTATGCAGGAGATAGGCAAAGCAATGAATACAAAGCTATGGAAACTTACCTGAAACGTGTTTGGTTTTCCAACGGAATACACCACCATTACGCAACAGATAAGTTTATCCCTGATTTTTCTGAGGTTTATTTCCGCCTCACAGTCAAGTCTTTACCTTCAAACGTTCTTCCGTTAGACCAATACGACGGCAACGTCGACAAACTTTTAGACACAATATGCCCTGTCATCTTCAACCCTAATCTCTATGCCAAAAGAGTGAACCAACAAGAGGGCGTTGACGTAATCAAAAACTCTGCCAACAACTACTACGAGGGTGTTACGGAGAAAGAAGTGGACGATTTTTACGCTTCTCAAAAGGTGGAGGGCGATGAGACTCCTATCTCCTATGGTATGAACAGCAAACTCGTCAAGGAAGACGGAAAGCTAGTAGAAAAAGTGTGGAAAATCGGAGGAATGTACTCTCCTGCCATTGAGAAAATCGTTGGTTGGTTGAAGAAAGCCGCCGAAGTAGCAGAGAACGACAAGCAGAAAGATGTCATTCTCTCTCTTATCAAGTTTTATGAAACTGGAGATTTAAAGACATTTGACGAATATAGTATTCTTTGGGTAGGCGATTTAGATTCAAGAATTGACTTCGTGAACGGATTCATTGAAACCTACGGCGACCCATTGGGCTTTAAAGCGAGCTGGGAGTCTGTCGTCAACTTCAAAGATTTAGAAGCCACAGAGCGGACAAAGAAAATCTGCGACAACGCTCAATGGTTTGAAGACCACTCGCCTGTTGACCCTCGTTTCAGGAAGCCAAAGGTGAAAGGTGTCAGTGCTAAAGTCATCACCGCAGCCATGTTGGGAGGAGACTGCCACCCTGCAACTCCTATCGGCATCAACTTACCAAATGCCAACTGGATTCGCCAAATGCATGGTTCTAAATCTGTCACCTTGCAAAATATCACCGAAGCATACGATAAGGCAAGTATTGGCAATGGCTTTAGCGAAGAATTTATATGGAGTCAAGTAGAAATTGATTTAGTTGAAAAATATGGCTTTCAATCAGACAATCTACACACTGACCTACACGAATGTCTTGGACACGGATCCGGACAAATGTTGCCTGGAGTCAGCCAAGACTCTTTGAAAGTCTACGGCGCTACCATTGAGGAAGCCCGCGCCGACCTCTTCGGACTCTACTACGCTGCCGACGACAAAATCGTAGAACTCGGTCTCCTACCCAACAAGGAAGCCTACAAAGCAGAATACTACAAATACATGATGAACGGCTTGATGACGCAGTTGACCCGCATTGAAGAAGGCAATAACATTGAAGAAGCCCACATGCGCAACAGAGCCTTGATCGCTCACTGGGTATTCGAGAAAGGTCAAACCAACAAAGTCGTAGAGATGAAAAAGCGAGACGAGAAGACTTTCGTCGTCATCAACGACTATGAAGCCCTCCGTGGACTATTCGGAGATTTGTTGGCTGAAATTCAACGCATTAAGTCAGAAGGAGATTTCAACGGTGCTAAAAACTTAGTTGAGCAATATGGAGTGAAGGTAGACCAAGAATTACTGAAAGAAGTCAAGGAGAGATACGCAAAACTACAACTCGCACCCTATAAAGGCTTCGTCAATCCAGTCTACACACCAGTGTTGAATGACAAAGGAGAAATCATCGACGTAAAAGTTGACTATAATGAAAGTTTCGTCAAACAAATGATCAGATACTCTACAAAGTATTCAAATTTATAGTTGTTGTAAAAACATGAATAGAAGCCGTAGGATAAATTCTTACGGCTTCTATTTTTCCCATTTTTTTTCTTACCTTTGCACCACCATTTTTGGAGGGCTCCGTAGTTCAGCTGTATAGAATATCAGATTCCGGTTCTGAAGATCGTGGGTTAGAATCCCACCGGGGTCACTGCTGATTACAAAAAAGAGAAACTTTTCAATCCCAAACAACTGAAAAGTTTCTCTCTTTTTTATCTTGTATCTCTCTATCTTACTCGATTACCCAACCGCAATGCCCAATATTCATTCAAACCGACGAACACCAATCCGATAACCGTGAAAAATATTATCACCCACACAGGAAACGCCAACGAGAACTGCCAAACGACATACACTCCCAACACAAATCCGATAACCGCCGTTACCAATCCTGGTACATATTTTCGCACAACAACCGCAAAGATAATCCGCAACAGCAAGCACACCTCCGTAGCCAAGACCACCGATGCCCACAGCCGCTGCGCATAAACCTCCAACTCATCCGCCGCACTCATTATCGCAATGGTTATCAACATCACCATCATCAACTTCTCCAAACCTACAACTATGCACGACATCCTTGTCAATGGGGCTAACGACGAGAAATAATTTTTCATCTTTGGAAACTTACGCTTCGCCAACGACTCATTCTTGCCCCACCAATTCGCCCGAGTCAAACAAACTTCCAACTCATGCAGTAAAATGAAGCCTACAAATGGCAACACGAAATATAAAAAATATAATGGTGACATACTCCTTCTTGCTTTATATCAATATTGACGTTCCCCAAAGATAGATGTTCCTAAACGAACTATCGTACTACCCTCTTCAATTGCAATTTTATAATCGCCAGACATTCCCATAGACAACTCTCGAAACTGAGGTGCAACTGTCGCTTTCATCTCCTGATAAAAAGAAGACAATTCGTGGAACTCTCTTCGAATCTGATTGTCGTCATCCACGTTAGATGCCATCCCCATAATTCCGACCAATGAAACATTTGGATAATTTTGCAATGTTCCGCTTGAAAGCAATTCTTGCGCTGTCTTGAATCCATATCCAAATTTCGACTCCTCTTGCGCGACATGAATCTCCAATAGGCACTCAATCACACGACCATTTTTCTTGGCTTGTTTATCAATCTCCGCCAACAGCTCCTCACTATCTACACTGTGAATCAGCGACACAAAAGGAGCGATATACTTCACCTTGTTCGTCTGCAAATGCCCTATGAAATGCCATTCAATGTCTTTGGGCAACACCTCATACTTCTGCGTCAATTCTTGCGCCCGACTCTCTCCAAACGCACGCTGTCCCGCAGCATACGCCTCTTGCAAAGCCTCAACAGGATGATATTTCGAAACTGCCAACAATTTAACATTTGACGGTAATTCCTCTTTATATTCTCTAATTTTCTGCGCTATCATCATCTAAGTACATTTAAACAATCTCACACAAAAACTTTTTTACATTACTTTTCTGGCACCTGATAACGATAGACATCCATAATTGGAGTGTCTGTTATCGTCACAATTTCTGTATCCGATATCGTTTCTTTGAGACCATCTTTTAAATTCTTCAAGGCTTCTTCAAAGTTGTCCGCATGCACCAAGATCGTTGAAAAAGCTTTTTTCTCCGTCGCATTCACCTCATCAATTGTGATATACGCAACACGACATTTATACCACCTCTCTGCTTCAATATCCTGACCGAAAATCTCACTTATCTTCGCTTTGCGAATACTGGCAACCGTGAATTCCCTAGTATAAAAAGGTGCTACCTCCTCTATGATTCTCGCTTCGGCTTCTGTAAACGACAAAGCATCAACCATATAGGTGTCGGTCTTCTTCTTTTTCTTCCCAGCATTCTTGCCTGTCGTCTCTTCCTCTGTCTCGTATGATACCTTACATTCAAAAAAATTCATAACTATATGTTTTTTGTTTCACAAAAGTAACAACAAAATTACGAGATTTCCTCCTTATATAAGAATACCCCACAAAAAAACACAAGAATTACACAAATTGCACTGAAGTGTGTAAAAAAGCATTATATTTGCACAGTTTTACCGTTTTTGAGTAAAATAAAAATCTTATAAAGTCAATATCTGGCACAAAATCAAAAAAAAGTCAGACGATTACTTAAAGAAAAGAGAATAAACAAAAAGAGAGATAATTTATGTCAAAAAGTTTCATCCAATACATTGAAAGTTCTCTTCAAGAGAACTGGGATTTGATGGCAATGACCAATTATGTAACTAAACAAAGTTACACATACGCGCAAGTAGCAAAAGAAATAGCAAAAATGCACGTTCTCTTCAAAGAATTGAACATTTCAAAGGAAGATAAAATTGCATTGGTAGGTCGAAACACACCTGAATGGGCAATCACTTTCCTTGCCACTGTATCTTACGGCGCAATCATCGTTCCAATTCTTCAAGATTTTCACCCTAACGATGTACAACACATCATCAACCACTCCGACTCAAAATTGGTTTTCTTAACTGACAACCAATGGGACAACCTCGACGAAACAAGAATGCAAAACATACGAGGCGTGTTCTCCATCTCTGAGTTCCGTTGTGTCTACCAAGCCGCAGGGGAAACCATCCAAATGACAATGAAACACTTGGATAAATTAATGGCGAAATACTATCCAAACGGTTTCTCTAAAAACGATGTCAAATTTGAAGACAAAAATGGTAACGAGGTTGCGATCATCAACTATACTTCTGGCACGACAGGCTTCAGCAAAGGAGTTATGTTGACAGGGGAAAACATCTGCTGCCAAATTGACTATGGTTTTCGTACCAATTTGATTGGCAAAGGCTACAATATCCTCTCTTTCCTGCCATTAGCCCACGCATACGGTTGTGCTTTCGATTTTATCGCACAATTTGCCGCAGGTAGCCACATCACATTCTTGACAAGGATTCCAAGCCCTAAGATTCTTTTGAAAGCCATGGACGAGGTGAAGCCAGACAGCATCTTCACAGTTCCTCTGGTCATTGAAAAGATTTACAAAAACAACTTGTTGCCTTTGCTGAACAAAACTTCTATGAAAGTCGCAACAAGCATTCCACTGATTTCCAATCGTGTATACGCCGAAATTCGCAACAAACTCATCAATGTGTTTGGCGGAAAATTCAGATTAATCGTAATCGGTGGCGCTCCATTTAACAAGGATGTTGAAGATTTCTTCATAAAAATTAAATTCCCATTCACTGTGGGTTACGGAATGACGGAGTGCGCTCCGCTCATCAGCGTCGACACGAAAAACTATGTGCCTCATTCTGTCGGCAAACCAATCAATGACGTAGAAGTGAAGATTGACTCTTCCGATCCTGAGCATATTCCTGGAGAGATTTTGGTGAAAGGCCGCAACGTGATGAAAGGATACTATAAAAACGAAGAGGCAACTCGCAATGTCTTCACTGAAGATGGATGGCTGAAGACAGGAGATATCGGCGTGATGGACAAAGAGAAAAACATCTTCATCAAAGGTCGGTCTAAGACAATGATATTAACTTCTTCTGGTCAAAATGTCTATCCTGAAGAAATCGAAGCTAAGATAAACAACTTGCCTTTTATCTCAGAAAGCGTTGTGATTCAAAGCGATGAGAAAATCGTTGCCCTTGTCTACCCAGACTTTGCCGCAATGGACGAAAGCAATATCCGCCAAGAAGACTTGGAGAGCATTATGGAGCAGCATCGTAATGACTTGAACAAGAATTTGGCGGCATACGAGCAGGTAAAAAAATTCAAAATTCACCCTACAGAATTTGAAAAGACACCTAAAAAGAGCATAAAACGTTACCTCTACGAAAGCAAATGACGTATTATCGCCTCCTTATTGCGTATAAAAGAGAAAAAATTAGTTGAATTTTATATTTTTTTCACATTCGGACCCTAAAAAAAAGGGAGAGAGACAAAGCATTGATAAAATTAAACCTACCTTTGCAAAGTTCATAGAAACGAATAGTTGTTTAATTAATTATATCAAAAGAAATGAAGAAAGTAGTTTTATTTTTCGCTGTATCTGCTGCAGTTGCTTTAGCTTCTTGCGGAGGAAATGCTAACAATGACGCACAAGCTGTTGATTCAGTAGCTGTTGCAGTTGTTGAAGAGGCTAATGAAGTTGTTGCAGACTCTGCTACTGTTGCTGATCAAATTGAGGCTACTGTAGATTCTGCTACTGCTGCCGCTGCTGCTACTGATACTACAGTTGCAGAATAATTAGCAAAATACAACGAATGAAAAGTTAAAAAGAGCATCTTATAGGTGCTCTTTTTGATTTTATATATGCATACCGATTTATTTTCAACTAATTACACCCCAATTCAATTGATTTTTCAAAATCTCCTGTAAATGCTTGTTCAACAGATAATTTTTCTCCAACATTAAATCTGGGTCTTCATCCAAAATTTCTCTTGCCGTCTCTCTCGCCAACTGAACAATCTGAACATCTGTCGCTAAATTCGTAATCTTCAAATTCAAAGAAACACCACTCTGTTGCGTTCCCTCTATATCTCCTGGACCACGCATTTTCAAATCGCATTCCGAAATTTCAAAGCCATCGTTTGTGCGCACCATTACATCCATCCTTTGTTTGCTTTCATTGGATAGTTTCACAGATGTGACTAATATGCAATACGACTGTTCTGCCCCTCGACCAACGCGTCCCCGCAATTGGTGTAACTGCGACAACCCAAAACGCTCCGCACTCTCAATCATCATCACCGACGCATTAGGCACATTCACGCCAACCTCTATCACCGTCGTTGCCACTAATATATTCAATTTTCCAGACGAAAATTGCTGCATCACAGCATCTTTTTCAGCAGCCTTCATCTTTCCATGCACCATTCCAACATGATATTCTGGTTCTGGAAACACTTTTTGTATGTTTGCATACCCCTCCTCCAAATTAGCATAGTCCATCTTCTCAGATTCTTGAATCATCGGATAGACAATATAAATCTGTCTGCCCTTGGCTATTTCTCGTTTCATTGATGCGTACAAATCAGAGCGCTTCGTGTCATACCGATGAATCGTATAAATAGGTTTTCGTCCAGGTGGCAATTGGTCTATTACAGAGACATCCAAATCACCATATAGGGTCATAGCCAAGGTTCGCGGAATAGGAGTTGCCGTCATCACCAAAATATGAGGTGGTTCTACATTCTTTGACCAAAGTTTGGCACGTTGAGCCACTCCAAAGCGATGTTGCTCATCAATCACCACCAAACCCAAATTTTGAAACTGAACCGTGTCCTCCAACAATGCATGCGTTCCAATCACGATTTGCAGACTTCCATCTTGAAGTGCAGATAGAATCCAATCTCTGTCCTTCTTTTTCGTAGATCCCGTCAACAACGCAACTGATATACCTAATGGAGAAAGCAAATTGTACACAGTCTCGTAATGTTGCGTCGCCAGAATTTCGGTCGGTGCCATCAAGCACGTCTGAAAATGATTGTCTAACGCCATCAACATAGACATTACCGCAACAAGCGTTTTCCCACTTCCGACATCCCCTTGCAACAGACGATTCATCTGCCGCCCACTGCCAACATCTGCACGAATCTCTTTTATCACTCTTTTTTGCGCATTCGTGAGTTCAAACGGTAAATGCGCTGAGTAAAAAGTGTTGAAATAATAGCCAATTTTATTGAACGGCAAACCTTTAAACTTCTGTTCTCTTATTTTCGTGTTTCGCAGAATGTTCAACTGTATGAATAGCAACTCTTCAAATTTCATTCTGAGCTGCGCTATCTTCAAATCATTGATATTCAACGGGAAATGAATAGACGTAAGCGCATCTCTCAACGAAATCAAATGCCTACTCTCACATATATAGGCAGGGAGCGATTCTTCTATCTCATTCTCTCCAAACCCTTTCAATATCTCTAAGATGATTTTCTGTATTCCTTTCGTAGCAAGAAAGCCAGACTTCATTTTCTCTGTTGTCAAATACATTCCTTGCAATCCTCCTAAAGATAGTTTTTCCCTCGCCTCCGCAACTGTTTCCATCTCGGGATGTACCATACTCACCTTTCCCTTGAAAAAAGTAGGTTTCCCAAATATGACGTAATCGTTACCTGGCTTATATGCATCCACTGCATACTTCACACCCTTAAACCATAGTAACTCCATTACAGACCGTCCATCCGAAAACATAGCAACCGCTCTTTGCTGTCTACCACTTCCCACTAATTCCATCCTTAAAATCTTTCCTCGCACTTGTACATACGAAGAGGTGTCATTCAATTCAGAAATCTCGTAAAAACGACTTTTATCTATATAACGATATGGAAAATAATAAAGCATATCTCGGTATGTTTTCACCTTGATTTCACTATTGAGCAAGGCTGCTTTTTTCGGGCCAACACCATGCAAAAAAGTTATATCACTGTCTAAAAACATAGAGAGTTTTTTTAGATTCTTTAATCAACCAAAGCCTCGGCTATCTTCATATCGTATGCCGTCGTTATCTTCAGATTTTCCCGATTTCCTTCAACTAACTGAATAGCAAATCCTGCAGCCTCAACGACAGATGCATCGTCTGTAAACGTGTCCCGATAAGTCTGCTCATACGATTTCTTGAGAATATCATATTGGAACGTTTGAGGTGTCTGCACTAAGCGGAAAAGGCTTCTATCAACAGACTCACTACCGACCTCATTCACCTTGCGTAAAGAATCAACAGAATGGACAACAGGTACAGCGACACCCTTTTCTGCCGCCGTCGTAAAAGTGGCATCAATCGTTTCTACAGACACAAACGGTCGAACACCATCATGTACCGCAACCACGGCTCTCTCCGTTGGATGGATAGAATTTAGCCCATTCAGCACAGAATGGAAACGCGTTTCGCCCCCAAGGACTAACGTGTGAGGTGTAGAGAATTGATATTTCTCGCACATTTCACGCCAATACGCAAAATGGCTTTCGGGCAATACCAAGCGAACAGAAATTGAAGAGTCATACGCCAAGAATCGATCAATAGTCCGCATAAGTATCGGTTCCCCTTTCACTTCAAGAAATTGTTTCGGTATTGCGCCTCCCATACGAAGCCCTTTCCCTCCAGCCACGATAATAACATATTTCTGCATAGAATTCAACTTCTTTTTGTACGACTTTTTCTTTTGCAAACGCTTATTTACAAAGTTATAGAAATTACACGAGAATTAGGAATTGTAACAAAACAAAGAGAGGCTGTATCAAAAGATACAACCTCTCGTATAGCAATTTATAATTAAAAATGCTTATTTGTCAAATGCCTTGATGATACCAACGAAGTCATCAACCTTCAAAGAAGCACCACCGATCAAACCACCGTCAATGTCTGGCTTAGCGAACAACTCAGGAGCGTTTGACGCCTTGCAAGAACCTCCGTAAAGGATTGATGTGTTCTCTGCGACTTCCTCACCATACTTGTCAGCGACAACCGAACGAATGTATGCGTGAATCTCCTCTGCTTGGTCAGCAGTAGCAGTCTTACCTGTTCCGATAGCCCAGATTGGCTCGTATGCGATAGTAATCTTAGCGAAGTCTTCAGCAGACAAGTTGAAAACTGAACCTTCCAACTCTGCCTTAACAACTTCGTTTTGTTTGTTAGCCTCACGTTCTGCCAAACTTTCTCCAATACAGAAGATAACTTTCAAGTTGTTCTTCAATGCCAAAAGAACTTTCTCTTTCAAGATTTCTGGAGTCTCGTGGTAATACTCACGACGCTCTGAGTGTCCGAGGATAACGTACTCTGCACCAGTAGACTTAACCATAGCAGCAGAAACCTCACCCGTGAAAGCTCCAGACTCTTTGTCTGCGCAGTTCTCAGCAGAAACAGCGATAACCTTAGTATCAATTGAAGAAGCAACGCTTGCCAAGTGGATGAAAGGAGTTCCGATGATAACATCACAGTTTAATTTTTGACCCTTCAAAGCGGCATCCAAGCCCTTAGCCAACTCAAGACCCTCTTGAAGCGTCTTGTTCATTTTCCAGTTTCCTGCTACAATATTCTTTCTCATTGCTTAAGAAATTTTTATTTATTGAAAATTATTTAACAAAGTTTAGGCGGAAAATGGTTCTCCGTCCTCCGCCTACAAATTTAATCATTCTCCTTCTTTTTTACCAAGAATCGCTCCGCAATTAATGTCGCAATTTTATCTAATGCAAACAAGCCGAGTAAAAATCCGATAAACAACAATGTTGACAGAATCACAACCCTTGTGTCATTAGGCTCTTGTACCTGTCCACGAGGGGAGTTCTCCAACGGCTCCGTGAATGTCGGCATATTGGCATTGCTCCATTTGTTAATGACGACACCATCTTTTATCAAAACGAGTCCTGGGTTTGAGCGAACAATCGTCTTCAGTGTGATCTCATCAGTGTTTACAATCGGAAATTCAACGCCACCCATCTCCACTTTGTATTCTCTCATCTCGGTTGACTCCAAACCTGTGGCAGTCATACAATAGAAGCCATAGCCATTACGTTGTGCATAGTCATATATAGCATTGATTTCTTGTCTTTTATTGGTTGATGCCTGTTCTACTCTTTTTGAAATCAACAAGAAAGTATAACCTGGATTTGAAAGCACATCTTCCGTAATATCACCCTGATCAGGATCTTCCAACGAGAAATCGTGAATTGGCGGCTCAAATCCTTTCTTCACCAACTCGCTCTCTGAATCGACGAAATGCCATGTAGAGTCTAATTTCGAATACTCTTCCATAGAGAATTTTTGTTGCTTGCCGTCTTTCTCATAGATAAAAGTCGTCTCATACTCGTCTATTGGAGTTGGCACCATCTGTCCGTCCACCATAATGCTATCTGGCACCTCCATTGACTTGACGATATTGGTTCCGTTCTTATATGGGCGGAAATCAATAATCGGCAGATTAATTAGGCAATAAATGGAAACAAGTATTGAATAAGCTCCTGCTGCTATGGCTATAATCCACTCTGTACGTTGAGAGAAAAGTTTCGGGCTGTATTTGTTCCACTTCAAAATCATAATCGTCAAAGCAAGGAAGATAATGTTCTTCCAGAAAGTCTGCCAATTAGTCAATACCAAAGCGTCACCGAAACAACCACAATCAGAGACAGGATTCGTCAAAGCAATCCACAGCGTGAGTGGTGTCATAAAGCACATCAAAAGTAGCGTCAGAACCGAAGTTGACTTCAGATTCGCACCTAACAAAAGACATACACCTAACAAAAACTCAAACGCCGCCAACAAAATGCCAGCCACCAACGCCAAGGGACCTAAAAAATCAAGACTCAACGCCGTCAGATAGTCTTGAATTTTATAGGTTGAACCTAAAGGATCTACCGCCTTTGCATATCCTGAAAAGATAAACACGCATCCCATTATGATTCTCGCTATCACAACGGACACCTTCTTCAAATTTGAATTAATTACCATAATTAAGAGATTTTTTATACTACATCTGTTTATTGCACGCCATTTTCACGGCCAAGCACAAACTAAAAACGAACCAAAGTCTCTTTGATTGTCTTCGCCTCATAAAAACCCTTAATTATTTCAACAACTTTGTTCTATAGTGGCATCGAACCTTACCTTTTGCCATATTCGTCAACTTTGATTTATTCATCTGACGACGGATTGGCGAGATATGGTCCACAAAGACATGACCTTCCAAATGATCATATTCATGCTCTACGACACGAGCTTGGAAATGCTCATAAACCTCCTCGCAAGGCTCAAATTTCTCATTCAAAAACTTGATGCGTATACGGACAGGTCGTTTTACCGATTCATTAATGCCTGGCAAACTCAAGCACCCCTCATTGAAAGCCTCTGTCTCCTCACTCTCTTCCACGATTTGTGGATTGATGAAAGCTTTCTTAAATCCTTTACACTCAGGGAAATCTTCGCCCAAGCAGTCCGCATCAACAACAAACAAACGAATAGACAAACCAACCTGCGGAGCCGCAAGTCCCACTCCATCCGCATTATACATTGTCTCGAACATGTCATCGATTAGTTTCTGCACTTCAGGATATGAACTATCTATATCTTTCGTCTCCGCCCTTAAAACTGGACTTCCGTAAAGGATAATTGGTAAAATCATTTCTTTATGTTTTTATGTTTTTACGACTATTTTATATCTGTATTTCAGTTAGAATTTCATTCTTTGCGATTCCATATAGGACTGAAGAATAATCGTGGCACTCACTTCATCAACCAATGCCTTATTCCTCCTATCCATTTTTTTTACGCCTCCCTCTATTATCGCTCGGTGTGCTAAAACAGAAGTGAAGCGTTCGTCAAACATTTCTACAGGAATATTGGGAACTTTCTTTTTCAACGAAGCCATAAACGGAGTGATATATTTCATTGATTCAGACTCCTCTCCCTTCATAGTTTTGGGCAAACCTACCACGATTTTCTCTACATTCTCTTTTGAAACATAATCAACTATAAATTTCAAAATTTCATTAGCCGAGACCGTTGTCAACCCATTAGCAATGATTTGAAGTGGATCTGTCACAGCCACCCCAACACGTTTTTTTCCGTAGTCTATAGCGAGTATTCTTCCCATAACTACGGCAAAATTAGCAATTTTTAAGCAAAATGAAACAAGGAAAACCTTATCTTTGTAAAATCATATTTGAAATACTCTAAACACTGTCCAAACATGCCATTAAATATTCCAAATAATTTACCCGCCATCAAGCTTTTAGAGAATGAAAATATTTTCGTAAAGGACAGTACCGCGGCCTCTCATCAGGACATTCGCCCCCTTAAGATAATCATTCTCAATTTGATGCCGTTGAAGATAACAACAGAAACAGACTTGATTCGTCTGCTCTCTAATTCTCCGCTTCAAATTGAAATTGACTTTATGAAGATAAAAAGTCATACCTCCAAGAACACCCCCATAGAACACATGCAAATGTTTTATAAGGATTTTGAAACCTTGAAAGAGACTCGATACGATGGTATGATTATCACAGGTGCGCCTTTAGAACACATGGAGTTTCACGAAGTCTCATATTGGAACGAAATTACAGAAATATTTAACTGGACTAAATCACACGTCTTCTCCACGATTTACATCTGTTGGGCGGCCCAAGCGGGACTTTTCCATCACTATGGCATTCCAAAATACAAATTGGACAAGAAGATGTTCGGTATTTTCAACCATCGTGTCTTAGACCCTAAAAACCCTATTTTCAGAGGGTTCGATGATGAGTTCTACGCTCCCCACAGCCGACATACTGAGGTGCGAAAGAAAGATATTCTTGCTTCCCCTTCTTTGAAATTGATTTCAGAATCCGACGAGGCTGGCGTTCATATTGTAGAAGCTCGCGGTGGACGAGAATTCTACATTATGGGACACTCCGAATATAGTCCGTACACTCTACGCGACGAATACTTCCGAGATGTGCAGAACAATCTTCCTATTGACATTCCTGTCAACTATTTCCGTAATGACGACCCTAAACAAGAACCTATCGTTCGTTGGAGAAGCCACGCTAATTTGTTGTTTGTCAATTGGTTGAACTATTTCGTTTATCAGAAAACGCCTTTTGACATCAACGATATTCAAGGCGACGATTATTGTATTTAAATTATCCCGACAAGGTCTAATTACAACACAGATAAAAGACTGCAATGAGAAAAATTGAGTTGCTTTCTCCTGCAAAAACACCAGAACACGGCATTGAGGCCGTCAACCATGGTGCTGATGCAGTGTACATCGGCGCACCTCGTTTTAGTGCGCGTGCTAACGCTGCCAATACAATCGAAGGGATTGGACAACTTGTCAAATATGCCCACCGATACTACGCCAAAGTATATGTAGCCCTCAATACCATTCTGACAGACAAAGAATTAGACGAAACAGAACTGATTATCAATCAACTCTACAATGTCGGGGTTGACGCTCTTATCATTCAAGACATGGGGATAACACAGCTCAACCTACCGCCCATCCCTCTGCATGCAAGCACGCAAATGGACAATAGGACGATAGAGAAAGTGCAATTCCTTGAAAAAGCAGGATTTGAACAAGTGGTTTTGGCAAGAGAATTAGGCATTGACAAAATACGAGAAATTCATCAACAAACGAATGTTAATCTTGAGGTTTTCGTACATGGTGCATTGTGTGTATGCTATAGTGGACAATGCTACCTCAGCCAAAAACTCTGCAATAGAAGTGCCAACCGTGGTGTTTGCGCCCAAATGTGTCGTCTTCCCTACTCCCTCGTTGATGCGACAGGGAAGACTCTGATCAAAGACAAATACTTACTATCACTCAAAGATTTCAATCTTTCTGCTTATCTGAAAGAACTCATTGAAGCAGGGGCTTCCTCCTTAAAGATAGAAGGTAGACTAAAAGATATCGAGTATGTGAAAAATGTAACAGCATTTTACAGACAACATTTAGATGCTATTCTTAACGGCTCAGATTTGTACGAGCAAAGTAGTTCTGGCTCTTGCTCTTACACTTTCATACCGAATGTTGAGAAGAGTTTTCACCGAGGCTCAACCGATTACTTTCTTCATGGTCGCACTCACGAGATAACCTCTTTTGACACCCCTAAGTCATTAGGCGAAAAGATAGGGAAAGTGCAGAAATGCAACGGTAAATTCATCTTTGTCGACACAGATAAAAAGTTAGCCAATGGTGACGGTTTCGCCTTTTTAGACAACAACGGTCAATTTCGCGGATTCAAGGCCAACACAGTGGAAGGTAACAAAATATGCCTTGCCGAGCCTGTACAAATCGCCCAAAACACTTTGATATACAGAAACTTTGACCAAGCATTTGACAGACTTCTCAAAAAGAAAAGCGCAGACAGGAAAATAAGGGCCTACATCTGCATGCAAGAAGATCAGGACGGGTTCTTCTTTCAAATCACAGACGAAGATGGCATTTCATCAAATATTTCCCTAAAGATTGTAAAAGAACCTGCTCAAAACGCAGAAAAGCAGACAGACAACATTATTCAAACTCTCAAAAAGACAGGAAATACCATCTTTTCAATCGACAATGTCAAGATTCAAACTTCACAAGCCTATTTCATTCCTTCCGCCCAATTAGCCGATATTCGACGAACACTAACTAATTTGTTGGAAGAAGCACGCGAGAAAAACAGAGAAAAAGCCAATACCCATTTTCGTCAGACTTCTCACCCATACATTGTCAACCAGTTAGACTATCGTGGAAATGTCCACAACCACAAAGCGGAGATTTTTTACAAGCAACACGGAGTTACGCTGGTCGCACCTTCTTTTGAAACGAAAGAACCATCAAAAGCAGAGTTGATGCGTTGCAAACACTGCATCCGCTATGCCATCGGGGCTTGTCCGAAAGAGAACAAAGAAGCAACTTCGAAAATGAAAGAACCTCTTTCTCTCATCACCAACACAGGTGTTAAACTGTCTCTTGTTTTTGATTGCAAGAACTGCGAGATGGTTATCCAATAAAATCCAACAAATATTTCTTCCGCAGATTAATTTCAAGAAACAAAAAAGGAAGACAGCCCTTCAGACTATCCTCCTTTTCCCATCTATCAGAAATCTTTTTTAGTTTGCAAAAACTCTTTTATCAAGCACACGTTTTGCCTTACCCTCGCTTCGCTGAATAGTGTTTGGAGCAACCAACTTAACATCTGGCGTGATTCCACATACACTTTGAATCTTATGAGCGATTTTATCGGCCATTTTAGCAAGCACAGTCGCATCCGTCGTGTAATATTTTTCCTTAACCTCTATATCAATATTGAATACATCAGAATTGTTCACACGATCAACTGTGATGAAGAAATAAGGCTCATACTCCTCTGCCTCACAAAGCACCGCTTCAACCTGACTTGGAAAGACATTAACACCGCGAATAATCAACATATCATCGCAACGCCCCATAATCTTATCCATCCTCACCAAGGTACGTCCACAGGAACATTTTTCGTAATGCAAAGCCGTCAAATCACGAGTTCTGAAACGAATCATTGGCATTCCCTCCTTCGTCAACGTTGTGAACACCAATTCTCCTTTTTGCCCCTCTGGTAAAGGCTCTCCTGTCTCTGGATCAACAACCTCAGCGTAAAAATGATCTTCGTTCAAATGAGTTCCATTCTGACACTCGCACTCAAAACCAACCCCAGGACCGATAATCTCTGTCAATCCATAGATATCGTATGCTTTAATACCTAATTTTTGTTCAATCTCCTTACGCATAGCCTCCGTCCAAGGTTCTGCGCCAAAAACGCCGACCCTCAGGTTGAAATCTTCCCTTTTGTATGGAGATTTCGCCAAAGACTCAGAAAGATACAATGCGTATGAAGGTGTGCAAGCGAGTGCCGTTGCCCCCAAATCGTGCATCAACATAATCTGTTTTTGTGTATTTCCACTTGACATTGGAATGACTGTCGCACCGATATTTTCAACTGCGCTATGGGCGCCCAAACCACCTGTAAACAATCCATATCCGTATGAAACTTGAACCGTATCGTCTTTTCCTAAACCAAAAGCAGTCATACAACGAGCACCCACCTCTTTCCATACTGCGAGATCGTTTTCTGTCAATCCTACCACGATTGGCTTTCCTGTAGTACCCGAGGAGGCATGAACACGAACAATTTCCGATTTTGGAGCAGAAAGTAATCCCCAAGGATAATAATCTCTCAAATCTTTCTTTGAAGAGAATGGCAATTTTACAATATCCTTAATACTATGAATATCGTCTGGAGTTACACCAGCAGCCTGCATTCTCTTTCTGTAAGGTTCACAATTATGATATACACGATCGATGACACGTTTCAGTCGTAGACCCTGAAGTTTCTGCATTTCTTCACGGTTCATACACTCTACAGTTTCATTCCAAATCATCTTATTTTGAAATATTAAATTTTCTTGCGAAGATAACACATATTTTGAAATACTCCGTTGACACCCTTTTGTTTTTTAAGGTATTTTCACATTTTATAATGAGCGAACGCCCCTTTATCTTAACTTTTCTTTATTCGCATTAAATGATTCGCAAAGTGCATTTCTTTTCATTACTTTTGCGTAAGAAAAAATTACAAATACAATAAATAACGAAGTATGGCAAATTTGAGACTTTCTTCCAACAAAATGATCGCTGGCGTTGCTGCTGGTGTCGCAGAGTATTTAGGCATTGATGCCACAATCGTTCGTATCGTTTGGGCACTGCTCATTTTTTTCGGTGGTACGGGTCTATTAGCATATCTCATTGTCTGGATTATTCTGGCTGCACAAAAATAAACTGTCTTTTCTGAGATGTCGGCGAAGAAGTTTGTCCTCAAGTCTGAATTTGCCCCTATGGGCGACCAACCACAAGCTATTGCGGAGTTGTCCGAAGGGGTGAAAATGGGAGTTGATGCCCAAACCCTCTTGGGGGTTACGGGGTCTGGGAAAACCTTCACCATCGCCAATGTGATTCAAGAAGTGCAGAGACCTGCGCTGATTCTGAGCCACAACAAGACTTTAGCAGCACAACTCTACGGAGAGTTCAAGAGTTTTTTCCCTGAAAACTCCGTCGAGTATTTTGTGTCTTACTATGATTATTTTCAACCTGAAGCCTATCTTCCCAACACAGATACCTACATAGAAAAAGACCTCGCTATCAACGATGAGTTAGAGAAGCTGAGGCTATCCACGACAACCGCACTCCTTTCGGGAAGAAAGGACATCATCGTGGTGTCGTCCGTCTCTTGCCTCTACGGTATGGGTAACCCCGAGGATTTCTATAACACCTCCATCTCCATCCGACAAGGGCAAGCGATGAGCATGAACTATCTGCTCCGCAAACTGGTAGAGGCTCTCTATGTACGTAATGAGATAGAGTTGACCAGAGGAAAATTCCGCGTAAAGGGCGACACAGTGGATGTGTTCCTTTCTGATGCAGACCTTGTGGTACGCATCCATTTTTGGGGAGATGAGATTGACGAGATCGAGACCATCGACCCCATCAACCAAATTCGAATTGACACATTTGACGAATTCAACATCTACCCTGCGAACCTATTCGTAACCACACAGGAACGCATCAACAGAGCTGTCTACGAGATCCAGGACGACCTCAACGCACAAGTGACAAGTTTTGAAGCCGAAGGTAAAAATTTTGAAGCTAAGCGACTATACGAGCGTGTGAACTATGATCTTGAAATGATCAAAGAGTTAGGACACTGCTCGGGCATAGAGAACTACTCCCGCTACTTTGATGGACGAAAGCCAGGGACCCGACCATTCTGCCTTTTGGACTATTTTCCGAAAGACTTCTTGTTGGTGATTGACGAAAGTCACGTTACCATTCCACAAATTCACGCCATGTATGGTGGCGATTTCTCAAGAAAAAGCACATTGGTAAACTACGGATTCCGTCTGCCATCCGCCTTAGACAACCGTCCGCTTAAGTTCGAAGAATTTGAAGAGTTAACTGGACAGACCATCTACGTCAGTGCCACACCAGCAGACTACGAGCTGCAGAAATCGGGCGGTGTCGTTGTAGAACAAGTCATCCGTCCGACAGGATTGTTAGACCCCGTGATCGAAGTCCGCCCAAGCCTCAACCAAATTGACGATCTAATGGAGGAAATACAGCAACGAGTGGAAGTAGACGAGCGAGTGTTGGTAACAACACTAACAAAACGCATGGCTGAGGAGTTGCAAGCCTATTTAGAGAAGATGGGCGTGCGATGCAATTATATCCATTCCGATGTGGAGACATTGGAACGCGTGAAGATTATGGAAGACCTCCGCAACGGACTGTTCGACGTATTGGTGGGTGTCAACTTGTTGCGTGAAGGATTGGACTTGCCACAAGTATCGCTTGTCGCCATCATAGATGCAGACAAAGAGGGCATGCTACGATCTCATCGGGCATTAACGCAGACAGCAGGACGAGCGGCCAGAAACGTGAACGGAAAGGTCATCATGTACGCTGATAAGATTACCAAAAGCATGCGACTCACTATCGATGAAACCAACCGTCGTCGTGAGAAACAAATGAAATATAACATAGAACACAACATCACACCAAAGACGGCAATTAAGAATAGCAAATCTATTTTGCCACAACCACCGATTGAGGAGAATCCTGTCATCAAGAAGGCAGAATACAAGATTCAAGAGATTCACACCATTGCTGCCGAGCCTCAACAATACCACTCAAAAAAGGACATTGAGGCAGTCATTGAGAAGATGAAAAAGAAGATGAAAGAAGCCGCCAAGAAGTTAGAGTTCTTAGAGGCGGCCCAATATCGCGACGAGATTATGAAGTTGCAGAAAGAGTTGGAGGAGATGTAATTTACTCTTCCACCTTCCACTCTCCAATCGTTCCTGTCTCCGAAGAAAAACTACAGCCAATCTTAAAGATTTTACGATTATCCGCAGCATACTCTCGAGCATAACCCTTTTCCTTGATTTGTTGCAGGGCTTCTTCTGCCGTTCCATCAAGTTTGAATTCAAAGATATAGATGAACTTATCCGTCTCTATAACACAGTCCACTCGCCCCTGAGATTGGCATTTCTCTGAATATAGTACAAATGTGCCAACAAGGTGGAGAATCAAATAAAACGTATATTGGAAAAAACGCTCCGTGTCTTTTTTCGCATGCAGGTTGTATGGGATGCTTGCGAGAAACGCAGAAAGCAACGTCCGAAACTCTTCCACATCTCCTCGTTTTAGACTCTTCACCAACCTTGACAACCAATCGTCGACGGACTGTTTGAGCGACAGATAGTCACTCATAAGTAATGGCATGAAACTTCCTCGTACCTCGTCGTTAGGAATGTCTAACATGTACATATTCATCTCTTCATCGTAGCCCTTAATCGTCAGATACCCACTCTGATAAAGCATCGGTATCGGTGCGTCACAGTCCATCTTGAAGTCCATAAACTCAGGTGCGGTATAGTATTTCCCGACAATCTCATTCATATTGATATTGTCGCGGTCGAGCAGGTTAATCAAGTAAGTTGGTGTTCCTGTTGAGAACCAGAAATCACGCATTCGCTGCAATTCAAACGCATTGAGGAGACTAAACGGGTTGTGAACTTTGTGCATCGACTCACTGAAACTATAGCCGTCATACTTCTTCCGCAAACGACGACGCAGCTCTGGCACATCACACTTATAAAATCCACACATATTCTCCACCGACTTTGTGAAATATCGGTCAATCTCAGACTCTGTAATTCCACACAAAGTGTCGTATTTTGGGTGCATGCTAATATCCAACGGTTGGTTAAAGCCACTGAAAACGCTTACTTTTGCGAATTTCGTGACTCCTGTTAAAAAGACAAAACGCAAATCCTCGTCCGCTAATTTTAATGCGGAATAGAACGCTTTCATCGTGTTTCGTGTTTTTTCCTCCAATGTGATGCGTTCCCCATTGACATCCACAGTCATTCCAGAACCCAGGACATCCAACAATGGCTTGTCATACTCATCAATAAGCACAACACATTCGGATCCTGTCTGAGCATGGGCAGCAGCCAAGACCCTGGCAAATCGTCGACCCAAACTCAAATCATCAATTTTCTCAACTCCATATTTTTTCTCACCAGTACTAACAAAGAGTTCAAGCGCAGACTCAAAGGCATTCGTTTTTTTAAAATCATCACCGTTAAAATCCAAACGAAACACAGGATATTCCTTCCACTCCGTCTCCAACTTCTCAATCGATAGACCTTTGAAAAGTTCTTTTTTCCCAAGAAAATAGCTCTCCAAAGTAGAGATGAGAAGACTTTTGCCAAACCTGCGAGGCCGACTCAAGAAATAAATTTTACCTTCCGTTGCTAAGGAATATATCAAATCCGTCTTATCAACATACACATAACCAGCGTTGATAATCTGCTCAAATGTCTGTATGCCAATTGGGTACTTCATAGCATTACCTTTTGTGTTGGTGCAAAGATACAAAATAAAACAGAAAGAGGTGCGCTACGATTGTGGCACACCTCCTTCCGTATCTAACAATTTCTATATGCTACTTTATATCTTGAACTAAGCGGACAGAAAATGCTTTATAGCGTTCGTCCTTGCTGTTTGAAGTTTCATCTTACCATCCTTCTCTTCGTTCCAACTTCTTGTATACAAAGTATTTATAGAATACTGATTACATACTCATACTGACTTTCTGCGAATCGCCATACTCCTGCCTTTGTTCCTTCTGCCGTCTCATGCGTTCCCTGCTAACGGAACTGAAGATTTCCCTTTGAAAAAACGATTTTCTTCGTTGGAGAGACATTGAAAACCGCATTAGGCAAAATGCCTTCCAATTCTGCAGAAGCTCCAACTTTTTTTCTTCTATATTCTGACAAGTCCATATTTATACCTCCTACATTTTCATTTTCTTTTTCACCGAATTAACAGTTTCAACTGCCCTCTCCAACTCTTGAATTTGTTTCTCCTTCTCTTTCAACTGAGCTTCAAGATTTCTCAAGGTCTCTTGCATAGCCGACTTTATACGCCCTGTCAACTGACTTCCATTTTTCTTGAAAACATCAACGAACGATTCCTTCGCATCACTCAATTCCTCCTCCACTCTTGGCACAAAATCGTAAACTAAATCTTCTGCCTCGGATCTAATGCTTTCAACGGCATCATTGGCAATCTCACGCAAAACTTCTTTTGCATCGCCCTCACTCATCTTTCCTAAATAATTTGGGAATCTGGGTCGATTCCTTGATGCCACAAATTCTATCTCCTCAGCAATATCATCTGCAATAGAACTCAAGTCTACCTCTCGACTGCTTGTCATAGAGTTTACCGTCTCCTCAATCACACGGCGCAAATCTGCTTCTGGAATACACTCTTTAGAACACTTCTTCTCCGCCTCTTCAACTTTATTTTTGAGCATTCGATTTATCTCACGTACAATTTTATCGGCCTCTCGCATCCAACTTTTTGAAGCGGAATTTGCCGCTGACTCCACTTGCCGTGATACTGAATCTGCCAACGAATAAACATTGACCATACGGCAGCTACACTCTACGTCATGCTTATTCCAACTTCCCAAAAATGTACCTCCACGTTCTGAATAGACCGTCTCTGTGTAGGTTGGTATTCTTACCGTAGGCTCCCTCAAATTACTCAAACACAACGAAAGGGCTTGGTTCGCCATCTGCTCGCACTGTTTGGAGAGTTCGCCCATCATCTGCACAAACTCATTGATGATGGATGCTGTGTTGTCGCGCATAGCTTTCAACTGCTCTATACCCGTAGTTTTCAACATCTTGCATTTCTCACAGAGAAAATTACACTCAATTTTCACCTGCTCGGTCAAACCTGTTTCTGAATTGGCAAAATAATACTGCTCGGATACATCTGCACCAACTGCTCAACTGTGTTTTGCTCTACAGAATCCCACTGGCTACGATCTTTCTTATAAATGGAAAAGCCAATACCCGAACTCATCGTGAAATCGGGTTCTTCTCCCTTGAAGTTGGATTTCTCCAAATTTCTTTTAAACTGCTCTTTTAATTTTGTATAGACCTCCTCTAAAGAATAGTCAAATCGGTCTACATATTTTTCATCTACTCCTTGATCCTGAAGGGCGGAATCCAACTTGCTGGCAACCAAAACCACCTTGCTAATTCCCTCTGTACCAATACGATTGACGAGAAAATCAACATCCGTGGCTCCGAAGAAACTGCCTGACGCGCAACTCAACAAGAAGACTCCATGACAGCCTTTCAAGAACCTACGCGTACACATCTCTCGCGAAACGACGGGGTCATTCACCCCCGGAGTATCCACAATGCAGAGTTTGTCTAATCGTGGATCGTTCAGTTTGATAGTCAAGCTTTTAACTATGGATGTATATTTGCCATTGGCCCCAACATACTCCTCCAACACATTTTGCAAATCTTTAACTCCATTGAAACTTTTCTTTTCTCTGACGGACTCCTTGCCTATTTTGCTAGCGAAACTACTGTCAAAATTCATCACCAACTCTCTGGCACTTAAGTCTTCTTCTGCCACCGATAAATCTTTGAGAATTTCTTCATCTGTCGCATTTGCCTCCTCGGGAAAGTCTGCTCGATACTTCTCCAACGTCTTGTCAAGACTCGCCGCCTTATTCTTGAAAATATTCCACTCGGCTTCATTGTAATACTCAACTTCAAATTCATCTTTTGCACCATGTTCGAGGATGGTCAAGCCTGCCGTCATCGGAGTGGATGCTTTGGGCAAGACACTCTCTCCAGTGAAAAACAGTGAGTTAAGGAAAGATGATTTTCCTGCCTTCACCTGACCGACAACTCCAATTTTCAGTGTCTCGCCTAACTTTTTCAAAGCGTCTCCGCCTTCTTGCACCGACCGTATCTCTTCCAAGAGACGGCCGAATGAGGCAACCACATCCTCATTGGGCGACTTTTTCCCTGCACTGAGTAGCTTGAACGAATCGCCCAATATCTCAGTATAGTTATTTACATTTAATGTCATATTCTAATAATCTTTGTTTTTAATTTAATAATGGAAGTTTCGCAATGTAATCATTGCGTGTCTGAATGGCACCTTCGCAACCTCTTCTAAAGGCTGACGATACAACGCTTTTACTCTCGTTGAGGAGCGATTCAAACTCCTCCAAACCAGCAGTAGAAGATAGATTGCGTCGTTTATGAACTGCCGCAATCACCTCATCAAAATTGGCTTCAATGAATCCTACCAAGAAATTAATATTATAGTTAAATATCATCCGCTGCTTCGCCTTCGCAATTATGTCGGCAAGAGTGTTTCCGTTAAGCGAATAAAGATTTCCCGAACGAGAAGAGTAAGAAACAATGTCAAAAGGTGCAACTTTAAGGTTGCGTTTACACGACTCCACTGCACTTTTCATAATTTTTTTAATCTCATCTTCTGGCTTTTTATCCGATTTATTGAAGACAATCACAATAGGCAGACGCACCTCCTCGCCTTCATTTCTTTGCAAAGAAACTTCGTTGAGCAATGCAATGTCATTCCTCGTCAGTGTTCCCACCTCAATATCAACAATCCAAAATAACACATCAACCTGACGCATGGCATCAATTGCCGTATCACGATCTTTCTTTCCATTCTCTTCATTCACATTATCTGAATTGTTGTATCCTGGCGTATCTACGAAAGTAACATTCTTCAAATAGGACTTATCTGATAGGAGTGGAATGTCGATATAAAGCGTATCTAACGAAGATGAAACTTTCGCATTACCCTCATTGTCAGAGTGTTGTATGCATTCCAAAACACTGCGGTTGAGTTTGACGAGACATCCATTTTTGTTCTTCCCGACCACGGTCATTTCTTTCACACCATCGGTAGAACAAACGAACGTGTTGATCATAGACACTGGATTAATACCCGTTGGCAACGCTCCCTTCAATCCCAATAAACTATTCAAGAAAGACGATTTCCCTGCGCTATAACCTCCACCCACTGCCACTTTGATGGCATCATCTCGCAATCCATTTCCAATAAACCGTATAGCTTCATTTCCTGCATCGCTCATCCGCAGACACAACTCGGAAAGGTTGGCATCAAACAGACGATCCATTCTACTTGGCACTCTGTCGAGAAACTTCCGACACACCTCTCCATACACTCCCCTATCTATAAACTTGTCTGCATCAAAATTTGCTTTTGAACTATTAATATGATCCACTATTTTTTGATAATCCACTTTCGGACTATCCCCCTTCGCTCCTTTGGGCGATTCTCTAAACTGAAATCCCATAATGGTTTCGTTTTAAATCAAGATTTAAGATAATAAATCATTTAGCTGGTCAGATGCAGATTGCAAAACCGCAATTCTTTGATCGCAATCGTCCTTCTGCTTCATAGCATCTTCTATAACCGATTTATACTTCACCGATATTCACGGAAAAATTCTTCAACGCTCCACCGATAACCTTGGAATAGTCGCCCATCTTCTTTTTCAAACCAGTTACGACAATCGGACGCACCGTAGACATTATCTGACTCTCAACCCCCTTTGTGTTATTCGGACTGCGATAAATCATACTAACGAAACTCTCCTCACGAGAGAACATAGCATTCTCCACATCTGCCAAAATATCATCCACAGCATCATCGGTCGACTCTGCGTCTTGTGTCATCTCTTGCAACTCCTGCACCGCACGCTCCTGCTCTTGCTGAAGTTCTTGCAACTGAAGTTCATTCTTCTCCAAATCTTGCTGCAGCGCATTAATCTGAGATTGCAAAATATTGATGTAACCTTTGATGATTCCTTCAACAGAGGGACGAAAACGCTTCTCAACAAGATCTTCCGCATTCAAACCATCCAAGACACCCATAATACCAACATAGTCCTTTTTCAAAACCGATGATGTTACAACTTTCACTCCATCACCCACACGACGTTTGATAGTATCTTCAATAGAGGCTTTTATCTTTGCCAATTCATCCGCTGGTTTATGGTCGGATTTTGAGATATTGATAGTAACTCCCGCACCATATTTCTTTGCTTCATCATTGATAAAATTGATGGTAGACTTATTCACCGTACCACCTTCTGCATCAATTACCACCACAAAATGTGTACCATCCTGCACATAGCGAAGAATGGCATTATTATGCGCCGCAATACCTGAGTTGAGTCCTGACATATCAACAATCACGACATGTCGCTCATTCAAATCCCTCAAAATTGTACTATCAGCGTAGACTTTCACCAAATAATCTGGTGGCAAATCCGCATTGGATATTTCCGACAATGGCTTCTGACCAATCAGTTTCTCACCATGCCAGATCTCAATATGTTCGTCTGTTGAATAGTAGATTTCAAACGCAACGGCAGTCATTGGTTCCAAAGCCGAAGGTAACAACCCTGGCTTACCCAAGAACCCACAAATCAAAGAACTCTTTCCTGCACTATATTCCCCAATAAACGGAACCTTCACAAAAGAATTTCGTTCCAATGACCCAACCAACGTCTGCCTCTCTTGGTCTGCTTTCTGTCTTGTTTCCTCATTAAAATGCTCATTAGCAATAGCATACGCTTTATTCACCAATGAAATAAACTGGTCAACCTTTCCCATTATAAAATGTTTTGATTTTAACTTCACATTTGATGTTCTCAAATGTACAATCAAAACATTTTACCCACCATTTAACATTTTTTAACATTCAACAAGGCGGAAAAGTTTTTAACAACGTTAAATTACTCTTCCACCTTCCACTCTCTAATCGTTTCCATCTCCGAAGAGAAACTCGTAGCTTCTCTTCACCTCCTCGTTCGGAATATCCAACAGAACTACTACTCCACTACTCCCAAACAAATTCAGTTCGTCTGTTTTCGTCTGGATTGTCGCTCACTTGATTGCTTGCTCCCCTTCCCTCACTTCTGAGTTGCTTCGATGACACTCCCTTTGAAACAAGGTAGCTTACAACAGCTTTAGCTCGTTTCTCTGATAAATATTGGTTATACTTCTCATCTCCTTCTGGCGATGCATAACCTACCACTCTCATCTTTGCATTCGGATTCTGCTTCAACACTTCTGCCAACTCATCCAACACTGCTCTTGTTTCGTCGGACAAATCTGTCTTGCCTTTTACAAACTTCGCCGCATTAAATTTCTTCTGTATCGTCTTCACTGCCTCAACGGTCTCTTTCGCTACCATCACTGGCATCTCTTTCAACTCCGTGTCTGGTACAATTGAATCTACCATCATTGAATCAACAGTCACAGTATCTGCCGACAGCGAATCAATAGGCAAAGCAACTGGCAACTCATCACCGACCACCTGCTCCTCACTCTCTATCGGAGTCTCTGCATCTATCGGAGTGTGAACCCCCTCTTTCGTGAACAAAAGATATGCTAAGAAGATCGCCATCAATCCTACTAAGACCCAAAGTAACAGACATAAAAAACTGCAACATTTCTGTTCCTCTTCTGTTTCCTCTGTTGGATTTCCTTGAATTTGCGTCTCTTTAACTTCAGCTACTGGCGCAGGTTTTGGCTCCTCTTCAACAACAGGCTCATAGCCATTCAGGTACTCCAACGTGAACCCTCCTCGCTCTCCAATCTTTGTTGTACGCTCAAGACTTGCCACTTCTATGCCAAACTGCTTCGCATACTCCACCACCTCTTGGTAATCTTCCTGTTTCCAAATAGACTCCATAGCCAACATCTTACCGTCTGCAGTTTTGATAACCTCATCTTCCTGCTCAAACTGTATCGTGGTTACTTCTACCTTTGCTCCTGTTGATGCCCATCTTCGAACACCGTTCTGAATCACAATCTCATGGAAGAACCCCTCTGCAGCCCATGGATTCTTATCTTTGTTATTCTCAAACCATTTCCCCTTCGTAAACTTCGCTGTTGAAAAAACCTCTCGAAGCTGCTCCGCTGTCGTCTTCGGATTCATCACCAAATAAGCATTCACGATTCCTAAAACGGTGCGGTTCATAGCCTTGCCATGTACTTTAATTTTAGATATATTCTCCATATTAATCCGTCTTTTTAAAATTATGCTTCGTAAATATAATATTATTTGCTTTAAATGCTACTTATAACTTTATTTTTAAAAATAAAGTTTGTCTTTATTTTCTACGTATCACCAACTCATCTCCTATCTTGATGGCATCTGTTTTTAAATTATTCCACTTCTTTATTTCTTCTACAGTACACCCATAGTTCACAGAAATTCTATACAACGTATCCCCCTTACATACGGTATGAACAACCTGCAACTTATCTTTGTCTTTTTCGTTTGAATCGCCTTCCGTCTTTTTCTTTTCCTCTTTTTCCCCTTTTCCTTTCTTCAATTTTCGCTTATTGGATTTCTTCTTTTCTGAATTCTCTTTCTGTGTAACGCTCTCCTGTTCACAATCTGGAGTCTCTTTTTCATCTACCCTTTGAGGTTCTCTTGTCTCTTTTTCTTCTGATTGTTTATCAGATTTTTCTATTTTCTGCTGCTCTTCAGCTTCCTTTATCTCTTCTAATTCCTTCTCCGCTGTCTCATACGCTCTTTCCGAAACCCATTTTTCTGCTATCACACGTTTGCATCCAACATACCTCCGATTGTAGTAATCTAAACCTGGATAAACATCAATCAACACTCCTTGCTGCACAGATGCATGGATAAACCATACTGTATCGCTTTTCTCATTCACATCACTGATAATGCCAACATGTCCGACATTGCTTCCCCCTGCCTTACTCCCATTAAAGAAAATCAAATCTCCTTTCTTGGCATCGCTCAACTTAACTTTCTCTCCCTGAAGATATTGCGATGACGATGAACTATTCAAATTCATTCCAAATTTGCTGAATACAAAACCTGAGAATCCAGAACAATCAAATGTTTTAGGCCCTTTCGATCCATATTTGTATTTGCACCCAATGTAGTTTTTCGAAAAATCAATTAGAGAATCTCTTAACGACATACTCACATCTTTTCGTCTCGCCATACTTGTCTGACAGAAACAAAACAACATCAGAAAAGACATTACAAATATCAATTTTTGATAATTACAAATATTGATAACATTCCACATTTTTTTCTTCATCTTCTCACCGCCTTATTTCAACATCATTGGGCTTTTCAACCCATAATTTTATTTTCGTCTCTAATCTTGGACACACACTCTTATCTCTCCTACCTTGAAACATCCATTTCTTTTCCGCAAAGTCTTTACTATTTTCCCACTTTTACCGACACCTACAAGCGTTACTTTCTGCATAGTCTCCAACGCTTCCTCTTGGTGGCAGAAGGATTTGAAATCGTTCATATCAACAGAAAATCCCATTTCTTTATTCTCAAGATAGAAATGATACTCGGGAATAGAGTACCCACAGATATTTCGCACATTGAATGGCACAAACAAGAAATTTTGAGTAGGATAGTGCAATACTTCCTCTCGCGTAAATGTGCCAACATACAAACCTCCAGATCGTAATGTGGCTTGATGAATTGCTTCTGGGACAAACGTTTTATAATAGCCCAACGAGTCTGTCTTGAACGAAACTTCTTCCAAAGAAATGGCTGTTTTCCATTTTTTTCGACCCACGGATTTCGTCCTCACCACCGTCTGCAAATGTACTGGCAAATAGCGCAATGGAGTCCCATCTTTCTCCATAATTCGTCCTTTCACTGTTCGATACGATGTGAAGACTTTCTCTGTTATCTCTGCTCCTCCATACTCCCTTGTCGACAAATCCATGCTATCACCATCCACTGTCAAGCAGAATTTTCCCAATGGGAGTATGATGTTTAAAACGCCATCCGAATCTGTATTTACTATCTGAGCATCCAACGTAATGGACTTAGAGAATCTGAATCGTTCGCCATCCGTTCCATATAATTCAATTCTGACAACACACGAATCTTTTGCTATTTTTCTCCTCGTTGAATCCACACTCTCTACTAAAATTGAATCCGACTGAGTTTCTTGTCTATTTTCAGCATGTTGTTGACAAGAAAGAAGTGAAAGCAAAAACGTCGCTAATATGATACAATATCTTTTCATAAAAATTCAAAAAGGGGAAGTTGAAGCCAACATCCCCTCTATCCTCGTAAAGCTCTATTAAAATTTCTTTTTCGACGGACGAATAATACTCAACTCCTCAACCAACTCACCCTCTTCAAAAATACCCTTTTGAATGGTTCCACTCGAAAAATAGTAAGTTCCCTCTCCTTCCTTCTTTCCAGCTTTGAAACCTCCTTCATAACGATCGCCCGTCGCGTATGTATAAACACCTTTTCCATCTGGATAGCCTGCTACAAAATCGCCTTCGTAAACATCACCTGTTGGATATGTGAATTTTCCTTTCCCTTCTCGAACTCCATTCTTATAACTGCCCTCGTATTTCGCTCCACTAGCAAACTTATAAGTGCCTTGACCGTCGAATTTTCCCTCTTTGAAAGTTCCTGTGTAAACTTCGCCAGACTCGAATGTATATGTTCCTTTTCCGTCTCTACACTTTCCTTTACAGCTTGAAATAGCACTCGCATCCAAAGCGACAAGTGAAGCGACTGTTAATATCGCAATCAGTTTCTTATTCATAAGCTTATTATTTTATTTCTTTATTTTCTTTTTTTCTTTCAGATGTATTTCGCAAATCTATAAAAAAAGAGTCCCGAACAAAAACCTAAACGAATTTTTCTTTTATTTTCGTTTCTTCTCTTCTCTCCTTTCAGTCTTTTCTGAAATGCTTATTGTCAATATACACCTCCAAAAGACGTGTCATACCATACTCATTGTCGGGTTCCAACATTACATCCGCCACCTCCGCAGGCACTAAACAACTATTGCCTGCCGTCAAATTCAACTCTACAACTTCAGGCATTTCACCTCCTTCGTCAATACAGCTCTGTACTTCTATTTTACAATTTCCTGAAAGACACATATAAATGATGAAAGAATCATACTTAAAGAGTTTTCGGTGAAATCCTCTATTGATTTCCAACAATTTAACGGTAAAGAATGGACTCTCTACAACTGCGACTGGCCAATTCAATTTTCTATCATACATTGATTGAACAGACTCGCTCACTTTATAATCAATTGCTTCCTCCGCCAATTCTGTATGCAACTCACGTGGTTTTCCGTCCAAACCTAACCGACCGTAATCGTACAGACGATAGGTAATATTACTACTCTGTTGGACTTCTGCTACCAACGTTCCTCCACATATCGCATGAACGCGACCCGCAGGAATATAAAAGACATCCCCGCGTTCTACTGCATACTGCTGCAAAACATCACAAATCGTATTTTCTGCTATTCTCCTTCGATATTCCTCTTTTGTGAGATCTTCATTAAATCCACACAATAGCTTTCCCTCTTCTTTAGCGTCCATAACATACCACATTTCATTTTTTCCAAACGAATTGTGTCGCATTTTCGCCAACTCATCATTGGGATGGACTTGTATTGACAAATCACTCGCCGCATCTATAAATTTCACTAACAGAGGAAACTCACCACCATAATGATTAAACACCGATTTGCCTAAAAGACGCTCTTTATATTCAGAGACAACCTCCGTCAACTTTCGCCCTTTTAACGGCCCATTTACAATGACAGACTCACTGCCTGACACTGCACTAACCTCCCAACTCTCTCCAATATGTTCCTCTTTTTTACAAGATAAACCTTTCAATTCGCATAATCGGTTGCCTCCCCACACCAACTCGTGTAGATTTAAATCAAATACAAACGGATAAAGCCTTGACATAACCAAATTGCGCTTAAAAAAATAATTTATTGCTGGTCTAATCTCTCATAAACACTATTGTTACTTTTATATTCAGGTATAAAGTTCTTGATTTTTTTTACAATATCATAGAAATCTACCCCCTCGGTAACCTCTTTCAACTCTTTTACAAATTGATCAACGTCCGTCTCTGTGTATTTCACACATTTAGCACAAAATATATGCGGATTTTCCGACGGCATTACTTTTTCCCTATCTGCTAAAACTTCTTCATTCAATTTTTCTCCTGGTCTTAGTCCAACCTCCTTAATCTCCACATCTTTAACCCCAGACAAACGAATCATATCCTTCGCCAAATCATATATCCGTACAGGCTTTCCCATATCAAAAACATAGACCTCCTCTTTTTCTCCTATCGAACATGCCTCCAATACTAAGCCACACGCCTCCTCTATCGTCATAAAATAACGAACAACATCCTTATGGGTCAGCGTTAGCGGTCCACCTTGGGAAATCTGTTTTTTGAAGAGCGGGATAACCGAGCCATTTGACTCTAAAACATTACCAAAACGAGTCGTTATGAAAACCGTCTGCGAATTACGACTCTGCACATATATCTCAGCCAAACGCTTAGTCGCTCCCATCACATTTGTTGGATTCACTGCTTTATCCGTCGAAATCATAACAAACTTCTTCACCGCATACTTCATCGCCAAGTCTGCCATATTCTTCGTTCCAAAAACATTCGTGCATACCGCTTCATACGGATTCTCCTCCATTAAAGGGACATGCTTATAAGCAGCAGCATGATAGACAATGTCAGGTTTATGATCCGAATATATTTTTTCCAAAAAAAGACAATCTTTTATATCTGCTATCAAAAAATTTACTTTATCAAGTTTTTCTTTAAACTCTCTTGTAGAATTCAAATCAAACCGCAGGTCAAACATAGGGGTTTCCGCCACATCAACAGCAACCACTTCCTTCGGATTCAACCGCAACACCTGTCGAACGATTTCACTTCCGATAGATCCTGCAGCACCCGTAACCATCACCACCTTTCCCTCTATCTCCGTCTTTAATTTCTCTGTCGCCAATATCTTTTCAGCCCTATGTAGCAAATCCCCAATACTTATCTTTTTAAGCTTTACACTTGACCTACTCAAACGGCTTTCCCTCACATCTGTCAACGTCAACTCCCCTACACTCAACTTTAAATCTAAAGCCTTAGATATGACACTTTGCCATTCTCTTTCATTCTTATTGACATCAAAAATCAAAAACGTTTGTACATTGTACTTCTTTACGAAAGATTCTCTTAATGCCATTGATGCAGACAAAATCGGCACACCATCTATATTCTTTCCTATCCTTAATTTATCATTGCTTATAAACGCAACAATATTAATATGCTCCAACGACGGCATCCGCCCACAACTGCCTAAAACAATGTCCTCCATTGTCTCCGCTCCATAGACTACCGACTTAGAAACTGTGTTCCCACTCAGATATAGCCTCCGAACATACTGATACTTTACATATAGTCTCGAAAATATTATTAAAGTTGTCGTTATAAATGAGACAAAAAGAAATTCTATAGGACGAACAAAATAAATTGAATAGGAAAAATCAATTTGCTCTACTATGTAACACACCACAACGTATAGACCGAAAGCAAAAAAAGAGCAGCCAAAAATACGACAGATATCTCGCAACCCCGTACAACGTACTACACATCTGTGTGTTCTACCAAGCAAGAAAGAAATCAAATAGGCCAAACAAGTACCTCCAAACTTTACAAACCGTTCTCCTTCTGCCTCGTATTCCATTGCAACCATGATGAGGAAAGATAGGGCAACGCACGAAAGATCAAAAAGTAACAAAGCAAAATTTGAATACGTCTTTCCTGAAATCCAATCTATTATACCCTGTATTTTTCGTTCAATCACTACAACAATATCTCGAACCATCCTCGTAAATGAATTTCATCATATTTTTTCTGCAATATAAGTTCCTACGATGCTTAAATCTAAAAAACCTCATTTCTACAAATATAGCATAAAAAATTATTTTAGGTTTACATATTGTGTAACCAATCTTCTTTTCTCTATAATTCACTTGAAAAGAAATAAAGAAAGGCTGGACTAATATCCAGCCTTTCTGAAAAATAATGAGTTTCGTCTTTTCTCTTCAATCGCCAATTTCACCTCCACTACTCAACATCACTATTTGCAGGAAGCATCTCCTCAACCTGACTCCTCAACTGGGAATCCTCCGTAGCAATCTCTCTTGGATAGAAAGCCGCAGAAGCAATACTCAAAAATACGACAACAGATACCAACACCCATGTCGCCTTCTCAACGAAATCAGTTGTTTTCTTCACTCCCATGATTTGATTTTGAGATTGGAAACTTGAAGCAAGTCCCCCTCCTTTTGAATTCTGAACCAACACAATACCTACTAAGAGGATGGAAGCAATCACAACGATAATCGTAATCAATGTATAAACCATGTCTATTTAATGTTTATAGTTCCTTCTTTAAGAATCAATTTTATAGTTCTACACTTCTATAAATTCTCCATCAGTCTCTCAAAGAACCTGACTTGAGCGGCAAAATAAACACTTTTTTCGGAATTTTTAGTCATTAGTCGCTTAAATATTTTAACAGCCTGATCATATTTCTTCTGTTTTACATAGATTTTTGCTAATGTTTCCGTGTAAAACTGTTCATTTCCTTGCCCCTCCGTTCTATCTTCAACTATCTGACTTTCAGGTTCTTGTTTCACTTTTATTTCCACAGACTTACCTTTACTCTCCTCTAAGAAGCTATCAATCATGCCTTGTCTTCTCGAACTTGATTTTTTCTTGGGCTGAACAGCTACTGGTTGCATCTGTTCTAATTCTGCCATGATATCCGTAATCGGAGAAACCGCCACATTGTTCTTTGGAACTGCTTGAGACTTCTCTTCTGACTGATTTACGCCAGATTTTTTTTGTTTTTCCTCCTCTGAGTGATGCAGAGGCTCTCTATCCATCAAATCTGCCAACACTGCACGATCTAATATATAGGCTGACACATGAGATTTCTCTGATTCATAACGAAAATCACCTGCATTTTTCAAAGCTTTTAAGTAGAGCATACGAAAAGTCTGAGAATAGGGGTATTCTCTGAGAAACTCACTCAATTCAGGTATCCAACGAGGTTTTATTTCTGCTGGATTTTTCACCATCTCTATTATGTCTTGCTGCGTCATCTCTTTTCTTCTTTCCTCTTTTTTCCACCCTCTATCGTCTACCAATTGGCAACTGTCGCATTAAAGATCTGGTTGATAATGTCGTCCATCAACTGCTCATTGAGTTCTGCTTGAACTTGGTCGATAGTATATTCATTAGAGAATACTTGATAGGCAGTAAACGATCTATCAAAGCTCTCCGAAGAATTTATTTTATTGACAAATTTCACTTGAACGGTCATCTGTAAGCGAGACTCTGCCGCTGTTCCAGAAGAGTTAACTCCAGATGAAATCACATTATAGCCCGTTATCGCACCTGAAATTTGCAAGTCTCCGTCCGTTTCAACCATCTTCAACGCAGTCTTAGAGGAAAATTCATCTTTCAAACCTTCCGAAAATTCAGCCGACAACGTGGCATAAACCAAAGGAGCCCGATTAGGAAAATCAGATACCGAAATGGTCTTAATCTTCGTATAATCGATAGACGAACCATTGAATTTGTAGGATATTTTACATGATGCTATACCGCAAGCAACAAATGCAACGACACAAAACATCATCACACAAGAGAAATAACCTTTTTTTATATCTCTATTCCAAACCATACTCTTTAATCTTTCTATACAATGTGCGCTCCGATATATTCAAATCCTGCGCCGCATTCTTCCTTTTATTGTTATTTCTCTCCAAGGCCTTTCGAATCATCTCCTTCTCCACTTCCTCTAACGAGAAATTCTCCTCTATATACTCTTCCGTATCTTGAATATCACGTTGGTGGATAGTCGAGGGCTTCTGAGCGGACTGAGTTGTCGTCGAATGCACAACTGTAGGAGTCTCCGAAGATGGCTCAGTATAGGGTTTAGGCAAAAGACTCTCAAAAGACTCCACTGATTGCAAGTTGGAGCCTGACAAGTGTGAAGCATCTATCTTTCCTCCATTTTGAAGAATGTCATTCACTAACTTTCGCAAATCATTCACGTCCTTCCGCATATCAAACAGCACCTGATATAGAATTTCACGTTCATTACTGAATGTCTTCCCATTTGAAGAGATTCCACTACCTGCAAACATAGGAATATTTGATTCTGTCTGATTCGGTAGATAACTGATCAGCACTTCCTTAGAGATCTCTCTATCTGTTTCCAATATAGATATCTGCTCTGTAATGTTCTTCAACTGACGAACATTGCCTGGCCATGGATACCTCAACAACACTTCTCGAGCTTCGGAAGTAAGCGTAACAGGAGGCATTCTGTATTTTTCAGAAAAATCTACTGCGAACTTGCGGAAAAGCAGATATATATCCGTTCCTCTGTTCCTTAATGGAGGAACCACAATAGGTACGGAATTAAGACGATAATACAGATCCTCTCGAAAACGACCCTCGTTTATAGCTTTTAGCATATCCAAATTAGTGGCCGCCACAACACGCACATCACACTTCTGCACCTTCGACGAACCTACTCGAATAAACTCGCCCGACTCCAACACGCGAAGCAGACGCACTTGGGTGGTCAATGGCAACTCTCCCACCTCGTCCAAAAATATAGTACCTTTGTCCGCTACCTCAAAATAACCCTTACGATCGGAAATGGCGCCCGTAAAAGAACCTTTCTCATGCCCGAAAAGCTCAGAATCAATTGTTCCCTCCGGTATAGCACCACAGTTGACTGCTATACACGGTCCATGTTTGCGTTGACTATACTCATGAATAATATGCGGAAACTTATCCTTTCCAACACCACTTTCACCTGTGACGAGAACTGACAAATCGGTAGCAGCCACCTGTACAGCCACGTTGATGGCGTGTTCCAACACGGAGTCGGACCCAATGATTCCGAACCGTTGTTTTACCGCAGATAGGTCTCTCTCAATCATATCACATCTTTAATTTCTTGTATATTAAACTAACTAACAAAGACTACATAATTCCATTAGTCCTCTGCGAAATTACATTATTTCTTGCGATTATTTGAGTATCTTGATTGAAATATAATAGCAACACTTCCCCTTATTTCAAAATAACTATTTGCAATTCTTGCTATTATGAATATTGATTCATACCTTTGTATGCGATTTTATGATTGGTTCTGATGAAAATTAAAATCACGCATAAAATATCTTTGGCGAGACGATTGAATGTTCGGTTAGTAATATGATAAACCCTGTTTTAATCTTCCTTGTGATGTTTGCAAAAAGGATTTATAAAAGCTCTCTTATTATATGATGAGTTGCGTCAATCCTGGAGGGAAGTCCATCCGGACTTCCTTTTTTTATTTCTTCCATACTTGCAAGGAGAGGGGAAAAGTACAAAAGAAAATCTATCATAT
>CAVFXQ010000029.1:0-37567 GCA_963626555.1 Clostridiales bacterium
TCCTTCCGCACCTCCACCAACATCCTGGCATAGTCGCAGGAGTACACCCCCTTGGGATTCCTGGTCCTCTTCAATTCGCGACTGACAACTGTTTTGTCCTTCTTTATGGCATCTGCGATTTCTTTCTGCTTGTAGCTTTGTCTGTACATCGCAGAAATTGTGTACCTTTGCTCCTGTGTTAACTGGCTCATCTCTTTGGAATTTTGGACGGAGGACAAAGATAGTCATTAACAGGCGGAAGAGAGAGGTTTTTTCCTTTCTTTTCCGTTTTCTGTTTTTTCATCCATTACTCCCGCAAAAAGTTGCATTTTTTAATTGAACCTAATAATCCATGGAACCTTTGGTTGCTAAAAGTAAGAGTGCTATACCGTACAGGTAAAACGATTGTACTCAAAATACAGCTATTTTTTGTGTTTGTTTAGTTAAGGAAAACAAAAAAGGTACAAAGTTGGATTTTGGCGAAGATTTAATGGAACATTAATGAAGAAAAGAAAAAAATATGTTAACTTTCAAAATATAAAGATGTGGTAATTATGAATATGAAAAAACTATTCAACATGCTACCCCTGTTGGCGTTATTCGCCTCATGTGGGTTCGGAGGGAGTGATTGTAATTGTCCAGAACCTCAACAAACGAGCAGTGGTTATACAGAGGAGACAGAACCTGCTGTTGTATACGTGGAGGAAAATGGAACTGAAAACTCAAAACCTCGCAAAGAGTATCTCTTTAACGATTTGACCGCAGGTCATGCAACAATATTTAATCTCTTTTCTGGAGATTTGAAGGGTAGAATAAAAAGTATCAAAGAGAGTTGTGAAAACGGCAATTCAATTTTGGTAGAGTTTGATCCTAATGGCTTTATTCAAAGAATTGTTAACGAATATGAAGGGAAATTATCTGAGTGTAACTATAGCGACTATGTGTTTGACTACAAAGGAAGACTGAAAAGTAGAACTGTTGGTTCTTCTGAGGTGTCTTACGAGTATTATCCAACATACGTTCTTGAGCATATCGTATCTAAGGATGAAAAGGAAGACTTGAATTGGGAAAAAGACACAACTATCTACAAGTATTCATTTGATGAAAATGCTATGCTAACTGGTGTTTCTGTAGAAAAAAGTAATTATATAGTGCTAAGCGTGGATACTATTGTGAGAGGAGGAAATCGGTTTGAAGGCTCAGATATCACTTTAGTAAGTCAGGGTTGTGACAATAGAAAGGTTACTTGGTATCAGTATGACGAGGATTATAAGGGTTACCATAATCTTGATAGTGCTCCCGTTTTCGCAACTATAACTCGTGATTATGGTCAGGGTGATGATGGCACAAGTTTGTACATAACAATATACAAATTTGATAGCCATGGCAATTGGATTCAGGCGGGAAGTACTTTTTTGACAGGAAGCTTGGATGGGACAGATGGAGAGCCTTGGGTAGAAAAACGTGCGATAGAGTATTATTGACGATATTGCTAAATAAACAGAAAAGCGAAAGCCTGCACTCAGACTTTCGCTTTTGTAGTCGCGCCGGGAATCGAACCCGGATCTAAGGTTTAGGAAACCCGTATTCTATCCATTGAACTACGCAACCAAATTCCAAATCTATCTTATTAATAGACTTCCTTTCTCGGCGATGCAAATTTAAGGAATTTCTACAAGATACGCAACATTCTTTCCTACAACCTATATGCCTCCCTATCGTAATTCTATAGTCCGCTGCCTCGCTCCTCTTTGAGGAAAGTGTCGACATGACGAAGTCTCTTCTGCTCGAAAATTTCCTCTATCGTAATCATCAAACCTGTTTCTATCACATCGCTAAATTCGTCGTTGATGCATGAGCCAAAGGTACGTAGCGTCGGCGAAAGTGTCATATAGGCGTTTATGAGCGGCGGAATGTTCTGTCCCGACTCTTTCACGTAACTCTTCAAAATGGTATAGTCCTCTTTGAAACTGTTGCCTGCTAATAATGATGAAAACTTTTGAATGTTTCCATCTAAGTTGAGCGGGTGATGAGGTGTTACCAATTTGTCTTTGTCCTCAAAGTATTTGTGGAGAAAGGCAAAGATGCAGTTCCTTGCGTTCTCATTGAACGAAGGGTAGATTGTAGCTTTCCCAAAGAAATATTTAGAATTAGGGATGGTCAACGTCAATGCTCCCAAACCATCCCAAAGATTGTCCAATGCATAGAGACTTTTTGCACCCATCTTTGACGATTGATATTCAGGGCGGACGAACGAACGACCCAATTCAATCGTGTAGGGAAGATAATCTTTGATGAATTTTTCTGAGTAGTGGTAGAGATGAGACGAGGTGAGACGAGGTTGTCCGTTCTCGTCAAATTTCGCCTCGCAGCCGTGCAGATAGCGGTAGCCTCCGATGATCTCCTTGGCTTCTGGATTCCACACGATTAGCTGGTGGTAGGGACTTTCCATTGTGTCGTATTCGTCAAGGTCGCAAGCCACGCCTGCTCCGCCACCCGAGGCGCGAAATGAGATTTCTCGCAAACGACCAATCTCTTTCATCGTGTTAGGCGCATTGTGTGCGTTTGTGATGAAAATCTGATTGTTTGCCTTGTTGGTCGTGCGCAAGAATAGATTGCGTGTCAACTCGGCTTCTATGAGGTCTGTCGGTATTGGGTCGATAATTCGTTCCATATACAATTATTTGTCGTTGATTAGACTGTATGTAATCTCTTTCACATAGGCTGCCCACTCGCGGTCTGACTTGCTGTCGTTGAATGTAGCGTAGGGGATTGTTTTGCCTACTGTGATTGTGAATTTGTTGTTTTTCTGTTTAAACATCTCGTCTGCCAAATAGAGCATTTCAATGTTGGCTTTGATTCCTAACTTTTTCCTGTAGTAGGCTAAACGATAGAAGAAATTTGAGTTTCTGCCTTCGAAATAGAGGGGAACAACGTCTCTCTTATATTCTCGAGCTTTTGATATGAAAGTCTTTTTCCACTCGTTGTCTCGAATTGCGCCATCGGCTTGGCGACGAGAACACTGGCCAGAAGGAAAAAATAGGATAGGGTCGTCGCTTGCTAAAGCCATGTTGAGCATTTCTGACATGTTGCGCGACTGCTCGTTGGACACTTTGTTTACAGGAATGAAAAATTCCTGCAAGTTGACGATGTTGAGCAAAAGGTCGTTCACTGGGATTTTGAGTGTCCCATATTTTTGTCCTAATGCAATAATGAGGGCAATTCCGTCTATACTTCCAATCGGGTGATTGCATGCGAATACCACTCGTCCGTTGTTTGGAAGTCTGTCTTCGCGCCTCTTCTCTATGGTGATATTGAGGTAGTCGAGCATAAAGAAGGTGGCAAAATCCATACCCATCAGTTCTCCGTGGTCGCGAAAGAAATTGTTCATCTCCTCTTCGTGTACGATACGTCGGAGATATTGAATGACAAAGTTAGGCACTCTGCCTTTCAGTGCGGGAAGCTTCGTTTCCAACACCTTTTTGACATCTATATGGATCTGTTTTTTGTTTTTGTCGGACGGTGAATTATCCATAATGAAAAATGCGATTTCTCGTTTGGAGTAGTCATAAAAACATTGGCTAAACAATCTTTGCAAAATTAAGGAAAAAAAACAGAAAAATGGGGAAATACGAAGAAAATCAGATTGTTAATAACTTGTTGAAATCCTGTTAGCGAACCCCGACACACTGTTTAAATATGGTTAAAAACAGCGTTGAAATAGTTGAAAAAAAGTAAAGTGGGGGATTGTGGGGCGTGGTTAAATTTCGTTATCTTTGTATTTGTCTAATAAGTGCCTATTCGGATGTACAAATTTTTAGGAAAAACAGAAGCTAAGGTTGACAGCAAGGGGCGTGTGTTCGTGCCTGCGGTCTACCGTCGTATGCTCGAAGGAGCAGGCGATGCTTGTTTGTACTTGCGTGTGGATGCGAAGACGAAATGTGCGAAGCTTTATCCTTCTACGGAGTGGGAGAAATTAGTGGAGCAATTGGATGCGAAATTGAACTTGTGGAATCCAGAAGATGTGAAACTAAAACGTCAGTTCACCTCCAGTTTTGAAATGGTGGAGTTGGACGCAAGCGGCCGTATTCTTCTTCAGAAGAAAGTGTTGGATAAGGTTGGTATTGAGGCAGAGGCTCTTTTCGTGGGTGTAGGCAACTATTTCGAAATATGGAAGAATGAGACGTTGGAAGATGATTTGATGACGGACGAGGATTTCGATGCGGCCTTGCAAGCGAAAATGGGAGGTTTTTAATTTGATAAAGTAGACAATTATATATGGAGAATGTTTATCACACACCGGCTCTTCTACAGCCTTGTATGGATGGCTTGCAAATTAAGTCTTCAGGCATCTATGTAGATGTAACTTTTGGGGGTGGCGGACATTCTCGTGAAATATTGAAAAACTTAGGAGCGGATGGTCATCTTTACTCGTTCGACCAGGATCTGGATGCGTTGCAGAACGTGGTAGACGATACTCGTTTTACGTTTGTCCGTAGTAATTTCCGCTATCTATCTAATTTCCTTAGATATTACGGTGTCGAGTCGGTGGATGGTATTTTGGCCGACTTGGGTGTCTCTTTCCATCATTTCGATGAGGCGGAGCGTGGGTTCTCTTTTCGTTTTGATGGTGCTTTGGATATGCGTATGAATCAACGTTCGGAGTTTACAGCGGCCGATTTGCTCAACACCTATGATGAAAAGGCTTTGTCGGATGTCTTCTACCAGTATGGCGAACTGAGCAATGCAAGGAAATTGGCATCGGCGATTGTGAAAGTGCGTACATCGAAGCCCTTTGTCCGCATAGCCGACTTGGTGGATGTTGTGGAGCCATTTGTAGGAAAAGACAAACAGAAGAAAGATATGGCACGATTGTTTCAAGCTCTTCGGATTGAGGTGAACCATGAGATGGACGCGCTGAAGGAGATGCTGCAACAGTCGTTAGAGACGCTCTGCGTGGGCGGTCGTTTGGTTGTGTTGACTTACCACTCGTTGGAAGATCGCTTGGTGAAGAACTTTATGAAAGCAGGAAACTTCGAAGGTAAGGTGGAGCAGGATTTCTACGGCAATCGCCTTTCTCCGTTTAAGTTGGTCAACAACAAGGTGATTGTCGCTTCTGAAGAGGAGGTGGAAGCCAATCCTCGTTCGAGAAGTGCTAAGTTGAGAATTGCCGAGAAAGTATAGATTTTCTTTGGTAATAAAAAATAATAAAAAGATGGGCAAGGAGTCGTTCAATAAATGGTTTCACGTAAAAGACTATGCAGATTTTGCAGGAGAGTCTGTGAAAGATGTTTTTACAGGGAACATCTTTCGGAAAGAGTCAGTGACGAGTCTGGGTCCGTTGTTCGCTTTGGTGGTCATTTTTCTATTTTGTCATATCGCTTTGCGGTATGCGTGCGAGGAAAAGGTAGGAGAGATCTCAAAGGCAGAGAAAAAATTGATAGATGTGAAGTTTGATGCGTTGACGCGTTCTTCGGAATTGTTGAAGCACAAACGACAAACCTATATATTGCAGTTGGTGGAGAAACAGGATGAGACTTTGCGTCCGTCGACGACTCCTCCGTATGCGCTTGAGAAATGAGTTCTTGAGTTTTTTGAAAATGATTTGAAACGTAGATTTGATAGGAAACAACTTTTAAAACCAGATAATTGTGGCAAATGTCAAGCAAGAAACGATTAATCGTGCAGCAGTCCTCTATTTGGTCGTGCTGGTGAGTTCGCTTGCTGTGCTTGGAAAGATTATTTACACGATGTCTGTTGAGGGTGATTTCTGGCGTGGCTTACGTAAGCGCGAAATCAAGATTGTAGATGTCGCTCCAGAGCGAGGAAATATCTTGGCTTGCGATGGCAAGTTGTTGGCTGCGACGGTTCCGACCTATGTGCTTTATATGGATTTTAAGGCGGACGGGCTGACAAGGGCGTTGTTTGATTCTTTGCTTCCGCCTTTGTGTGATTCTCTTGCCACTGTCTACGATGTGACACCTGCCGAGATGAAGACGCATTTGCGAAGTGGCTACAACAAAGGTTCTCGTTATTTCCGTGTAAATGCACGTAAACTGACGTATGTGGAGTTGAATAGAGTGAAGACTTTCCCACTCTACAATATGGGTACGAACACGAGTGGATTAACTCCATACGAGCAGGTGAAGCGAAACAATCCATTCTATCCGTTGTCAATGCGTACGGTGGGTTCGCTCTATGCCGAGGCGGACAAAGGAGGAAAGTGCGGAATTGAACAGTATTTTGACTCTATCTTGAGTGGATTTCCAGGCCGTTCGCAGACGGTGTATGTGGGGTCGCATCCGAAGCAGTTGACGATAGTAGACCCTATTGATGGATTGGACGTGATGACAACTTTGGATGTCAACATAATGGATATCACGGATAATGCGCTTCGCAATACGTTGAATAGAGTGCAGGCTGTAAAAGGGTGCGCAGTGATTATGGAGGTGAAAACGGGGCAGATTAAGGCGATGAGCAATTTACATCGTACTGAAAATGGAGACTATGTGGAGGATGAAAATTTCGCAGTCAATTCGAAGACAGAGCCTGGCTCAACGTTCAAGATTGCTTCGGCGATTGTCGCTTTGGAGAATGGTATTGACACCTCAAAAATTGTTGATACGGAGAATGGCGTGTGGCATATCTATGGCAAAAACATGAAAGACTGGAATGCGAACAAGGGAGGTTCTGGTAAAATTTCTCTCAATCGTGGTATTCAGATTTCATCGAATATTGTGATTGCGAAAATTATAGAGGAAAAGTTTGGCAAGGAGCCAGAGAAATATATTGAAGCTCTCTATAAGATGGGATTGAACACACCCTTGAACATTGAGTTGAATGGTGCAGCCAATCCAAGGATCAAGAATACGGATGATCCGACATGGTCTAAACTCTCGTTGCCGTGGATTTCTCATGGGTATGAGTTGCAGTTGCCCCCGATCAATCTTTTGGCGTTCTACAATGGATTGGCGAATGACGGTGTGATGATTCAGCCCTATTTGGTGAAAGGACTATATCATAACGGTCAGTTGGTAGAAAGTTTTGAGGAGAAAGATAGGGTTATCAACAAGCATTTGTGTTCTCAAAAGACGTTGGATAAAGTGCGTCAGATGATGATTGATGTTGTTGAACATGGAACTGCGGGTACTGTCAAAACCCCTTATTTCAAGGTGGCGGGAAAAACGGGAACTGCGGTGCAAAATTTTAATGGAAGAAGAAGTCATCAGTTGACTTTTTGTGGTTTTTTTCCGGCAGATGCACCGAAGTATTCTATGGTGGTTGTCGTATGGTATCCTCAAGCCCCAGTCTATCCGAGTGCGGGAGCAATTTCTGGAGAGGTGTTTCGAAACGTGGCAGAACAGGTATATGCTATTAGTCCGCTGACGAGGACAAACGTTGACAATTACACGAAGAGCGGAGAGGAGTCTCGGTTCTATCCGATTACAAAGGAGGGCAATTACGATGCGATGGTAAAGGCTCTTTCAGGATTAGGATTAGATTATCAGTTGGAGGGGGAGATAAGGACTGTAGGGCAAACAAAGAAACGATGGTGCTGGACAAAACCCTTGGATGATAAAAAAATAACGTTGACCAACCTTTATGTTCCGAGTGAACGGATGCGGCGTGTCCCGAATGTCATTGGCATGGGTGCGAAGGATGCTGTTTTCTTAATGGAAAATAGTGGGTTAGAGGTTCGCTTGAATGGTTACGGAACGGTTTACTCGCAATCAATAGAGAGTGACAGAGCTGTAACAGATGGTATGGTTGTTGAATTAAAATTAAAGTAGACGATGAAGAAATTAGAAGATATATTGGCAGACGTGTCTGTCCTCAAGATAGTTGGAAGTTCTGAAATGGAACTTTCGGATGTGCAGTTCGACTCTCGCAAGGTGTCGGACGGCACGCTTTTTGTGGCTACCCGAGGCACGCAGGTGGATGGTCATACCTTCATACCTTCGGCAATAGAAAAAGGGGCGAAGGTGATTGTCTGCGAGACTCTTCCTGAAGATTTAAAGAAGGAAGTAACCTACGTCCAGGTGGCAGATGCCAGTATGGCTTTGGGTAGGATTGCCTCTGCGTGGTATGATTACCCTTCTTCGTCCTTACGTTTGGTAGGTGTTACGGGAACGAATGGAAAGACAACGATTGCGACATTGCTCTACAAACTCTTTACCCGTATGGGGTATAAGTGTGGTTTGCTCTCGACCGTCTGCAATTATGTGATAGACAGAGCCGTTCCAACGGCACACACCACGGAAGATGCATTGACTATCAATCATCTGTTGAGTGAAATGGTTGGGGCAGGCTGTACATTCGCTTTCATGGAGGTTAGTTCGCATGCCTCTGATCAGAACCGTATTGAAGGTTTAGTCTTTGAGGGAGGCATTTTCACCAATCTCACACGAGACCACTTAGATTATCATAAAACATTCGCTAACTATTTGGCGGCCAAGAAGAAGTTCTTTGATGGCTTGTCGGACGAGGCTTTCGCGCTTACCAATCTCGATGATAAGAATGGAATGGTGATGTTGCAGAATACAAAAGCGAGAAAGTTGGGTTATTCGCTCACCACGTTGACCGATTTTAAGACGACCTTGTTGGAAGATAGTTTTGATGGCTTGCAGTTGAATATGAACGGACATGAGGTGTTTCTACATTTTATTGGTCGTTTTAATGCATCTAATCTTACCGCAGTCTTCGGAGCGGCTGTTTCAATGGGCTTCAGTGAAGATGAGGTGTTGGTGAATCTGAGCGCACTTCGCCCTGTGTGTGGACGATTTGAGCCAATCACGTCGCCTTCGGGGGTGAAGTTTATAGTCGACTATGCCCATACACCAGATGCTTTGACCAATGTGATAGAGACAATCAATGAGGTGCGTTGTGGCAATGGAAGGCTGATTACTGTAGTGGGTTGTGGTGGAAACAGAGACAAAGGGAAACGTCCGATGATGGCGCATGAAGCCGTTGTGGGGAGCGACACTGTCATTATCACCTCTGACAATCCTCGTTTTGAAGAACCACAAGACATCATCAACGATATGTTGTTTGGTTTAAAGTCTGGAGAGAACTCAAAAGTGATAACGATAGCCGACCGACACGAAGCCATCAAGACGGCTGCTATGATAGCTCATCCAGGAGATGTTGTTTTGATTGCAGGAAAAGGCCATGAAGACTATCAAGAGATAAAAGGAGTGAAGCATCATTTTGATGACCATGAGGTTGTGAAAGAGGTGATGAGATAGAACATAAAATAGAAGATCAAGAAACAATTTAAAACGAAAGTAGCATGTTTTATTATTTGTTCAATTATCTGTATCAGTTGGGACTGCCTGGAGCGGGGGTGTTCAAGTATGTGTCATTCCGAGGTGCTATGGCATTTATCTTTGCATTGTTGGTAGCCACGGTTATCGGGAAACGAATTATTAGGGTCATGCAGAAGAAGCAGATCGGGGAGACTATCCGCGACTTGGATCTGGCAGGACAGATGGCAAAGAAGGGTACGCCGACGATGGGAGGTATCATAATCATCATTGCTATTCTGGTGCCCGTTTTTCTATTTGCTAAATTGGACAATATCTATATTATCTTGATGCTCGTCACAACGCTTTGGTTAGGTGCGATGGGTTTTTGGGACGATTATATCAAAGTCTTCAAGAAAGACAAAGAGGGGATGAAAGGTAAGTACAAGATCATCGGTCAGGTAGGTATCGGTGCGATTGTAGCCTTGACGTTGTATATGAGCGACGACGTGGTGATTCGTGAAAATACGACAACGGTTCATCACAATACAGAGGTGGTAGAATATGCGCCGATGGAGAAATCTACGAAGACGACAATCCCATTTGTGAAAGATCACAACTTTGACTATTCCTACATCTTCGGTTGGGCAGGAGATCATGCGCAGATGTTAGGTTGGGTCTTCTTCATGATTATGGTCATTTTCGTTGTTACTGCAGTGTCAAATGGAGCCAATTTGACAGACGGCTTGGATGGCCTTTCAACGGGTGTCTCTGCCATCATAGGTGTAACGTTGGGCATCCTGGCGTATCTTTCGGGGCATGTAGAGTTTGCCAGTTACCTCAATATAATGTATATACCCAATTCGGAGGAGTTGGTGATTTTCATCTGTGCCTTTGTAGGTGCATTGATAGGGTTCTTATGGTACAATGCCTATCCAGCGCAGGTGTTTATGGGCGATACGGGAAGTTTGATGATTGGTGGCGTGATAGCTGTCAGTGCGATTATAATCCGCAAGGAGTTGCTACTCCCTATTTTGTGCGGTATATTTTTTGTTGAGAGTTTGTCTGTTATCATACAGACTACGTATTTCAAATATACAAAGAAGAAGTTTGGAGCAGGCAAACGTGTTTTTTTGATGGCACCGTTGCACCATCACTATCAAAAGAAGAATATTCCAGAGTCGAAGATAGTAGCAAGATTTTGGATTATCGGTATGTTGTTGGCAATGCTGACAATCGTAACCCTCAAGATTAGATAACGAAAGAACGATAAACGGAAAGTAATATGAAGAAATTAGTTGTATTAGGTGCTGGAGAGAGTGGCGTGGGTGCCGCTATTTTGGCTCAGAAGAAAGGCATGGAAGTGTTTGTCTCAGACAAATCGTCCATCAAAGACCAATACAAGAAGGAGTTAGACGAGTATGGCATAGCCTGGGAAGAAGGAAGCCATACGGAAGAGAAAATTCTCGCTGCCGATGAGGTGGTGAAGAGTCCTGGTGTGCCAGATGCTGCCCCTATGGTGGTTGCTTTGCGTGCCAAGTCTATTCCTGTGATTTCTGAGATTGAATTTGCCGGGCGCTATTCTAATGCTAAAATGATATGCATAACGGGTAGCAATGGTAAAACGACGACGACGATGTTGATCTATCACCTACTTAAAGAGGCAGGATTGAACGTCGGTTTGGCTGGAAATATAGGTTTCAGCTTGGCTCGTCAGGTAGCTTTGGACAATAAGGACTATTATGTGATAGAGTTGAGCAGTTTCCAATTGGACGGAATGTATGAGTTCAAGGCAGATGTCGCTGTGTTGCTCAACATAACGCCAGACCATTTGGACAGATACGAATATAAGTTTCAGAATTATATTAACTCAAAGTTCCGTGTGGTTCAGAACATGACGGCATCCGACTACTTTATCTATTGGAATGACGATCCTGTCATTCAAAAAGAGTTGGAAACACGTCATATTGATGCGAAACGTATGCCTTTCGCTTTAAACAAGGCAGGAGGAATTGCTGCCTACATAGAAAATGAGCTGATGAAGATTAATGCCAACGAACGTACATTTGAGTATCCTGTGTCGTCTCTTCCTATTAAGGGGACACACAACCTCTACAACTCGATGGCTGCCAGTATTACTGCGTGCTTGTACAATGTGTCGGACGAAAACTTGCGTGCTTCATTGAAGTCGTTCGAAGGGGCGGAGCATAGATTGGAAGATGTAGCCGTTGTGGGGGGAGTTCGTTATGTGAATGATTCTAAGGCAACTAATGTCAACTCTTGCTGGTATGCATTGCAATGTCAGACGACAGATGTAGTGCTGATTTTAGGTGGAAAGGATAAAGGAAACGACTATACTGAGATTGAGAGTTTGGTGAAGGAGAAGGTGAAAGCCATTGTCTGCTTAGGTGTTGATAACACAAAACTTCATAGTTTCTTCGATGGAAAAGTTCCTGTCGTTGTTGACGCTCGATCAATGGAAGAAGCGGTTAAGAAGTGCTATGATTTGGCGAAGAAAGGCGACACAGTGTTGCTTTCGCCATGCTGCGCAAGTTTCGACTTGTTCAAGAGTTATGAAGACCGTGGACAACAGTTCAAACAATATGTAAAGCAATTGTAGAAAGACGCTTGCAGAAAGATAAACGAAATCAATTAGAGGAATAGATGCGCAATTTTTTTGATACATACTTTAAAGGAGACAAAATCATCTGGATCATTTTCGTCTTGATGATTGTCTTGTCAACTTTGGTGATGTATAGTGCATCAAGTTCGTTGGCTCACCGTTCCGCTTCCTCGTTCTATGACCCTGTTTGGCAACATTTCGGCTTCCTTTTGATGGGGTTTGCGGTTGCGTGGGTGATTCATAGAATACCGTTCAAGTGGGTTGATCGATGCACGTTGCTTATGTACTTGTTTGGGTTGCTGTTGTTGGCTTTGACCTTTGTTATCGGACAGTCGACCAATGGAGCGACACGTTGGATTTCGTTTGGCGGACTCCGATTCCAACCTTCAGAGGTGGCGAAAGTAACCACAATCTTGATGTTGGCGAATGCGTTGAGCAAGAAGACAGGCGAGAAAGGAACAAACACACCCGATAGCGGTATTTGGTGTTATGTCTTGATTGTTGGTCTTCCTGTAATCTTGATTGTTCGCGAGAACCTCTCGATGTGCCTCCTCTTCCTTATGATTTGTTTCGTGATGCTGATTTTGGGAAGAGTCTCGGTGAAGTTGTTAGGGAAGATTTTTGGTGTTGCGGTGATTTTTGCGGGTTTGGCACTAGCGGGTATTATGATCTTAGGAAAAACAAACGAGGGTTCTGATCCTGCTTTGGCGAAGACGGAGTCTGTTGTTACGTCAAAACTTCATCGAATTACAACGTGGCGTAATCGTATTGTCCATTTCTTTGATGATAGTCGTCCGCATGACGAAAATTACAAAATAGAGGACGAGACTTGTCAGGAAGATTATGCTAAGATAGCGGTGGCAAATGGAAAATGGTTCGGCTTAGGTATAGGAAATAGTATTCAGCGAGACGTTCTCCCATTAGCGTATGCCGATTTTGTCTATTCCATTATTGTTGAGGAGTGGGGAGTGCTGTCTTTTTTGGTTCTCATTCTTTATTTGGTCTTCCTCTATCGAGTAGGTGTGATGGTAAGGGAACAGTGCAGATCGGTTTTTCAGTCGCTTACAGCGTTAGGGTTGGCGTTTTCGCTGTTGATACAGGTATTGGTCAACGTCTACATCGCGGTGGGGCTATTCCCAGTTTCCGGTCAGCCGTTGCCACTCTTCAGCAGAGGAGGAACATCCATTATAATAACGAGTGTCTATTTTGGCATCATCTTGATGATAAGTCGAGAGTCGTTGGAGAACGGGGAAAAGGAACGCCGAAGCGCTACAACTGTAGTTCGGAAAAAAGAAAAAGAAGAAATAACAAAAGAATAATGAGTATGGCAAACTTGAAATTTATAGTCAGTGGCGGTGGCACAGGAGGTCATATATTCCCGGCCATTTCAATTGCCAATGCTTTGAAAAAAAAATGTCCAGATGCTCAGTTCCTTTTTGTGGGAGCTGAGGGCAGAATGGAGATGGAAAAAGTTCCTGCGGCAGGGTATGACATTAAGGGACTTCCCGTAGCAGGATTCAATCGTAAAAGTCTCTTTAAAAATATTGAGGTGTTGCGAAAGTTGTTCCGCAGCATTAAGATGGCGAAGAAAATTGTAAAAGACTTTGCTCCAGATGTGGTCATTGGTGTGGGGGGCTATGCAAGTGGACCGACACTCTATGCTGCGAATAAGTTGGGTATTCCGACTCTTTTGCAGGAACAGAACTCATACGCTGGGGTGACAAATAAGCTGTTGGCTAAGAAAGCCAAACGGATCTGTGTTGCCTATGAACACATGGAACGTTTCTTCCCTGCTGAGTCTATCTTGCTGACGGGCAACCCTGTTCGCCAGGATTTCTTAGAGGTGCCAGCTAAATCTGATGATGCTTTCCGTTCTTTCAATTTTTCATCAGATAAGAAGACACTCTTGATTGTTGGCGGAAGTTTGGGCGCTAGGACTATTAACCAGAGTATTTTGGCAGGTTTAGAGAAACTCAACGATAGTGGTGTTCAAGTGATTTGGCAGACAGGAAAATACTATTTCGAAAACATTAAGAAACAAGTCGAGGGCAAAGAACTTCCCAATATAGTCATCACTGATTTTGTCAAACGTATGGATTATGCTTATTCTGTGGCTGATCTTGTTATTTCGCGCGCCGGCGCGAGTTCGATTTCTGAACTCTGTTTGTTAGGAAAACCATCTATCTTGGTTCCCTCTCCTAATGTGGCAGAAGATCATCAGACAAAAAATGCGCAGGCTTTGGCAAATGTTGGAGCGGCAGTGATGATTTCAGATGCAAATGCAGTAGAACGATTAGTGGACGAGGCATTGTCTTTGATTCAAGATGAAGAAAAACTCCAATCTATCGGGAAAGAAGCAAAGAACTTGGCTCAGTTGGATTCTGCAGACCGCATAGCAGACGAGGTGTTGAAATTGGTAAAGAAATAGTCTGAATTCATAAACGAGATGAACGAAAAGAAAAACATATTCTTCTTAGGCATTGGTGGCATCGGAATGAGTGCCTTGGCACGCTATTTCAATGCTAAAGGGTATAAGGTGGCTGGCTATGATCGCACTCCGTCGGAACTAACCAAAGCGTTGGAGGCAGAAGGTATTCCTGTGCATTATGTTGATGATGTGCAGCTGATCCCCGCGGATTTCAGAGATGTCTCGCACACTCAGGTGGTCTACACGCCTGCCGTACCTCAGACGATGAGTGAGATGGAATGGTTTCTGAAAAATGGGTTTGACGTGCGAAAACGTTCGGTGCAGTTAGGTGAGGTTACTCGATCTGGAATGGGTCTGTGTGTTGCTGGAACACACGGGAAAACCACTGTTTCAACTATGCTGGCGCATCTCTTGCATAACTCTTCCATAGATTGTAGTGCTTTCTTAGGTGGAATATCAAAGAATTATGGAAAGAATTTGTTGATTTCTGATAAGAGTAACTTTGTTGTGGTTGAGGCAGACGAATACGATCACTCGTTCTTGACTTTGTCTCCTTATATGGCAGTCATCACGGCTGTGGATGCCGACCATTTGGACATTTACGGAACAGTTGAGGCTTATCGTCAAGGATTTGAACAGTTCACCTCTTTGATTCGTCCCGATGGCGCTTTGTTGATAAAGAAGGGGCTCCCTATTCATCCACAGTTACAATTTGGGACTTGCCTCTATACCTACTCAATCGAGAAAGGCAATTTCCACGCAGACAATATTCGTATAGAAAACGGTGAAATTGTATTCGATTTCGTAGCATTAGGAGAAAAGATTAAAAATATTCACTTAGGTGTTCCTGTCTATGTAAATATAGAGAATGCTGTGGCAGCAATGGCTATTGCGTGGCTTAATGGTGTGAAACGAGACGAACTTCGCAAGGGTATCGCTTCCTATCGTGGGGTGCAACGCCGATTTGATTTTCACATCAAAACAGATAAGATTGTCTTTTTGGACGATTATGCGCATCATCCGCAAGAGATCCGATCAAGCATAGATAGCATTCGTCAACTCTATCCTGACAGAAAACTCACGGTTGTCTTCCAACCCCATCTTTACACGCGTACACGTGACTTGGCAGACGAGTTCGCATCTGTGCTTTCAAGTGTAGATGAGTTGATCTTGTTAGATATTTATCCGGCTCGCGAGCAACCTATTCCTGGCGTTACATCACAGTGGCTGTTGGATAAGGTGCAGATGTCGAATAAGAAATTGATGAGTAAAGAAGAATTGGTGGCCTCAGCGTCAACAGCGGATTATGATATGCTGATGATGTTAGGCGCAGGTGATTTAGATTTATTAGTTCCACAAATTAAAAAAAGATTAGAAAGGAGGTTCGGATTAGATTAGCGAAAAAAAACTCTCTATCACTATCATCATAAATGTCCCCGCATTGTTAATCAAAGAAAAACGAAGTAAAAAGATATGGCAAAGAAGATCGACTGGAAAAAAATAGCGACTTTGACGGTTATTGTTGCGATAATCGTTTATGTCTCTACTTCTGTCGTTCTTTATGCCAATTCCTATAAATATAGGATATGTACAAAGTGTGAAGTGACTGTGGCAGACAGTTTAGAATTACGTTTTGTTACAGATAGAGAGGTCCTTAAACTATTGAGAGGAAGTGATGTTAAAATTGAGGGAATAACGGCTCATTTCACGAACTTGGCTCAGATTGAAACGATGTTAGAGTCTAAGTCGAGAATCAAAAAGGCAGAGTGCTATTTCACTCCTTCGGGCAAGGCTCGGGTGGTGATAATGCAGCGTGAGCCAATCCTTAGAGTCATGTCGGGTCAGTCTAATTACTATGTTGATCGCGAGGGTGCACTCACGCAGGTGGCGGAGAAGTTCGCAGCATACGTGCCAATCGCGACCGGACATATCACCAAGACACTGGCAAAGGGCGACTTGTATAAGTTCGCTTTATACCTCTATGAAAATGAATTTTGGAATGCCTTCATCGAGCAGATTGATGTCGACGCGCATGGCGTTGTTGTCCTCGTTCCTCGGGTGGGTAACCAAATTATTCGCTTAGGCACATTAACAGGGTACGAAAAGAAACTCAATAAACTCTTAACGCTATACACAAAGGGTTTTAATAAGATCGGTTGGAACAACTACAAGGTGATTAACCTTGAGTTTGACGGCCAAATTGTTTGTACGAAGAAATAGCAAATAAAAAAACAGGAAAGAAACAATGAATAATTTCAATTTTGATATAATATCAGTGGCTTTGGATTTGGGAAGTTCCGTTTTCAAAGCGGCTGCAGGGTATAAAAATGAAAAAGGTTTAGTAGTCATTGCAACAGAAGAAGAACCTTCTGGAGGTGTTAAAGAGGGCATAATCGTTAATCTCAACGATGCTGCTTTACATATAGGAAGACTGCTGAAAAAATTGGAAAATAGAATTACGAATATTTTAAAAGACCAGGATTGTTTCCCCGAAAAACATACGATGTCTATTGAAAAGGTTTATGTTAACATTTCAGCGGGACGCACGCAGTCGACAATGTCTACTATTGAAAGGTATTTAGGAGACTCGGAGATTCTTGAATCTACTATTGATGAGATGTGCGAGGAGAATAACCGGCGTTGTCAGGCACAAGATAAAGATTTTGTTTTCTATGCAGCTCTACCTTCTCGATATTTGGTTGATGGTCTTGTGGCTAAAAAGCCTGTGGGAATGATATGTGAACACATAAAAGTGGAGTTCCAGAATATATGGATAAAGAAAGGTTTGACGGAGAAAATAAGAGAATGCATAGATCGAGGTGCACATATAAAGAATTGTGAGTTCGTTTTATCCGCGAAGTCAATTTCCGATATTGTCTTAAGTCAGGAGGAGAAGGAGAATGGCGTGCTTTTGGTCAACTTTGGCGCACAAGTAACTTCTGTTTCCGTGTTTAAAGACAAAGAAATGAAGTATTTGGTAGAGTTGCCTAAAGGAAGTGAAAGAATAACGGACGACCTTTGTGAATTGCAAATTCCAAGAGATATTGCAAAGAAAATCAAGGAACAAAGCTGCGCTGTAGCTGCATGGGAAGAAAATGAAAATTTCCATGAGAATATAAATGGAACTTCTCGTGAGTTTGAAAGGTGGGTTATCGCCAATATCGTTGAGAAAAGGGTAGAGGCTCTTTTCAATTCTGTGGAGAAAGTAAAGAATCAGACCGTGTGGGGAAAAAATGTTGGATTAGTCGTTTTGACAGGGGGCGGATCGAATATTCGTTTTTGCGCACAAAAGGTGCAGGAGGTGATGGGCGTGAATGTTCGATTAGGCTCAATAGATCTTTTTAAGAAAAGACAAAAACAGGCACGATATATGTCGGCTGTTTTAGGCTTGCTGATGGACAATAATGGTCATTCCTTACGGTTTGACGAGATAGTAGAACAAAAGATTGTTGATGAACCCCAAACGACTGAAGAACCTAAGAAAAAGCGAAAAAAGAAGAGTAGTGGATTTAAAGAGATAGTCAGGAAAGGAAGAGATGCATTTCAGCATACTTTTATAGACTTGATTTTTTCAGAAGACACGAGTAAAGAATCAGATCAATTCTAATATTAACTAAACAATATCAAAACAATGGATTTAAATGAAAGTATTTTTGAACCGAGTGTAAATTTAGAAGGTAATATTTCGGAAAATCGAACCTTGATTAAGGTGATTGGCGTAGGAGGCGCAGGTACGAATGCCGTCAATCACATGTATGAGCAAGGAATTGCAAATGTCGATTTCGTTATATGCAATACGGATTTACAGTCGCTTCGGAACTCTCCAATTCCTAATAAGATTCAATTAGGAAATGATGGATTAGGTGCTGGTAATAAACCAGAAAAAGGTCGAGAGGCTGCGGAAAGTACAATTGAAGCGGTAACTGAAATGCTGAAGAAAGACACGGAAATGGTCTTCATCACAGCAGGTATGGGTGGCGGAACTGGTACAGGGGCAGCTCCCGTCATTGCACGCATAGCTAAAGAAATGGGTATCCTGACGATTGGAATTGTTGAGATTCCATTCAAATTTGAAGGAAGGCCACGCTTGTTGCAGGCTATGGAAGGCGTGAAAGAAATGTCTGCCGTTACCGATAGCTTGATCGTTGTTAGTACGGATAAAATCAGAGATATATGGAGAGAATGTAAAGTGTCTGAAGCTTTTAACTATGCAAACGATGTTATGTCAATGGCGGCAAAGGGTATTGCGGAGTTGATTACCATCCATGGTGCAGTTAATGTGGATTTGAACGATGTGCGTACCTCTATGACAGATAGTGGAAATGCTATTATGGGCTTCTCAAATCCTCATACAGGTAAGGGTCGTGCTATGGATGCCATTGTTGAGGCTTTAGAGTCTCCGTTGCTTCTTTCTTCTGATTTAAAGGGTGCGAAAAGTCTGATTTTCAATATCTCTTGTGGAAAGAATGAATTGACAATTGAAGAGTTGGAAACTATTTCTGAGTTTATCGAGGATAAAATCCAAAACAATGAAAACTGCAATGTTATTTGGGGATATACAATTGACGAGAAGAATTTACAAGAGGATGAACTTCGTGTGTTGGTTGTGGCTACGGGTTTCCCAATTGATTGTATAGACAGTTTGCTGAATATGAAATCTAAGAGCTCGGAGTCTCAAAATGTCAATGTTACGTCTTCTCGCCCAACTTCTCGTGAGGTTGAGCAACCTCGCTCTTCAGCTCAACCTACTTTTAATGTTGTTGAAAAAACAACAGAGCAACCTTACAGAGCAGCTGAGCCAACTCGTCCGACAACTCCAACGTCTAATTACTCATCGCAGAGAACAAAGCCAGTTCATACGGAAAAGGGAACAAATGCAGATGAGCTTTTGGATGCAATTTATGGTGGAAAGAAGCGTGTTAATGGAAGTCAGGAAAGTAACACTGCCGTAGCCTCTTCGGGTATGCCAACTGAACTCATGAATTTTGATGATGAAGACGAGGGAAAAGCAGAAACGTTATCTAATTTCGTTGTTTCTAACGATGAGGCTTCTGCTTATTCTATGAAGCAAGGAGATGACTTGGAAATGGATGATAACAATTCCTTCCTTCATAATAATGTTGATTGATTAGTCTGGAATTTTTTTAATGTAAAAATAGTAGTGTATGTCATTATTTGATCAAGTAAGCGAAGATATAAAAGCAGCGATGAAGGCACATGATAAGGTGCGCTTAGAGGCTTTGAGAGGTGTGAAAAAAGAATTCTTAGAGGCTAAAACTGCCAAAGGTGCGGGCGACGAGTTGACTGACGAGGCAGCCATTAAGATAATCCAAAAGATGGTGAAACAACGTAAGGAGTCTGCAGCTATCTTCATTGAACAAAATCGTCAGGATCTTGCCGACAACGAGCTGGCCGAGGCGGCAGCTATTGAAACTTACCTCCCTGCGCAGATGAGCGATGAGGAGTTGACAGCCGTTGTGAAGGAGATTATCGCTGAGGTAGGTGCAACGTCTGCCAAAGAGATGGGTAAAGTGATGGGGGTGGCTTCGAAACGTTTGGCTGGCAAAGCTGAAGGAAAGGCTATCTCGGACAAGGTGAAATCATTGTTAGCGTAATGGTCATACCACAATATCTGAGGCGAGGCGACCGCGTGGCGATTGTCTCGCCTTCTGGTGCTGTAGATCCTGAGCTGATAGATGGCGCTTGCGAAACGCTCCGTATGTGGGGACTGCAACCTGTGTTGGGAAAGACCGCCAAGGGTCGTTGTGGCAGATTTTCTGGCACTGATGAGGAACGTTTGGCAGATTTGCAATGGGCTATGGATTCTCCGGAGTTTGCGGCCATCCTTTGTGGGCGTGGCGGTTACGGAGCAGTGCGTATTGTCGATAAGCTCCATTTCGACGGAATTCGTCAATATCCTAAGTGGATGATTGGATTTAGCGATATCACCGCCTTTCACGCTCGTTTCTTCGACGAGGGAGTCGCTTCTGTTCATGCTGTGATGGCAAAAGCCATTGCGCATGCTGATGATAATATTGAAGCGGTAGAGTCTCTTCGCAAATTGCTCTTTGGTGAACGCATTCATTATGTGTCATATTCAAATGAGAAAGCTGACTACAACCGAAGTGGTTACGCCACGGGTGAGTTGGTAGGCGGTAACCTCTCTCTTCTGTATGCGTTGCAAGGTACTCCTTACGCTATACGCCCGAATGGAAAAATTCTCTTTATAGAAGACCTCTCCGAACGGTTGTATCATATAGATCGCATGGTGCAGAACCTCCGACTGTCTGGCGTGTTCAATGAAATCAATGGTTTGATAGTCGGTCAGTTTACCAATATTGATGCCGACCCTTCGTTCGGACAAAATATTGAAGAGATTATACTTTCTGCGGTAGGAGACCGTGAAATGCCTGTTGTGTTTAACTTTCCAGTAGGTCATGTGGCTGAAAATTTGGCTTTGCCCCACGGAATGAAAGTTCATTTGGAGGTACAAGGAGATTTTTTTACGTTAGATGCATAAAAAAACGGCGTTTATTTTGCTTAGTATGAAAAAATCACTTTAAATTTGCGCTGTCAAAAAGAAATCAGAAGATGAAAAAATGTTTCTTTACATATTTCTATTTTTACTTTTACTTTTTTAGAAGGTAAGAGCGGGATTCTGATTCTTAAATCGAAAGTGAAAAAATAAGATATGGGTCTCGCAAGAAATTGTGAGACCTTCTTTTTTTAACATATTACGAAGGAAAAAATGAGCATAAGTTTCAAACAAGTCTATAAAGACGACCGATTTTACGGCTATTTTTACTTTTACTACTTTATGAGATCATAAGGCGGGCAGAAGCTTATTGCTTATTGTTGATATTGAATCCCGCCTTGTAAAAGCGGGATTTTTTTTAATGTGTTCTAAAGGAAAAAAAGAAAATAAAAAGATATGAAGAGAGTTGCAATACAAGGTATAGCAGGATGTTTTCACGACATAGCCGCTCGTGAGTATTTCAGAGACGAAGAGATAGAGGTGGTTGATTGCGAGACGTTCAAAGATGTTTTCGAGACTTTAAAGAAAGATTCTTCTGTTTTAGGAGCGGTTGCTATTGAAAATACCATAGCAGGTAGTCTTCTCGGAAATCATAAACTGTTGCAAGAGAGTGGACTGAAAATAGCAGGCGAGCAGAAACTAAGAATCAAGCATAACCTGGTTGCTTTGCCCGGACAGAAAATAGAGGATATCCATGAAGTCCACTCGCACCCTATCGCCTTGATGCAATGTCAGGATTTCTTGAAGAAAAATAGGCATATCAAGGCAATCGAAAGTGATGATACCGCATCAAGTGCAAGGCGTGTCGCTAATGAAGGTAAAATGGGTGTGGCTGCCATTTGTGGAGAGTTGGCTGCTGAAATTTACGGATTAGAAATCTTGGAGCGAGGAATAGAAACTAACAAACGAAACTTCACACGTTTCCTTATCGTAGGCGATCCCTGGGTGGTAGAGGATCTGAACAAAGGGAAATCGCCCAATAAAGCCTCGCTTGTTTTCACCCTGCCTCACGAAGAAGGCTCACTCGCCAAAGTACTATCCATTCTTTCTTATTACGGCCTTAACTTGTCAAAAATTCAATCTATGCCGCTCATCGGTCGCGAGTGGGAATACCAGTTTTTCATCAGCCTCTCTTTCAATAATTACCTCCACTATACGCAAGCTGTCTCGGCGGTTACACCTCTTTTAAAAGACTTGCAGATTTTGGGTGAGTATCAAGAAGGCCGTCAGACTGTCTAAAGATAGAAAAGAATTGAAATGATAATAATATAATATAACAATAATAAATTATGGAATTAAAAGGTTTGAATCTCCCTGGCGTAGAAGCCAAGAGACCATTAGTGATTGCAGGTCCATGTAGTGCAGAAACTGAGGACCAGGTGTTAGACACAGCAAAGCAATTAGCTGCAAACGGAGTGAAAGTCTTCCGAGCAGGAATATGGAAGCCACGTACCAAACCAGGAGGATTCGAGGGAAATGGTGTAACGGCCCTTCCTTGGATGCAAGAGGTGAAGAAGGAGACGGGAATGCTCACGGCGACTGAGGTTGCCACTGCAAAACATGTTGAAGAGGCACTTAAGTATGATGTTGATCTTCTTTGGGTGGGCGCACGTACCACGGCAGACCCCTTTGCTGTGCAAGAGATTGCGGATACATTGAAAGGTACAGATATTCCTGTATTGGTGAAAAACCCAGTGAACCCAGACCTTGAATTATGGATTGGTGCTTTGCAACGAATCAACAATGCGGGAATCACACGTTTAGGAGCAATCCATCGTGGTTTCAGCACTTACGATAAGAAGCTCTACCGTAACCTTCCGCAGTGGCACATACCAATTGAGTTGCATCGTCGAATTCCTGATTTGCCTATTATCTGCGACCCAAGCCACATTTCTGGTCGTCGCGATTTGATTGCTTCTCTCTGCCAACAAGCTATGGATTTGCAGTTTGATGGTTTGATTATTGAGTCGCACAATGATCCAGACCATGCTTGGAGCGATGCTTCACAGCAAGTGACTCCAGAGGTATTGAACTTGATTCTCAATAATTTAGTGGTTCGCGAGACCAATCAAACCACTGAGAGTTTGACGGAGTTGCGTAAACAAATCGACGAGATTGATATGACGCTTATTGACACATTGGCTAAAAGAATGCGTATTTCCCGAGAAATCGGAACCTACAAGAAAGAGCATGAGATGCCAATTCTTCAAACCAATCGTTATGACGAGATTATCAGCAAACGAGCTTCAGAGGGTGTCTCGTTAGAGATGGATGCCGACTTTATGAAGATTGTCTTTGAAGCCATCCACTCCGAGTCTGTTCGCCAACAGATGAAGATTATGGGCGACTGATGAGATAAAGTAGAAGTAACTACATAAACACTCCCTGAAAGTTTAGGCTTCAGGGAGTGCTTTTTTATACCGCTTTCCCAATAAAATTTCCCACAAAAACTGCAATAATGCCGAAAATGAAACTACCGACAGCATAAAGGGCGAAGTGGCGGTAGTCTCCTGCTTGAAGGAAAGTGAGCGATTCTTTCGAGAATGTTGAAAAAGTGGTGAATCCGCCACAGAAGCCAGTGGTGAAGAGCAGTAGGTAGGTCTGAATGAACGCACATTTGGTGGCCAAGCCCGAGAAGAGTCCGATGAGGAAACAACCTGCGATATTGGCAATAAACGTGCCTATTGGATAGCCGCACAACCACGGGAGAAGCGAGACGAGCCAACGTAATCCACCTCCTAAAAAACTGCCGATTCCAACGAGAAAAAAAGATTTGACCATGTTAATAAAAATCCCTTCAGTACATGTTTTTTGCAAAAGTATAGTTTTCTATAGTCTTTATTTCTCAGATATTGTGTTTTTAATATTATATTTGGAGTTCCATTATTACATTAAAAGATAAATTTTATGATGAAATTCTCTAAAATTAAGGCATTGGCATGTGCGGTTGCGTTGGCGGGCATGTCAGTGATGAACGCTCAGGAAATCGCTACTTGGAAGGGATTCCGCACAGCAGCTACCACGTTCACATTTGATGACGGTCTGAAAACTCAGACTACCTACGCAGTTCCACTTTTGGACAAATACGGTTACAAGGCTTCTTTCTTTGCCATCACTTCTTGGGTGGAAAAGGGGTATGACAATCTTTTGTCGTGGACGGACTTCAAAACATTGGTGGCTAATGGTCATGAGGTGGGGAGTCACTCTGACACGCACCCTACCACAATGTCTGATTCGGAGTTGTCTACTTCTAAGGCAACCATCGAGTCGAAAGTGGGCAACACAGTGAAGACAATCGTCTATCCAAACTGCAACGAGCCCACAGAGTCTGAAATTGCCAAATATTATATTGGCGGACGAATCTGCGACGGTCAGGTGCATGGAAAGACCCCATCCAACTACTATCGTATCAGTTCCATTATCTGCGGAAACCAAGGAAGTGTCAACACGGCATCTGCGTTCACATCGAAGTTGGATGAAGCCATCAACAAAGGTGGTTGGGCTGTCTTTTTGATTCATGAGATGAAGGAAGGCTCTTATTATTCGCCAACGGATGTTGATGCTTTTGAGGGGGCGTTGTCGTATGCAAGCAAGAACGACAGCAAAATTTGGGTGGCTCGTTTCTGTGACGCCATTATGTATGCGAAAGAACGAGATGCTGCGACTGTAACTGTTACAGCAAAAGATGACAAGAGCGTAACTCTTTCATTGACAGATAATTTGGATGACAATACCTATAATTATCCTTTGTCTCTTCGTTATCCATTGCCAGATGGTTGGAGTGATGTTTCAGTGGCCCAGAATGATGAAGAGTTAACCTCTTCAGTGTCTGATGGTTACATCTATTTTGATGCTGTGCCAGACAATGGTTCTATTTTGATTGTGTCGGGAACATCTGCCGTGGCAGACCCTAAGGTGGCATTCACCACACCATCGGCAGTAGAAACAATCTGTGTAGATTCAGCCTACACCGTGGCTTGGACAGTTGAGGGCGAGGCAAATTCAGCCTACAATTTAAAGTGGAATGCAGGAGTTGGTTCTGACATCTCCATTTCAAGTGCTTCAGCCTCATCGGAATGGACAAATGACGATAACACTTTCTCGTGGAGTGTTTCGAATATTCTCACCTACTCTGATGATCATGGTAAGAATAATCGTTGGGGAGCAGCGTCTGCTAATGATCAGTGGGTAGAACTGACTTTGGCGAAGGAGTCGACAGTGGGTGCAATCACGATCGACGAGTTTACTACATACGGAACAGTGACAAGTTTTGAAATCCAATATGATGAGAATGGATCTTGGAAGACGGCTTATAGTGGTTTGACTATAGGCAATGATTTTAAGAAAACTTTTGACACTCCATTCACTACTACGAAAGTGCGTTTCTACATCAATACTGCCACTTCTGGTGCAAATATCAACTACATTGGTTTGCAGGGTGTAGCCACAACTCTTTTGAAAAGTGGAATCAAAGAAACTGGCTCTTTTGAATGGAACCCAGCATCATCGTTGGCGGGAACAGGAACATTGACCATCGAGAAGGCATCGGGAACTGTTTTGGCAACTTCTTCTCAACTTACGATTAAGGCTTGCAAATCTTCGGGTGGTTCTACAGCTGCTTGTTCGTCTGGTGCTTATACAGGACCAAGTTGTGATGTGGAAGGCACTGGCGCCTACCATACGGGAGTCTATCGAAATCTCTTCAATGAATATTTAGGAAAGACAGAAGACGAGACAGATGCCAAGATTCAATCCGTTTGGAAGCATTTCTTTGAGACAGAGTCTACGAAAGTCTACTATGAGACATCAGATGGAATGGCATATATCTATGACACAGGAAATCAAGATGTTCGTACGGAAGGTATGTCCTACGGAATGATGATTTGTGTGCAATTAGACCACCAAGAGCAGTTTGATAAAATTTGGAAATGGGCAAAGAAGTATATGCAATACCCTTCAGGAAATGAAAGAGAAGGTTTGTTTGCTTGGCAATGTTCAACAGATGGGACAATTAAGGGTTCTTCTTGTGCTCCCGATGGTGAGGCATATTTCTTGACGTCTCTCTTCTTTGCATCCCACAGGTGGGGCAATGATGGTGAGATTAACTATGAAGAGGAGGCTCAGTACCTCATCAAGGAGTTGCTTGACAAGCCGAACAGGTCTGCAGGGGCAGTTAGTCCAATCTTTAATATGAGTAATTACCTTATCACCTTTGGTGAGACTTCTTACGGATTTACAGACCCATCATACAATCTACCAGGTTTCTTGGAATTGTGGGCTAGATGGACGGACACCAATCAGGAGTTCTGGGGAAAGACGGCTGCAGCCGCTCGAGATTTACTCTATAATTCGAGCAATTCGACAACAGGATTATTCCCAGATTATTCTCAGTTTGATGGTACTCCATACTATCCAAGTTGGGCAGGCTATGATACGCAATGGTATAAGTATGACGCTATTCGTTGTGCTATGAATGTAGGTATGGACTATCATTGGTTTGGCTCGGATAGTCGCCAGCCTGCTATGATGAGTAAGTTGCTAAATTTCTTTAAAAAAGACAATTACAGCCACGGTTACTTCACCGTAGATGGAGCTTCAAGCGATGGTTCATATAGCGAAGGGCAGAAAGGGGCGAACGGTGTCGGAGTGTTCGCATTGACTGAGAGTGAATCTTCATTGGCGAAAGAGTATGTCAATGCATTGTGGAATACAAGCGCTCCGTCAGGTCAATGGCGTTATTACAATGGTATGGTTTATTTCCTCTCTATGTTGAATGCTTCCGGAAACTTTAAAATTTACAAGCCAGCTCCAGAGACGAAGACTGTTAATTTGCAAGGAGAAGGCTCTGTAGTCTACAAGGGGGTAACCTATACAAAGGATACTACATTCTGCGTGATGAGCGATTGTGTGCAGAACAATGTTACAATTAAGATTACATCGTCTACAGGGAATGCTGATGTTGAGGCTGATAAAGGCTTGACGATTGCTCCAAATCCCGCTTCGACAGCGTTTACCGTGTTTGGATTGCAAGATATTCGATGCATTGAAGTATATAGTATTTCTGGTGTTCGTCTGATTAATAATGAAAATTCAAATGAAACATCTGTTGCTAATCTGCCAGACGGAACGTATATCGTAAAGGTCCTTTCCGATAATAGTGTAACCACGGCAAAACTCATTGTCAGAAGACGATAGGTTGAAATGATATAGTCGTTTAATTGTATTAACAGATGATATGTAGAAAAGTCCAGAGCTTTCTCTGGACTTTTTTATTTGTATTCGTTTCAATGTTGCTAATCAAAGAACTATATTTGCAAATAGTATCAATTTAGTATTAATGAAATTCTATAAGCATGAAAAAAGTTTTGGTTCTTATCCTTTCGTTAGGGATTGCGATGGCGAGTTTCGCAGGTTCAAAAGATAAAGCAAACAAAGACACGGAAAATTTCCGTTATGAATTGGAATGTGCTGGCAATGCGGTGCAGGGAAATTACTTAGTGAAAGTGTGGAGTTACTCCCGCAAACCTGCGGTGGCTATGGAGCAGTGTAAGAAAAACGCTGTTCATGGTGTGATTTTCAAAGGTTTCACTGGCGCCAATGGGTGTGTTAGTCAGCGTGCTTTGGCTTCTAATCCAGGCGTAGAGACAGAGTTTGAAGACTATTTCAACGGTTTCTTCTCTGATGGCGGAGAGTATCTGAAGTATGTTCAGTTGACAAGCGGCTCAAAGGAGGTGATTAAACTGAAGAGAGAATACAAGGTGGGGGTTACGGTGACTGTACAGAAAGACCAACTTCGCAAGGCTTTGGAGCAAGCAGGAGTAATTAAGTCGTTGAGCAGCGGTTTCTAATCGTCTGAACACTTTATCGTATAAAATCTTTTTTGATAAAATCATTGGAAATGAAATCAGTGTGTATAAAGAATATTTTAAGATTATTGTTTCTTATGTCGATGGTTGCGCTGTTCTCGTCTTGTGGAACAAAAAAATCGCAGGCTTATTATGACTATAAGACGCAATATATCGCTACCGAACGTGATGGTTCTTATACCGTACGTTCGTGGGGTAGAGGTCGTAACGCTGTAGATGCTCTTGAAGAGGCTCGTAAGCAAGCGGTCTATGATGTTATTTTTAAAGGTCTTGAACCAAGCAGTTCGTTGAATATGTCTTCTGTTAAACCTCTGCTATTGGAGGTGAATGCGAAAGACAAGTATGCGGACTATTTTAACACGTTCTTTCAAGATAAGGGTGCTTACTTAGAGTTCTGCTCTGTAAAAGAACGCAAATGGCTTACGAGTAAGTGGGAGAGAGCAGACGGACAGTCTCTTTGCGAAACAACAGTTTGCGTGTATGGTGGTAAATTGAAAGAGAGGTTGATTCAAGATGGAATTTTGAAGGTGACCGAATGATTTTATAATAAGTTAATAAACAGAGAATTAGATGAAAAAGATAATGTTAATGGCAGTGTCATTGTTTTTGGCATTTGCTGCGTTCTCACAAGCGAAGAAGCCTACGATTATGGTAGTTCCAAGCGATGCGTGGTGTAACGAGAACGGATATGTTACTGAATATGACAATCAGGGTGCAAAGTCTATCATTCCAGACTATTCCAGAGCCCTTCAGAATGATATTAACCTTAAAATGGTGATTTCTACTATCAATGATCTGATGGCAGAGCGTGGTTTTCCTCTTAAAGACTTGGAAGCCACAATCAAATCCATCAACCAAAGTACGGCAGAGGACAATTTGACTTTAAGCAAGACTTCGGGTGCTTCTTTGGCAGAGAGTCCGTTGGATCGTCTTCGTCGCACTGCAAAAGCCGACATTATCATAGAAATCACTTGGTCTATTGAAAATCAAGGTCCGAAGTCTATTCTCACCTACATTATGGAGGGAAAAGACTCATACACTAATAAGAGTATCGGAAGTGCTAATGGCGTGAGCGCCCCATCTTTTTCTGCTACCACAGCCCAGCTCTTGCAAGAGGCAGTCTTGGCGCAGATTGACAATTTCAACAATCGCTTACAAAGTCATTTCGACGACTTGATGACGAATGGTCGTGAGGTTGCTCTTGAGGTGCGTGTGTTTGACAACGGCGCGGGCGTTGATTTAGAGTCAGAGTTTGGAGGCGAAGAGTTGGGTGAGACGATTGACAATTGGATGGCTACTAACACAGTATCTGGACGTTTCTCAAAAATGGATGGATCTGAGAATCTGATTCGTTACGAACAAGTACGCATTCCACTCTACAAGGAGAATGGTATGGCTATTGATACGGAAGGGTTTGCTCGTCAACTTCGTTCTTTCTTGAAGAAAGCTCCTTACAATCTAACCTGCAAAGTAGTTGCTCGTGGTTTAGGTAAGGCTGTTGTCATCATTGGAGAAAAATAAACCTCTCTGAATTAAATGATTAAGGGAAGAAAAAGCTGAGAAGCGAGTAAGAATAAACATTTTAAATTGAAATTAGATGAAAAAGATATTTTTGATAATCTCTGCAATTTTGGGGTTTTCGTGTGCCATAAATGCACAGTCGTTTGACGAGAAAGGATCGTCTATTGCCTTAGCGGTATTGATGGAGGATTTCCCGCAACCTTTTCCTGATATGGCAAAAGTGCAGTTGACTAATAAGTTGAATCAGTTGTTGTCGAAAAATGGTGTGGCTTCGGCAGATGCTTTGGATCGTTTTTTCATTACGGTTGTGGCTACTCCTACAGACAAAGATATAGTTCCTGGTCCGCCAACACAGATCTCTCAAAAAATGGAGATGACATTTTACATTGCGGACTATTACGATAAGAAAATTTATTCTACTGCGGTTGCAAATACAATCGGTGTAGGCACGAATGAGACGAGAAGTTACATGGATGCGATCAAGCATATCAATGTAAATACCCCTGCAATGGAGACTTTCGTCGGCGAAGGAAAGAAGAAAATCGTTGCCTACTACGATTCTCAAGCGAGTCGCATCATCAAGGAGGCAAAGTCATGTCTTAAACAGAAGAAGTATGAGGAGGCTTTCTTTAAATTGGGAGCAATACCTTCAGAATGTGAAAAATACGATGAAGCTATTGAGTTAGGTAATAGTGTTTATCAGGAGTATATCGACTATCTGTGTGATCAGAATTTAGCAAAGGCGAAGTCGGAATGGATGGCTGCGCAGAATGCTGAGGGGGCAACTCGTGTAGGAGAGTACTTATCGCAGATTTATCCGGATGCGAAATGCTATGGAGATGCGCAGAAACTCTATCAAGAGGTGAAAGGTAAGGTGATGGATGATTGGAAATATGAGATGAAACAATACCAAGATGGCGTGGATGTTGAGAAAGCGAAAGTCAACGCATGGAAAGAAGTAGGTGTGGCATACGGAAAGGGTCAACAACCCACAACTACAAATCTCACTTGGTTAGGTCGTTAATTGCATTTTCTCAAAAGAAAGATGAATTTAAATAATTATTTATTAGTAGGGCTTAGCGTGCTTTGCCCTGCTTTTTTTCTGAATTTATACGCCCAAGAGAAATCTGTTGGTGAATTGCCCGAATATAATCGTAGCTCGTTGGCGACGATGATGGTTTATCATAATGAAGACGAGTTTGGAAAGGATATTCGAGAAGCCTTTTTGAAAGTGCCAACGCCAGATAAATACAATGAGCATAATGTTAATTGTAGAGAGATAGATAATGTTGATTTGGTGGGGGCGCAACGTCGATCTAATGGTCTGATAAAGGCTGAGATGGGCAAAAGGCTGTCTTCTCGGGATGTGGAGAAGAATGGCAAGGCGTTGGAAAATCGACTCAATGAGCTTGGGTGTGGAAAGATGATGGTGTCGCGATGGTTCGACTTACAGGGGAGTTCTGTAGATAGTGCCTATTTTGATATGAAATTGATTCAGGAGCGAGGTCAGTATAATGCTTCTGAAATGGATGTGGCGATAGCTGAGCAGTCGGCTCGTGGTATTGCCATGTTGTCGGATGCAGGAGAAGACTTGATTTACAATTCTTTCATTTTAGTGAACGACATGACCTATGTGACGGTAGAAGAGCAGATGCAGGCGGCACAGGTTGCGATGACGATTTTGGGAGGAGTGTTAGATGGACTTGCCAGCCAACCTGCGAGGACGACGACATCGGTGGGTCCAGGTGGAAGAATTACAACGCAGTATCACCCCGCAGTAAGGAGTACGGCGGGAGCAGATATGGCAAAGGCTTTCAAAGACATAACCGACGACTATACTGGATTCAAGGTGAAAACTCATTCTTACCTTTTCCAATTGCAGTGGAACGATTCCATTGCGGCTGTGTTCTATAAGAACTATTACACGTCCGAGCCAAATCCAGAGAAGATCAGTGCTTTTTTGAACAATGACTCTCTCTTCCAAATGAAGTTTGTGGCTCACGAATATGAGTATGATAACCAGTCTGCGCTCAAAGGTCAGTATGATAGAGGTGAGTTCATAAAAGTCATCTGTACGCGATCGATGGATAAGAATATTGCCTCGTTGCAGTTGCAGTATGAGGATTTTAAGGTGAAGACACCCGTTTTTGATGTGATGCAAGAGGGTAGAGATGTGGTTTACGCAGGCAAAATAGGAATGAAAGAAGGCATCAATGAAAAGAGTAAATTTCAGGTGGTGCAACGCAAATACAATCCAGAAACTGGACGAACAACCTATAAGTATGTGGCTACGGTGAAGCCTATCAAAGGCAGAATTTGGGACAATAGATATGCTGCTGCTTCCGAGCATAGCGAAGGCTCTGAACTCCATTATACAGCTTTCAAGAAATCAAGTGGAGGTGAGATTTTGCCTGGCATGTTGTTGATTGAGGGAAAATATCGGAAGGTGACGGAGTAGGAGAATGAAATATTGGGGGAAGTAATTATATCTTTGTGTAACGATAGTTTCTCTAATCTTAAGAATAAGTTAATATGAATGAACGGCTAATTGTAAAATCTTTTGGTCCCGTAAAAGAACTTGATATAGTATTTAAAAAGGTAACCTTATTTGTTGGTGACCAAGGTACGGGCAAAAGTTGCATTGCAAAATTGTTTTCGTTGTTCAAATGGACAGAAAAAGTACTTAGCCAGAAGAAATATAACTTATCTTATTTTCAGCAATATAATAGATTCAAAACGAAGTTGTGTGCATACCACAGAATAGAGTCTTTTATCAGAGAGAACACATACATTAAATTTGAGAGTGATCGGTACGAAATTTTTTATGAAAACGGTACATTTAATGTTGTCGAAAAAAAGGAAAATGAAGAGGGACTGCCAAAAATAATGTATGTGCCAGCTGAGCGATCAATCGTGAGTGTGGCAGAAAACAAGTCGAAATTGTTGAAGGAGTTGCCCGATTCGAGTGAAACATTTGTTTGAAGGTTTGCGGTTTGAATATGACTTGTTGAACAATACCGGTTGGATTTGTGGGGAAGACTATAAAGTACGACTTACAAACGCTTCAAGTGGTGTTCAGTCTTCTTTGCCGATGTGTATTGTTTCTGAGTATTTGAGTAAAAAAATATCAAATAAAGAGGAAATAAAACTTTCGAAGGAAGAAAAGGATAAGTTAGAGAGAAGGGTTGTTGAAATCATGGAAAATGATTCCTACTCGGATAATATCAAGGACATAATGATTCGTCAGTTGTCTGCCGCCAACAGATATGACAGATTTATTAATGTTGTGGAAGAGGTGGAAACGAATCTCTTCCCGAAATCGCTGATGCAAGTTCTTTTTTCTCTTATGGCAAACAATAATGAGTCCGAGAAAAATATGTTGGTTTTAACCACTCATAGTCCTTATACTTTGGCAATCGTAAACACTATGATTATTGGTTCAAAAACCTACAAAAATGTGAACGAAACTCAGAAAGAAGAAGTCGCAGAAATACTTCCTGTTAAGTATTATGTTGATGTAAATGAAGTTGCAGCATACCGTTTGTCCTCCTTTTCTGATAGCTATTGTCAAAGTGTCGTGAATCAGAAGACTGGTTTGATTTCAAAAAATGAACTTGATTCTGCCTCTGATGATATTATGCGAGTTTTTAACTCTTTATATATGAAGTATGCCAAAACTCTCAAAGGATAGCGAATTACCTGTTATAGTCAAAAAAATCAGATTAGGTTCAGCGTTACGAGATTGTGGAAATTGTAGCTGGAAGAATCATTACGGGAATGACATACACCCAAGGGGGTGTAGTGACGGTATGATTTTGACAGAACAGGAAATGAGCCTCATTGAGTTCAAGACCAACGTGATGACTCCAAACTACCTAACTATTTTGCAAAGGGCAACGAAGGCGATGAGTCAGTTGTGGCACACATTTGATGGTGTTATAAGACCAAAGTGTGAAAGTAAATCTGTGAATATAGAGGAACTACTATCTGTTGATTTTCATGTTGTCTTCAATAAAGATTTTGAAATTATGGGCGTAAATGCAGAGTTAATGGACTTACAGAATCAGTTTTTGGAAGACAATAAGCATCTGCTGTTTTTTGATAATGAGAAAACATTCTGATAAAATTTTATATTTGTAGAGACTTTATCTAATACTTGGTTCTGCCGAGAGCTTTGAACAAACGAAATTATGACTCCAGAAGAAAAAGCAAGACAAAAAATAGATGAGTGGCTTGAGGAGGCTGGTTGGACGGTGGTCGACCGAGACCAGTTCGAGGCGGATATGTCTGCTGTCGCCATTCGCGAATTGCCTACCAATGGCAATCTCCGCACTGACTATACGCTATTGCTCAATGGCAAGGCTGTGGGTGTGTTGGAAGCGAAAAAAGAGGAGGTAGATGTGGCTCAGACAATGGTGAGCGAGCAGGTGGCTACCTACGGTCGGAAGGGTCCTAAATTCTGTCCTTCTATCGATGTCAGTAAACCGCTACCTTTCCTATACAAATCGAATGGCAAAGTATTCCTCTTTCAAAACTTCTGGCAGTCGAACACTCGCTGGGACGAACTTGGGAGAATGCATAGTCCCAAGAAAGTGGCTGAGATGCTTGGTTTGAACGACCCCTTCGTCGGCTTGCCAATTCTGGAGGAAAAAGGCTTGCGCGATTGCCAGTTTGAGGCGGTAACCGCCCTGGAGAGAAGTTTCAAGGCAGGCAAAAAACGAGCGTTGATGGTGTTGGCGACTGGCGCAGGGAAAACCTATACGGCATGCACTGTCGCCTACCGAATGTTGGCATATACCCCGATGAAGAAAATCCTTTTCTTGGTAGACCGCAACAACCTCGGCAGACAGGCAGAAAACGAGTTCGGCACCTATAAATTGACAAAGAACGGCGAGCCATTCAACCAAATATATGCTGTCAACAGACTCCACTCGTGCAAGATTCCATCAGATAGCAATGTAGTCATTTCAACCATTCAACGCTTATTCTCCCTTTTGAAAGGAGAAGAAATCAATGATACGGACGACGATGATGACAACACAGCCGATACGGAGATGACGTTGCCCGAAAACCCTACGTTGCCTCGTAATTTCTTCGATTTGATTGTCATTGACGAGTGCCACCGAAGTATTTATGGCAATTGGAAGAAAGTGTTGGAATATTTCGATTCCGCTCGACTGATTGGTCTCACAGCCACGCCCATCGCTGAGACGAAAGCATTTTTCAATAATAACATTGTGGTGAACTATATTTACGAACAATCGATCCTTGATGGAGTCAATGTGGATAGTCGTATTTTCAGAATAAAAACTAAGGAGTCAGAAAGCGGTGGAGCTATCACGGTTGGTCAGAATTATCGAGAAACCAGCAAATATACTGGCGAGACAAGAGATGTGAAGAGTCAGGATTGTATCAACTATTCAAAGGAGGAGTTGAACCGAAGCATCATCAATCCTTCGCAGATTAAATTGATTTTAGAAACATTTCGCGATGTGATATATTCTCAATTGTTTGACGAAAGAGAAGAAATCTACGAGTATATTCCAAAAACATTGATTTTTGCTTTAAATGAAAATCATGCGTATAACATTGTGAAGATTGCTCGTGAGGTGTTTGCCGAGAAATGTCCAAATGCGGATATGAAACGTTATGTGCAGAGCATCACCTATTCGGCAGGCGACAGCAACGAGTTGATCAGACAGTTTCGCAATGATCGCGACTTTCGTATTGCTGTTACTTGCACGCTTGTGGCTACAGGTACGGATGTGAAGCCCCTCGAGGTGGTGATGTTTATGCGTGATGTGCAGTCAGCTCCACTCTACATGCAAATGAAGGGACGTGGTGTGCGTACAATCAGCGACGATCAGTTGCAAGCCGTTACGCCGAATGCGATTACGAAAGACTGCTATTTCTTGGTCGATTGTGTGGGTGTCACGGAGCATACGATGGCGTTGCCCGAACCTGGAGATAAGTTGGGCGAGAAACCTATTTCTCTCAGGTTGCTCTTGGAACGAATAGCACACGGAGATTTGCCTGATAAGTATCTTCGCAGATTGGCATCTGTCCTATCTTCCATCAATAAAAAAGCGACGAACGAGCAGAAAATCAAGTTCAGAGACTTGTCTGGTGTAGATATGTTGAAGATTGCGAAAGAGATTTTTGATGCTCTTCAAGGTGATGAATTACCTCCGTTTGAGGGTATCAATCAGCCGAATGTGGAGCGAAAGGCTCTTGTGGCTGCCCTTGCCAACCATGCGGATGCTCGTCAGTACATACTCGAATTGGTTGCAGGCTATGTACGCGAATTGAAGCCAGGTAGCGATGAACTTATTTTTGCAGGTTTCTCTGTTGAAGAGGCACAGTCGACCACCGAGGCTTTTGAAACCTATTGTAGAGAGAATGCGGACAAAATAGAGGCGTTGCGAATCATCTATAACAAGTCGGGTGAACCGATAAATTATGCTATGCTGAAGGATTTGGAGGAAAAAATGAAACTCTATAATAATCGTTTCAGTATCAATATGTTATGGAACTCGTATGAAATTGTCAAGGTGGGTGCGGTGCGCAAGAATACGAAGAAAGAAGAGGTAACCGCACTCACGAATCTTATTCAACTTGTGCGTTTTGCCTATCATCAGACGGAGAAATTGGAGTGCCTCCTGCCCTCGATGAACCAGTTTTTCAACCTTTGGCACGGACGAAAGCAAATGGGAATCTCCGAGGCGCAGAAAAACGTTATTCGTGAGATTTTGGAATTTATTGCTACTAATGGCGCATGCACGGTCAAGGAAATCAAGGAGTGTAAGGGACAGCAGCAAGCGGTCAGATTGATACAAGCGTTTGGCAATAAAGACAAAGCCAATGAGGCACTTGTTTCTGTCTTCCGATTTGTGGTGATGAGGGAGATAGCGTAATCAAGTGGATGTGTTCGGTATGAATGGAATAGAATTTGGTATAAAATAATATTATGGCAAATAATAATACCCCCAATGAGCAGTCGCTCACCAAAAAAGTGTGGAATCTCGCAACAACCTTGTCGGGGCAGGGTATTGGCTTCACGGATTATATTACGCAGCTCACTTATCTTCTCTTCCTGAAAATGGATGCGGAGAATGTTGATGTTTTTGGCGAAGATTCGCAAATTCCTGAAGGTTGCCAATGGAAAGACCTTGTCAATTTAGACGGTGAGGAGTTGGTAGTCCATTATGAGTTAGTGCTTAAGAAACTCAGTGAAGAGGACAGCCTGATTGGTACTATTTTCACGAAGGCGCAAAACAAGATAGATAAACCTGTCTATCTGAAGAAAGTTATCACAATGATCAATGAGGAGAGTTGGCTCAATCCAGAGAACGATGTGAAAGGTGCGATCTATGAGGGCATCCTTGAGAAGAATGGTCAAGATAAGAAAAGTGGGGCAGGACAGTATTTCACTCCTCGACCGCTCATTCAAGCCATGGTTGACTGCGCCCGTCCTCAGATCGGTGAGACGGTGGCAGACCCTGCGTGCGGTACGGGTGGATTCCTCTTGGCTGCGTTCGACTATATGAAAAATCAGTCGGAGGACCAGGGCAAGCAGAGTTTCCTGCGAAATGAAGCCCTTCACGGAACGGATAACACGCCGCTTGTCGTTACACTCGCCTCGATGAATCTCTATCTGCACGGTGTGGGTACGGAACGTAGCCCGATAACGTGTGCCGACTCGTTGGTGAAAGCTCCCGAAACATTTGTAGATGTTATCCTTGCTAATCCGCCGTTTGGAACACGTCCGGCAGGGTCGGTAGATATCAACCGCCAGGATTTCTATACCGAGACGAAGAATAACCAGTTGAATTTCTTGCAACACATCATGCTGATGTTGAAGAAGAATGGTCGGGCAGCCGTTGTATTGCCCGATAATGTCTTGTTCGAGGGGGGCGCAGGCGAGGTGATCCGCAAGAAACTCCTCCAAGAGTTCAATCTGCACACTATTCTCCGTCTCCCGACGGGTATCTTTTACGCTCAAGGTGTGAAAGCCAATGTTTTGTTCTTCAATAAAGGACAACAAACCACTGAGACGTGGTTCTACGACTATCGAACGGACATCAAGCACACTCTCGCCACCAACAAGTTGGAGCGTAGCCATTTAGATGACTTCGTGAAATGCTATAATCCCGACAATATCCCTGCTCGTACCGAAACGTACGATTCCGAGCGGAACCCGTCGGGCAGATGGCGCAAATACACTGTGGGTGAGCTACTTGCGCGCGACAAAACCTCGCTCGACCTCACCTGGATCCGCCAAGGAGGAGAAGAGGAGGAACTCTCCCTCTCCGATCTGATGACCAACATCAAGGAGCAGAGCCAAAGCATCAGCGAGGCGGTGAGCGATTTGGA
>CAVFXQ010000030.1:0-35771 GCA_963626555.1 Clostridiales bacterium
ATCCTTGATAAGAGTACTTGCAAAAATACAAAACGAAAGTAGTCTTACAAAATACATAGATTTAAACTCTTATGCACCCCGGATCTCATTAACCAGTCCCAAAGATTGCCACCCTAATTTGATTCTAATGGCTACATCGTTTACTCATATCAACCGTAAATCCCGAATCATCAGAGGGCATAAACTTTCCTCGTGCCACAAGAAAATCAATCAACTCGTCCGCAGTCATATCTTGCGCTGAGCAAGTATAAAACCGCGCCTCAATTCCAAACTTGGCGATAATTGCCTTTCTTAAATCTTCCGTTGTTTGGTATGAATTGCCTTGCATCATATCCAAAACCTCATGTCCATGTATTTGTTGCATAATTTATAAAAATTTTAGGGGTGAGAGCTCTTCCCAGAGACCCCACCCCAATGAAATATCCAATCTATTGACATTACAAATGCAAAACCTACTTAACCTCCCAAGTATCGTTAGTCTCTAACAATTCCTCGAAGTTGTGATACTTCTTCTTCGTCTTGATGTCCTCGATCTGCTCTGTTACAGCATCATCGTATGTAGGAGCTTCTACATCACGAATAACACCCAAAGCCACTGGGAAGTCTGGACCCTCCATTAAAGCTAACTTCAACTGAAGGGTATTATCTTGACAGTGAGCATCATGTACCAAAAGATCTTTCTCTGTGATACCATTCTCACCAATCTTAACGACTTTTATTCCGAAACCATCTTGCATCAAACCAAACTCATTATTCTCTCCAAAAATCATTGGCTGACCATGCTTCAGATAAATGGCGTTCTTTTTCCTTCCTTCTGCACTGTAGACACTCTCATGTGTTCCATCATTGAAAATGACACAATTTTGAAGAATCTCACATACAGAGGCTCCCTTGTGCTGCTGAGCCGCCTTTAATATTTCAACCGTACCAGGAGCATCGGTTGCAACGGCACGAGCAAAGAAATGACCTCTTGCTCCGAAACAAAGCTCTGCAGGACGGAATGGGTCCTCTACCGTTCCGTAAGGAGACGACTTGCTGACGAATCCTCGAGGTGAGGTGGGGGAGTATTGTCCTTTTGTCAACCCATAGATACGATTGTTCAAAAGTATCATATTGAGATTGATATTACGACGGTTAGCATGGATAAAATGATTTCCTCCAATAGCCAAACCATCTCCATCACCTGAAATCTGCCAAACGGTCAAATTTGGGTTAGCAACCTTCGCACCCGTTGCAATAGCAGCCGCACGACCATGAATGGTATTCATACCGTAAGTTGCCATATAGTGAGGCAAACGGCTTGAACAACCAATACCAGAAATAACCGCTATGTTGTGTGGGGCAATTCCTATCTCGGCCATAGCCTTGTGGAGTGATGCCAAGAAAAAGTGGTCACCACAACCCGGACACCAACGCGGCTGTCCTTTTTTGAAATCTTTCGCTGTGTATTTGATATCTGTGCTCATTTCTTTTTCCCTTTAAAAACGGTTATTTTTCGTATATTGCATCAAACGCTTTCACAAGATCGGACACTGCAAATGGTTGTCCTTTTACCTCATTAAACTGGTATGGAGCAAAATTATCTACCTTCATACGCAACCATCCTGCGAATTGTCCTAAATTCTGCTCTGCAACAACTACTTTCTTATACTTTTTAAGTACTTCTGCTGTGTTCTTTGGCAATGGGTTGATGTATTTGAAGTGTGCCAAAGCAACTTTCTTGCCGGCAGCTCGCATCTCGTCCATAGCAGCATGCAAATGACCGTAAGTTCCACCGAAACCGACAACAAGAAGCTCTGCATTTTCTTTGTCTCCCTCTACTTCCACATCTGGTACTTGGATCTTATCAATCTTAGCTTGACGAAGGTGTGTCATCAAATTATGGTTTTCTGGATCTGTAGAAATCGCACCTGTTTTATTGTCTTTTTCCAAACCTCCAAGAATATGACAGAACCCTTCTGTTCCCGGTACCGCCCAGTAACGAGATCCTTGTTCGTTTCTTTGGTATGGTGTCCACGACCCCTTCATGTCAGGAGTAACGTATGGCGGGTTGATGGCTGGATATTCTGCCAACTTAGGAAGTTTCCATGCGGCAGATCCGTTTGCTACAAAGGCATCGGTCATCAAAACAACTGGCGTCATGTGCTCCAAAGCAATCTTACATGCCATATAAGCGGCATCAAAGCAGTCTGTTGGCGATGTTGCTGCAATAACAGGCATTGGTGATTCTCCGTTACGACCGAAGAGACATTGCAAAAGATCTGTCTGCTCAGACTTGGTTGGAAGTCCAGTTGCAGGTCCACCACGTTGAACATCAAGAACAACCAAAGGCAACTCCATGATGACAGCCAAGTTCATAGCCTCCGACTTCAAACAGATACCTGGTCCTGATGTTGAAGTAGCAGCCAATGCACCAGCGAATGAAGCTCCAACCGCAGAAGCACAGCCTGCGATTTCGTCCTCACACTGTACTGTGGTAACTCCCAAAGACTTATGCTTTGAAAGTTCGTGAAGAACGTCTGTTGCAGGAGTAATAGGGTATGATCCCAAATAGAGCTTTAAGCCTGCCTTTTCTGCAGCGGCAATCAAACCGTATGCTGTAGCCTTGTTACCGTTGATGTCCATGTAACGACCCTTCTTCGACGCATCCTTAGTTTCAACACGGTAAGTGTGAGAAACAGAAGAGTGCGTGTTGTGTCCATAGTCGTACCCAGCCTGAATAACCTTGATATTTGATTCAGCCACACCTGGCTTCTTTGCGAATTTCTCTTTCAACATGTTGAAAGCAATCTCAATGTCGCGGCTGAACAACCAACATACCAAACCGAGGGCAAACATATTACGACACTTAAGGATTGCCTTTGCCTCCATGCCAGAGTCAGCCAAACAATCCTTCACCATTTGCGTGATAGGAGCAGCAATGACATCCTGCTTGATTCCCATCTCAGCAACCGCATCAAGAGTTTCAAAATTTGCTTTTTTAAGGTCTGCCTCCTTGAAAGAGTCTGTATCAATGATGATCGCAGAAGTTGGCTTACAGAATTTGTACTGCGTCTTGAGCGCAGCAGGATTCATAGCGACCAAAACATCGCACTTGTCGCCTGGTGTAAACACCTTGCCTGCACCAATATGAACCTGAAAGCCTGATACTCCTGTCAACGAGCCCTGTGGAGCACGAATATCTGCCGGATAATCTGGGAACGTACAGATGTCATTACCTACTGTAGCGGAAATAGTTGAGAAAATATTTCCCGCCAACTGCATTCCGTCTCCGGAGTCTCCCGAAAAACGTACCACCACATGGTCTAATTCTTCAACATTTGCCATAACTAATAAATAGTCTATTTAGAATTACAAATTTCTATTGCAAAGTTAACATAAATATAAGCAAGAACGGCTACTATAGTGCATTTTTTTTCAGTTAAAAGCGCATTTGTAGCAAATTTTCACGATTTGCTCGTTTTTATTAGCATACGTTCACTAAATAAGCCGTCCCTTATGCATTTAAAATATTTTGTGCTTTCCGTTTGTCATTCTCCAATGCTTCTCGTAATGCCTCTTTAGACGAAAATTTGTATTGTTTTCGCATAAAACATACAAATTCGATTTTCACGGACTTCCCATAGAGATCTCCTTCGTAGTCAAATAGGTTAACCTCTATCGTGTTTTCTCCATTTTCTTCAAAAGTGGGACGACTGCCTATGCACGCCATCCCATCATATTTTCGTCCATCCACCAAAACACTTACGGCGTACACGCCCAATGCAGGTATTATTTTATTGATAGAAGACGGCTGAACATTGGCTGTTGGAAACCCTATTGTCGTACCAATGTGGTTTCCATGTACCACCTCTCCTCGAATGGAGTAAACATATCCTAACAGTTCTTCGGCTTTTGCCAGATCTCCTTCGCTGATGAGTTTCCGGACAACTGTAGAACTGATATGCTCCCCATTAGGAGAAAAACTCGGAGCGTGAGAAACTTCAATGCCCAACTGCCTGCCATATTCGCAATATTCATTGAATCCTTCGCTACGATTATGCCCAAAACGATGATCATAGCCAATGACAAGATGCCTCACCCTCAATTTCTCCTTCAACACATTCTTCATGAAATGAAAAGCAGAATATTGCGACAACTCAACCGTGAAAGGGATCTGATAACAATAGTCAATTCTCAATTGCTGCAACAGCTCATTCTTTTCATCAATCGTATTGAGCAATTTAGGTTGATATGCTTCATTTAAAACCGTTCGTGGATGTGGCCAAAAAGTGAGCAACGCCGACCCTATACCCTCAGCAATGGCCGTCTTTTTAAGATAATCAACAAGGAAACGATGTCCTCTATGCATACCGTCGAAGAATCCCATTGTAAGGACTAAGTCCTTCTCTGGCAGTATATTTATGTCTCTAACAATCTTCATCCTTATAAATATAAACAACAAAAAGAAAAAAATTATTACTTTTAACCTCACAAAAATTTTGCAAGTCGCTTAATTTTCCTATCTTTGCCAACGCTTTTGCAAATGTAACAAAATAAGTTTTAATTGCAAAAGGGCCCATAGCTCAGTTGGTTAGAGCACCTGACTCATAATCAGGGAGTCACAGGTTCAAGCCCTGTTGGGCCCACTAAACAGAAAAGGAAGACATTGGTCTTCCTTTTCTGTTTTCCTGTACTGAGATACCAAAATATGCAAATTATCAGCACTTTATCAGCCGGTATTTAGCAATTATGTTTTACAAGAAAATAAAAAGAACGAGGTGTACCTCAATGTACACCTCGTTCTTTTTTCTCGCTTTAACACTCTATCGAATGTTTGCTATACTGATAATATCAGCGAAAACACCAGCAGCGGTTACAGCGGCACCTGCTCCATATCCACGAATCATCATTGGATCTTGATAACGTGCCGTGTTGATGATGATTTGGTTGTTACTTCCTCGCAAATCGTAGAATGGATGCGATGGCGCAACAGCCTGCAATCCAACACTTGTCTTACCATTCTCTAATTTAGCGACAAAGCACCAGTGCTTTCCTTCTGCTTCAACCACTTTTCTCTTCTCCTCAAACTCTGCATCATAGGCTTCCACCTTTTTCCAAAAGTCATCTAATGTGCCCTCAAAGAAATCATTTGGAATGAATAGGTTTTTCTCAACATCATCTTGTTCAACTCTGATGCCCGATTCCCTCGCCAAGATAACCAACTTTCTGATCACGTCCTTTCCACTCAAATCGATACGTGGATCTGGCTCTGCGAAACGTGCCTCCATAGCCATACGTATCGCCTTGCTTAAAGGCACATCTTTGCTAATAGTGTTGAATATGAAGTTCAACGTTCCAGAAAGGACGGCTTCTAACTTCACAATTCTATCACCACTGAAAATCAAATCATTAATCGTATTGATGATTGGAAGTCCCGCTCCCACATTCGTCTCATACAAGTATTTAATGCCTCTCTGACGAGCAATGCTCTTCAACTCCATGTAGTTGTCATAATCACCAGAAGCGGCGATCTTATTAGCAGCTACCACGGAAATATTATGAAGCAGCAAGTCTTTATAGATATTCGCAATCGCTCCACTTGCCGTACAGTCTACAAACACACAATTGTAGATATTGAGGTCTATCAGTGCTTGTTTGATAATTTCTGGAGTAGAGGTCATTCCCTCCTTCAGTTTGTCGCGGAAAGTTGTCAAATCAACACCGTCTCGATCCAAGATGTAATGACTCACATCTGCGATACCAATGACTTTAACCAACAGATTATTTTGCTTCAGAAGCAATTCTTTCTGGGTGTGCAATTGCTCCAAAAGACTTCCTCCGACTGTACCCGTTCCAACAACAAAGAGGTTCAATTGCTGATATTCTGACAAGAAGAAAGACTCGTGAATGCTGTTCAACGCCTTACGTAGGTCAGCTTTTTTTACCACACACGAGATATTAGTCTCCGAAGATCCCTGTGCTAAGGCGATAATATTGATGTTGTTACGTCCCAACGCATTGAACAACTTACCCGCTGTTCCCGTTGCCTGTTTCATATTGTCCCCAACTATCGCAATCGTTGCCAGATCTTTCTCGGCAGACACGGAGTTGATTGCACCCATTGCCATCTCTTCAGCAAATTCATCGCTCAAAAGGTCCATCACCAACTCGGCATACTCCGACTGAACACCGATGGTGATTGAACTTCCTGACGATGCCTGCGATACGAAGAATGTCTGTATGTCGTTGTAATCCAACTTCATAAAGATTCGACCATTCACATTGTGGACGTTTACCAAACCCATTCCCTGTATCGTTACCAAAGCAGTCTCTCCAATAGAAGAAATCCCTTTGATGGTCTTCTCATCTTTGATGTCTGTAGAAATAAGAGTACCTTTTTCAGATGGCTTATTGATATTCATTATCTGTATAGGCGTGTTCGACACATACGCTGGATATAGGGTAGGGGCGAACAACACAGATGCTCCGAAATTACATAACTCCATCGCTTCAGAATAACTCAAATGCTCGATTTTGTATGCCTTACTGATCACAGCAGGGTCGGCTGTCATAAATCCGTCCACAGACTTCCATATTTCAACCTTTGACGCGCCTAATGCTGCTCCTATCAACGCTGCAGTATAATCAGAACCCCCTCTGCCTAATGTCGTAACATCATCATTCTCTGCGTCTGAAGCAATGAATCCAGGCACAACAATACGTTTCGCAGAAACCTTTGCAAACTGTTCCTTAATCAACTTATAGGTTAAGTCAAAATCTACGTTAACGTGCCCCAAACAATCGTTTGTCTTGATAAAATTGCGACCGTCCAACCACTGTGCATCAATAAAACGACTCACTACGAGTGATGAGATTCTCTCCCCGTAAGACAAAATGGCATCTTCTGTCTTGGCAGTCAAATCTTTTATCAAGAACACTCCTTTCAATATGTTTCTCAATTCATCGTGGAGAACTTCCACCTCCTTGAGAATGTCCGACCGGGAAGATGAGCCGACAGAACCTTCTATCAACTCAGTATGGATGGCAACGATCTTATCCAAAGTCTCGGTATAGGAAGCATTTCCTTGCACAGCCAAGTTTGTGGTCTCGACCAACATGTCTGTGACTTTTTCAACCGCTGAAACGACAATCACTACGGGTTCTTCTACCCCCTCGACAATTTTCTTGACCTGTTGCAAGTTTTTTATGGAGCCTACGGATGCCCCACCAAATTTTAGAACTTTCATACCTTTATCTAATTGTAATTTTTTTCTCTTTTTTAGAGTTTCGCAAAATTAACTATTATAAATGTAATTCTACATTTTACTCCATAATATGCAAAACGTCAAACCAAACTTATGCTACTTCAATAAATCAGGGCGTAATCGCCTCGTTCGCTCCACAGCTTGTTCGTATTCCCACTCCTTAATCTTCGCTTCATTACCCGACAACAAAATATCGGGGACTCTCCATCCTTTATATTCCGCGGGACGAGTGTAGACCGGCGGTGCTAATAAATCATCTTGAAAACAGTCTGACAAAGCCGATTGCTCATCACTCATCGCTCCAGGGATAAGTCGCACGATGGCATCCGACATAATACACGCCGCTAACTCCCCTCCAGTCAAAACATAATCTCCAACAGAAATCTCCCTCGTAATCAGATGTTCTCTAATCCGGTGATCAATCCCTTTATAATGTCCACACAGAATAATTATATTATTATATAATGAAAGAGAATTAGCAATTTTCTGATTGAAAACCTCTCCATCTGGAGAAGTATAAATCACCTCGTCATAGTCGCGCTCCGACTTCAAATGGGTAATGAGGCGGTCAATCGGTTCAATCTGCATCACCATACCAGAGCTGAACCCAAAAGCGTAATCGTCAATTTTCTTATGCTTGTCTAAGGTATAGTCACGAACATTATGTACAACTATCTCCGCCAACCCTTTTTCCTGCGCTCGCTTCAATATTGAATGATTTAAAGGGCTGGTCAACAGTTCAGGGACTCCTGATAGGATATCAATCCTCATGAATTTCTATCACTTTAATTTTGACATAAACCGCTCAATGTCAACAATAAAACGTTGATGCTCAGCCGTTCCAATAACATTGCCATTCTCATCTTTTGCCTCGATACTAAATGCTCTTTTTCTCCCGTCTATTAACGAAAGCGTTGCTTGCACCATCACTTTCGTTCCAATAGCAGAAGCTTTCAAATGTTTTACATTTATCTCCGTACCAACGGTCGTGCTTCCTTCAGGATTATCGCAGGCTATTAGATTCATCGCTGTATTTTCCATAAAAGCTACTAAGGCTGGTGTCGCTAGCACCTGAAGGCTTCCAGAACCCATCGCAACGGCAGCATCTTGCTCCCTCACAGTAAAGGTTTGAACAAGCGATTGTCCGACTTCCATATCTTTTGAATTTATATCATTAACTATTAGCAATCATTACCTTAAAACTCAGATGTGAAATGGAATTTAATCTTTGGGAAATCCGTCTGAGCCATTTGTAATATATAGCCAGAATCTGCTAAAAAGACATCTCTATCTTCTTTGTCCTTCGCCATATATTGATATTTTCTCTTTTTGAAATTGTCTAATGCCTCTGCATCATCACTCTCTATCCAGCATGCCTTGTAGAGGTTGATAGGTTCCCAACGACATTTCGCATTGTACTCGTGTAGAAGTCTATATTGAATAACTTCAAACTGCAACTGTCCTACCGTACCAATGATTTTTCGTCCATTGAACTGGTTGACAAACACTTGCGCAACACCTTCGTCCATCAGCTGCTCTATCCCTTTCGCCAACTGCTTGGCTTTCATAGGATCGTCATTTTCAATATATTTGAACATTTCAGGAGAGAAACTTGGCAATCCGCGAAAATGTATATTTTCTCCCGCCGTCAATGTATCTCCAATTTTAAATGTTCCTCCTGAATCTGGCAAACCGACAATATCGCCTGGCCACGCTTCATCCACCGTCTCTTTTTTCTGCGCCATAAAGCAGGTAGGACTTGAGAATTTCAACATCTTATTGCTTCTAACGTGTTTGTAGTTGACGTTTCGTTCAAACTTTCCCGAACAAACCTTGACAAAAGCAATACAACTGCGATGATTAGGATCCATATTGGCGTGTATCTTAAAGACGAACCCCGTAAAATTAGACTCTTCTGGCTTTACGACTCGCTCCTCTGTCTGTGTTGGCTGCGGATTAGGCGCAATCTCGCAGAAACAGTCTAGCAACTCCTTCACACCGAAATTGTTCAACGCACTTCCAAAAAAAACAGGTGCGACCTTCCCTTCCAAATAATCCTCAACATTCAACTCTGGATAAACACCTTCAATCAACTCCAAATCGTCTCTCAACTGCTTTGCATCCTCTTCCCCAACACGCTCGTCCAACTCCTTGCTATTGATGTCTTTAATCTCAACATTCTCGGTGATAATCTGCTTGTTCGGCGTATAGAGATTTAATTTCCTTTCGTATATATTGTAGACTCCTTTGAACTTGTCTCCTTGATTGATTGGCCAAGTGAGAGGACGAACGTGAATAGCGAGCTCTTTTTCCAATTCGTCCATCAAATCAAACGCATTGTTTCCGTTGCGGTCCATTTTATTGACGAACACGATAACGGGCGTGTTACGCATACGACACACATTCATGAGTTTTCGCGTCTGCATTTCAACTCCCTTCGCACAGTCAACCACGATGATTACGCTATCCACAGCAGTCAACGTACGGAACGTATCCTCTTGGAAATCCTGGTGTCCAGGGGTATCCAGAATGTTGATTTTGAAGCCATTATAATCAAAAGCCATCACGGAAGTAGCAACAGAAATACCACGCTGCTTCTCAATCTCCATCCAATCGGACGTTGCCGTCTTCTTGATTTTATTAGATTTCACCGCACCCGCAATGTGTATCGCACCTCCAAAAAGCAACAACTTCTCCGTCAATGTGGTTTTACCTGCATCTGGGTGACTAATTATGGCAAAAGTTCGTCTCCTCTTTATCTCTTCTGATAAGCCCATATATAAAGTCTACAATTTTTTTTCAATGTGCAAAGTTACGAAAAAGTTTGGGTTCTTCGTTTTTTAGGTTCGCCTCAATCGCCTAAAACAACAATACCATTTAGAATCTCATAATCCTCTGTCACATATTTTTTCATGATAAAATGATAAACATTGTCATACCCAACCGACCAAGTCTTCGCCTGATCTAATTCCCAACCTCTCTCTGCCATATAATTGAAGGCATCCACCAACGAATGGAATTTCAACGTTTTCAGATCTTCTTTTTTATACTCAGGATATTTTTTGAAAATCTCATCTCCAAAATCCACTTTGAACTCACTAAAATTATCTCCTTCGTTAGTCAATTCGTAGTGCATCGACCAACCCATTAAATCACAGTAAACCAAACGCTTGGCAGGCTCCGACTTTCGAGCCGCACTCACACTCATCACTGCCAACGCAGCAAAAAGTGCCATCATAATGATCTTCTTCATTTTCGTTGTTCTTTTTATATTAATCTTCCAACACCGCTTCACGAATACGAACCAATTTCTTCAGTAATCCGTCTAGCTTGTCTAATTTCAACATATTTGCACCGTCCGACTTAGCATGAGAAGGATCAAAATGGGTCTCAATGAAAAGTCCGTCTGCTCCTGCTGCGACACCAGCCTTGGCTATTGTCTCTATCATCTCTGGATCCCCCCCCGAAACACCAGACAACTGGTTGGGTTGCTGCAAAGAATGCGTACAATCCAAAACCACAGGTACGCCCACCTTCTGCATTATCGGAATGCCTCGATAATCAACAATCAAATCCTGATACCCAAAAGAGGTGCCACGATCCGTCAACATCACATTCTCATTACCACAATTGAACACCTTCTGCGCCGCAAACGACATCGCCGCAGGAGAAAGAAACTGCCCTTTCTTGATATTAACCACTTTACCAGTCTTTGCCGCCGCAACCAAAAGATCCGTTTGACGACACAAAAAGGCAGGAATCTGCAAAACATCAACATATTCCGCTGCCATCAATGCCTCTTCAGGCGCATGTACATCGGTAACCACCGGTATATCATAGTTTTCTGAAATCTTCTTCAAAATCTTCAGGGCTTTCTCGTCGCCAATGCCCATAAACGAATCTATTTTTGACCGATTAGCCTTACGATATGAACCTTTGAAAACGTATGGAATCTTATATTTCTCTGACAATGAAACGATATGCTCTGCAATCTGGAAAGCCATCTCTTCTCCTTCTATCACACATGGTCCCGCCAATAGGAAGAAATTACGAGAGTCAGTATATTTTAATTTTGGAATATTAGGCTGCATGACTTTATTATATTTTGATTTAACTATTTACTAATACAAACGAGAGTAGAAGGGCAAAAATCAACATATTTCTTGAAGTCTCTCCTATCAACTCGTTGAGCTTTCTTCCGCTTCTAATCCGACACATTTTCCTCCACGTCCTTATGTGGGGTAGGAGATAGAGGCAAACCAAGATCGGAAATACCAACGCCCTCAAAAAGACTGAAAAAAAACCTATCGAACCGAAAAAAACAGGGAATTTCTTCGGAAGAGAGACATACGAGAACGTGAAATAATAACGAACTGTCAAAAAAACGGCTACAACACCCATAAAAAGATAAAGATAGCGACCGAAACGCTCGCCATGGAGTACGATGGACGTTCGTTTTCCTGTTTTTGCATCTTGATCTCTATCTCGATAATTATTCAAAACTAGCAACGCATTGACTACCAAGCCTGTCGCTATTCCACAAATGGTCGTCATCTGATCCCATACCAAACTTTGAACATAACTCGTAAAACCAACGGCTATAACACCAAAGAACAGAACCACCGCCACATCCCCTAAAGCGTTGTAAGACAACGGGAACGGACCAGAAGTATAGAAATAAGCAAAAATCACACAAAATATGCCAACAAATATCATCTGCCAACCGCCATAGAATAGCAAAACAGAACCTATGGCACAGGCCAACGCAACAACGGCAACAATGCCGACCTGCATATTTTTAGGAGTAATCCACCCCTGTGCAGTGGCACGCAGAGGACCTAAACGGTCTTCTCCATCGCTTCCTTTCTTAAAATCAATAAGGTCGTTGATAAGATTGGCTGCAATTTGCATCAAAACGGCAAACAACAAACAACAAAGAGCCGCCAACGGCTTGAATCCATGCTGATTAACTGCTATAGCAGAACCCACCAACACAGGAGCGACCGCCGCCGCACACGTCTTGGGACGGATCGCAAGAATCCAAGCCCTCAATGAATTAGTCTCTACAACCTCATCAAAAATATCCTCTCGTTCTTCAGACATATATCAAGCTTTCTGGTATGCAAATTTGGATTTCGAAAACCCCATACTATCGGCAAAGATAGGTCTTTTTTAACTTTTTTGATACGGCACAATCAAAAATGCTCATTTAAAAAGACTCTCTCCCTCCAACTTCTGCTTTATCTTGGCTTTTAGCGATGTTCCCAAAAACTCCTTGGCCTCCCTCTCCTTCATATTCGGCAACACTGTGTTCAACTCTTCAACATAATTGAGCTGCATTTCAAAATCCAAACTTTTGAATTTTCTTATGTAATCAGTCTGCATACTACTATCTGGGAAAAACGATGTAACCACCTCCGTATAAAAGTCGACGCATAGCTTCTCTTTATCCAACTGATTCATCTTCAGAAGGTTCTGTCGGAATGTATTGCCTACCACCTTGATGAAAAAGACCCAGTTGGTGATGGCTCTTCGCTTCTGACCTGCCACAGAAACTTTATTTCCGATAGCGTAATTGAAATAGAGTTCACTCTCTCCTTCGTCCGCCATTCGTTTCAGTTCCGCCTGTGCAGGTTTGATGACATAGCGCTCGAAATCGCAACTATCTGTGTAACCATCCTCGCAATTGAGAATTTCGCGCAAATGCTTATCCGTAATGTTCACCATCAACTTGTCGCTATTTTTGTACTGAGAACAAAGCTCATACAAACGCAATGTGGTGTACGAGCGAGTCTTCATCGTCGTGCTGAGATTCATCGTCGTATAGTTGCCCAAAGCTGAAATGCGGTTTACGAGACTCACCATCGTCGGACTAAGTTCCACATAAATTGACTTACCCCATTTCGGGATCTCGAATTTTGTTACCAAGGCGATAGACTGCCAATTACCCTTATCGTCAATCAACTCAACAATTAACTTCTTCTGCAAATCAACCAAACTGCGACGAAGGGAAAGATTACTATTAGCACACCCTATATTGACCAACTCTGCTGTCGGCACATCCATACTAGCGCCACCGAAAATCTGAGGATTGTTGTGCTTTTGAAAATTCGCAATGACGTAACTCAAGAATTTCTTCTGGATCAGGGTGAATTTCATCCTCGCCTGCGTCAGACGATTGCTTTGAAAGAACGTAACATCCGTCACCGAACTCAAATCCCTATTCTGCATCTGGTCAAATAGCTCCTCCCCCGCCTTCGAACGTCGGTAATTTGAGTAGAAACGCTCCATCGGGCGACGAATATTGTAGTAGATGTTGCGTTGAAACTCAGTCATATTCTCTTTCTTGATGTCGTCATCATAGAAAGTGAAATAAATAGGATGATAATTTTCCAAAACTTTGTAGAGCGGCGCAAAACAAAGATATTCAGATCCATCAGTTTCAAACATCTCAAAAACAGAACGTTTGATATACAGATTAAGTCCCCCGTCTGAGCGGAACGAAAAAGGCACGCAATTATCAATGATGAAACTCGCTTTTGTCTTTTTACAAACAGGATCGGTAGAATCAGCCAGGTTGCGCAAAATCTGGTAGGCTATCTCTTGAATTTTCTTCAAGTCCTCTCCTTCCGCAACATGGGCGATATTGTCAGCAACAATTTCTTTCATTTTTTAATAATTCACTGAATTTGTATTATATTCAGAGCAAATATAACAATTATTCCGCAAAAACAAAACAACTGTTCCGCAAAAACATTTCAGTTATTCCGCACTTCCTAATAGGAAAAGGTTACAAACTTTCCGCACAAATCCGTTTATCTTTCACTAAATACAAGAGTAGTACGAGAGTGTATAATATAATAAGGTATAAGATTGTGGAATAATTGTTGCCCTTAAAAAATGAACTTGTTTATGTTTTTTAAAAAAAATCCCTTTTTTATAAATTTACATTACAAATTATTTTATTTACTATTTTGTGAACCAGTTACAAGTCCGATAAACAAAGGGCAGAAGCCATTTCTATGCGGAAAAAAAGTAACCTTTGTGTGGAAGAAATGTTATCTTGTATGCGGAAGAAATGAAACCTTGATGCGGAAAGAATGTTGTTTTAAAACCCACTGCGGAAAAATTGTTATCTTTTTTGCCTCCTAAAATATGACAATTTTTCCGCAGTTTTATCATAATTCGCTATCTATCAGAATGTTACCATATACTACTGCGGAAGGAATGTTATCTTATGTATTAAGAAATGGGGACGAAGAAAGTTAGAAAGTTCCACAAAAAAAGGAAAAGATGATAATTTATCCGCAATAGAACGTATAAAGTAGTGATTATCAGTTATTTACTGAACATATAAAATAATCATTACTATGTAATGATTAGCGATAGAAAGGCGGTGAGTGCGGAACAGATGAAAGGTTTTAGCTTTTCATTCAATTCTCAGACTCTGAAAGATTGCAATTTTTCCGCAAAAAGCACTGTTGAATTCTTCTGGTGCGGAAAAAATGTTTTCTATTGAGGATAGAAAGCGGCAATATTTCCGTAAAGGTTACAAAACTTCCGCAGTCAGAAGATTGGATTTCTTCCGCACCCAAGAAAAGATTACAGATTTTCCGCAATTAAGACCAACTGAAAAAATAGTTGCCTTAGGTATGATTAGAATTTTTAGAACAAATAACTAAGTTGCTCTTCTCTTTTTTTGCTATTTTTGTACGATATATTAGTTTGACTTTTAAGAAAATATAATAAATGAAGCCTACTTTATTGGTTTTGGCTGCCGGTATGGGTAGCCGATATGGTGGATTGAAGCAATTGGATGGTCTCGGTCCGAATGGGGAGACGATTATGGATTACTCCATTTACGATGCGGTGCGAGCAGGATTTGGGAAGGTTGTTTTTGTGATTCGACGTTCTTTTGATAGAGAGTTTCGTGAGAAAATCGCAAGAAAATATAGCAAGATAGTAGCCACTGAATTAGTATATCAGGAGATGGATGCTCTGCCTGAGGGGTTTTCTGTGCCGGATGGTCGTGAGAAGCCTTGGGGTACGAATCATGCCATTATGATGGGGGCGAAGGTTGTCAATGAACCTTTTGCCGTAATCAACGCTGATGATTTCTATGGAAAAGAGAGTTTCCAAATCTTGTCCGATGCACTTAAGAAATTGGAAGGTGGAAAAAATAAATACTGTATGGTGGGCTATCGTTTAGGCAATACGCTCTCTGAGAGTGGACACGTTTCAAGAGGCGTCTGCCATAAGGATGAGGCTGGACACTTGACGACCGTGGTTGAACACTATGAAGTGCAGCGCAAGGGTGCGGTTGTAGTGTTTAAGAACCAGGAGACGGGTGCATACGACGAGATAGACGAGAATTTGCCTGTCTCCATGAATATGTGGGGACTCACCCCCGATTATTTTGTCCACTCGGAGGAGGACTTCAAAGTCTTCTTGAGAGAGAACATCGGTAATGTCAAGGCTGAGTATGGAATACCTACGATGATTAATAAGTTGATTCAGAGCAAAACAGCGACAATAGAAGTGCTTGACACTCCGTGCAAGTGGTTTGGTGTCACTTACAAAGAAGACCGCCCATCGGTTGTTGCGAAAATTGAAAGTCTGATTAAGTCGGGTGTCTATCCAGAAAAACTTTTTTAAGGAGAAATCATGTCAAGAGGAAAAATATTAGTAACGGGAGGAACTGGCTACATTGGTTCTCACTCAGTGGTAGAACTGTACAACGCTGGATATGAGCCGATTATCATTGATAACTTGTCAAATTCAAACGTTGGTGTTTTGGAGGGAATCAAGAAGATAATAGGGGTTCCCGTTGTATATGAAAATATAGATTGCAAAGACTACAATTCGTTGGAGCGTTTTATGGAAAGACATCCGGAGATTGTAGCAGTTGCCCATTTTGCGGCGTCTAAGTCTGTAGGAGAGTCGGTGAAAGAGCCTCTATTATATTATAGAAACAATATTGTTTCGTTGATTAATTTGTTGCAGTTGATGCATAAGTTCGGTATCAAGAATATCGTATTTTCCTCATCATGCACGGTTTATGGACAGCCTGATCAGTTGCCTGTAACTGAGCAGGCGCCTATCAAGCCTGCCACTTCACCATACGGTCGAACGAAGCAAATTTGCGAAGAGATTCTTCGGGACACGTCCTTTGCGTATCCAGATTTGCGAGTGGTTCTTTTACGTTATTTCAACCCAATTGGGGCGCACCCAAGTGCTGAAATTGGCGAGTTGCCCAATGGAGTTCCTAATAATTTATTGCCTTATATCACGCAGACGGCGGCGGGTATACGCAAAGAGTTGAGTGTCTTTGGTAATGACTATAACACGCCAGATGGTAGTTGCATAAGAGACTACCTCGGAGTGGTTGATTTGGCGAAAGCACATGTTGTGTCGATCAACCGGTTGGTTGAACAAAAAGGAAAGTCGAATGTCGAGGTGTTCAACCTGGGTACTGGTCGGGGTGTGTCGGTGCTTGAGTTGCTAAAAACATTCATGGAGGTAACAGGACAGAACGTCCCTTATAAGATAGCTCCAAGGCGTGATGGCGATATTGAGCAGATATGGGCAGATCCAACATACGCCAATATGGAGTTGGGTTGGAAAGCAGAGGAGACGTTGGGTGAGACACTGCTGTCGGCATGGAAGTGGCAGCAGAAACTGAGCGAGAAAGCACAGATTTGAAGATCAAAGATATTTTGAATTGGACTTCTCGCCCTTGTATTAAGAATACCAAATACAACAAAGTGATGAAATATTTGATTATATTAGGAGACGGAATGGCAGATGAGCCGATTCCATCTTTAGGCAATAAAACGATTCTGCAGGCGGCAGAGACGCCAACTATGGATATGTTGGCTCGAAAGGGACGTAGCGGAATGTTGGCGACTGTCCCCGCTGGTTTTCACCCTGGTAGTGAGATTGCAAATCTTGAGGTCTTAGGATACGATGTCCACAAAGTTTTTGAGGGACGAGGTTCCTTGGAGGCAGCTAGTATGGGAGTGGACATTGAGGCGGGCGAGATGGCAATGCGTTGCAACGTGATTTGCGTGCAGGATGGGAAGATAAAGAATCATTCTGCAGGGCACATCTCTAACGAGGAGGCATATCAGTTGATTGATTATCTAAACGAGAAGCTGGGAAATGATAAAGTTCGCTTTTTCCCTGGTGTTTCTTACCGTCACTTGTTGAAAATCAAAGGAGGTGATAAACATGTTTCTTGCACTCCACCTCACGATGTGCCTGGCACGCCGTTCAAAGATGTGTTGGTGAAAGCAGATACCCCAGATGCTGAAGAAACTGCAAGGTTGCTCAATGAATTGATCCTCAAATCAATGGAAATACTTCCAGAACACCCGGTTAACAAAAAACGGGTGGCGGATGGTAAAGACCCCGCTAATAGTATTTGGCCTTGGTCTGCTGGCTACAAGCCGAAAATGAAGACTTTGATGGAACTCTACGGACTGAAGAGTGGTGCTGTCATTTCTGCTGTCGACTTGATTCGTGGAATCGGTGTTTATGCTGGTTTGGAGGTGATAGAGGTGGAGGGTGCAACTGGATTGTATGACACCAACTACGAGGGTAAGGCCCAGGCAGCCGTTGATGCTCTCCGTAAGCATGATTTTGTTTATCTTCACATTGAGGCGAGCGACGAGGCTGGACATGAAGGTAATGTTGAGTTGAAGAAGAAGACGGTTGAATACTTAGAGAATCGCGTGGTAAAACCGATTTACGACGAGGTTTCGAAGTGGGACGAGCCTGTGGCAATCGCAATTCTTCCGGACCATCCGACTCCTTGTCGTTTGAAGACACATGTGGCGGAACCTATTCCATTTCTTATCTATTACCCTGGAATTGAACCAGATTCTGTTCAGGTGTACGATGAGTTTGCCGCACAGAAGGGAGCGTATGGATTGCTGAAGGGCGAAGAGTTCTTACAGACACTTCTAAGCATCAAATAAAAGAAAATATTATTCACTTTGTCTAAATAAAATGGAACAGAAGAAACTATATCAATGCACGGGGACATGCTCGAAGGTGATAGAAGTCTCTGTTGATGGTGATGTTATTAAAAGTGTACGATTCTATGGTGGCTGTCCTGGTAACACTCAAGGTGTAGCCGCCTTGGCTAAAGGTATGCGTGTGAAGGATGCGGTTGAAAGGCTGAAAGGTATTGATTGCGGAGGGCGTGGAACATCATGTCCTGACCAATTGGCGCATGCTTTAGAGCAGTTTTTATAGACAAAAATAGAATACACTGATAAAACGAGAATCTGAAATAAAAAAATAATAACGAATGGTTTTATTTTTCAAAAAGGCGGACGCGGGGTTTATCGCTGTGGACGCAGACCAAAAGTTTGGCGATCAAGACATTGAGAAGCTGACGTGGCTTTTCAGTGGAGCTGAGTTCACCGACAAGACAAGCGTGGAGGGCTGGTTTATCGGTCCACGTCGCGAGATGATCACCCCTTGGAGTACCAATGCTGTGGAGATTACACAGAACATGTCTCTTAAAGGTATCCGCCGTATTGAGGAGTATTTTGCTGCTAAGGGCAAAGACTCTGAGCATGACCCTATGCTTCAACGCGTTTATGATGGTCTTGATCAGACTATCTTCACGATTGACAAGAAACCGGATCCAATCGTCTACATTGATGATTTGGCTGCCTACAACCAAAAAGAGGGTCTTGCGCTAAGTCAACAAGAGATGGAATACCTCAATGGCGTGAGTGAGAAAATCGGTAGAAAACTCACTGATAGTGAGGTGTTTGGTTTCTCACAAGTGAACTCTGAACACTGCCGTCATAAAATTTTCAACGGACTTTTCGTCATTGATGGTGTGGAAAAGGAGAGTTCTCTTTTTAAACTCATCAAGAAGACTTCCGAGAAGAATCCTAACAAGATTGTTTCTGCTTATAAGGATAATGTCGCTTTCAACGAAGGTCCTGAGATTGAACAGTTTGCGCCTGCAAGCGGTGATAAGCCAGATTTCTTCGAAGTAAAGAAAATTGACTCTGTCATCTCTTTGAAGGCAGAGACGCACAATTTCCCTACGACTGTTGAGCCTTTTAACGGTGCCGCTACAGGTACGGGAGGTGAGATTCGCGACCGTTTAGGTGGTGGTAAGGCAAGTTTACCTATTGCTGGTACGGCTGTCTATATGACGGCTTATCCTCGCACAGCTTCAGGCAGACACTGGGAGGATGTTCTTGACCCTCGTAAGTGGTTGTACCAGACACCAGAGCAGATCTTAATCAAGGCCTCTAATGGTGCGAGTGATTTCGGTAACAAGTTCGGTCAACCGCTCATCTGTGGTTCGTTGTTAACTTACGAGCATGCTGAGAATGGTAAGAAATACGCCTACGATAAAGTGATTATGTTGGCAGGGGGTGTCGGCTTCGCTAAGAAGAAAGACAGTTTGAAGGGCGACCCTAAACCAGGAGAGAAAGTTGTAGTGATGGGTGGAGATAACTATCGCATCGGTATGGGCGGTGGTGCTGTCTCTTCTGTTGATACTGGTCTTTATGCCAATGCTATTGAGTTGAACGCTGTGCAGCGTGCTAACCCAGAGATGCAGAAGCGTGTTTCTAACGTGATTCGTACTTTGGCTGAGTCTGAAAATAATCCTATCGTTTCTATCCACGACCACGGTGCTGGTGGACATTTGAACTGTTTGTCCGAATTGGTGGAAGCAACTGGTGGTAAGATTGATATGGATAAATTGCCAATCGGCGACCCAACACTTTCAGACAAGGAAATCATCGGGAACGAGAGTCAGGAGCGTATGGGATTTTTGATTGAGGATAAAGATGTTGACCTCATCAAAAAGATCGCCGACAGAGAGCGTGCTCCTATGTATGTAGTAGGAGAGACGACAGACGATATGCGCTTCGTCTTTGAACGCGCAAACGGTGAAAAACCTATTGACCTCCGTCTGGATTATATGATTGGAAAACCACCTCGCACTGTCATCACAGACAACACCGTTGAGGAGAAATACCAACCTGTATGCACTGATTCTACGAAGATTCAGGAATACATCAATGATGTTCTCCAATTGGAGTCTGTCGCTTGTAAAGACTGGTTGACCAACAAAGTAGACCGTTCCGTAACGGGAAAGATCGCTCGTCAGCAGTGTGCGGGAGAATTACAGTTGCCATTGAACGACTTGGGTGCGGTTTCATTGGATTATAGAGGAAAGAGCGGTATCGCCACTTCTATCGGACATGCGCCTGCTGTTGCATTGGCTGATCCATGCGCAGGTTCAGTAATGGCCGTTGCAGAGGCATTGACCAATATCGTGTGGGCTCCGTTGAAAGACGGATTGCGTAGTGTTTCGTTGAGTGCCAACTGGATGTGGCCTTGCAAAAACCCTGGTGAGGACGCTCGTCTGTATAAGGCGGTAGAAGCTTGTAGCGATTTTGCTTGCGAGTTGGGTGTCAACATTCCAACAGGAAAAGACTCCCTCTCAATGACTCAGAAGTATGATGGCGACAAGGTGCTTTCCCCTGGAACAGTCATCATCTCGGCGGGTGCTGAGGTTTCTGATGTTCGCAGAATCGTTTCTCCTGTATTAGCAGATAAAGAATCATTTATCTATCATATCGACTTTTCATTTGACGCTTTGAAGTTGGGTGGTTCTGCTTTGGCTGCCACTTTGAACAAGGTGGGCGATGAGGTGCCAACAGTGGTTCATCCAGGCTACTTCGCTGATGCGTTTGAGGCTATTCAAGGGTTGATTGATAAGGACTTGATCTTGGCAGGTCACGATATCTCTGAAGGTGGTATGATTACAGCATTGTTGGAGATGTGTTTCGCTAATACGAAAGGCGGTTTGAGTATCAATTTGAAAGATATTCCAGAGCCAGACTTGGTGAAGATTCTCTTTGCTGAAAATCCAGGAGTTTTGATTCAGGTGGAGAAGAAGAGCGAAGTGGAGAAATTCCTTAAGGATGCAGGTATTGGTTTCGCTAAGATTGGTAAGACCATTGAAGAGAGAGAAATCGTTGTTAAGCATAACGAACAGAAGGAGGTATTTGACATTGACGCTTTGCGTGATGTTTGGTACAAATCTTCTTACCTCTTGGATCGTCGCCAGAGTGGTGAGCAGTGTGCTAAAGAGCGTTACGAGAACTACAAGAAACAGCCGTTGCAGATTAAGTTTAAAAACTCATTCAAAGGCAAACTTTCAGCTCTTGGAATCACGGCCGACCGTAAAGCTCGTTCTGGTGTTAAGGCTGCTATCATTCGTGAGAAAGGTACGAATGGTGAGCGAGAGATGGCATACTCACTCTACTTGGCAGGTTTTGATGTGAAGGATGTTCACATGACCGATTTGACTTCAGGTCGTGAGACTTTGGAGGATGTCAATATGATTGTCTTCTGTGGAGGATTCTCTAACTCAGACGTTTTGGGGTCTGCCAAAGGATGGGCGGGAGGTTTCCGTTACAGTGAGAAGGCAAAAGATACATTGGCCAAGTTCTACGCAAGAAAAGACACTTTGAGTTTGGGAGTCTGCAATGGTTGTCAGTTGATGGTAGAACTCGGACTCCTTTACCCTGAGCATGCTGAAGGTCCAAAGATGTTGCATAATAACTCGCACAAATTTGAGTCTAATTTCGTAGGTTTGACGATTCCTGAGAATAACTCAGTGATGTTCGGCTCGTTGGCAGGCAGCAAGTTGGGCTTGTGGGTAGCGCATGGAGAGGGCAAGTTCCACTTCCCATACGCTGAGAGTGAGTATAGTATTGTTGCAAAATACACCTACGAAGGCTATCCAGCCAATCCAAACGGTTCAATGTACAACGTGGCAGGAATTTGTTCAAAAGACGGACGCCACTTGGCAATGATGCCTCACTTGGAGCGTGCTATCTTCCCATGGCAGTGGGCTTACTATCCAGCAGACCGCATCCACGAAGACGAGGTTACACCTTGGATCGAGGCCTTCTTGAACGCTAAGAAGTGGATTGAGAAGAATAGATAAGTGGTTTAGTATTTTAAAAAATAAGGAGTCGCATTTGAAATGTGCGACTCCTTTATTTTAAGTACATCTGTAGGTGATGTGATTAGAATACTATGGTATGAAAGAATCAATCTTTCTTTTCACTGATAACCAAGAAGAAAAGAGCAAGATAATGTAAAGAAAAGCATCTAATACATTACTTCAAAAGGCAAAGAAGGCGAAGAGCGATGAATTCTATACTATGTTGCCAGATATAGAACGTGAATTGCAGTACTATGAATCACAGTTCAGAAACAAGGTGGTGTATTGCAATTGCGATGATCCTCAAACCAGTAATTTCTATCGATATTTTGCCCAAAATTTTGAAAAATTGGGTCTAAGAAAAGTCATAGCGGCATGTTATAAGGATGGCGAACGAGATTTGTTTTCTTCTGTAGATATCGTATCTGGTTTTTATTATGAATACAATGGATTAAAGGAGGAGAAAATGTTCCCAACGGAAGATGATCTCATTTATTTTAAGGGGAACGGCGATTTTCGAAGTATAGAGAGCATTAATATTCCGTCGGACTACGATGGTCTAATGGGCGTTCCTATTACGTTCCTTCACAAGTTTAATCCAAATCAGTTTGAAATTGTCAGGTTTCGTAAAGGAGATAATGGAAAGGATCTTTCTATTAAAGGGGTATGTCCGTATTTTAGGATATTAATTCGCAAAAAAATTTTCATTGGACAGTAATTTTCGTTGTATATCAATAACTTAATAAGCAATATTATGACTCTTTGATTCTACTGAAAAAAATCTATAAGTTTGTACTCCATTATGACTCAAAAACGAAATGATATGAAAAATTTCACTCCAAAAGCGTGGCTCTTGCCACAACCTGTATTGATTGTCGGTACTTACGACAAAAGTGGAAAGCCTAATGCGATGAATGCTGCTTGGGGCGGTCAATGGGATTTCCATGAAATCATGATTTCAATGGGTAGCCATGCCACAACAGAGAATCTTAACCTGAATGGCGATTTCACGGTAACATTCGCCACTGAGGAAACTTTGGTATCAAGTGATTTTGTTGGAATCGTCAGTGCTAAGAATGACCCGAACAAAATGGAGAAAACAGGGTGGACGGCTGTTAAATCAGAGAATGTTAACGCTCCGATCTTTGCTGATTTTCCAATGTCTTTGGAGTGCCGAATCAAAAGAAAGATCGACGAGAGTGCAGATGGCTATTACATTGTTGCTGAGATTGTTAACATTGTTTGCGACGAGAAATTCCTTGCAGAAGATGGAAAGCCAGACGTTGAAAAAATGCACCTCATCACATTCGACCCAATCCACAACGGTTATATTGGATTAGGTAGTCGAGTAGGAAACGCTTTTTCTGATGGAAAAAAATTGAAATAGTTTTTTATACCTTATCGGGTATAATCATAAAGAAATTTACCATGGTTGCACCCGAAAGGGTCTAAATTGATTGTGTCTTTACAATCAAGAGGTTGGTATATAAGTAAATAATGCCAATATGACTGTTTTGCCTACATGTAAAGCAAATATTTATTTGTACTTGTTAGTCTTTCTTAACATAAATATTTTACAATCAGAGTATTATGTATATTAAAACTATAGTCTTGACTATTTAAGTAACTATAGTAACAACTCTATACGAATATATTGCTTATATAATATTATTAAAAATATATTTCCCTATATATTCTGATATAGGGAATTAATTTCCTATCTTTGCAAAAAGGTAATCTATAAGTAAGGATATGAAAGTTGTTTCAATCATAGGACAGAAGGGTGGTTGTGGAAAAACTTCCATAACAATTATGTTGGCAAGTACCCTGGCATATAAATATGGTAAAACTGTGGTGGCTTTAGACTGTGATACCTACCAACAGTCTATGTCTCAGTGCCGTGTCGACGACATTGAGATGATCAAACCCTACGAGCGCGAAAACGAAAACGGAGAAAAAGAGATGATGGTGGAGCAATACACGATGTACAACGCTTTCATTCAACAGCAGAAAAAGATGTATGAGATTGTGAAATGCAGTGAAGATGTCAACGCTATTATGGATGTTATTGATAAACGCGAGGCGGATGGGGTTGAATATGTCTTTCTTGACCTTCCTGGACACGTTGCTAATGAGGATAACTTTAAAATCGTCTCTCTCTGCGATGTGGTGTTCGTCCCTTTCACTGTTTCTAAGTTCGTCTTTTCTTCTAATTACAGTTTTGCAAAGACGGTACACGACAAGGTGTTGCCTGCTGATTGTCAGTTGAACGAGATGTACGGTTTTTGGAATCGTTATGATGCATCTATTCGTCAGCAACTTTATACGAAATTAAACGAGAGGTTGGCTAACGATTTGCCTAATATGAAAATGCTGAACAACAAAATAGCGGAGACGAGTGCTTTCGAGAATGAAAAATGTAAAAGTACTATTCTGCCTCCGTTCGCCCAACAGTGGAAGTATGGAAATATCGGCGAAACATTAACCGAGATGTGTAACATTATAACGAAAGAGTGATATGGCGAGAAAAATTGCTGGCAATATAAATGCTCTTGACTCAATGGTCTCGAACGTAACGACGAGATTGGAACAGAATACGTCCGAGAAGTCACAACCTCAGGAAACGCCTCAGAAAAACGAAGTTGAGCCTAACAAAAAGGAAGAAGTTGATGCTCCTGCTTTGCCTTCCGCTGAAACCCCAGTAGGGGTCGTTAAAGAGACAGAGGTCAAAGAAGAAAAAGCAGAGATAGTTGCTGAAGCGACTCCTTCACCAAAAGAGGAGGAGGTGAAAGCCATAGAAAAGAAAGAAGCTGTTTCTCAACCGAAGGAAGAGAAAAAGCCAACTGAACGTAAGAAGAAAACGAGGCGTTCTGTGATGATTGGTGGCGCAGATTTCGATGAGAAGAGAGTGCGTGAGTTTAAGCGTGTCGCTATCATGCGTCCAATTGAGATGATGGAGAACGACGGCACTTTCAAGTCAATGCTCCTTCCAGAGTCTATCTATGAACCAATCCGTCGTTTGGCACAATGTAACAAATCAATCACGGCAACCACCATTGTTTCTAACCTCATCCTTGATTTTGTTAAGGAATATGAGGATATTATTAGTAAGATGGAAGGAGAATATAGAAAGAACAAAGAATGATTGTGGTTTACAAACGAGAATATGCCATAAAGAGTAAATAAGATGTGTATATCTATTTGCATACCGATTTTTAACCATGATTCTACAAATTTGATTAGAGTTTTGGCGCAGCAGTGTTTATCTGCATCTATCGAGTATGAAATATTGGTCATTGATGATTGTTCGCAGCTCTTTAGGGAGGAAAATCGTAAGATTGCAGAAATGCCGGGAGTGAAGTATTTTGAACAGGATAAAAATTTAGGTCGTGCTGCAGTCAGAAATCTTTTGTCCCAAAAGGCTCTGTATGACTGGCTTTTGTTCTTGGATTGTGATGCAATCTTGTTGGACGATGCTTTTGTATCTCGTTATGTCAAGGAAATAAAAAAAAATGAGGCAGATGTGGTGATCGGTGGTTATCGGTATTCTGATGAAAAGCCGTCTGATTCAACGCTTTATCTTCGTTGGCTTTATGGAAAAAAGAGGGAGGAGAGAAACATAGAGGCGAGAAATCAACGGTCTCACTGCTCATTCTCTTCGTTTAACTTTATGGCAAAAAAGAGTGTTTTTGATAAAGTGAATTTTGATGAATCACTCCGCAAATATGGTCATGAAGATACTCTTTTTGGGTGGCTTTTGAAACATAATGGTTTCAGAATTAGACACATAGACAATCCTGCTCGCCAAGAGGATTTAGATTCTACTGATGTTTACCTTCAAAAGCTTAATGATGCCTCCGAAAATCTTTGGTTGATATATAGAAAGGTGGATGATCCAGCAGACTTTGTTAAGGATGTGAAGGTGCTTCGTTGCTTTGAGCGTTTGCGAAGATTCCATCTTTTGGAACTTGTCCATTGTACTTTGAACCTATTGAAACCGTTGATTTTGAGGAATTTAAAATCAAAATCTCCTAAGATATTCTTCTTGGATTTGTATAAGTTAGAGAGACTTTGTTTTGTATCGTCTGATGATTTGCAAGAAATGAAAAAAAATGTAGATTAAAGAAATGAAAAAATATTTATTTATATTAATTTCAATTCTTGTTTCTGTGTGCGGAATGGCGCAACGAAGTTGGGGTGGCTTTCCAATGCCTGAGAAACTGCCTCTTAAGGGAGGGGTGTTGAAGAGTGTTGTAGACGAATGGGTGGAAATGCCTCTTTTTGATATTTCAATGGTGCAGAGGGATTCGTTGCAATTTAGGATAGGAGGTTTGCAATTTGCACATCCTTTTGAAGTAAATCTGACACCTGAAAATTCGGGAGTTGTCTCAGTTTTAGAGGATGGGACGAAAGTATGGCGATTGAAGATTCGTTCGCTTAATGCATTGTCTATCAATCTGATATTTAACAAATTTCATTTAGTTGGTGAATCCAAGGTTTTCTTATATGATCCGGAGAGAAAGAATGTGTTAGGGGCGTTTACTTCAGCCAATAATCGTAAAGATAGCATCTTGGCAACATCTCCTATTGATGGGGACGAGATTGTTGTGGAATACATTGAGCCAGAGGGTTCATCGGGTATTTTGTCTGTAGGAAATGTGAATCATGCCTTTCGAAATTTCCGTTCGTTACCATCTTTTGGCAGGTCTGCCTCTTGTTTGCAGGATGTCAGTTGTGTGGAGGATGTCAATGATGAATCTCGTCGTAGTGTAGCGATGTTGATGATTAACGGCTCGAATATGTGTAGTGGTTCGTTGGTGAACAATACAAGTGGGGATGGTACGCCTTATTTTCTGAGTGCAGCCCATTGTTTCTCATTGATATCAGCAAATAAAACAAATGCGGAGCTGGCGTCAACTTGCGTTTTGTACTTCAATTATGAGTCGCCTCATTGCTTTAGCAATATTCAGGGAACGCTTGAGATGAGTCTTTCTGGGTCGACTTTGGTGGCGATGCAGAGTAGTAATGATATGTTGTTGTTAAAGTTGGATGAAAAACCACCATTAGAATATAATACCTACTATTCTGGGTGGAATACCTCGGAATCTGTTGGTGCAGGTGTCTATACCGTGCATCATCCGCAGGGAGACGTCAAGAAATATACGATATCAACGGTTGCGCCTGTAAAAGGGACTTTCACGAGTTCTTCTGTCGATCTGTCGACTAATGTTCACTGGATTGTAAAAGGTTGGGAGAATGGTGTTACGGAGGGAGGATCTTCGGGCTCTCCTCTTTTTGATAGTAATGGTCGAATAGTAGGGGCTTTGACAGGTGGTTATGAACCGTCAGGTTGTGATGAAGAGAACAGGGATGCTTTCTACCGAATCAATACAGTGTGGACAAGTCGGATAAAAACGAAGGCATTGAGCCCTTTCCTTGATCCTAGCACCTCAGGTGTCGCATTTATGGATGGCGCGGAACCATACGAATATCATTGCAGTAGAATTACGAATTATGAGGTCGGAACAGAAATGTATGAGTCTAACAAAGACGAATACGTTGCAGGCAATAACTCGTTAGGAATCAATGAGTATGCTGAGCGATATAAAACGGTAGGAGGGACTCTCTATGGAGTTTTCTTCATTCCTGAATATGGAAAATATAGCGAAGAGGACGAGGTGATGATAAATGTGTATTCAGGGGAAGATAAACCAGAAAAACTACTTCATCAGCAGAGGGTGCGAATTACTGACACTCATTATTCTGGGTCTTCGTTCGCTACGGAAGAGCCTTCATATTATCTATCTCGTGAGTTTTATCTACACTTTGACACGCCTGTCCCCGTGGATACTGTTTTCTTTGTTTCTGTTTCTGTCCCAAATTCTCCGAAGAATGCATTCGGAGTCTATGCGACAAAAGGCAACACAATAAATACGGCGTTTTTCAAACAAGATGGTGAGTGGAAACCTTTTACAATGCATCCGATCATGGAGTCTGCTTCGTCGTTAATGATAGATCCGCAGTTGCTGCCCCACAAATTTACGGGTACAAAAGAGGTGAAGGCGGAGTACAATTCGTTGGTCTATCCCAATCCTGCACGGTCTGAAATTACTTTGTCTTTTTCTGAAAGACCTAACAAGGTATGCATATATAATCTGCAGGGAAATACATTTAGTTCGTTTATTCCAAATGATTTATGTTATAACATAGATATAAAAAACTATCCAATAGGAATCTATATTGTTGAGGTGCAATATGGAAGTGGAATAGAAAAGGTGAAATTTTTGAAACAGTAGAAATAATAAATAGACGTGTTGGAAAAGCAAAATCTACGAAAGGAAATCAAGAGAAAGGTGAATCTTTTGACGGAGAAACAACGTAATTATCAGTCTTCTATTGTATTCCAGAGGATTGAGGAATCACCTATTTTTCAACAGTCAAAAGTAGTTTTCTCTTTTTGGTCTTTGTCCGACGAGATTTCAACGCATGATTTCAATGAGCGTTGGTTTCAGAAGAAGAAATTCGTTTTGCCAGTAGTGGTTGGTGATGAATTAGAACTCCGTCGGTATCAAGGAATTTCGCAGATGCGTAAAGGTGCTTTCAATATTTTAGAACCTGTTGGAGAAACCCTTTCTGATTTGTCGGAGATTGATTTTGCTATTATTCCAGGAATGGCATTCACCTGTGAGGGCCTTCGTATGGGTCGCGGACGAGGTTTTTATGATCGTCTACTTCCTCAGTTGAAGTGCCGTAAGATAGGGGTTTGTTTTGATTGTCAGATAGTTGAAAGTCTACCTTTGGATCCGTGGGATGTTCCTTTGGACGGTGTGGTTGCTGCAATAAATGGTGTCCAATTTGGCATCTAAGGCATTTCCCGAGGTCGCAGTATTGTGTTTTCAACTCGATGATGGCTTGCGATGTAAAGGCATCGTTGCTCAATAAATCAAGATGTTTCCAACCTTCTACGATGTTATTTTTTTCTGGTGGAATCATCTCTAATAATTGTAATGTGTCGTCTTGGGACAATTCGTTTCCTTTAAGTCCATAATATGCAAATTTTATGGGTATTATTGCATTGATTATCAAACTGTTAATAGCTGATGAGGTTAGCGTTTTGTTTAATTTTGATGATTCTTTTCCGAAACGATAGTGAGTGTCCCAGAAAGGTGATGCTGTACAGTGAAGTAAGTTCCTTATAGTGGTAAGGTCTTTTGTATCAATGATTTTTGAGAATAAATGATTAGAATGATAAATCATAGAAGCCAACTGTGCTATACGAATATGAGGAAAGTTAGAAGGACGCATTTTTGAGAATTTCCAAAGATTGGCATTGATTGGTGTCAGTGAAAATTTTGCTTGTAAATGTTTGAAACTCTGTATTAAAGCTCGTTCGTAAGACTCATCCGAAGTGGCAGGTAGTAGTCCTGCTTGACCAAAGAGAAGTGCCTCTATGTCAATGAGGTTGCTTCTTTGTTTTGCTATATAGTTGAGTGGTAGAGATTTTGCAAGCAATTCAAAAGGAAGTGTATTGGTATGCATGCCAAAACTCCTACAAAGAACTTGATAAAACGTAGATGACCAATCGTTTCGGTTTGCGTGATATAGATTTAGTATCATTTGAGACTTTCTGAAAACACGCTCGTAGGTTAGGTGTGCAATTTGAAATTTTAAAAAAATGGGGTCTATTGTTGCCCAAAGTTTTTCGCAACGAATCCATCCTTCACCTTTTTTTATCTCTTCAAACCTCTCTTTAACACATTGAAGTACAGATAGTTCTATTTGTGGAATCAATTCGCCATTCTTTCTATAAATCTGCACATCCGATTTCTCAACGACATGCAGGATGATAGAGTCGTATCGGTCGTCGGTTTCGTGATGATGTTTAAACCAATCGGACGCGTTACGGTGGATTTCAACGTTACCAGCCCAGAAAGTGTTGTCGATTTTGATCTTGGCGTTGAAAAAGTCAGGTCCTGCATCGTGGTTGAGTTGACCGACATCAATAATTTCTATGGATGAACCATTTGTGGTGTGTAGATTCTTGAAACTGAAAAGTTTGCATTGCCAGGCAAATTGCAACAGATTCTCGTTCATAGGCAAAAAAACAATGTAGAGTAGAATAATCCATTAATTACCGCAAATGTAGAGAAAAATTGCGTGATGATAGGTAAACAAAGTGGCAAAATTCTATTAACTTTGGGACAATTAAAGAAATGTAAACTATATTAGAAATAAGCAATATGAGCCAAGTTGAAAACAAGGTGGCTGAGAAGTTGCTCAGCATCAAAGCGGTTAAGGTTCAGCCTCAGGATCCTTTTACCTGGGCTTCAGGATGGAAATCACCTATTTATTGTGACAATCGAAAGACGTTGTCTTATCCAGAGATTCGGTCTTTAATTAAGAATGAGTTGGCTGAGATTGTTCGTCAGAAATATGCCAATGTGGATGTTATCGCGGGGGTTGCTACGGGAGCCATTGCACAAGGCGCACTGGTGGCGGAAGTCCTTGGAAAGCCGTTTGTTTATGTTCGTTCATCTCCAAAGGATCATGGTTTGGAGAACCTCATAGAGGGAGACTTGAAGGAGGGTCAGAAGGTTGTTGTCATTGAAGATTTGATTTCGACTGGAGGAAGCAGTTTGAAGGCTGTTGGCGCATTGCGCAATGCAGGTGCAGAGGTTTTGGGTATGGTTGCCATTTTCACATACGGATTCCCAGTTGCTGCGGAGAAGTTCTCCGAGGCCAACGTCGAGTTGACCACACTCTCAAACTACAATGCTGTTTTGCAACATCTACTCGATACAAAGCAAATTGGAAACGAAGAAATGGAGACTTTGAAGAAGTGGCGTGAGGCTCCTGAGGTGTGGGGAAAATAGTTTCAAATAACTCAAACCCAAAATTTAAAGATGTTAAAAATAGAAAGTGAAGTCGTTAAAGCGAACTATAGCGGTCCAGAAGTCTTTAGGGTTCTTTCGGATCTGCGTAATCTTGAACTTCTGAAAGATAAGGTTCCTCAAGACAAAATATCAGATCTCAAATTTGACAGGGACACTTGTCAGTTTAGCATAAGCGCGATGGGTGCTCCTATGACGGTGGGGGTGAAGATAGTGGAGCGAGAAGAGTGCAAGACTGTCAAATTCGGAGCGGATGGATCTCCTGTCGACTTTAATCTTTGGATTCAGATGAAAGAGGTTGGTGATAACGACACACGCATAAAATTGACCGTAAAGTCGGATATGAACATGTTCTTGGAGGGCATGCTCAAGCCGAAACTTCAGCCAATGTTGGATAAATTAGCGAGCGTTTTGGCTTCGCTACCGTACAAAAATTTTCCGGAAATAAATCATTAAAAATATATCCAAAATGGAATTGATTGAAGGTATCATTGAAAGGGCTAAGGCTAACCCACAGCGCATTGTTCTTCCAGAGGGAACGGAAGAGCGAACACTCAAAGCAGCCGATATTGCTTTGGAAAAAGGAATTGCTCAAATCACTCTCTTAGGTAATAAAGGAGAAATCGAGAATCTTGCTAATCAATATGGCTTGAAAAATATTGCAAAGGCAACAATTGTAGATCCTGCAAATAATCCTAACAGCAAAACATATTCGGACTTGCTCTTCAAACTTCGTCAAAAGAAAGGAATGACTGAGGAACAGGCTATAGAGAAGGTGAAAGACCCTCTTTACCTTGCTTGCTTGATGATTAAGAACGGCGATATAGATGGCGAAGTGGCGGGCGCAAAGAATTTCACTGGTGATGTGCTTCGTCCTGCTTTTCAAATTGTAAAAACGAAACCCGGTGTTGGAGTCGTTTCTGGTTGCTTCTTGATGATTTTCAAGGATAAGAACATCGGATACAATGGTATGCTCTTGTTTGCCGATTGTGCCGCTACTCCAAATCCATCTGCTGAAGAATTGGCTCATATCGCAGTTTGCAGTGGGCATACCGCTAAAGAGATATATGGCTTTGAAACTCCTGAAGTGGCGATCATGTCATTTTCGACCAAAGGAAGTGCTAAACATGAGATGGTTGACAAGGTAATTGAGGCAACAAAGTTGGCTCAAGAGTTGGAACCAAACATGGCTATTGATGGTGAGTTACAGGCAGATGCGGCCCTTGTTCCTTCGGTTGCAGAGAAAAAAGCACCAGGCAGTAAGGTTGCAGGAAAGGCAAATATTTTGGTTTTCCCTTCTTTGGATGCAGGAAATATCGGTTACAAGCTCGTTCAAAGACTCTCTGGGTGCGAGGCTCTTGGTCCGTTGTTGCAAGGCTTGGCGGCACCAATCAACGACTTGTCTCGTGGTTGCTCTGTTGATGATGTTGTTAAGATGATTGCCATCACGGCTAATCAGGCATTGGCTGCAAAGGGTTTGATTTAAACCAATCAGATATAATGAGTCAACTTTCTAAGTACTAAGAAATTAAAGAGTTAATATGAAGATATTAGTGATCAATTGTGGTAGCTCATCCATCAAGTATAAGTTGTTTGATATGAGTAGCCGTGCGGTGCTAGCGCAGGGAGGTATTGAAAAAGTCGGAATACCAGGATCTTTCTTAAAATACACCAAAAGTAATGGGGAGAAAGCTATTTTAGAGAAGGATGTACCAGATCATTCTGTTGGTATTCAATGGATTTTTGATATGTTGACCGACCCGAAAGAGGGTTGCATCAAGTCGCTCTCTGAGTTGGATGCAGTAGGTCACCGTGTTCTCCATGGAGGTGATAAGTTTACTGAAAGTTGTCTTGTTACGGATAGCGTCAAAGAGCAGATTAAGGCTTGTTTCCCTCTTGGTCCGCTTCACAATCCAGCCAATCTAAAGGGTATTATGGCAGTTGAGTCTCTCTTGCCGAATATCCCTCAGGTTGCTGTGTTTGATACAGCCTTTCATCAGACCATGCCACGCGAGTCGTATCTTTATGCGATTCCTTATGAGTTGTATGAAAAAGACTCTATTCGTCGTTATGGTTTTCATGGAACGAGCCATCGCTATGTTTCAAAGCGTGCGCTTGAATATTTAGGTATGAAAGCAGAGGGGTCAAAGATTATCACGGCTCACATTGGTAATGGTGGTTCAATCACGGCTGTTGTGGATGGAAAATCGTTCGACACTTCTATGGGTATGACTCCGTTGGAAGGCTTGATGATGGGAACACGCTCGGGCGACATTGATACGGGTGCAGTTACTTACTTAATGGAACGCGAAGGATATAATGCGAAAAAGGTGTCGGATATATTGAATAAACAGAGTGGTTTGCTCGGTATTTCTGGTGTCTCTTCTGATATGAGGGAGGTTGGAGCTGCCGCAGATAGTGGAAATGATCGTGCGAAGTTGGCTATTGATATGTTTGTCTATCGTGTTAAGAAATATATTGGTTCTTACATAGCTGCGATGAATGGTGTAGATGCGATTGTTTTCACAGGAGGTATCGGTGAGAATAACCAAGCAGTCAGAGAGTCTGTTTGTTTAGGACTTTCAGCGTTGGGAGTTGATTTGGATTTAGAGCAGAACAAAAAGATTCGTGGAGAGGAAGGTACGATTAGTACATCATCTTCAAAAGTCAAAGTTATCGTTATTCCTACTGATGAGGAGTATATGATTGCATCAGATACTTTGGATTTGGTAAAAAAATAATCTGTAGTAGAGATAATAATTTAATGGGAAGTCTCCGTTTTTGAAAAAGAGCGGAGACTTTTTTGTATCTGATTTATGCTTTTGTCTATGAAGATATTGGATAGAAGAACAGCTATTTTCGAGATGGATCGTTTAGCGACATTGAATGAGCCGTTTTTGTTTGTGGTAGATTATCAGATGAAGAGATGCTTTGTGGAGCCTCTGTCTGAGGTAGATCCTGTTGAGTGTCTTTATCAGATCGGGAATATACAAAATAGTTGGAAACACATTGAGAATGAAATAGATAGAGTAGAATGGAAAGTAGGCGAATTGTCAATGTCAACATACCGTAAAAGTTTTGATATAGTAAAGGAGCATTTACAGTTGGGAGATTCGTATTTGGTGAATTTGACATGTCAAATACCAGTGGAGACAAATCTCTCGTTGCATTCAATATTTCAACGAACTCAGGCGAAATATAAGCTTTGGATAAAGGATACTTTCGTTTGTTTTTCTCCTGAGACATTCATTCAAATTAAAAATGGGGAGATTAGTTCTTTTCCGATGAAAGGGACGATTGATGCAGAGGAAGAAAATGCAGCTAAGCGATTGTTGGATAACGAGAAAGAAAGTGCAGAACACGCTACGATTGTTGATCTGATAAGAAATGATTTAAGTATTGACGCTACGAATGTTCGTGTTGAAAAATATCGTTATATTGATGAAATACCAACAAATAATGGGAAGATTTTACAGACTAGCTCGAAGATAATAGGGTGGTTGAAAGATGGTTGGCAAAGTCGGATAGGTGAGATTCTGTTCAGTCAGTTGCCTGCAGGTTCTATTACAGGTGCGCCTAAAAAGAAGACGGTTGAAATTATTACGGAGGCAGAGAATTATGACAGAGGATTCTATACCGGTGTAATGGGTGTTTATCAAAATGGAACGGTAGACAGTGCGGTGATGATTCGTTATGTAGAGGAGAAAGATGGACAAAAATATTATAAAGCAGGAGGAGGAATAACAGCAAAAAGTCGGATAGAAGATGAATATAATGAGGTGAAACAGAAGATATATCTTCCTTTAAATCAAGAAGATAGAAGTGAAAAAAAGAAGCCAATTTATCCTCGGTATATAGAGACGATAAAAGTAGAGGATGGAGTTCCGCAAAACTTGAAATATCATCAAGCGAGGTATGAGCGGACAATGGAATATTTGGGAGCAAAGGGTAAAGTTGAAGATTTGCAGAAGGTAGCAGGAAAGTTGTGTCCTTATTCAGGGGTTTACAAACTGAGAATTGTGTATAGCGCAGGTGGAATAGAAGAAGTCTCGCTTTCAAAATACTGCATACGTCCAATACGCAGTTTGAAGTTGGTGAGAGATGATGAAATAACGTATGCGCTAAAATCAGAAGACAGAAGTTGGCTGAATGAACTCCATAGCAAGCGAGGAGAAGCTGATGAGGCGCTGATTGTCAAGAATGGTTATGTCAAGGAGACGACCTACGCCAATGTCGCACTGTATGACGGAAAGCGATGGGTGACTCCTTCAAATCCATTGTTGAAAGGAACAAAAAGGCAAAAGTTGATGGATGAGGGAGTGATAGAGGAGGATAAAATACTTGTAGATGATTTAAATAAATATCAAAAGATAGCGATTTTTAATGCGATGATTGAGTTTGGAGAGATTGTGGTGGAGTCGCAATTTGTGCAATAGCCACCCTATTTCAACACTATACTTGCTCGCATTCGCGATATGATACTCATCCGTCCAAATCTTAGAATCGCAATCTTCACAATCGGAGCAATTGAAAAGGAGTGCAGGAAAGGGTAGAAGTAGTCCGAAAATTGTTTTTGTTATTCTTCTCATTTTGAATGTAATTATTGCAATCTATGTTCTATAGCATATTGAT
>CAVFXQ010000031.1:0-35012 GCA_963626555.1 Clostridiales bacterium
TTGCTATCCATCCCTATGAGTCGGAAGAGGAGATTTATACTGAAATGGATACGATTCTACACAAATGATAAAGGCTACCGCACATGGAGAATAACCAAATAGAAATATACCGTTCGGCAGACGGCAACATTGAGCTTAACGTGAAACTGGAGAATGATACCGTTTGGTTGAACAGACAGCAAATGGCTGAACTGTTTGGTCGCGATTACAAAAGTTACTCCTAATGCATCCTCAATTTTTGTCCAATATAGATATTATCAGATCTAAGATTATTCCATTTCTTTATCTGCGAAACAGAGACTTTTCTTCTCTTTGCAATCGTAGAAAGAGTATCGCCTTTTTTCACGACATATACACCCTTCGTAATTGCCCCATTTTTCACTCCTCTAAAATAGGGGTCCGCATTGGCAGGCAACACAACAACGCGAGTCAAGACATTAAAGGAATCCGCTTTATACTTTACAATAGAATCCTTCATGTCTATAAATGTACCTACCTTTTTCTGTGGCAAGCATAATGTATACGACTGACCATTACCAGGAATAATGTCCTTACGATACTGAGGATTCATATTACGGAGAGTCTCAATATCAATGTCCAAAACGTCTGCAACTTGCTGTAGATGCATCTTCTCTGAAAGCATTACTGTATCACACACATACGGCATTTCAACTCTTGCTGGACAAACATTGTGCTCTTTGTAGTAAGTCATAGCATAGGTAGCGGCAATAAACGCAGGTACATATCCTCTCGTTTCTTTTGGAAGATACGGATAAATAGCCCAATAATCCTTCTTTCCTCCAGCACGTTTCATCGCTTTATTCACATTTCCTGGACCACAGTTGTAAGCGGCAATCACAAGAGACCAATCCCCATACATTTTGTATAAATCACGAAGGAATCTTGCCGCTGCGTTCGTAGATTTGATTGGATCTCTTCTTTCATCAATCAAACTATTTCCCTGTAGACCATAGATTTTACCTGTTCCATACATAAACTGCCATAGTCCTGAGGCACCTACACAGGAATAAGCTCTTGGGTTCAGAGCAGACTCAATCACCGGTAAATATTTCAGTTCAAGTGGCAGACCCAAAGCATCCAATGCATGTTCGAAAATTGGATAGTAATAATTACCTATTCCCAACATATAGGATAGCTGCTTACGTCTTTTTTGCGTATATAACTCAATATATCGCTTTACAATCGGATTATAAACCAACTCAAATAAAGAGGGTATCTTTTGCAAACGATCTATATAGACAGAATCAGAAAAAACGGGACCGACACTATCGGTTAAACAATCCGAACTCAAAATCGCCCCTTGATAAATATTCAATAAAGAAATCAATTTACTATCAAAATCAGAAGGTAAATCATCCGACTGTACAAAAACCGTTGTATCTACTTCCGACATCAAAAGGGAATCCAAAACCAACTCCTCTTCCAATGCCTCAATTTCAACAGAGTCTACCTCCTCACTCACCTCTTTTTGTTCTTTTTCTAAAGATTTATGTTCTACCTCTCTCTTTTCTGACTTGGCAGAACAGACACTCAACAGAATAAAGGATAAAAAGAAAACTCCAACAAAACGTTTCATCTCTAATTATTTAAAGCGGAAACTGCACTGCAGACCAACCATCGCTCGCTGCTCTGTTTGACCAGTAACACCCTCCATACCATATAAATTAATAACAGGCTCCACCTTCATTGAAAGATCGTCTGTTACCGTAAAATCATACAAATGAGCATCTACAAACGCATCTACTACGCTCACCATATACAATGCGACAAGTCCGAAAGTACTTAAATCCCTATAACGCCTATATCTATTCGTCTTCGATTTCAATGTCTGCTGTAACCACGACTGCGTTCCATTATAACTGTTATTTATAAGATTCTCGTAACTTTTCGTTGTTGGATCATTATCCAAAATATCACGATATGCGTTGTGATATTCGTTATACATACGATTATTCCACCCTAAGAAATAGGTAAATGTGAGAATGCCTCCATACAGAATAGGAAGTTTCCAATAACTACGATTATAAATCTGCCCTAGTCCTGGACATACTAAAGCATACCATGTCGCTCGCTTGGGGTCTGGCTTAAAATACAAATCATCCTTGCTCAATCGACGATCTTTCTTAGTTGCACTCTTCGTTGAATCATCCGACACAAATTCAAACTGGATGTGCGTCGTATCAGAAAAGCTTTCTACGTCAGATTTACCCATGGTCGCCACTTCTTTTTCCTGAATAGACTCACCTCCTTCGGAAGAGCTTTCATCATTATCTACTTCCGAACCTTCCAACATCACAGGAAATACTGGTGCAACTAATGTATCAGAAGTAACAGAAAAAGCTTTGATTGAAATTAACCAAAGCGTAAAAAACAAATATATCCAAATCCTATTCTTCAAGAAATTGAGATTATTTATTTAGCATACAAACGAACTTCTTTAAGAATTTTCTTCATTACTGTCTGAATGAAGAGAATCAAAAACCTCCATTATTTTAGCCAACTCTTCGTCATTTTTAAACGATATAGAGATATTCCCTTTCCCTTTCGCATTAACAGACAATTTCACATCCGAAGAGAACATTTGGGATAACCTATCTTTCAACAACGAATATTCTTCCGAAATAGCTGGTTTAACAGGTTTTTCTTTATCTACAACTTCTTTTCCGATATTTCGAACAAGTTCCTCCACCTTTCTCACAGTCAGACCTTGCTTAAGGATTTCATTATAGATAGATAATTGATCTACAGAATTCTCTGCTCCAAGCAATGCTCTCGCATGCCCCATATCAATTTTTTTCTCCTTTAATCCCATCTGAATCTCGGCAGGAAGACGAAGTAAACGAACATAATTGGCAACTGTAGCACGATTTTTTCCTATTCTATCGCTCAACTGATCTTGCGTATAATGACATTGCTCCATCAAACTCTGATAAGAAATAGCCACTTCTATAGGATTCAAGTCAACGCGCTGAATATTCTCTACCAAGGCCATTTCTAAGACCTGATCATCCGTCACCTCACGAACGTACGCAGGGATTGCCTCCATACCGCAGAGTTGAGATGCCCTGAAACGACGCTCTCCAGCGATAATCTGATATTTATGATCAGCGACCTTTCGTAATGTTATCGGCTGAATCACACCGATTTGACGTATTGACTCAGACAACTCCAACAAAGCTTCCTCGTCAAACTCGCGCCTTGGCTGATCTGGATTTGCCTCGATTTCAGAAAGCGGTATCTCATTGAGAGAAGAAGCACCCTCCACTTTTACCTCCTCTTCACTGATACCAAACAAAGCATTGACTCCGCCTCCTTTTCCTTTTTTTAAAGCAGACATGTCAAGATCCATATCATCCAAACCACTACTTAAGCCACCAAAACCTTTCTTAGCCATTTTTATCCTTTGTTTCTTTGTTTCTAAAGTCTTACTACTCAGCAGATTTTTCTTCTGGTAAGTTGTTTTCAATCAACTCTTGAGCCAACTGCATATAACAAATAGCACCTTTCGACTCAGCATCATAAGTGATGACTGGCTTATGGAAACTTGGAGACTCGCTCAACTTGATATTTCTTTGTATGATAGTCTTAAACACCATATCACCGAAGTGAGAACGAACATCGTCTACAACCTGATTATTTAATCGAGTACGTGCATCATACATTGTCAATAGGAAGCCTTCTATTTCCAAATCTGGATTCAACTTGCTTTGAACTAATTTTATCGTACTCAATAATTTAGATATTCCTTCCAAGGCAAAGAACTCACACTGTACAGGAATAATCACGGAATCCGTCGCTGTCAATGCGTTCAAAGTAATCAAACCTAAAGATGGAGAACAATCTATCAAAATATAGTCATATTCATCCTTTAAAGGAGTCAACGCTCTTTTAAAATACATCTCTCGATTTTCCAAAGAAACGAGTTCTACCTCCGCACCAACAAGGTTAATGTGAGAAGGAATTATCTGCAAATTATCTAATTCTGTATTTAGTATGGCTTCATGAGGATCAATCGTGCCAAGCAAACATTCGTAGACCGTCTTGTCGGGATGTTCCAAACGACGAACATCATATCCGTATGTAGACGATGCATTTGCCTGTGGATCAGCGTCTACAATCAAAACTTTCTTCTCTAGAACAGCCAATGATGCAGCAAGATTGACTGTCGTAGTTGTTTTTCCGACACCACCCTTTTGGTTTGCTAACGATATAATCTTTCCCATATTTAATCTTTTAAAAACTTGCGCAAATATAGCACTTTTTTATGACTGAAAAATAACGGAAAGTCCGCATTCAAAATGAAACTCTTTTCTAATCGTTTGATACTCACTTAATGCAATAGTTATTAACACCCTTTTTGTTAATAACTACACTATTTTTGTTAATTAATCGTCTGCAAAACTAATCAATATACCTTTTTAGAATATCCCCATACTGGTCAATGCGACGATCACGTAAGAACGGCCAGATACGCCGTACATCCTCAGAACGCTTCATTGAAACCTCAACAACACGCACTTCTTCCTCTGTATTCGAAAGTCTTGCTATCACTTCTCCTTGTGGACCTGCGACAAAACTATTTCCCCAAAACAGGATGCCATTCGTTACACCCGAGGGATCGTCTTCCCACCCAACGCGATTGACAGACACCACAGGCAAACCATTTGCAACAGCATGTCCTCTCTGAGATATCATCCAAGCCTCCGTTTGCCTTTCTTTCTCGTCTTCTGGATCTGAACTTTCCCATCCGATGGCTGTCGGATATATCAAAATTTCTGCGCCTGCCAACGACATCAACCGAGCGGCCTCAGGATACCACTGATCCCAACATACTAAAACTCCTAACATTCCTACAGATGTTCGAATGGGTCTGAATCCTAAATCTCCTGGCGTAAAGTAGAATTTTTCATAATACGCAGGATCATCAGGGATATGCATTTTTCTATATTTTCCTGCGATTGTTCCATCTTTTTCAATTACAACCGCTGTGTTGTGGTATAATCCAACTGCCCTTTTTTCAAACAACGACAGAACGATCACAACACCTAATTCCTTCGCCAGAGCTCCAAAGATCTTCGTAGATGGTCCTGGTATTGGCTCAGCCTGATCAAACTGATCGACATCCTCCTCTTGACAGAAATAGAGTCCATTATGTAACTCTTGTAAAACAATCAATTCAGCTCCTTGAGCGGCACATTGTCTTACTTTCTCTTGCAGACGACGCTGATTGTCTGTTCTGTCTGCACTATTATGTTGCTGTATCAATCCGACTTTCATCTTTTCTTATTTTAAAACTCCTTTAGGAAATTGCATCGTTATACAATGGAGAGATCCGTGCTGACGAATCAAGACAGAGCAATCAATTCCTACTACTTCCCTATCAGTGAACACCTGTTGTAGTCTTTCTGTTGCAATTTTGTCTTCTTTCACTCCGTAGATAGGTACCAAAACTGCATTATTGATTATTAGGAAATTAGCATACGTCGCAGGCAACCTATATCCATCTTCATACTTAGCAGATGGTAATGGCAGAGCAACCAAATTATAAGGTTCTCCATTCATCTGTCTGAATGCTTTCAGTTCCACCTCCATCTGTTTTAACTCGTTATATTGCTCGTCATCTTTATCCTCGCACTGCACATACGCAATCGTATTTTCATTGCAGAAACGAGCCAAAGTATCTACATGGCTATCCGTATCATCTCCTGATAAATAGCCGTGTTCAATCCATAGAACTCGTTGTAAACCAAAAACCTGCTTCAAGAATTCTTCCACCTCCTCTTTTGAAAGGTTTTCATTTCTATTACAAGACAAAAGACACTCTGATGTCGTCATCAACGTTCCTTTCCCATCTGACTCTATACTACCACCCTCCAAAACATAGTGAAGCAAAGAATAATAGCCAGTCTCTGATGTAAAAGCTTCCTTTTCAAAAAGTTGCTTACTGATTTGATTATCCTTATTTGCAGCAAATTTTAATCCCCAACCATTGAATTGGAAATCATAAAGCATAGGAACACCATCCACAAAAACGGTTATTGGGCCATGGTCTCTCGCCCATGTGTCATTGCTATCAATCACCTTAATAGAGACATTATCTTGGACATCAGACAAAAACCCTCTAACTTTCTCCTCATCTCGACACACAACAAGCAACCGCTCCCTCTTTGCTATCTCCTTAGCGACATTGACATAACATGCAGTTACTTCATCCAAAATATAACTCCAATCACTTTCTTCATGAGGCCAAGTTAACATCACCCCACTCTGCTCCGTCCATTCTGGAGGTAAAACAATCAATGGCTTTTCCATAACGAAAACTCATTCACAAAGAAAAGGTGCGAAAGCCATTAAAACCTGACTTCTGCACCCTATCCCATTAAATAGTTAACAAAACTAAACGACCTTTATTCTATTTGATATACTCAAAACCAGTGTAAGGGACCAAAGCTTTAGGAATTCTGATTCCTTCTGGAGTTTGATTATTCTCCAAGATTGCTGCCACAATACGAGGCAAAGCCAAAGCACTTCCGTTCAAAGTATGACAAAGTTGTGTCTTCTTATCGGCTCCCTTATAACGACATTTCAAACGGTTTGCTTGGTAAGAGTCGAAATTAGAAACAGAAGAGACCTCCAACCACCGTTTTTGAGCCTCTGAATAAACTTCAAAGTCATAGCATGTCGCAGCCGTAAAACTCATATCTCCGCCGCAAAGGTGAAGAATACGATATGGCAACTCCAACTTTTGCACTAAACTCTCAACATGTGCCAACATTTCTTTGTGAGATTCCTTCGAATGTTCAGGAGTATCAATTCTGACAATTTCTATCTTAGAAAACTCATGTAGACGATTCAAACCACGAACATCCTTTCCGTATGAACCTGCTTCACGACGAAAACATTGCGTGTATGCACAATTCTTAATAGGAAGATCTTTCTCATCCAAAATGACATCACGGTAAATATTCGTGACAGGCACTTCTGCCGTTGGAATCAAATAAAGATCATCTACCTCACAATGATACATCTGGCCTTCTTTATCTGGTAATTGACCAGTTCCAAATCCAGAAGCCTGATTAACAACCGTTGGAGGCATAATTTCAGTATAACCTGCTGCACGAGCTTCATCTAAGAAGAAATTGATCAACGCACGTTGCAAACGAGCTCCCTGTCCTTTGTAAACAGGGAAACCAGCACCAGTGATTTTCACACCTAATTCAAAATCAATCAAATCATATTTCTTAGCCAATTCCCAATGAGGAAGAGCATCTGCTGGCAACTCTACCACTTGGTTACCCATCTTGACAACTTCATTATCTTCTGCCGTCTTTCCGTCTGGCACATCATCGTATGGCATATTAGGAACAGTGCAAAGGATGGCGGTAATCTGAGACTGTGCATCGTCCATACCTGCTTGCAAATCCTTCGTCTGCTCTTTAAGAGCTGCGACCTTATCCTTAGCAGACTGCGCCTCTTCTTTCTTTCCTTCTTTCATCAGTTGGCCTACGCTTTTTGACAAAGCGTTAATCTCTGCTAAAATTGAATCCAAGGAGGCTTGGGATGTCCTGCGGACTTTGTCCAATTCCAAAACTTTCGCAATCGGCTCCTTCGCGTCGAACTGCTTTCTCGCCAACTTGCGGACTACCTCGTCCGGATTCTCTGTGATAACCTTTAACGTCAACATAACTCTAATGTATATATAGTTAGTTATTATATTCTTACCGTTTCAATACGTTTACTGTTCAAACATTTTACTTTACAAAAATAATAGAATCTAACCTCATTTCATACATAAGGGCAGAATATTCTATTATCGTTATTGAATTTCCGTTATAAACGGTTGATGCTTTAGATGTTCCATACATCAAGTAATATGGAACATAAAGATTATATGTCGCACCTTCAGTCATGTGTCTCAATCCAATGTGAAGACCTTTCTCCAAATCTTCCATCGCAATAGTATCATTCTTTGCGATAAACTGAGAACCGTCAACTTGAAAACCATCATAATGTATACAAACAGTGTCTCTTGCCCCTGGTTTTGCACCATCAGTTGATGTAATCACTTTATAAAGCAAACCTGAAGGGTCTTTTTTCACCCCTGCCATACTTTCTATCTCCTTCAAGTAGGACTCACCTTTTTCTTTATTGGCACGAATCTCCTCGATCGTATCTTCAGAAGAATCATTGTCGTTGCAAGAAACTACAAACAATGATAACGGTATAGTCATTAGAAAGAAGATTTTTACGACATTCTCTCTTGAAAAAAATTTTCCTATTGGACTTAGTTTCATTAGCCTTTCCTAATTTATTCTTTTTTCATTTCACTTTACGAATCAAAGTCATTCCATCTCGAACAGGCACAATCACCTTTTCAACTCTGTCATCTTCATAAATCAAATCGTTGAATCGTTGGATACCTATCGTCTGTGCATCTTTGGAATTTTCTAAAACATGTCCATCCCACAAAGTATTATCGGCAATAATCAAACCACCTAATCTCAACTTCGGATAAACAATTTCAAAATACTGTTCATAATGACGCTTATTGCCATCCATGAAAACAACGTCGAACAAACCACCCAACTGCGGCACGACCTCTACAGCGTCACCAATATGAAGATGAATTTTTTCGGCATATTCACTTTCTGAAAATCTCGCCTCCAAAAATTCCTCCAACTCATCAAAAATTTCAATAGTATGTAATTCGCCATCCTTTGGCAAAGCCTCTGCCATACACAATGCGGAATAGCCCGTGAAAGTACCAATCTCCAAGATTCTCTTAGCCGACATCATTTCACAAAACATCTTCAACATACGACCTTGAAGATGTCCAGACAACATTCTCGGCTTCAAAGTATAAAGGTTAGTGTCACGCACCAACCTTTTTAAATATTCTGGCTCATTATCGATATGAGCCAGAATGTACTTTTCTAAGAATTCGTTCTCCAAATCCATAATTCACAGATTACCAGTAGACAACCGGACATGGATACTTCTCGTGCTTACGAATAATGTAAATCAAGTTCAACTCATGAGACCAAGAACCATTTTTGTTCTTGTAACCTGTGAACAAATCGTAAGTATAAGTAAATTGGAAACTACCGAATTGTAGACCAGCCATAAAGGACGGAGTATACACATCACGGAAATCAGATTTGAAAGCGACACCAACAATCAACGGACTATAAAGCAAACCGATGCCAGAATAGAAATTCTGGTCTTGCCCCTGAATTTGGTAGTAGACGTTGAAAAATAAATAGTTACTTGACAAATCAGAACGACCAAACAAACCATTTTTTGTCAGCAGATCTTTAAAATAACTTGCGTGAACCGTCAACTTACGATTCAACACATTCTCGCTTTTATCCAAGAAACCATTCTTAGGTTGACCAATGTGGTAGATAGACACACCAAAAGTGAGCATGTTTTCAATCACGAAAGAACCTCCAGCGGAGAAATCTGGATAAACACGAGAATCTCTATCTCCAATATTTTCGCTAGTATTCTTCACTACTCTTCGATAGTAGTCAGACCACTGATCTTCAAATACTTGACCATCACCTAAGAAATTTGCAAACAAAGCTGCTTGAACACCCAGACGAATGAAATAGTGAGGTTTTAGACGAATTGTATGTGAATAGATTAAGTCAAACTCATGCGTTTGCATACAACCACCCGCCAAGTTATCGTACATATAAGCAAAACCGACAGAACACATCTGCTTGTAAAAGTTTTGATCGTATGAAGCACGGACAGTGTGAAACTTATTCCCTAACGCAGGCCAATGCTGACGATAATTCAAACCAAAACGAACAGAGTTTGCGGCACCCGCCAAAGAAGGGTTCAACGCAAAAGGCATCGTGTTATGGCTCGTCAAACCATAGTCCTGACCCATCGCACTGAATGAGAATACACTTAATCCCAACAATATTCCTAGTAAAAATTTCCTCATCACTTAACTGTAGTTATCTTTCTACTCTAAATCTATCTAATAACACTCACAAATCCTTTATATTCACCTGATTTGTCTATTCCCTTATAATTACTTTTATAAGTGACAGACCAACCATAGACTCCCATCGGACATTGTTCTCCATTCGAGTAATTTCCATCCCAACTGTCTTTTACATTATCACCCTCAAAAACAATCTTTCCATGGCGATTGTAAATAACATAATGGAAGTCTTCTATGAAATCGCCTCCTCTGAAACGGAACACGTCATTCATGCCATCTCCATTCGGAGAAAAAGCCGTCGGTGCCCACACGTCCTTCCAAACATACACATACGAACTACGACTGTACTGACAACCATTTTCATCCTTCACTTTCACCACAACCTTGAACGAATCTTCGATTGCAAGTTCATCTTTGTCAAACTCATACTTAACGAACATTCCATCCAAATTAGCTACTTCGTGAGGCTCTGTATTTGCCTTCAGTCTCCAAGACCATTCCGCTTCTATAGGGTTCACACCCGACAGATGTACAACAGGATCGCTTTCCTCTACAATTGAAGGAACAATGTTAAACCTCATTCCTTCACTCGTTTTAGGCTCAATTCTTATCGTATCGTAACCCTTACATCCATTAATGTCAGTACCGATAACATAAACCTCCGTCGGTTCATCTATTAGTGCCTCCAAATCATAAGATGTTGTACCACTGATAGTTGCGTTGTATGGTTCGCTACTATATGTGTAATTCAGAGCACCCTCAGCACCCAAGACAACCGTAGTTGGTGCATCGGGGCAGCCACTCTTACTAATTTCCTCCAAAGATACATTTAAATCGGGATATACTTCCACAAGAACACTTTTTTTTGCGTTACATCCACTTTTTGTTATTCCATTGACAATATACGATGTCGTAACTGATATAGGGCGAGTGATTGTAGCGGTTGTGTCACCCGTACTCCATTCATACCTATCGGCTCCAGTTGCTGTCAAATCGACCTGTTCATTCTTACAAACCCCTGTCGGTCCAACAATCGCCACATTTGGAATTTGGTTGACCTTAAGATAAATATTCTTTGTTGAGGAACAATTATTCTGAGTTCCAATCATTTGAACCGCAATACTTCGTTTAGGAACATAAGACAATCTTGATCCTTGACCGATAATGGAGCCATTTGCCACCCAAGAAAAATTTGATGCTCCATGCCCATCCAAGATAATAGTTTCACCATCACATACCACAGTATCCCCAGTGAACGAAATAGAAGGAGGATCTATCGTATAAACCGTATATTGCGCAGTATTTGTACAACCCAAAGTGTCCCATGCTTGAACTTCAAAAGTCTTTGTTTCTGATAAAGTGGTTTCTATTGACTGAGCTGATTCGCCAGTTGACCAAGCAAACTGAACAAGTCCTCTACCAGTAGCCGTCAAACTCACCGTACCATTTTTACAAATAGTCTCAAATCCTGAAATTCCAACCGTTGGTTTGGAACGGACTGTGAATGGGATTGACAACTTTGAGGTACATCCATTCTCTCCCGTACCAATCAAAGAAACATAAGAAGAGACATTCGGCTTAGACCTGTAATTTTGACCATCAACGGAAGCATTCCATTGATAGCTTTCCGCACCACGAGCCGTCAGATACAACGAATCACCAAAACATATAGTTGTAACTCCATCATACCAAACATACGGAGCTGGAAGAACTGTAATCGGCACTTCTTTTTTCGTAGTACATCCATTAATCGTTCCTTCTACCCACAACACAGTGTTCACCGTGGCCTTTTGGATAAGCATATTCGTCGTTGAACTATCGCTCCATAGATAAGTAGCAGCACCAGAAGCAGACAATTGCATAGTAACGCCGTTGCATACTGTGGTTTTTCCATCCACCTTTACTTCAGGATAAGGTAAAGTGTTAACCGTATGTTTCTTCAACGAGGAACACCCATAGGCTGTGTCTGTCGCCAACACTTGAATGGTAGTAGTGTCAGAAACAAACATTTCGTATGTCTTCCCCAAATATCCATTATCCCACTGATAGGTACAGTCATCATTCTCGTTATAAACCGCCAAAGAGACAGATTTGTCTTTGCATACAGATGTTGGTCCTTGAATAGAAAAAGAAGGAAGAGGGTGAACATACACAGGAAAAGACGCTGTACCCATACAATTCTTATCTGAATAACCCGTCACATAGAATGTTTGGCTTGTCGCCAATGTCTTCTCTATAGTTGCAGTAGTTTCGCCCGTTGCCCATTTATAGGTATCACCTCCTTGCACCATAAGCGTTATTTTTTCACCCTCACAAACCTCTTCCTGACCTTGAACGAAAATCGTTGGGACAGGATTCACAACGATTGGAATCACCGTATCCGTAACACAACCATTTGTAGCCCCTTGTACCTTATAAGAAGTAGTGTTCAATGTCGGCGTACGAGTAACCATTGATTTTGCGACACCATCATCCCAAAGATACGACTGTGCCCCCTCCAACCAAAGAGTCAGAGCCTCCCCCACACATACATCTTTGTTACCATGAACCACTAACGACGGAGAGTTGTTCACTACCAATTTATGCACATAACTATTAGAACACCCATTAGAATCAGTTCCTAAAATAGTATAGGTTGAAGTTTCTATCGGAGAAACCATCATTGAGTCGCCATAATAAACATTCTGCCACAAATATTCCTTTGCGCCAGCAGCATAGAGCGTTGTCTGGCTACCAGAACAAATAGAAGATGCGCCTTCTATTTTAACATCTGGCAACGGATTAATCTTCAGGTTCACACATTTTGATGCTTTACAACCCGTTTTCGTATACACACCTGTAACACAATAATCAGATGACTTCTGAGGAGTTAATTTCAAAGTGTCTCCAACATACGCCGTACTCCAAACATAAGAATCAGCATCACCCCAGACCCATAATTTAGCAGGAGAATTGAAGCATACAGAAGAGTCTCCTTTAATGAAAACAGTCGGAGCCGCAGAAACAGAAACATTCACCACCTTGCTGTAAGCACAACTATATTCATCAACGATATAAACGCTGTAAGTCTGACTCACAGTAGCCTTTTCCTGCAACGAAATATCCCTTGAGACCGTATCTCCTTTTTGATTCAACCAAAAGAAACGACTGCCAACCTGAGAAGAAAGGCACGACAGAGCAATCATATCACCCTCACATACATTTTGATCACCATCAATTGTCAGAATTGGTAAAGGACGGACAGAAACAGGTTTTGAAATCGTGTTAGAACATCCATTTCCTGAGACGATTGTCAGAGAGACATCATAAGTACCCGCCGACTGATATTCATGGGTTGGATTTGGAGATGCAGACGAATATCCGTCACCGAAATCCCAACGATATTTCTGAATCGTATCTCGTTCAGCCTTACTGTTATCTATGAAATTCACTTTCATATCACAATCGTTCTCATAATCAAAATCAACCAACAAGTCAATTGTTGAGAGAACCGTATCAATATTGATTTTCGTACAAGCATCGTTCGAACCCACCATCTCGCAGCAATAATGCGCACCATCTATAATCTCATCCGCAGGAATTGTGATCTTATTTCCATCCGACTCCAACAAGATACCACTCTCATCGCAACGATACCAGTTATAATTCACAAAACCAGTCGGGGCAACAACGACTGCATCATCATTACCACAATTCTTAGGTATCAACTTCAGTGGTTCCGTTTTCCCCCAAAAATAACCATACGCCTTATGGCTACCACCACCAGCATTCGTTGAACCATATTTCTTTTCGACTAAGCAGTCATGGTTGATGATTTCTATTGTAACCTTGTAGCCTATGTAGGAAGTTAAATCATAACTAACAGTCGTCCAAGGTTGGTATACATAATCCTCAGGAGACTGTCCATTTTCCACCTTTGACTCACGACAAGTAGAAGGATTTCGTATCAATGAATTGTTGAAGCTGGCATTTCCAGAGAAACTTTCGCAAGGAAGTGTGATTTTTTGTCCTGTTGGAGACTCTAACAACACAGAAACCAAAAACGCCGGCATCATATAAGAACTATGCAAATCATTGTCAGGAACATGCAATACACACGCATATTTATAGGTAAAAAGCGTACTCTCCTCCGTCACATCAAAACTATATTTGATACGTTCCGCATAAGCATAGAGAGCATTTACATCTCTCACTGCTTCTGCTTTACCACTATTATTTCCTATCTGAATAACGATTTCCTTATCAGGATTAACATAAAATCCACTACATGCAATGATAGGATCCACTGCACCAATATCGCTGCACAGGAGGATTCGACCTTCTTCACGAGCATCCGCCTCAGAGACATTTGTCCATTCATAAGAATAATCATATCCCTCATCACCTTCGCTATCCGTATACTTACTAAGCGAATAACGCCCCGTGTACAGTTCCCAACCATCTAAAGAGCCACCTATCGTCAACCCAGTCGGAGCAAGCGACTGTGCGACAACAGAAACTGGGAACACCAGCAAAAAAGATAAAATCAAACAAAAATCGTGTGTGTAGTGCTTCATGGTAATAATGTATCTCTTTTTATCGGCTTTTCAACCAAATCACAAAAAGATAGAACATATAAAGCACACAACTTTACTTTTTTCAATGAAACACAAACTTTTTTATAATAAGAGTTAAAATTTCATAAAAAAATTTAATTAGTAAACACCAACTCCGAAATTTTATCTTCTGTAAATGTCTCTGCTGCAACGTCAAGCAGCATTTCTGGCGTTATTTTTTCCAATTGGTCATTAATATCACATAAAGACTCAAAAGCATTGTAGCGCAGGTAACTTTTTGCCAACGAAAGTATGAACGATTCTCTATTCTCTTGAGAAATTGCGAGTTGGCCCATCAACTGTTTTTTGTAGCGGTCTAACTGTAATTTTGAGAATGGTTGCACACAAATACGTTTCAATTCGGTTCGCACTAACTCACCACATTTCTCACGATTTTTCTCTTCTGTTCCGTAATAAATAGCGAAAACGCCACAATCAGAATATGAGTTATAGGACGATTCAATAGTATATGCCATGCCGTGCTTCTCGCGAACCACCAGATTCAACTTGCTATTCATAGACGGACCTCCTATAATATTGTTGAGTAAAGCTAAAGGAAGGCGATTATCAGAAGAAAGATCATAACCCAAACCTCCCAACATAACATGAGCCTGCGTAGTCCTTTTTTTCTTCACAAGCTGGAAAGGACGGTAATCTAAAAGCAACTTAGATTGAACTGTACTTCTTTTTTCAGGAACATCACCAAAATATTTTTCTGCCAATCGGACTACCTTCTTAAATGGAACTTTTCCTAAAGAGAAAAACAAAATCTTATCCGTACAATAGGTGCGTTGTACAAAATCTACCGCATCCTGTGTTTTATATTTTTTTAGTTTTTTTGCTTCACCTAACACACTTCGTCCCATCGCAGTACCTTGAAAAAGCAACCCCTCAAAATCATCGTAAATCTGCTCAGAAGGAGTGTCCTTGCAGGATTGAATCTCCTCTATAATCACATCCACCTCTTTTTCTATTTCTTTTTGAGGAAAAGTTGAATGGAAAAGGATATCGGAGCAAAGTTCCATTGCACACTCATAGTCATCACATAACATTGTCGCATGAATGAAAGTCTCTTCTTTCGCCGTATACGCGTTCAGTTCTCCCCCGAGAGACTCTAATCGATTGATAATATGCCATGATTTTCGTTTTTGCGTTCCTTTAAAAAGAGTATGTTCAATGAAGTGCGCCATACCCGACTCATGGTTCAACTCATCACGAGTTCCCACGTTAATGGCGAAACCACAATAAGCCACAGGAGAATCATCGTAGACATGCACCACTCGAATGCCATTTTTCATCTCATAGAAAGATATATCAGTCTCCAAATTCATCACAAAACCCTTGTATTATCAATCATCAAGACTATCCTTTGATTTTCCTCAACTCTTCAGCTGCAATACAAACCTCGTCATACCACTCCCGACCGAAACGTCGAATCAAAGGTCCTTTCAAAAACTTATAGATGGGAAGATTTTCTTTTTTCCCTAATTTAAAAGCGCACTCACAAATTCTCCACCTATGAATATTCACCCCTATATCGCCATTCCTAAAATTTTCTAAACGAACAGGATAAAGATGACACGAAATCGGTTTATAGAAATCAATCTTACCCTCTCTATATGCTTTCTCTATAGCACATTTACAGGAGCCATCTTTTTCAAAATATGTAAAAACGCACTTACCTCCTTTCACTATCGGAGTAACCTTATCGCCTTCCTCATCAATATAGAATACACCTTGCTTACCAATCACCTCTTTAGAATCCTCAGAAAGGTCATCCCAAATTATTGGCAAAATTCTCTCCAAAATTGGTATTTCCTCCTCCTCCAAAGGCGCACCTGCATCCCCTTCAATGCAACATACACCCTTACACACCGACAAATCACAACAGAAATGCTTGTCAAACAAGTCCATTGAAATGATAGTATTTTCTATTTGAATCATCATAAAGCAGCAAGGTTAATTCACTCCGCAAATATACAAAATTCCTCATTGTATTTCTTGTACAATTCTTTGTACAATCTCTTGGGCATCAGACTCAGATACCCATGGTCCTGATGGCAGACAAAGTCCACATTTGAAAATCTGTTCAGAAATTCCGTTTGTCAAAGCCTCTACATCTTTATATACTGGTTGCGAATGTAACGGCTTCCATAACGGACGTGTCTCTATTTTCGCAGCACTCAACACTCTGCGTAGCAATTCAACATTTCTATTAGGAGAAAAATCTTCTTCTTCAACAAACTCCTTCGATTTCACGTTCAGTTCTTCGTCTATTAAAATTGTATTTAACCAGAAATTGGAATTGCTTGACACCGAATAGTTTCCGTGGTAAACAATACCCTCAATTTTAGAGAACGCATTATGATAGAAATCGGACAAATCCCGATGATGAGCGATGTGTTCGTCCAACACAGTCATTTGACCTCTACCAATTCCAGCACAGACATTTGACATTCTATAATTAAATCCTATTTTCTCATGTTGATAATAGGGAAAACACTCTCTCGCCTGCGTCGCATAAAACACCACCTTTTTCTTCAACTCCTCGTTCGGACAAATCAACGCCCCTCCTCCCGACGTTGTAATCATCTTATTTCCATTAAACGACAAAACACCAAAATCACCCCAAGTACCACACTTTCGACCATTATAAGAAGAGCCAATGGCCTCCGCAGCATCCTCAACAACAGGTATTTCGTATGTGTTCGCCACCTGCATGATTTCATCCATCTTAGCAGGCATTCCATAGAGATGAACAACAACAATCGCCTTCGGTTTTTTCCCTTTTCCCTTAATAATTTTCTCTATTGCCATCTTCAGCAATAGCGGATCCATATTCCAAGAATCACACTCAGAATCAACGAAGACAGGTGTTGCTCCTTGATATAAAATCGGGTTGCACGAAGCACAAAAAGTAAAACTCTGGCAAATTACGAAGTCCCCTTTCTCCACACCCAAAGCCACCAAAGCCAAATGTACCGCCGCCGTACCCGATGATAAGGCAACAATAGGCTTTTTTCCTACTTTCTCGTCCTTGAAATAATCTTCCAAAGATTCCTCAAAAGCATTCACATTCGGACCTAAAGGGGCCACCCAATTCGTATCAAAAGCCTCTTGGACATACCTTTGTTCCGCTCCTGTTTCACTCATTTTAGCAAGGCAGAGGTAAATAGGTGCTCTCTTCTCCTTTGTTTCCATAAATGACCTTTTTTCTATATGATTTCACCTGCATATCTCATTTTTGTACCGAAAACCGAACAAAATATCATTTGAAGATCTTTAACAAAAGAATAGTTATTAAGATAATACAAGTTTAATCTCGTTTTATCTGGGAAAATAACTTCATCGTTGTAGCGTTGCGGATATTCAACGGTTGCCAACAACTCCTCCTCATTACGGTATTTCAAGCTAGCAGGACCAGTAATACCAGGTTTCAACCTCAACACATCTCTTTCAGTACCCTCTAATTTGTCTGCATAACCTGGCACATCAGGACGAGGTCCGACGAAACTCATATCACCTTTGAATACATTCCACAACTCAGGCAACTCGTCGAGTTTGTACTTGCGCAAAGTTGCGCCTAAAGGTGTTATTCGTGTCTCTCCAGCCACAGATACTGAAGAACCAGAATGATTAACCTCCATTGTACGAAACTTGTAAATCGTAAACAATACACCGTTGCGCCCAACTCTCTTCTGTCGGAAAACAACAGGTCCCTCGGGCATTTTCACACAAATCAACGCCACGATAACGACAAATACAGGAGATAAAATCATCAGTCCAAGCAATGAGAATATTTTATCAAAAACAAACTTCAACGTATTTTATTTAAATATTTTAAAATCTCAAGATGAATTTCATTTATGTCCATCAAAGTTTTCCCATTTTTAGAACATTGAACATCAACAAATTGAGATTCACCTTCCAACAAACCTTGGTATTCCTTTAGAACATTCCTTTGAAAATTTAAAGATGCTTCATGAATATCTTTTTTTCCATTAAGGTAAGTACGATCATCTCCAGAACGGTCTTTCTTCAGCACGTTTTCTACATGTGAAAAAGGAACATTCAAAAAGAAAGAAAAATCTGGCTCTGGCAATTGATTATGATTATATTCAAAATCTAAAATCCACTCTTTCAAGGACTTCTTTTCTTCATCCGTAGTTAATTTTGCGCATTGATAAGCAATATTAGAAAAGACATATCTATCAGACAGAACCACTGCACCCTCTTTCAGCCAATTGCGAATCAAGTCTACTTTTTCCAACCTATCGTTTGCAAAAAGTAAGGCCACTAATTTCGGATGAACATTATCAATAGAACCAAATTCACCACGTAAAAATTCAGCCACCATTGCGCCATACACCCCCTGCTCCATCTTCGGGAAATGAATATACTCACACTTACGACCTTGTTTTTCGTAATAATCTCTTAACAAAGACAGCTGCGTTGATTTACCGCAGCCGTCTAATCCTTCTATAACAATGAATTTGCCAATCATTGAATTTCTCTTTTACTCTTCAACCAACTCATATCCGATAGGATGAGACAAGACAGGTTTTGCATTTTTTAGTCCTAAAAGTTCTAAAATAGCAGGTCGATCAATAGAACCACATGTTACAGTTGCCAGTCCTTCAGAAGCTGCAAACAAATATATGTTTTGCGCTACGAAGCCTGCATCTGTTGCCGAATAGAACTGCTTACCTTCTTCATCAAAATCTGCCATTTTATCGAAATCCGCTACGATTGTCAGTGCCATAGGAACTACTTTGTAGAATCCACCCTTACCTGCTTTCTCTACAAAATTACCAGCCTTCACCAATTTCAAAGAATGAGAAGCGGCTTGATAATGATAAACAGCTGCCTGCGTATAAAGATACACCTCCATCTCCTGTACATTCCTTGCTGTCGGAGCAGTACGTTTACCATCTTCACGGTTCTTGCCCAAAGCACACCATAAAAGATCCGCAACCTGCTGGTCTGACAATGGCTTGTTTGCATCAAAAGAGCGAACTGTATGTCTATTCTTCAACGCATCTACCAAAGTAGCACCTTTTAAATTAGAGGGAGGCAACAAAGCAATTGAGTCTGCCGTAGAATTAGCAATCTCATAAGTCGCAGGCACATCTGCCACACAACATTTACTTGAATCCGTAGCATTACAACAACTTTTACCCTCACTTGACGAGTTTGAACAACACGCCGTCATAGCAATTCCTGAAAGAATCATCATTGCTCCTATTTTAAACATTCTCTTCATTGATTGATTTTATTAAATTATTATAATTCATTATTTCCTTTGTTTTTTCTTTTCTTTAGATAAGAAGACAAAATCAAATACCCTATGAAAACGACAAACAATGCAATTCCAGCCACTGCTAAATAAGGCTTATACTCTGCCACCTTTTCTGCTAATTGCTCCTTAGGAACTATGCCATGCAAAAACCAACCAATAGCAGCCAAAACACAATTCCACAAAAAGGCGCCTAAGAAGGTGAATGCCAAAAAGACATGCATTTTCATCTTTGCCAAACCTGCGGGTATAGATATCAACTGACGGACAGCAGGCACTAACCTACCAATCAAAGTTGACGATATTCCATGCTCTCGGAAATACTCCTCCGCATGTTCCATCTTCTCTTGGTCTATCATACAGAGATGACCGAACTTACTATTCGCAAATTTGTAGACTAACGGGCGACCCAACCAATATGCAAGTCCATAGTTTACCAACGCACCCAACACTGCCCCTACCGTAGCGGACAAAATCACCCCTACGATATTAAGCTCACCTGCTGCTGCCTTATATGCGGCAGGAGGAACAACGATTTCTGAGGGAAACGGAATGAACGAACTCTCAATCGTCATTAATATCGTTACTGTCCAATAATTCAGATTATCGAGACACCATTGTATTACAGATTCCATTACTATAAAAAGCAAAAAAACCGAACCTGAAGAAAAATCCTCAGACTCGGTTTAATATATTTATTTAAAACTCAATCAAATTTTATCAATTCCGATTAAGTATGACTATTTATTAAGACGTGCCTTGATAGCCTCAGTCTCTTTCTCATAACCTGGCTTGCCTAACAAAGCGAACATATTCTTCTTATAAGCCTCAACACCTGGCTGATTGAATGGGTTAACCCCCAATAAGTAGCCACTGATACCACATGCTTTCTCAAAGAAGTAGAACAACTGACCGATATAGTACTCGTTCAAAGAAGGAAGGTCAATGTGAAGGTTCGGAACTTGTCCGTCGACGTGAGCCAAAACAACACCCAACTCCGCCATCTTGTTTACTTCATCAACACGCTTGCCTGCCAAGAAATTCAAACCATCAAGATTCTCCGCATCTGTAGGAACCTCCAACTTTTTGTTGGCTCTCTTGATAGAAATTACCGTTTCGAAAATGGTTCTCTCGCCTTCCTGAATCCATTGACCCATAGAGTGGAGGTCTGTTGAGTAGTCTACTGCAGCAGGGAAGATACCTTTCAAATCCTTACCTTCTGATTCACCAAAGAGTTGCTTCCACCATTCACCAATGTAGTGCAATTTAGGGTGGTAGTTAACCAAGATTTCAATTTTCTTTCCTTTTTGGTAGAGTTCATTACGAACAGCAGCATATTGAGCAGCGGGATTCTTTGAGAAAGGGACATCCACACCACAGAGTCTCTCCATATCAGCGGCACCACGAACTAACTTCTTTATATCGAAACCTGCCACAGCGATTGGAAGCAAACCAACTGGAGTCAACACAGAGAAACGACCACCAACATTATCAGGAATTACGAATGTATCGTAACCCTCTTGCGTAGCCAACTTGCGAAGAGCGCCCTTTGCTGCATCCGTTACTGCAACGATACGTTTTTTAGCTTCTTCCTTACCAACTTGCTCCTCCAATTGAGTTTTCAAGATACGGAATGCCAAAGCTGTCTCTGTCGTTGTACCCGATTTAGAAATATTGATGATACCAAATTGTTTTCTACGAAGGAACGCCGACAACTCAGCCAAATAATCCTCGCTGATATTGTTTCCAGCAAATACAATTGCAGGATTTACCTTACTTTTTGAATAAGCGGCAAATGCATTTGACAAAGCGTCAATAACGGCACGCGCTCCCAAGTATGAGCCTCCGATACCTGCTACAACAACGACGTCGCAACTTTCACGCAATCTTTTTGCTACAGCCTCAACCTGATTCAAGAAATCCTCCGTAATTGAAGATGGCAAAGTCAACCAACCTAAGAAATCATTTCCTAAGCCAGTTCCTTCGTGCAACTTCTTCTGTGCGTCTTTAACTGCGGCCTCGTAACCGTTTACGCTTTGCTTTGAGATATGCAAAGACTCAACTGCAAATGCATTTTCAATGTCTAACTTGATATTCTCCATATCGCTAAATTTTTATTTAGTTTCTTTCTTCAATTATTTTTTTTGCCTACCTTTTCCCTACCTCATCACATCACTCAGCACTTTGATTTCAATCGCTGGTGATATTCTTCCATACAAAATATTATAGACAGCGTTCAAGATTGGCATATTCACCTGATACGCTTTGTTTATCTCGTGAATACATTTGGTTCCGTAATATCCCTCAGCAATCATCTCCATCTCCAACTGGGCAGTCTTCACGGAATATCCCTTTCCTATCATCGTTCCGAATGTTCTATTACGACTGAACTTTGAATAGACAGTTACCAACAAATCTCCCAAATAGGCGGACTCATTGATATTTCGTTGCTTCTCGTCCACGACATTCAAAAAACGATTCATCTCTTGAATAGCATTAGATGCCAGCACTGCTTGAAAATTATCTCCATATTTCAATCCATGGCAGACACCCGCTGCAATAGCATATACGTTCTTCAACACTGAGGCATACTCCAAACCATAAACATCGTCAACGACAGAAGTCTTTACGAAATAACACTGCAACAAGTCTGCCACAATCTTTGCATTCTCGCGACAATGTCCGCCCACCATTAAGTAAGTAAGATGTCCCATTGCTACCTCTTCCGCATGAGAGGGACCAGAGATAACCAACAAGTTCTCGTCAGGAACACCATATACCCTATTGAAGTATTCCGAAATCGGAAGATTCTCATCAGGAACGATTCCCTTGATAGCAGAAACTACAAGCTTATCTTTCAGAGAAACCGTCAACTTTTGGAGATGTAACTTGAGAAAAGGAGAGGGCGTGACAAAAATCAAAATATCCGCCATCTCAGCAATCTCATTTATATCCGACGAAAAATAAATATCATCAACATTGAACTGAGCAGTCGAAAGGTAAGATGGGTTATAACCGTGCTTCTTGAAAGCCTCGATTTGTTCAGGACGACGCATATACCACAATATTTTTCTACCACGTTGCGTCAACAAAATCTTAGCTATGGCCGTAGCCCAACTACCGCCACCCATTACCGCCACTTTCGGCACATTATTCTCCGTTACACACATAAACAACTAATAGTTATTTACCATTTTTGTTTTCAGCAGTCTCTTCATCTTCCTCTTTAGGCTGAGCCTTCTTTTCAGGCTTCATTTGGGGGAAGAAGAGAACCTCTTGGATGGTGGTTTGACCCGTCATCAACATGACCAAACGATCAATACCGATACCGATACCAGAAGTTGGAGGCATACCATATTCCAAAGCACGAACAAAGTCATGGTCAATAAACATAGCCTCGTCGTCACCCTTCTCAGAAAGACGCAATTGCTCTTGGAAACGCTCTAACTGATCTATTGGATCGTTTAATTCGGAGTAGGCATTCGCCAACTCCTTTCCGTTGACCATCAACTCAAAACGTTCTGTCAAACCAGGTTTTGAACGATGCATCTTCGTAAGAGGCGACATTTCTACGGGATAATCAGTGATAAATGTCGGTTGGATGTATGTACCCTCACAGAATTCCCCGAAAATTTCATCAATAAGTTTTCCTTTGCCCATCGTATCGTCAATCTCCATTTTAAGAGCCTTGCACACCTGACGAATCTCATCTTCCGATTTCCCCTCCAAATCATATCCTGTTTTTTCTTTAATAGACTCTAAGATAGATATTCTCTTGTAGGGTGCTTTGAAACTAATGATATTGTCGCCAACCTTGGATTCACTACAACCGTTTGCGGCGATACAGATATTTTCAAGCAATTTTTCCGTAAAACTCATCATCCAGTTGTAGTCCTTATATTGAACGTAAAGTTCCATACATGTAAACTCAGGGTTATGAGTCTTGTCCATTCCCTCATTTCGGAAATTTTTACCAATCTCGAAAACACCCTCAAAACCACCTACGATCAAACGTTTCAGATACAACTCTGTTGCGATACGCAGGTAGAGGTCTACATCCAAAGTATTATGGTGTGTGATGAACGGACGAGCAGCCGCACCTCCAGCCAAAGATTGCAAGATAGGAGTTTCAACCTCAGTATATCCTGCAGCATCCAACTGATCGCGCAAAGACTTCACGATACGAGAGCGTTTCAAGAAAATGTCTTTCACACCATCATTCACCACCAAATCAACGTAGCGTTGGCGATAGCGAAGCTCTGGGTCATCGAAAGAATCATAAGCGACACCATCCTTGTATTTCACAATAGGAAGAGGACGAAGAGACTTGCTCAAGACCGTCAATTCGGCAGCGTGGACGGAAATCTCACCCATTTGAGTACGGAACACATACCCTTTGACACCAATGAAATCACCGATATCCAACAATTTTTTGAAGACAACATTATACAAATCTTTGTTCTCTCCTGGACAAATCTCATCTCGAGAAACATATAACTGGATTCTACCCTTGCTATCTTGCAGTTCTACGAAAGAAGCCTTTCCCATAATACGGCGAGACATAATACGTCCGGCCACGGTAACTTCTTTTTGCGGTTCATCATCTCTGAACTCCGCCTTGATATCTGTAGAATGCGCCGTTACAACATACTCTGCGGCTGGATATGGGTCAATCCCCATGTCCTTCAATGCCTGTAGACTTTTACGGCGAAGCACTTCCTGTTCGCTCAATTCTGAAACACTCATTATCAATGTATTTTATACTCAAAAAAATCACTCTTGTTATTCTCAAATGTCGTCATCTGATTTAAATAAATTACAGCCGATCTTTCGGATTTCTTAACAACACAAATAACAAAAGCACGCTTCATCTAAATTTTTGCAAGCTTTCTGCACTCGCAAAAATAGCACAAAAAGTTCATTTTAGTACCTTTTTCGTTAATTCTCTTTGCTTTTTCTTTCCATGACAACATTTTCGGCCTCAATAGAGAGTGTCTTCAAGTGATTATTGATAATACGCAAAAAAAATGTAAATTTGCATCCACGTTTGATTTTTAGAGAATTTCAACGAAGTTCAAAATGCGGTTTAACTCTAAACAAAGTGTATTCTAAATGAAGATTAAGACTTTTGTTTTCAATCAGTTACAGGTAAACACCTATCTTCTATCGGACGAGCAGACACTCAACACCATCGTCATAGACCCTGGTTGCTCTAATCCTGAAGAAAACGCACACCTTGCCCAATACATCAAGGACAACAAATTGAAAATCTGCAAGTTGATTAACACCCACTTGCATTTTGACCATATCTATGGCAATCGTTTCATTCAAGAAACGTATGGTGTTGGTGCGTACGCTGCAAAAGAAGACAAAACCTTCCTCAACCATTTTTCAGACCTACTCGTGATGTTCGGCATGCCACCTGCGAAAGACGCACTTCCGCTCGAAGGCTTTCTGAAAGACGGCGATGTCATCACTTTAGACAACATTGAGCTTCAAGTAAGAGCAGTACCTGGACATTCACCTGGAGGATTGGCTTTCTACGCACCAAAAGACAAATGTGTGTTTGTAGGCGACTGTATCCTACAGGGAGTCATCGGACGAACAGACATGCACAAAGGTAGCCTTGAAACCCTTCTTCATAGTATTCAAACACAATTACTTTCACTTCCAGACGACACTATAGTGTATAGTGGGCATGGGGCTCCATCCACGATTGGCTACGAAAGAATCAACAACCCTTATTTAGTGAATCTCACTATGTAGAAGTACCATGTAGAAGTACCATACGAATGTTTTTATTCCAAAAAAGTAAATCACAATAAATTCATATAAAAAGTAAATTATGAGTTCTTGTTTAGAAAATAAGCGATACAAGATGATGGAGGTTCGCGAAGGCGAATATGTACCTGACGAGGAAGACACATTTCCAGAAGACGAACCATTCACCCACAAACTTGTGTACGAAAACATCTACAATGAGGTTTTTGATGAGAATTACCCTTACATAGATCGCTCTTTCAAATGGAAATTAATGCACATTTGGTCGCTCTTCCGCGCCCATTTTATATGCTTCTGGGTAAATCCCCTGATTTTCGGATTACGTTTCAAGGGGAAAGAAAATCTAAAAAAGCACAAAGACGAGTTGAAAGATGGAGCCATCACAGTGTGCAACCATGCCTATCGATGGGACTTTCTTGCAGTATGGCAAGCTTCTGGACAACTCAGAATCTGGTATCCCGCATGGGCTGACAATTTCCAAACGCGCGACCGAGACAATATGCGTAGCACTTGTGGCATTCCTGTGCCAAAAAGCGTTGGCGGACTGAAAAAGTTCAACTTGGCATTCGACGAACTACACGAGCGGAAAGCGTGGATTCACGTTTTTCCCGAAGAGTGCCGTTGGAACAACTACAAACCGCTCCGCCCATTCAGAAAGGGAGCCTTCACCTTCGCCTACAAATATAAGATGCCAATCGTTCCAATGGTTCTGACCTACCGTCCACGCACTGGCATCTACAAGTTTTTTGGCAAAGGTCCATTATACACCATCAACATAGGGGAACCCATGTATGCCAACTTAGAGATGCGCCGCAACGAATCAGTCAACGAGCTCAGAGAGCGTGTTCACGCAAAGATGGAAGAGTTGGCTGGAATTACAAAAAACTCATGGCCTGCCGTTCTACCTAACGACAATGGTTGATTGCAAAAAATTCGATTATTATACAAAAAGAAAAGAGCCGTTCTACTGAGCGGCTCTTCCATTTTTATATTACAACAATTATCGTTGATTCCAATTTTTGACGAAATCAGCAAATTCCTCCCAATGCATTGACACATATTTGTCCGACTTTTCACTCTTATTTTTTTTCTTGAGGAGATGTATGAACTGAGCTCCACACGAAAAAGCAGACTTTCCATCGGTGTCCACTCTATCGCCTATCACCAATAATTCGTCGGCATCAACGCCAAGTTCCGACGCTATCTCATGCATCGGACGAATAGCTGGTTTAAACGCTCCCATATCAGGCGCAGCCCAATAATTCTCGCACAAGTCCTCTGGCAACCCCAAAGCCTCGATGCGTTCCTTCACCAACGGATAGTCCGAGTAAACAGCCGTACCAATTCCTAAATCCTCAAAACGTCTAAAGATTTTCTCTACGCCAGGATTCGCCTTACAGTGTTCACTCAAAATATCTGGGAAACGTTCCATATACTCCTCCCAATACCATTTTTTCGCCTCCTCAGCAGTGGTAAAGCGAGACTTTTCTGACAAATGTTGGAAGAAGAAATTGTAGAATGTATCCGCATTGTCTAAATCCACACCTTTCATCATTCTACGAACCTTCCTCTCCGCATTGAAAGCGAACATATCACGCAAATTGGAGAATATAAGCCAAAAAGGAAATTTACTATTGTCATACAGCGTGCCGTCAAAATCAAAGACGACGGCACGAACTCTATTTTTGTCAATGTCCATTTAGAAGTTGGTGTTCATTAGCACTAATTCCTACTTTCTTACAAGATCCTTGAACTTAGCATGACGTTTCTCGTCTTGTAACAAAAGATTCAGTTTGAACTGACCATCGCGCGCCCCCTCTTCAATACAGCGAGCCTTGAATTTTTCAAAAGACTCCGACACCAAGATGTTCGTGCGTGGGTCATGTACACGGAGAGACTCTCTCTTCGCTTTGTACTCCATATTCTTCTCCATCAAACGTTCGTCGACAGACTTCGTAAACGCTTCCGCCTTCTCCTGAGTCGTATTTTCATCCTCAAACTCATAGTAGAACTGATAAGCAGAAATACTGAGGTCGGCGAATCCGATAAAGAATTTCACTGGCATATCCAATTCTTTAGCCGTCTCAACAACAGCGCTTGTGAATTGCGTTTCGTGCAATTTTTCACCGGTCATCGTTACGATACCATTAATCTTCTGAACCATGTGAACTTTTGGAATTGTTCCATAGTATCCCTCTACCTCCAGAAGGTCGCTCATCGTATAACGATAAAGTCCAGCCCATGTTGTAACGTACGGACAGTAGCGCTTACCTATCTCCAATTCGTGCAGTTGCAGGAATTTAGGGTTCTCACTGTCAATATCGTGTTCCTCAACGAACTCAAAATAGTGCATATGAGGGAAAAGAACCGTACCGTTTGTCTCGTCCAAAACCAATCCTGCACGACACTCTGAAGAGAAATAACTAAACTCCATGTGAAGCATGTCCTTAGGGAAAGAGTCCTTGAACTTATCCAAATAGAATTTTGTGTTACCACACTTCCAAGTGTTCAAAATCTGAATATCAGGCCAGTAGTGTTTTGGAAGAACAGTACCGTATTTTGCTTTCAATTCACGCAATTCCTTAGCACGCTCTGGATTTGGCTTTAAGTTCTTAGCCTTAATGATATTCTGACGTATCTCCTCTGGAACATCTATTTTGTCGCTGATTGTACCATGTTCAATGTCATTTACATAGTCGTCATAGAACTCGTTCACGTTCTTCTGCATCTCAACAATAGTAGAAGGGTTAGCAGTAACCACCAAATGGACATTATGCTCGATACCCAAACGCATGATGCAATAATAGCGTGCCTTATAATCAGCGATAGAAAAAACATCTGCAGGAGCAGTGTAAATCACCTTGATGAACTCAGGGCAATCACGTTGTGTAACTCCAGAAACAGATCCAAACACAGTACCATCAGGAGCCTCTCCCTCAATGGCCTTACCTACGATAGAGACAATAGGACCCTCAAACACCTTTGGTCTATTCTTGATGAAAGAATACAACCAAACCTTAGTCATCTTACTATAGATGTTAGAATAATACTCGTTGGTGATAGGAATCCACTTCGGCTCGCTTGTCGTACCAGACGTAGTTGCATACATCTTTGGTTTCCCTGGGAAAAGGACATTCTCCTCACCATGTTTGTGGCGTTCTACATACGGACGAAAATCCTCATAATCATTTGATTTGACATTTTTCTGATAAAGATCAAACAGTTCGTCTGCCGTTTTTGCCTCCAAAATCTTTGCAAAGTTGTGTTCCTTGCCATAGACTGTGTCCTTTGCGTATTCTAAAATAGAACGCAACGTTTTCTCTTGCGCCTTTTTGCAATTTTTTGCTGCCTTGTCCAACTTCATCCATTGAAGTTTTCCAGCAATGGTTAGAGCTGCGTTAATCTTCCACAGCCCTTTTGTCTTTGGTTCACTCATTATCTTAGCTATTTCTATATCTTTTCCAACTTAAAAAAACTTAGCGAAGTTAAAAAAAATAAATCACATTCTTCTGAATTGCAAAAAAAACTTAAATAGCAGGTTATTACAGAATTCAACGTCATCCAAAAAATTATTTCAAATATTTTGTTTTGCAAAATAAAAAAAAACAAATAATATGCCAAATACATATTATTGAATAGACCTTGCAACGAAGACTGGAGTAATATGTTCTCTACACATAAACAAAAACTGAACTTGATTGAAGAACAGGGATTCAAAATAGGCATAGGTGTGGCCACAAACGCCGTCACGATGGTATGCGACTATAGACCCCATTCAACCAACGCTCCAAATAAGAGAAAAAATACTACTTCCAGACATTTCTGGTAATAATTTCGTATTTATAGACAATGGACAATACTATCCTGCTCATAATATATACTACATTATAGGGAAAGACTCTCGCAGTCTCAAACTTCTCGCTGCCCTTTTGATATCAAATTTTGTGCGTTCCCAGTTATCAAACCTATCCAACCACATGAACGGTGGTTACGTTAGATGGCAGAGTCAATACCTACGAAAATTACAAATTCCAACTATCCGCCACATTCCTTTCCATTTAGCAAATACGTTACTGAGTTGCTACGAAGCACAAGACATTAATGGAATTAATTGTTGTACAGAAGAGATTCTACTTCATAAAAGGAAAAATTCAGAAACCAACGACCTTATATTCCCCAATATTCACTAAATTTGTAGTTAATTTTTTAACTGAGATATTCATGCAAGACGAAAACTCAAAACTCTCTATCAATATCGAAAAAGAGACAATCCAAGAGAAAAAATTCGTTTCTTTAACCTACTCCTTATACGTCAAAGATGACGATGAACCTTGGGAAGAAGCCACAGAAGAGAGACCTCTCCGTTTCATCCACAGCATAGGAATGATGTTACCTAAGTTTGAAGAAAACTTAAAGGGACTCGGTGTTGGCGACTTGTTTGACTTCTCCATCAACTGCGAGGACGCTTACGGCGAGCGTGATGAGGAACGTATCATTGAATTAGACAAATCTGTCTTCTTGATTGATGGCAAATTTGATAGCAACCACATCAAAGAAGGAAGCATAATTCCAATGCTTGATACGGAAGGAAACAGACTTAACGGGCTTGTCTTAGAGGTTACAAAAAACAAAGTGAAAATGGATTTCAACAACCTCTTGGCTGGAGAAGACCTCACATTCAAAGGAAAAGTGTTGGAAGTAAGAGATGCTACAGAGGAAGAAATAGAATCAATACTCCACCCTCACAAATGCGGTGGCTGTGGCGGAAGCGGTGGTTGCAGCGGTGGCTGTGGCGGAAATGGAGGCTGTGACAATTGTGGTGATGACGAAGAAGATGAAGACACTTTCGACGAGAACGACGAAAACCTCAAGCAAAAGCCTAAACACAAAGGTTGCTGCCATAACAAGAAAAAATAACAGATACATTTTCAGAGAGAAATGAAAAATACATTTGGAAATGTTTTACAATTGACCACGTTCGGAGAGTCTCATGGCCCCGTCATCGGCGGTGTCATTGATGGGTTTCCCTCTTTGGTTGACGTGGATATCAACGCCATACAGAAAGATTTGGACAGACGTCGGCCTGGACAATCAAGGCTTACAACCGCCCGCGACGAAAAAGACAAAATTGAAATTCTTTCAGGTGTCTTTGAAGGAAAAACGACGGGAACGTCCATCGCCTTCATCGTTCGCAATGAAGACCACCACTCTAACGACTATTCCAACATTAAGGATATCTTTCGACCCTCTCACGCCGATTATACCTACAACACAAAATATGGTATCAGAGACTATCGCGGAGGAGGAAGAAGTTCTGCGAGAACGACAATTTCACAGGTTGTCGGTGGTTCTTTTGCCAAGCTGATGTTGAAACCACTCGGAGTGGAAGTTTACGCCTACACATCGCAAGTGGGCGATATTGTCGTGCCTAAATCTTACGAAGAATTAGACTTGACAAAAATTGACAACAACGATGTTCGTTGTCCAGACGAGGAGACTGCAAAAAAAATGGAGCAGTTGATTTTAGAGACAAAGAAAGACGGCGATACCATCGGAGGGATCATCACTGGAGTCATCAAGAACTGCCCTCCAGGCATTGGAGAGCCCATTTTTGACAAACTGCAAGCGAGACTTGCTCACGCAATGTTCTCTATCAATGCCGTCAAAGGTTTTGAATATGGCTGTGGTTTTGATGGTGTAAGCAAACGAGGTTCCGAAATCAACGACATTTTCTTTGCCGAAAACGGAGAAGTCAGAACACGCACTAATAATTCAGGAGGTATCCAAGGAGGAATTTCAAACGGAGAGGACATTTATTTCCGCGTAGCATTCAAGCCAGTTCCAACCCTTTTGAAAGACCAAGAGACTATCAACGTAAACGGAGATTCTGTAACCTTCAAAGCACAAGGAAGACATGACCCTTGCGTGTTACCAAGAGCAGTGCCTATCGTCGAGTCTATGGCCGCTTTTGTCGTTGCAGACGCTTTGTTAGAAGCAAGACGATAATCAGACAATATTTTCTTTACCATAACCAAAGCGACTGAATCCTCAATGAAGATTCAGTCGCTTTCTATTTGCCGTCTACCTCGTCACTGTTTTGCCGCCATAATCACCTTAATCTCATTACCTTGCTCAATCAAAGCTTTGAGCATAGACTGAACATCTTGCTTCGTAATAGACTCCAATGTTGGCAAATAAGAATCGTAGTAGTTGATGCCATCTTTGTAGTAAGATGCTAAAGCGCTCAACACCCAACGATTCTCCTTCTGGTTCTCTGCGTATTTGTTTTGAAGATTACCCTTCACCTTATTGAAATCTCTATCTGTTGGTCCATTCGCAATCAGCGTGTCAATTTCTTCTCTGATAAGTTGCAAAAGACGTTCTTCCAATTTCGGATCAGTGTCGAACGTCATCTGTAAAGAAGCCTTCTCTACTGGTATGCGACTCAATGAAGCACGAGTACCAACACCATACGTTCCCCCCTCCAACTCACGCATTGATTCAAAATAACGAATATCTAAAATATCCGCTATCAAACGCATCGTCAGATTATTCTTCAAATTATATTCAAAAGCACCCGTATAGAGGACATAGTTGGATGTCTTGTTCACCGTCATCTCACGTTCAAAACGGTTCGTTACCTTACCAGAAGCCGTGCGAATACCTCTATCTTCCCATTTCTCCACCGCCATTTTCTTTTGTCTCGGAATAGCCCCTAAATATTTTTCTATCAAAGGCTTAACAGAATCTAAGTTTATATTTCCGACCATATAAACAGTAAAATCTTTCGGATCTTCAAAACGCCTATCAAAAATGTTTAAGGCTTTCGTTTGAGATACTTCTTTCAATTTTTCAAGATCCATTGAGAAACTGCGAGGATGATGGCCGCTCACCGTTGCACGCACAGAGTCAGAAAAGGTTCTTGATGGATCTTTCTCCGCATTTGCGTAGACAGTCTCATATTGAGCCATTAATGAAGCGTAACTCTCATCATCTTGACGCGTACCCTTGAATGTCAAATAAATCAACTGCATCAGCGTCTCCAAATCCTTGACAGATGAATTTCCAGAGAAGCTTTCATCATACATACCTACAGAAGGCTTCAAACTTACATATTTGCCTGCCAACACCCTTCCAAGGTCTATTAAATTATATTTCCCCATACCATTGTTCGACGCAATCGAAGCACATAAATTCGCAGATGCTAAATCCAACACATTGTCCACCTTTGACAAACCACCCTCACTATAACCATAAACCAACACCTCATCATCCTTCAACAGCGTAGGTTGCAAAACCACTTTCATACCATTCGACAAAGTCCACTCCGTAACATTCTTGAAATCAGCATTCTGCTTAGAATATTTTACTTTGCCAGCCTTTAGTTTTTCATCAATCAGATTCGTGTCAATCACCTTATCCTCGTACGGTTTTATCTCCGCAGAAGTTATGTTTTTCAACATCTCCTTCACCTTCTCTTCGGATGGAAATTTCACTTCCGATTTCTTCGGACCAGTCATTTCAACCACAATATTCTTCTCCGAAACCATGCGAGCAGCCGTTTCATTGATCATCTCCAAAGTAAGATGAGGCAAATATTGTTTCACACAATTAAACTCCCATTCTATGCCTGGAACTGGCTCAAAATCAAGGTAATTGCGCACATATTCACGCACATACGACTCGTTTTTCGTCTTACTCCGCTCATTGTAAGCCTTTTCATAATTGCTCAGCATATTGAGTTTCGCACGTTCCAACTCCGTCTGCGTGAAACCATAGCGGTTCATTCGTTCTGCCTCCGTGAGCAATGCCGAGAAAGTCTCTTCCTCCTTTCCTTCCTTCGGAACAGCCAACATCACAAACGCATCGATAGGACGCACCTCTTCCCCATAGCCATTATAGCCAGCAGCAAAAGGAGCATCGGGCTTAGAGGTTATCTCATCCAATCGGTCGCTCATCATATTCTCAATCAGATTGAAAACCAACGACATAACATAGCCTGTAACACTTGTTTTCAAGCGATCTGGCAAAGGTTCATGGCGATATGAAATCTCAATTCTCGACGTTTTAGCTTCTTCGTCCGTCAACACAGCCACGATAGGTTCATCATTCGGTTGCACAGGATAAACAACACGAGCATCAGGATTTTCACGTTTAGGAATATCTTTCCACATTTCCTTGATACGAGCCTCAACAGTATCCACATCAATATCACCAACTACCACGATTGCTTGCAAATCAGGACGATACCAACGGTGATAGTAAGTCCGAAGCGTATCGTACGCAAAATTGTTGATAATAGCCGTATCGCCAATCACATCTCGCTTCGCATACTGAGAATTTGGGTATTTTATAGGCAAAGAGGCTTTCCACAAACGTCGGTTCGCATTCATACGAGTGCGCCATTCCTCACGAATCACCCCACGCTCATTGTCAATCTCTTTATCTTCCAACGAGATAAAGCCAGACCAATCATGCAACACCAACAAGGCGGAGTCTACGATAGACGGACGAATGGTCGGCACAGACTTCATATTGTAGACTGTTTCATCTAAGGAAGTATAAGCATTGATATTGCTACCAAACTGCACACCGATAGACTCCATATAGTCGATGATTTTCTTACCAGGGAAATTTTTTGTGCCGTTGAAAGCCATGTGTTCAAGAAAGTGAGCGAGACCATTTTGGTTATCTTCCTCCAAGATAGCCCCCACATTCTGAGCGATATAGAAATCCGCCCTATCGGGAACCACATCGTTATGCTTTATATAGTAAGTAAGACCATTGTCAAGGATGCCATACCGCAAGGATGGATCTAAAGGAATCGGCTGATTCACTTGCTGCGCCCACAACGAAGAGGAGAGCAGCGAAGCAGCAACCATATAGAACAATCTTTTCATTTTTAATTCTATTATGCTTAAAAATTATTACACTAAAGCAAAAATAAGAAGAATGTTTTACATACCTTTGCGAAAGAGCGATTGGTGTTTTAGTTTTTTTTAAACTTTTTGCTGATTCTCTACGCTTCAGTATTCCAAGACTTTTATGTAGCAAACAATGGTACAGGAAAGCAGAAAGGAGTAAAGAAGCAGACATATTTAAGGCGTTTACTTAACGCTCTGTTTGAGACACACTGGAATCTCGCAAATTCACAGCAATCAAAGTCTTGAACTCAGCAACGGTAGATGTTCCGGGTGTGATAAGCAAACCCGTGTAGTTCTATGCAAGAGTTGTTATGCCCTATTGTGGTGTAGCATATTCTTGTATAGGTATAGTACACGATTTGATTTTTCATATCGGCGTGGACTCTGACGTTGTCTGTTCAACTTTGATAGGCAATGCGAGAGCCTCAGTGTGTGGA